>CAMWFH010000047.1 GCA_947173485.1 uncultured Clostridia bacterium | reverse complement strand
AACTTCGCCAACAAGATCTGGAACGCCAGCCGGTTCGTGATGATGAACCTGACCATCGACCAGATGGCGCTGCCGGCGGAGACCACCCGGGAGGACAAGTGGATCCTGTCCAAGCTGAACCGGCTCATCAAGGAAGTCACGGAGAACATGGACGCCTATGAGCTGGGCGTAGCCGCCGCCAAGGTCTATGACTTCATCTGGGACAGCTTCTGCGACTGGTATATCGAGCTGACCAAGGCCCGCCTCCAGGGGGACGACCCCGCCGCCAAGGAGCAGGCTCAGCAGGTGCTGTGCTACGTCCTGACCCAGACCCTCAAGCTGCTCCATCCCTTCATGCCCTTCCTGACAGAGAGCATCTGGCAGGCCCTGCCCCACGCCCCGGAGGTGCCGGAGGGCGGTTTCCTCATGCTCCAGAGCTGGCCGGAGTACCGGGAGGATATGGAGTATAAGGTGGCCGAGGAGGGCATGGAACGGGTGATGGACGTTATCAAGGCCATCCGGGCCCGCCGGGCGGCTCTGAACGTGCCCCCTTCCAAAAAGGCTGCCGTCACCATCGTCACCCGGCGCTCCGAGGAGTTCGCCGCCGGCGCGGGCTATCTGCTCCGGCTGATGAGTGCCTCCTCCGTGGATGTCCGGGGAGAGGAGCCGGCGGACACCGCTGGGCTGGTCTGTGACGTGACCCACGAGGCCAAGGTGTATATGCCCCTGGCGGAGTTGGTGGACCTGGACGCGGAGCGGGCCCGCCTGGCCAAGGAGATCGAAAAGACCAAGAAGGGCCTGGAGATCATCGCCAAGAAGCTGAGCAATGAGGCCTTCACCGCCAAGGCCCCGGAGGCCGTGGTCAACGCCGAGCGAGAGAAGGAGGCCAAGCTGCGTGCCCTTCTGGCCCAGCTGGAGCAGTCGGCCCAGGCCCTGGAGGTGTGATGGACCGGCGGATCTTGTGCTACGGGGACTCCAACACCTGGGGCTGTATCCCCCGGTGGAAGGACCTGGGCATCCCCTCCGACCGCTACGGCGAGGACATCCGCTGGCCCGCCCGGCTGGCGAGGCTCCTGGACTGCCAGGTGATCGAGGAGGGACTGGGAGGCCGGACCACTATGTATGAGATGCCGGGGGAGTCCTGGCGCAACGGCCTGACCTATCTGGACCCCTGCCTGCGCAGCCACCGCCCCTTGGACCTGGTGGTGCTCATGCTGGGCACCAACGACCTCCAGGACTGTTTCCGCCTTACGGTGGAGCGCATGGGGGACGGGATCCGGGCTCTGGTGGGGACTGTCCAGGCGGTGGACTTCTGCGGCCGGGAGAGGACGGCCCCGCCCGTCCTGGTGGTGGCCCCCACGCTGATCAAGGCCGGCCAGGGCCGGACCGAGGTCTATGGCAAGTACGGCTGTGACCGGGGCGGGGAGCTGTCCCGCCATTTTGCGGAGGTCTACCGCCAGGCGGCAGAGGACCTGGACTGCTATTTCTTGGATGCTGCCCTCTACGCTGCCCCCAGCGATGCCGACGGCCTCCACTGGATGCCGGAGTCCCATATCCGCTTTGCCGGCGCGGCGGCGGAGAAGATCCGGGAGATCTTTGGAGAGCGGGCATAATGATAAAGCGCCCGGCGCTGTCCTGTGAGGCAGCGCCGGGCGATCCTATTTTACGGCTCGAATTTGTAAGGCCCGCAGTCCTGGCCGCACGGCCTAGATCAGCAGACGCACCCCCTCCACCCCCGCTAGATGCTCCCCCAGCAGCTCCAGGAACATCTGCGCCGGCGGGGAGAGGGGCTCCCCCTTTCGGGTGATCAGGTAGAAGGTCCGCTCCGCCGGCGGGTGGGCCAGGGGACAGACCTGCCCCTGCTGCCGGAAGTAGGCGGCAGAGGAGGCGGGGATGATGGACCACCGGCCGCCGGAGAGGTCCATCCGCTCCACCAGCTGGGGGATATCTGTATAGAGCAGGGGCCAGGCGTCAGCGCCGAACCACTCGTCATGCCACTGGCGGATCTCCTGCTGCCAGGAGACCAGCAGCTCCGCCGCCGGGTCCAGAGCGTGGGGGTGAACGGGACCCGCCGGAACAGGGGCGCCCTGGGCCCGCAGCAGCAGCCACCCTTCCCGGAACAGGGGGCGGCTCTCCATCCGGTACTCATAGCGGGCCAGGCTGTCTACGATGGCCAGGTCCGCATCGCCCTGGGCCACGAAGCTGATGGCCTCGTAGTTGCGCAGCGTCTCTACTTGCAGGGAGACCTGCTCCATCCGCGCCAAAAGGGCCTCGTACACTGGCGGCAGGAAGTATTGGTTGGCCGTGTAGACCGCGGCCACATGGAGAAAGCGCTGGTGGGGCACGGCGGAGAACCGGGCCGTCTCCTCCAGCAGGCCTTTCCACCGCCGGGCCAGGGGCAGGAACCGGCGGCCCTCCTCCGTCAGCTCCAGCCGGCGCTGGCCCTTGCCCCGCTGGAACAGGACCGCCCCCGCCTCCCGCTCCAGCGCCTGGAGACGGGCCGACAGGGAGGGCTGGGTGATGAACAGGGCACGGGCCGCCGCCGTCATGGTAGGATGCTCCAGGACGGCGAAAAAGGTCTCGATATCCAGCTGCGTCATAGGGACCTCCTGCTGTCTTATATAGATTATCCTCTATATTATAATATGAGATAATTGATTTTACAAGGAGCTTTTCTTGTGATAGGATGGGGCGTATGTGTCAAGAGATAATTGGCAAAAGCCTGAGCGATATGAAACAGGCCAATGT
>CAMWFH010000046.1 GCA_947173485.1 uncultured Clostridia bacterium | reverse complement strand
GGCAGGAGACTGACAAGGCCAAACCGCCAGTCGAACAGGAACAGCATGACGATCATGCACACCGGCGTGGTGATCGCCGCCGACATATCGGGGAGCTGGTGGGCCAGATAGGTTTCCGTGGCCGCGCTGCTGTCATTGACGATGCGGCGGATCTTCCCGCTGCCCACCTCCCCGATGAAGCCCAGGGGAAGCTCGGCAATGTGGGCCATCAGCGCCTTGCGGATGTTCCCGGCAATGCGGAAGGCCGACAGGTGGGAACACATCAGGGCGCAGACATAGATCACGATGGACAGCACCGCGAAGCCCACCGCCATCCAGCCGTTGCGGACGATGTGGGTGGCCTGTGCGTAGTTGGGGGCCACCGCAATGACCTCCTGGATGATTCGGAACAGGAAAACGAAGGGGAAAAGGGCCAGGATCGCACTGATGGCGGACAGCAGCAGGGATAGGTAGGTCAAATACCTGTGTCCCCCGGCATAGCCCATCAGCTCTTGGAGCTCGCTGTTTTTCTTCAAGTGGATACCTCCTTGCAAACAGATGATTTATGATACAGAAAGCGCCGCGGCCGCTCTCTTATATCCGCTCAAAAAGTTAGTCATAACTAACTCTTGGCCGGAATGAAAGGGGTCTTAGACCCCCATCATGCTGTGCCAGCCAGCAAGGAAAAAATCCTGGAGCTGCTGGACATAGTGCTTTGCCCGGTCATAGGGCATATCGTGGACCACGACCTCGAATATCCCGTGGAACATCCCGCTGGCAATGATGTGGCAGAGCTGATCGTCCAGGTCTGGTATCTCTCGCCCCTGCCTGCGGAGGACATCTATAAAGCGTTGGGTCGCCTCCACTTCGATCTCCACCATGTTATGGATGAAGTTCTCATATCCTGTGCCTTGGGCCTTGCAGACTAGCAGTTTGAACGGCGCCAAATGCTGATAGACGTAATCCAGCATCTCCTTGACGCAGTCCCTGGACTCTACCCCCACATGGTCGGGCTGTTCCGCCTCCGGCAGTTCGGAGAACGCCGTCTGTGCCCGCATGAACATTCCCATGACCGCCGCCGCATGAGGCTCCACCAAAGCGGTGAACAGGGCCTCCTTGCTGGAGTAGTATCCATAAAAGGCCCCGGTAGTCACTCCGGCATTCTTGACGATCTGCCGCAGGGAGGCATCCGCAAAGCCCTTTTCCAGAAACTCCTCCATAGCCGCTTGATGGATTCGGATCAAAGTCTCACTCTGTCCTTCCATGCTGCACCTCGCTCATAACAGTGTTATATATCACTGTTATAGAATAACAGACCGGACGGGATCTGTCAAGCCTTTTTTATCCCAGCGCCACATCCAGCGCCAGCATGAGGGCAAATCCCGCTGCGAAGAACAGTGTCCCCAGGTCGGAGTGTTCCCCGGCAGACGATTCCGGGATCAGCTCCTCCACCACCACATAGATCATGGCTCCCGCCGCAAAACTGAGCAGGTAGGGCAGAGCGGGCAGGATCAGCCCTGCCGCCAGCATGGTCAGGACTGCCGCCAAAGGCTCCACGATACCGGAGAGGACGCCATATAAGAAAGCGTGTCCTTTTCCCATCCCTTCCGCCTGTAACGGCATAGAGATGATAGCCCCCTCCGGGAAGTTCTGAAGGGCGATGCCGAGGGAAAGGGCCAGCGTACCGGCGGCGGTGATGCCGCTGTTCCCGGCCATCCAGCCCGCCAGCACCACGCCTACCGCCATCCCCTCCGGGATATTGTGCAGAGTGACGGCCAGCACCAGCATGGTGGTCCGCTTCAGCCGGGTATGGGGGCCTTCCGGCTGCGTGCTGTTCTGGTGCAGGTGGGGGATCGTCCTGTCCAGGACCAGCAGGAACAGGACACCTAACCAAAAGCCGATCACCGCAGGGAGAAATGCCCACCGGCCCATGCTCTCCGCCTGTTCCATGGCGGGGACCAGCAGGCTCCAGACAGACGCCGCCACCATGACCCCAGCAGCAAAGCCGGTCAGGGCCCGCTGGAGCATCAGATCCATCCCCCTCTTTAAGAAGAACACACACCCTGCCCCTAATGATGTCCCCAGGAAGGGAAGAAGTGATTCAAGCAAAACGGTTTCTGTCATTTCTTTCGTCCACCTCCCAAATAGATGCATCGACACAAGATCTCTATGCCATTATATCCTCCCCGCCAGCCGTCTCCGGCAATGCTCCGGCAGATCCACCACCATCGTGCGTATAAAGTCCCGCGCTTCTTCCTCGGTCAAATCGAACCCCAACGCCGGAAGCCGTTCACGGATCAGTTCGACACACCGGAGCATATCCTTCGCCAGCAAAAAGCCGGTATCCGTCAAATAGATTTTTCCGTACCGCTCCCGCACCAGGAGATCCATGTCCATCAGTATTGCCGTCATTTTAGTGACAGAGGCTTTTGAGCAGTTCATGGCCTTCGCGATGTCCTGTGTACCCACATCTGGTCTGATCCGCCCCAGCTCATAGATCGCCAGCAGATAGCGCAGTTGGGCTTCCCGTAATTCCGCCATAGAATCGTTCCTCCCTAATAGGAGAAGGCATGAGCAGATCGCACTGCCCATGCCTCCTCACCATGTCTTGCAAGATCTGAAGTTTTAGTGACAGCCCCGACAGTTCCCGCAGTCGCCATTACAGCCTCCGCTGGACTTGTGAGACTTCCACAGGGACCGGACAGCCAGCGCCACAACAGCGGTCAGCGCGGCGGTCACGATGATATTTCCCAAGATAGCGGGCATGACAAGTCGCTCCTTTCCCCGTTGACTAGCTCGCGGCAGCGGCCACAGAGCTCAACTGCCGGGCGCGGTCCTCACCCTGATAGCCCTTGCGGAACAGCAGGTAGATGATCGCGGCCAGAGCTGCCAAGGCGACCGCCGTCCACAGGCTGAAGGTCACGATTCCGGTGAGCAGCCCGCCTAACTGGTAAACGATCAGCGAGGCTACATAAGCGAAGCCGCACATATAGCCGATAGCGGCCCAGGTCCACTTGGCGTTGTTCATCTCCCGCTTGATGGCGCCCATGGCGGCGAAGCAGGGGGCGCACAGCAGGTTGAACACCATAAAGGAGTAGGCAGAGGCGGCGGTAAAGGCCATAGCGATGTTGGCGATCAGGTCGCCGGGGTAAAATACCTGCATGGTGCTGACCACTTCCTCCTTGGCGATCAGGCCGGTGATGGTCGCCACAGCGGCCTGCCAGTTCCCGAAGCCAAGAGGAATGAAGATTACTGCGATCACGCTGCCCACCGCAGCCAGCAGGGAGGCGTCGCTGTCCTCCACCCAGCCAAAGCCGCCGTCCGCAAAGCCGAAATTGCTGAGGAACCAGAGGATAATGGTGGACAGGAGAATGATGGTTCCGGCCCGCTTGATGAAGGACCAGCCCCGCTCCCACATGGAGCGCAGGACGTTACTGGCAGAGGGGGCGTGGTAGGCGGGCAGCTCCATGACAAAGGGGGCGGGTTCCCCGGCGAACGCCTTGAACTTTTTCAGCATGATACCGGAGATCACCACAGCGGCCACGCCGATGAAGTAGGCGGAGGTAGCAACCAAAGCGGAGCCGCCGAACAGCGCCCCGGCGAACAGGGCAATGATGGGCATTTTGGCCCCGCAGGGGATGAATCCGGTGGTCATGATGGTCATTTTCCGGTCACGATCCTGTTCGATGGTCCGGGAGGCCATGATGCCGGGGACGCCGCAGCCGGTAGCCACCAGCATGGGGATGAAGCTCTTGCCGGACAGGCCGAAGCGGCGGAAGATGCGGTCCATGATGAAGGCGATCCGGGCCATATAGCCCACGTCCTCCAGGATGGCCAGCAGCAGGAACAGCACCAGCATCTGAGGCACGAAGCCCAGGACAGCGCCTACGCCGCCCACGATGCCGTCCAGGATCAGGGACGCCAGCACACCGCTGACCCCCATGGTGTCCAGCAGGCCCTCTGCCAATACCGGCAGGCCGGGGACCCAGGTCCCGTAGCTGGCAGGATCGGGTTCCTCCACGTCAAGGGCCTCGGCATAACTCTCCGATGTGACCTCCAGGGAGATGGTCTCCCCAGCCTCATCATCGTACAGATAGGCTTCTGTCTCTCCGGCCTCATAGGCGGCGATGATGGCGTCCGCTTCCTCGAATGCGCCTGCGGCCTCGTCATAGCCGTCCACGTCGGAGCCGGAGAAGGGCAGGAACCAGCCGT
>CAMWFH010000045.1 GCA_947173485.1 uncultured Clostridia bacterium | reverse complement strand
CACTGGTCATTGCGGAGACGATTCGGTTTGGCCGGTACAAGGCCAGCAACGTACCACAGGAGAAAATGATGGCGCTGCGTGAGCTGTGCCGGAACCGTTTCTATCTCATCGATATGGGCAGTGACCTTAAACGCAAGATCACAGCCCTGCCGGACCAGATCTTCCCCGAATTTGAGACCCAGTTCAGTACGATCTTTGGAAAGACCGCTCTTGCTGTCCTGAAACAGTACCCCACACCGGAGAAACTGGCCAGAGCCCAGGTCGGAAAGCTGACAGAGGTCCTTCGCTCCGCCAGTAATGGCCGTTTTGGAGAGTGGAAGGCGCAGCAACTCAAAGCGCTCGCTAAGGATAGCTTCGGCATCCCGGACTGCGAGGGCGCCTACTCCACGCTGCTCCTGCTGTACTTAGACCAGCTCCAGGCGCTCCAAGATAGCGCCGCTCTACTGGAATGCAGGATGGCAGAGCTCCTCTCCCAGTTCCATACGCCTATCACATCGATCTCCGGTATCGGAGCAGTGTTGGGCGCCGTCATCCTCAGTGAGATCCGTGACATCTCACGTTTCCCTTCCGCATGTCCAAACGTGGCTCTCCTTATCTTCGCCGGGCCATCTGGATGGCCAGTTCCATCGCGGTACAGTACGACCCCATGTTCAAAGCCTACTACGAAAAGAAAGCCGCCGAAGGACTGCGCTATATGAACATCATCGGCCATGTGTCAAAGAAGATGACCGCCGTTATTTTCGCTGTCATGAGAGACAACGAACCCTATCGCCCCATCTTGCATACTGTGTGATCGTGCAGCCTACATAATTTGGCCCAATTGGCATGGGCCTGGTCCTGTGTGCCCTTTGCCCCTTGCTTTATCCAGATGTTTCTGAATTTTTATTCTTGACATTTCTTTAGCCGGCTGCTGTAAAATCGACTGGTCTGTGATAGCTTGTTTTCGTGAATTTGCTGATACGCCCCTCTCCTGCCAGAGAGGCCCCGCGTTCGGCGCAGCGCTGCGGTGGGCATGGAACCACCCTGTCAGTCAGCGTGGCACACAAGGCCTCGCAAGGGCAACGGTGGGGCTCAGGTGTCGTGGGTCCACGGCAGCATCTCTATTTATACATTTCCTCTCTGAGATAGGCTACCATATACACAGACAAAATATCATGGAAGACCTGCGACTATGCCTGTATATCGACAGATACATCTCAGGGCCCCTTGTCTCTGCCGTCCAGCACTACGAGATAAGCCGGGCTGGGTAGAGTGCAGAAGCAGAAAAACAGATAATATGATAGGATGAGCGGTCCCCGGATACGAGTTGTATCCAGGGACCGTTCATTCCCAAGAAATGCGCTTATCTCACCACTTCATCTTGTTTTGCAGCAGGTTTGTTATAGGGTATTAGGGTCTTTGGGAATCCAGGACCTGCCGAACGGCGCTATACAGCTCCGCTCCGCTGGCGGCCAGGATCGGCGCATCAGAGACCTCCTCCGGGGCATAGCCATATGTACAGCCCACGAAGGGGATGCCGCTGTAGGCCGCGGCGGCCTTGTCGTAGGCCCGGTCCCCCACCATGATTGCCCGCCGGGGCCGGTAGGTCTCCACCATCTCCCGGAGGACCAGCCGCTTGTCCGTGCCCGCCGACTCGTTGCGGCAGAAGGGGACCAGCTCCCGCAGGCCAAAGCGGTCCAGAAAGGCCTGCATATAGGGCTCGCTGCACATGGAGCAGATGCCTAGGGTAACGCCTTCCGCAGCCAGCCGGCGGAGGGCGGGCAGGACGCCCTCGTAGCACTCGCCGATTCGAGCCATCTGCCGCCCCTCCTCCTGGGTGATGCGGTCGATGAAGCCCTGGACGAAGGCCGGCGCGCCCTCGATCCCCAGGATGCGCAGGATGGTCTCGGTATTGGCCCCATAGGTGGAGAAAAGGGTCTCCCTGTCCGGCACAGGGCGGCCATACTCCCTCATGACCACCTCATAGGCCGCCAGGGACATGACCTCCGTCTTGTGGAGCGTCCCGTCGATATCGAAGATCGCAAAGTTCTCGATGGGCATGGTCTTTGTCCTCCTATCCTGTACCGGCAGTCCGCTTTTCAGCAATCAACCCCGGTCGATTCCGACCTCCCGCAGGAGCTTTTCCAGGTATTCCAAGGAGCCAGCCAGGTACATCTCAGGATCCCGCCAATAGGGAGTCAGCAGCTCGATAGAGGCCCAGTCGTTATAGCCGTAGCGCTTGACGACCTTGAAGAAGTCCTTCAGCGGCAGGACGCCATTAGGGTCGTCCAGGGGGGTGTGGACCTCGGTGACGCCGTCATTGTTGCACAGATGGAGGTAGATCATCTTGTCCCCCAGCTTCTCGAAAT
This sequence comes from uncultured Clostridia bacterium, assembly GCA_947173485.1. GTDB lineage: Bacteria > Bacillota > Clostridia > Oscillospirales > Oscillospiraceae > CAMWFH01. Next base: position 3,679 of record CAMWFH010000045.1, on the reverse strand, counting down.
ACTCGGAGTAGGGCTCGTTGGCTAAGAATGGCGGCACGACATCGATCATACTGCACAAAGCGGGCCGGTCCACGTCCTTGATGATCTTAACAAGGTCATCCGCCGTCGTCAAAAGATTCCCGCCCTCGGAGTAGGAGAGGTGTTCGATGATGACCCGTACCCCCAGTTCGCCGGCCCGCTCAGAGATCTTGGTCAGACCGTAGACCAGATGCTCCCAGGCCTCGTCCTTGTCCACCATATATCCAGGATGGGGGGCCGTGATCTGGATCCGGTCCGTGCCCATGGCGGCAGCCAGCTCTACACTGCCGGTCAGATACTCCACGGCGTCCTTCCGCTCCTTAGCCAGGCGGGAACACATGGAGTAAGGGTAGCTGAGGATCTCCGGGACGAACATGGAGATCTCCAGGCCATACTTCTTTTTCCAGCTGCAAAGCTCAGCGATCGCGGCCTTGTCCATATCAGGGAGGTAAGCATGGGGCCGTCCGCCCCAGACCTCGATACCCTCAAAGCCATAGGCCTGACCGATCTTGAAGGCGTACTCCAGGGGGAAACGGCGGAAGAGCAGTGTCAAAAAGGATAATCTCATAGCAGTTTTCCTCCGATCAGGGCTGTTCCGGGGGCAGGGACCCCCGGAACTGGATAGGCGTTATTCAGCGACCAGCAGATCTTCAAAGGTATCCGCATTGGCAGGGGTCAGCATACCATTAGCGGTAGAGACATAGGCCCCGGCCTCCAGTTCGCCCTCCAGGAGCTGATAGGCGGTGAGCATGGCCACGCGGCCGATGTTCTTGGGATACAGCGCCAGGGAGCAGACCAGATTGCAGTCCGCACCATCCTGCCGCATGATCTCCACCTGCTCGGGGGTGGCATCATAGCCGGCGATGATGATATCGGTGCGCCCCAGGGTCTTGCAGACGTTGTAGGCGGGGATGGCGATATCGCCCATGAAGCAGAACATACCGGTGATCTCGGGATAGGCCTCCAGCATGTTCTCGATGGTGGCCCTGTGGGTGTTGCGGGTACCGGTGGAGAGCTGATGGATGATCTTGATATCCGGCGCGTGCTCGGTCAGGTAGTCCTCGAAGCCGGCGTTGCGCAGCTCGGCCGTGGTGACGCCGGGGACATCGTCGATGATCAGCACGGTGCCCTGGTCGCCATGGACCTTCAGGAACTCCTCGCCGGAGGCTTGGCCACCGGCATAGTGGTCGCTCATGACCTTGGCGTGGCAGTAGGCCTCCGTCTCGATATCATAGTCCACCACCACGATACCGGCCTCTACCATCATATCCACATAGGGGCCGATGGCTTCGGCGTCCACCGGGGCGATGACCACCGCATCGACCTGCTGCTGGATCAGGTCCTCGATGATCGAGATCTCCTTCTGCATATCGCCGTTGGCATCTGGGTTGATCAGGTTGATGCCCAGCTCATCGGCGGCGTACTGGGCGCCGTTGACCACATCCACACCGAATTCCTCGAACATGGCCTAAGGGACGACAGCGATATCATACTTCTTGCCGCCGCCGGCATTGGGATCGCTGCCCGGACCGGTATCGCTCTGGCCGCCCTGTGACCCGTTGTCGGGAGGCGGGTCCTTGCTGCTGTCGTTGCAGGCAGCAAGGGTGAGAAGCATCGCAAGGACCAAAAGCAGGCTCGTCAGCTTTTTCATGTGCGTTCTCCTTTTCATCGTTTTTCTTATATGAAGTCCCAGGAGGACTGCATACCGAGTTTATTTCTTCTTAGAGGACAGGATGGAGTAGAGGATAGCGCCGATGATGATCAGGCCTTTGATGACCATCTGCCAGTAGGAGCTGATATACAGCAGGTTCATACCGTTGTTGATGATGCCCAGCAGCAGCGCGCCAAGAAAGACGCCGATGATGGAGCCGGAGCCGCCGGACATGGCGATGCCGCCCATGACGCAGGCCGCGATGGCCTCCGTCTCAAAGCTCTGGCCGCCAGTGGGCTGGGCCGAGGCGTTCCTGGCCGTCAGGATGATGCCGGCTATGGCGGAGAGCAGGCCGCTGGCGCAGTAGGCCATGGTGATGATCCGCTTGGAGTTGATACCGGCATGGAAGGCTGCCTGGGGGTTGCCGCCTACGGCGTAGACGGACCGCCCGAAGGTGGTCTTGCTGAGGATGATGCCGGATAGGATGAGGACCGCTATCAGGAAGTAGATCGGAGTGGGGATCCCCAGGGTGGACCCCAGGCCCAGCTTCTCCATATACGGCGGCAGGTTGCCGATGGGCTTGCCCTCGCAGACGAGGTAGCAGGCGCCCCGCAGGGAGATCTGCACGCCCAAGGTCATAGCGAAGGGCGGGATGTTGAATCGGGAGATCAGGAAGCCGTTCAAGTAGCCAACGGCCAGGCCCACGATCAATGCGGCCGGCACAGCCAGATAGAAGGGCAGGATGTCCTTGGTGATACATTGGGCCACGATCGCGCCGCTGAGTCCGGCGACCGCTCCCACCGACAGGTCGATGCCTCCGGTGATGATGACGAAAGCCATGCCGGCGGCCAGGATGCCGTAAACAGATATTTGCCGTAAAATATTCAGGATATTTCGGGTCGTCAGGAAATTGGGGCTGCGCAGGGCGATCAGGATACCGACGACCAGGATGATCAAGATCAGTCCTCCATAGGAGCGGAAGGTAGGATGGTCCAATCTCCGTTGGAGCGCGTTTTTATTTTCCCGTTTCATTTGCTGCGACCTCCTTTGTTGCCAGATTCATGACGCTCTCCTCTGTCGCCTCCGTGTAGTCCAGCTCGCCGGTGATCACGCCCTCGCGCATCACAGCGATCCGGTCGCTCATGGCCAGCAGCTCAGGGAGCTCAGATGAGACCATGATGATCGACACGCCCGAAGCGGCCAGTTGGTCCATGATCTCGTAGATCTCATATTTCGCACCAACATCGATGCCCCGGGTAGGCTCGTCTAAGATCAGGACAGACGGCTTGGTGGCCAGGCACCGGGCCAGCACGATCTTTTGCTGGTTCCCGCCGCTCAGGTCGCCTACGATCTGCTCGAATCCGGAGGTCTTGATCGACAGGGCACGGATATACTCGTCCACGGTCATCCGTTCTTTCTTCGTACTGAGGAAGCCCAGCTTATTGGCGTATTCCTGTAAAGAACTCAGCTCACTGATATGGACAAGACCACAATAATTTAAACGGAGTTGCTGACAAAACCACGCTTTATTCACCGGACACATAGATTTTGAACATCGAAAATGCAGCAGAGACTATGACAATCTCCGCTGCATTTTTTGAATTATATCCTGCCAGTCAAATTCGATTATGTTCTCCCCATTCGCACATTCCATCCAAAATAGGCATCAAGGATTTTCCCCTCTCCGTTAAACTGTATTCGACTTTAGGCGGAATTTGTGGATATTCCTCCCTGTGTACCAGTTTATCAGCTTCTAATTCTTTCAGTGTGGAGCTCAGCGTCTTATAGGAAATTTCCCCAATGTATTTTTTCATTTCGTTGAAGCGCACAACTTTGAATTCCATCAAAGTATAGAGAATTGTCATTTTGTATTTACCATTGATTAAAGACAAGGTATAGCTGAAACCCGTATCATTAAGGCACTCTTTTGAAATGCAGCGTTCGCCCATAGTACGCTTTCCTCCAGGTAAGTATCGCACTTATATGTGCGTACTTGATTTTAGTTTAATT
>CAMWFH010000044.1 GCA_947173485.1 uncultured Clostridia bacterium | reverse complement strand
AGACCTGTCCCCGCATGAGATGGAGCACATGGGGCCGGACGCAGTGGACCTTCCCGCCGTGCCACTCTTGGACAGGGAGGGCGTTCAGCAGATCGAAGTTCTCGTGGTCCCCGTCCACGAACAGTGTGGTGAAGGGCCTATCCTCCAGCCAGTCCAGCTTTTCCGTGTCCTCCTGGTCACTGGACCATATCCCGCCGAAGTCGCCGCAGATGATGACATAGTCATCCCAGCTCGCGGAGGACCTGGGCGTCATCACCATGTATCGCAACGATCTCGGCAGACTAAAGGGGATGTCCTCTTTGGCACCGGCCTTTTGATGGCATCTATGTACGGAGCCTGGATATGATGGGAAAAGGCAGCCGCTCAGCTGGATCTGGTACCGCGCCGAAGAGATGGGCAAACGGACGTCTGCGCCCCTGCGATCGGTCCAGTCCAGAGGTTGGGAGAGGGACGGGGCTCTGCGGATACTAGCTGAGATCGTGCGGGACAGCGGATACGGGCCTGTGCCGCAGTTCCTCTTGCCGGCATCCTCTTGCCGGTGACAGGTCCATAATGGACCTCATCGATTGGCCCATCTACATCGTCCATGATATCTCCCCTGGCGAGAGCTGCCGTCTCATCTAGTCCACAGGCCGTCACAGGGAAGAGCAGAATCGAAGTCAAGATCGCCAGCATCTGGGCATTTCGAGGCCTCCGTTCCAGGCGCCTGTGCGCCAGTCCTTCCAGCTGAGGCCGACTCTCCTGCCAGATGACGCAGCTGACCGTGCGGATGTTCCGCTCTACCGCTTTCCAGCTGGTCTCGTATCGCTCTGCCACCTCCGGGTACAGCCATTTCGTCACCAGCAGCAGGCGCTCTGGCTGTTCTGTACACAGTGACAGCGCATAGGCCGTCTGGAAAAAGCCAGTGTAATTTGCGGTCACTCCAAGGTGGTACAGCAAGTCGTATGCTCCAGCTAACATGTTGTCATCCCTCTGCTTTTATCGGGCCCAAAACGGTCATCCTCATATGTGCTGACACCTTTTAAGGCTTGACGTCTTCCGGTCATCTTAGGGGTTATGGGCTGATGATATGCGGATACCCATCCTCGCCCATCTCCCAGACGGTATCGAGATCCCAGCCGATGCTGCGATAGAAGTCCGGGTCGCGGGCCAGCTTCTTGTTCTTGCCATACGCCTCATAGACCAGGTTGCCGTTGGCATCGTACTGGTGAGTGTGCTTCTGGGTCTTGGTGTGCTTCCCTTTAGGGGTAGGCGGCATTCACCACCTACTCCTAAATGTAGGCCTCACAGCACAGATCTCATCCAACTCATCCGCGGTTGACGTAGGCCACATGCATCGACCATTCCGAGACCATGTATAAAGCACCATCTCAATATCCGTAGCGTCAATTGTAGGCGCATTATGATAATTTGAATGCATGATATCGTTTGCACTGACCTGAGAGGATGGCGCAGCATGATGGCCATTATGCCACCATGTTGCTCTCTGTTCTTTCAGTCCATCAAGATCCCAAAAAGTAACTCGCATTTTTTGCTTTTTCCATTTTCATCGATAAAGACAAAGCAGCATGATCTATCCGCCATAAGGCCGTATATTTCGACAAGAAAATAATGCCATCTACGATACAATAATGCTGACGGTATGCGTACACCGTTTTCTACCAGCCAATATAGTCCTGACAGATGAGTGGACAGGACAAGCCGAAGGTGCATGGATGCTTTTTCTGCGAAGTCAGCCTCTTACCCCATTTGAGTTATTTTAACTCAAATGGGGTAAGCTTTTCAAGTGCCTTTCTTGTACGCTTACAGAAAGCAGGTGGTATAACGGTGACAGTCGGTGAAGCGGTAAAGAAACGCATTTTGCAGCTATGTGCAGAAAACGACCTATCCATCAATAAGCTCTGCACGATCAGCGGAGTTACACAATCTACAGTCAATAATATCGTCAGTGGACGAAACAATAGCGCCACAGTCGCAACGGTCAAAAAGCTGTGCGATGGGTTGGAGATGAGCGTCAGAGATTTCTTTGACGATCCGCTGTTTGACAGCTTAGAGCAGGAGATCAAATAAGCATATCTGAAAACTATATCTACCTGCACGATGTGTTTTGTGGTAGAGACAAGGGGGGCGCATATGAAAGGCAAGGATGCTGACAAGAAGGCTGCACTTTCATTGCTGGACACCTATTTTCGTGAGGAAGCGCCACAAATGGTGCGTTTCGCTGCCCGGCTACTGGAGAGTCCTGGAGCGGCGGAGGTCGCGGTGCAGGACTGCTTCGTCCATGCGTTGGAGCATATAGAACAGTTCTCTTCCAGCCCGAACCGCATTGGCTGGCTGTACGAGGCCCTGAAACACATCATCCAGCACGCTATCCGTGACGGCAGACCTATTTGAAACATATCGTGCAGTCAGATGACGTGCTGCAGTTATATCCACCGCACTATGACCAGTATTCGCAAGGCCTCTTGGATGAGCAGGATGACCCGGACCTGCAGCTGCTGATCCAGCTTTACATATACGGATATTCTTTGAAGGAATTGGCGAAGTATTATCGGAAAGATGTCGGTGCCATCAAGATGTGGATCAAACGTGCAAAGGAGCGGATGAAAGATAGACTATAAAGCCTGCTTATTTTTGTTGAAATCGCCGTGTTACTTTTAGGGGTCCTGATGGACTGAATATAGTAGAGGAGGTGTTTAGGTGACAGATCGGCGGCGCGAACAGCTGGAACTGCTCAGCAGCGCGCAATTGAGGACGATCCTACAAGCAGAGCTGGCATCTGATGAAACGGATGTCGAGCTGATCAAGTGTGTCAATGCGATATTAGATGAAAGAGAGGGGGCGATAGAGTTCGATGTAGACGCTGCGTGGGAGGAGTTCGTGCAGGTACATGCCAGCTCTGAGCCGCTGTATGCCTTGGACGAGGAAGATGTCCCGCCGCAAGAAACGGAGCGGCCACTGCAAAAGCGCTCCAGTTCCGTTGTCCGCAGGCTGCTCCCCATCGCCGCGACGATCACCATCCTCATGGGCTCGATGGTGACGGCCCAGGCGCTTGGGGTGGACGTGTTTGGTGTGATGGCACGATGGACATCGGAGATCTTCCATTTCGCAGATACGTCTGTTCCTTATGCGGTCGTTCAGACCAACCCTCTGGCAGAGGGGGAGACTAGAAGCTATGATACTTTACAAGAAGCAATAGATGAATTTGGTATCGATGTGCCTCTCGCTCCTACTGTGCTGCCAGAAAGATTTGTTTCCCCAGAGATAACTGCAACTATGACAGCTGGCCGTGTTTCAATTCGTGTAGTCTACCGCATAGATGGGACCTATCTAAGACTCAGTTTTGCTGAAACTGTTACTAAAAATCATGGAATGACAGAAAAAGATATCGATGATGCAGAAGACTTATTTATAGCAGGGATACATCATTATATCACCACAGATACCAATCGAATGAAAGCCACTTGGAGAAACGGTGAGTTGGAATGCCATATCTCAGGGAGCATTACAAGTCAAGAATTAAAAGATGCAATAAAATCTATCTATTAAAGGATGTGACATAATGAAGACCATCAAGAAGAGATTTGCCCCGGTCATCTTTGTGATTTGTGTACTACTGTCTGTCGTTTGTTGCAGACCTGCTTGTGCGACAGTCAGTTCAAGTGATTATTTAGACTGGTATAGGGCTTATTTGACCGCGAATAGCGGGGGAGAGATCAGTGTCAGCGTGAATGTTGAAGCATGTGGGGATATGAAACAAGTTGGCGCATCGAAGATTGTCTTATACGAATCGTCGGATGGAGAGCTATTTTCACGAGTTGACACGTTTAAGTATGAGGACTATCCTGCTATGATGGGCTCAGGCTGGGACCACTATGCAGTTGTCCTTACATATGATGGTACTCCAGGTTATGCATACTATGCCATCGTTTACTGCTACGCTGGCAATTCTACAGGCCATGACGAAAAGACTTACACTACAGCTGTCATCTATGCTAGAAAATGATTTGTTCTTTTCTCTGTCATAAAAGAACATTAAAGTGAGTCCTTCTGGGTAGTCCACCATGACCCAACCCTCGGTCCACCGCTAGGGTGCATCGGCTCCCTGAACCGCCCCAGATTGTGCGGACAGCACAAAAAAGGGCCCCGAGGCAGGGGAAATGAAGTATTAAACGGAGAGGCGACGTGCAAGCGGCGCCTCTCCAGTCTTTAGCTGGATGCGCAGATGGTTGTAAAAATGGATAAGATCGTCGATTATTTCTGTAGCCTGTTGGAAAGTCTTGATCTTCTGGCGGTAGATACACTCGGTTTTAAAGATAGAGAAGAAATTTTCAGCCATAGCGTTGTCGTAGCAGCTCCCACGTCTTGACATTGGCGGCGTAATGCCGTATTCTTTGGTCAGGTCAAAGTATGCTTGCGAAGTGTACTGGGACCCTTGGTCGCTGTGGAGCTGTGATCTCCCAGCGACCACTTTTTCTTTTTTACAGCAAGCCGAATGGTGTCCAGTACCAAGTTCACTGTTTGGCGAGTAGCGGTTTTGTAGGCCACGATACTGTTATCGTAGAGATCACGGATCATGGACAGGTAGACAACGCCTTCACCTCGCAGAAAATCCCGCAGCAGCTCATTTTCCATCTTCAGCCGTTTGATCTCATATGCCTGCTCTGCTACGATATCCACAGACACTGCGCTTTTCCGAGGCCTTCCCTTAGGTCGCAGATGGGTCACCGCCTTTATTTTGCGTTCTTTTTCCCTCTCTCGTTTCAACAGTCTCTTCACTACATACTTATCTCTTGATCCAAAATGCTCAGCTATTTCTCATCGACTTTTTCCCTCTGCCACCATCGCTTTTATCTCTGGCAATAGCTGTTGTACTTGTGTATAGTTCCTTTTCATGACAAGACCCCCTATGTAGTTATTATCCTACACAGGGGGCCTTTTGTTTATTGTCCGTTTTTACTGGGGCAGGTCAGCCTTAAAAATCAGCAGGCTGTGGACGGCCTTTTCACGGTTTTGAGTGCTGGGGAGTTCGAGTCATGTGTATTTCCTAAAACTCCCAAATCTAGCGAATCTGCATCTCCGGTGCGTTATTTTATGCTCCCGGTTTTCCTTGATGCCATGCTTTTGTTTTATTTTCATTGAGAAAATCTTCCTTTAATGCAAAAATCCCACACAGAAGTGCGGAATTTTTGTCTGCATCTCGTTTGTCAACGAGACTTGGCACCCCCGACGCGATTCGAACGCGTGGCCTTTCGCTTAGGAGTGAGGCTGTTACAGTGATTTGCCGTGTTCCACAGTATCCTTACATGTTTTACTGTGCAAAACAGACATAAAGTGGAATAAAACGAAGCACCTCTTTTGTGCTGTTTGATGTCTCCCGATTGCACTAAGTTCAATTTTCGAGAATTAGCGAAAAATTAGCAGATCTCAAATTAGCAAGAAATTAGCAGACCCAGGCGAGTGACCTATCCTTATCATACACTTTAACATACTTCAGCGCAATATGAATTTCTATTCACAAGGAGCAAATGTTTATGCCAGACTATCAGCTTGAAATCAAACAAGTCGTGGACTACCCACGCTGCCGTATCTACCGAGAATTTGTCCAAACCCTGATCGCTGACCGGAGCATCCGAACCAACGGAGGCTCCGGTCTTTTTTATTATACCGTCCTCTGCTCCTACGCCAACTTCCGAACCTCGTACCGCCGGCTGGATGGCATCACTTATACCGTTTACCCCGGTGAGTGGGTCTGCCGGGTCAATGAGCTGACGGCTTGTTTTCGCGTCCGGTTCCAGCACAAGGCCCTGTCCATCCTGAAGGCCCTCCAGGACCGGCAGCTTATCACCTTTACCCAACTGGGGCATGGCCGCCTGGTCAAGTACAGCATCAAGGGCTGGCGCAAGCATAACACTGTGCTGGACTACAACTGCCCCTGTCAAAAGGAAAGCGGCTTTTTCTTTATGCCCATCGCCGTCGCTACGGAGCTGATCAGCTATGGCAAGGCGTCAGAGATGGACGTGGTGTTGGATCTGTGGCTCTCCGCTATCTATAAGGACAGCCAGGTGCTTAGCTCTGAGGTTGGCCCGGTGGTCTATCTCCGCAACGGCACAGGCAATCCGCTGTTGAATTACTCCGATTTGGCCCAGCGGTGGGGCCTCTCCCGTTCCACGGTTGGACGGCTGCTGAAAAAGCTGGCTGACCTGGATTACCTTACGCTCATGTCCTTCCC
>CAMWFH010000043.1 GCA_947173485.1 uncultured Clostridia bacterium | reverse complement strand
GCGGATATCAAGGCGGGGCTGGTGATACTGGCCCTGGTGCTGGTGGGGTACATAGCGGGCCGGTTGACGGTCCAGGCGGCGGAACCTGTCGGGACCTGGCCGACGGTGGACAAGCCCCTGGAGGCGGCGCTGGCCCGTGGGGAGCCGGAGCTTATGCGGCTGGAGTATCTGGGAGAGTTTACAGCGACCTATTACTGCTGCGAGCGGTATCCGCACATCTGCGGGACCGGAGACGGCCTGACGGCCACCGGCGTGGCCGTGGAGCCCGGTATCGTGGCAGTGGACCCGGCGGTCATCCCCCTGGGGAGTACCGTGGTGATTGACGGAGCGGAGTACATAGCCGCCGACACCGGCGGGCTCATCAAGGGCCAGCGGGTGGACATCGCGGTCCCCACCCACGCGGAGGCCCTGGCCCTGGGGGTCCGGGAGGTGGAGGTGTGGGTGATGGCGGCATGACAGAGCCCTATAGGAGCCGGGTCTACACGGACCGGCCAGCCTATGCCGACTTTGATGCCCCAGCAAAATTCCAGGCCATCCAGAGCATCATCGCCCGGCGGCTGGTGGAACACCCCAACGCGATCTGCTCCTACTCCGGCGGCGCGGACAGCGACATCCTGCTGGACCTCATCGAGCGGACAAGAGCGTTGTTCAGCCTGCCGCCCATCAAGTATGTGTTCTTCAACACAGGGCTGGAGATGCGGGCCACCCGAGCCCATGTGAGGACCACCGCTGAGCAGTACGGCATCGCTATCGAGGAGGTCCGGCCCAAGGTCAATATCGTGATGGCATCCAGGAAGTACGGCATCCCATTCGTCTCCAAGATCATGTCCGCAGGCTTGGAGGGCTGGCAGAAGAAGGGGGTCCCCCTCTCCATTGCGGAGGAGTACGAGCAGGCGGCAGACAAGGCGGCAAAGCGCCAGGAGCTGCGGGAGCGGTACCCCAAGTGTGAGAGCATCATCAATTTCCTCTGTTGCTGCAACAGCGCCGGGGAGCCTAGGCCGGATATCCAGTTGGTCATCAACTCATCCAAGTACATGCGGGACTTCATCGGCGAGCACCCGCCGGACTTTCCTATCAGCGCCAAGTGTTGCGACTACTGCAAGAAGCAGGTGGCCCACAAGGTCCAGAAGGGCTATGAGATGATCATCACCGGCGAGCGCCGGGCGGAGGGCGGGATGCGGTCGGTGCCCCGAAAGGACAACACCGCCCTGTGCTTTGGGGAGACGAGCTCTGGGCAGTACCGACTGCGTCCGCTGTACTACGTCACGGACGCCGACAGGGCTTGGTACAAGGACTACTACGGCATCCGCTACTCGGACGCATACGAGGTCTATGGGCTGACCCGGACAGGCTGCTGTGGCTGCCCCATCTCCTACAAGGCGGTGGAGGACCTGGAGAAGATACGGCCCTATGAGCCCAATGTGGTCAAGGCCGCATGGAACATCTTTGGGAAGAGCTATGTGTACCGGGCAAAGTATAACCAGTACAAGAAGGACCGAATGGCGGCGGAACGAAAAACGGATGATGAGATGGCGCAACTGTCCATCTTTTTCAGCCCAGAGCTGGGGGGTGTCCAGGCATGAACATCCCACCATATCGGGTCGTGACGCTATGCGAGATCTGCGGCAACGCCTATGGCGGGTGCAGCTGGTCGAAGTGGCGGGTACAGGAGCCTGTGGCCGGCTGGGACGCCGTGCGGCGGGAAGGGGACGTTGGCTGGACCGTGCTGGGATGTCCGCAGTTCGAGCTGGAGGAGCGGTACCGGCCCTACTACGAGCGGTTCCTGCGGGAACGGGAGGACATCCGGCAGGCCAAGGCGGAGCCCCGGCCGGCGGCGTACCGCCTCACAGAGGCGGAGCAGGAGGCGGTCCGGCAGGGCTATCAGGCCGGCCATAGCGACGCCAAGATCGCCCGGGAGGCCGGGCTGCCGGCAAAGGTGGTCCGGCGCTGGCGGGAGCGGCAGTGCCTGCCCAGCAACAACGATAGGCAGACGATAGACAAGGAGCTCATGGCGCTGTATAGGCAAGGGCTGGAGGACGGGGAGATCGCTCTCCGGGCAAAGCTGCCGGTGGAGGCGGTCGTGGCCTGGCGGAGCCGGCACAGGCTGAAGTGTGCAGCATCCCCCACGAAGCGGCACCTTGCCCGGCTGGCACTGTACCACCAGGGGCACACGGACCAGGAGATCGCGGCAGTGGTGGGCATCTCTGCCGGCGGTATCCGGTCCTGGCGGGACCGGTGGGGGCTGGAGAGCCATGCCAGGCGCAAAAAGACCGCCCCCGGTGAGACGACACCGGAGGCGGCGGGGCGGACATCCGCCCACAAACAGGACAGCTATAGTATAGACGGACCGGCGGCGGAAGTCAAGCCGGGATAGGAGGCAGTCATGAACGAAGAGACGAGGCGGTCCATCCTGCAAATGGCGCGGGGGGCCATCCTGGAGCGGGCGGACTATGAGACGACCCGCATCCTGGACAACATCCTGGACCCCAACACGGCGGCCACGGCCAAGCGGAAGATGACGATGACGGTGACGTTCGTCCCGGACGGGGACCGGCAGACCATCGCGGTCAGCTGCGAGGTCAAGAGCGCCCTGGCCCCCACCCACCCGGTGATGACCAGCCTGTATGTGGCGGACGGGCAGAACATCCTGGAGATGGTGCCCCAGGTGCCGGGGCAGTACAGCATGGACGGCGTGGTCCAGGAGCCGCCGGCCATGCTCAAGATCGTAGACTTCAAATAGATATAGGGAGGACAAGAGACCATGTTGAGAGCATTCATCCAGCACATCCAGGAGACCACCCGGCCCCAGATCGTCCAGGTGGAGGGGGAGACCTTCTCGGTCGGCGCCCAGGAGAGCTGCCAGCTCAGGCCGGAGCTGGACTGCCCGGACACCCTGCCCCTCCAGAGCCTGGACGCCCTGGTGCGGCTGGTCCAGACCGAGGCGGGGGTACTCGCCGGGGAGGGGGAGCCGCTGTACATCACCGTCCCGGACCACCTGACGGTCCGCTGCTTCGGCCGGCCGGACTACGGGATGCGCTGCCACCGGCAGGTCTGGTATGAGGCCAGGGCGGTGGACGTGCCCGGCTGGGGGGAGAAGGTGAGCCTGGGCTTCGAGGAGGCCCAGATCGCGCTGCGGACCCGGTTCCAGGAGACGGCGGACACGCCCTATGTCCAGAAGCTCCTGAGCGAGATCTCCTGCGGGGCGAAGATCGTCTACAACGACAACGGCATCGCCACCACCATCACCACCCAGAAGGGAGTGGCCCTCCAGAGCAACGAGTGTATCCGGCCCATCGTGACCCTGCGGCCCTACCGGACCTTCCAGGAGGTGGAGCAGCCGGAGAGCATCTTCCTCATCCGGGTCAGCGACCGGGGCATCAGCTTCACGGAGGCCGACGGCGGTATGTGGAAGCTCCGGGCGCGGGAGACGGTCAAGGCGTGGCTGGAGGGCCGGTTACAGGCGGAGGCGGAGGCCGGCAAGGTCATCATCGCGCTCTGAGCGGCGGGGACACAAAAAAGGCCCCGGCGGGGGAAAGGTCCCGCCGGGGCAGACAGGCAGTAACGCCTGACAGAACACCCTCATTATGGGGGATAGGAAAGGAAAAGTCAAGATGAAAAACGTGAAGATCATGGGGCTCACGGTGGACAACTTCAAGGGGCAGCGCCACCTGGTGCTGGACCTTGATGGCCGCTCGGCCAGCATCTACGGGGACAACGGAACGGGGAAGACCACTGTCTATGACGCGCTCACCTGGCTGCTCTTCGGGAAGGACAGCGGCGGCGGGACCAAGTTCGACATCAAGCCTCACGACGGGGCGGGGCGGACCCTGGACAGCAAAGCTATCACGGCGGTGGAGGCGGTGCTGGAGGTGGACGCTGCGCCGCTCACGCTCCGGCGGACCTACTACGAGCGCTGGAGCAGCCGCCGGGGCGGCGGGGAGGTCCTGGAGGGCCACAGCTCGGACTTCTTTGTGGACGGGGTGCCGGTGAAGAAGTACGCCTTCGAGGAGCAGGTGGCGTCCATCGTGGACGAGGGGCTGTTCCGGGTGCTGACCAACGTGACCTGGTTCTGCCAGGGGATGCACTGGCGGGACCGGCGGGCGGTCCTCTTCCAGCTGGGGCAGGTGGAGGACGACCGGGCCCTTATGGCGGAGCGGGCGGAGTTCGCGCCGCTGCTGGCGGCCATGGGCCGGCTGGAGCTGGAGGACTACAAAAAGAAGCTACTGGCGGAGCGGAAGGGGCTCAGCGGGGTGCGGGACGATGTGCCCGTGCGGATGGACGAGTGCCGGAAGCGGCTGGAGGGGCTGGAGGGCATCGACTTCGCCGCCCTGGGCCGGGAGCGGCAGGCCCTGCTGGCCCGGCGGGAGGCGGCCCAGGCGGACCTTGCCCGCCTCAGCCACGGCTCCCTGCTGGAGGGGAAGCGCTGCGAGCTGGCATCGGCGCGGTTGGAGCGGACGGCCCTGGAGCGGGAGCGGGAGGACTACCGCCGGGGGCAGCTGGCGTCCATGCAGGATGCGGGGGAGCTCGATCTACAGCTGAAGCGCAGCGAGGCGGCCCTCCGGCGGCAGGAGGAGCGGCTGGCCCTGGCACGGGGGGACATCCGGCGCGCAGAGGAGCAGCTGGAGCGGCTGCGGGAACGGTGGCGGGCGGTGAGCGCCATGGCCTTCCGTGGGGAGGACTGCCCCACCTGCCGCCGGCCCCTGGAGGGGGCGATGCTGCGGGAGGCGGAGGAACGTTTCCGGGCCAACAGGCAGCAGACGCTGGACGACATCCTGGCGGAGAGCCGGCAGAAAAAGGAGACGCTGGAGCAGGGCGAGTCATTCGCCGGACAGCTGGAGGCGGATATCGCCCGGGACAAGGAGCGGCTGGCGGGGCAGCGGCAGGCGCTGGAGGCGGCCAGGGCGGCAGAGGGGGCCATCCAGGTCCTGCCGGACTACGAAGCGCGCAGAGCGGCGCTGGAGGCGCAGGTAGAGCAGCTGTCCAAGGAGATAGCTGTGTTGGAGCGGGACAGCGCGGCAGCCGGCGGGGCGCTGCGGGAGACGGTGCGGGAGCTGGACGGGCAGCTCCGGGCGGTGGACGGCCAGATCGCCAAGCAGGGCGTCCTGATAGAGACCCGGCGCCGGCTGGAGGAGCTGCGGCGGCAGGGAGCGGAGACGGCGGCGCGGCTGGAGGAGGTGGAGCGGATGCTGGACCTCTGCGAACAGTTCGTCCGGTACAAGACCAGCCGCATCACAGAGAACGTCAACAGCCGGTTCCAGATGGTGCGCTGGCGGCTCTTCGAGGAGCAGGTGAACGGCGGCATCGCGGAGTGCTGCGAGGCCACGGTGGACGGCACGGCCTACTCTACGAGCCTCAACAAGGCGGCAAAGGTCAACGCCGGGATGGAGGTCATCGACGTGCTGAGCCGGCACTACGGGGTCCGGGTGCCCCTGGTGGTGGATGACGCCGAGGGCGTCACGGCCCTGCGGAAGACGGAAGGCCAGGTCATCCGGCTGGTCGTGAGTGGACATGACCCGGTACTGCGGGTGGAAATGGAGGAGAAGAGCGTATGAAAGTCAAGAACAGGGCAAAGCCCAACCTGCCGCCGGTGGAGCCGGGGGTCTACCTGGCGGTGTGCATCCATTCTATCGACCTGGGGGAGCAGCTGTGCGAGTACAAGGACAAGGGCAAGCGCTACAACAACCAGGTCCAGCTGGTGTTCGAGCTGGCGGGAGAGACCATCGAGGTGGACGGAGCGCGGGTGGCCCGGACGCTGAGCCGGACCTTCAACTTCACCCGGGGCAAGAACGGCGGGCTGCGGAAGTTCGTGCAGTCCTGGCTGGGCAAACAGTTCTCGGACGAGACCTTCGGAGAGTTCGACACCAACGACCTGGTCGGGATGCCGGCCCAGCTGTCGGTGATCTTGAGCGAGAGCGGGGAGTACGCCAACATCGACACCATCATGGCCCTGCCGAAGGGCCTGCCGGCGCCGAAGCCCACGCTGCCCCTCATCCGGTTCGACCTGGAGCCCTGGGACGACGCCGCTTTCGCCGCGCTCCCCGACTGGGCCCAGGAGAAGATAAAGAAGTCCACCCAGTATCAGAAGGACCATCTGCCGGCGGAGACGGTGGACTTCCCGCCGGAGGAGGAGGGCAAGACAGCGGCCCCCGTCGGGCAGGCCCCCCAGGTGGACACGGGGACCGGGGAGGTGTGTCCGTTTTGACCTTCACCAGCTTGGCAAGCTCCTCCGCCGGGAACGCCTACCTGGTGGAGGACGGGGAGAGCCGCCTGCTCATCGAGTGCGGCCTCCCCTTCCGGCGGCTCAGGAAGCTGCTGGGATTTGACGTGACGGGGCTGCGGGGCTGCCTCATCACCCACGAGCACAAGGACCACGCCAGGAGCTTTTTGGAGCTCATCAGGAGCGGCGTCCCGGTCTGGGCCAGCGAGGGGACGGCGGAGGCGCTGGAGAGCGAGCTGCCGGAGATCCTGCCGGTCCGGGAGGATGGGGACTATCTTCCATTCCGGGTGGGCACATTTTCGGTCCTGCCCTTTCGGACCTGGCACGACGCCAAGGAGCCGGTGGGATATCTGGTCCGGGGGACGGATGGGGACAAGCTGGCCTTTGCCACGGATACGGTGAATTTGGAGTACCGCTTCCCAGGGGCCGGCATCCTGGCGGTGGAGTGCAACTACGCCGCAGATATCCTGGTGAGAAGTACCCGGCTGCCGGAGAAGGTGCGGGAACGCATCACCAACAGCCACATGGAGATCTCCACACTGTGCGGGTACTTACAGGGGCTGGACCTCTCCGCCTGCCGGGAGCTGTGGCTGCTCCACCTCTCCGATGCCTGCTCCGACGAGGGGCGCTTCATCCGGGCGGTCCGAGGGTGCGTGCCGGGGCATGTGGCCGTCCGGGCCTGCCCAAAGGGGGGCTGACGGTGCGGGTGGTCATAACGGCGGTGGTGGACCTATC
Source organism: uncultured Clostridia bacterium (assembly GCA_947173485.1). Lineage (GTDB taxonomy): Bacteria > Bacillota > Clostridia > Oscillospirales > Oscillospiraceae > CAMWFH01. The sequence goes on along the minus strand of CAMWFH010000043.1, from coordinate 1,552 downwards.
CGGGGGCTCCACCATCATAGGGGCCAAGGAGCGCATGGCGATGGATCTGGAGCGGTATGGGGACGTCCGGGTGGTCTCTGTACGGGAGGAGTGGGCGGAGAGCGGGGAGCAGCTGGGGCTGTTCCCTGCCCCGGCAGGAGGGAGGCGCTGATGGCGCGGGAACAGTTCACGTTCTACAGGAGCTTCTGGGAGGCGATGAAGGCGCTGCCCCAGCGGGACCAGCTGCCCTTCATCAAGGCGGTGTGCGCTTACGCCTTCGAGGAGGAGAGCGGTCCGCTGACGGGACCGGGCGCTGCTTCCTTTTTGCTTGTAAAGCCTATCTTGGATACGGCAAGCAAACGCTCAGCCAGCGGCAAGCTGGGAGGGAGCAAACGAAAAGCAACTGCGAAGCAAACGCAAAGCAAAGACGAAGCAAACGGGGAGCAAAGCGCAAGCGAGAAAGAGAAGGAGGGGGAGAAGGAGATAGAGAACGATAGTTCTCCCCCCTTTATCCCCCCGGAGGGGGGACACGGGTTCGGAGCGGAGCTCAATGCCGCGCTGGCGGACTGGCTGCGCTACAAGGCGGAGCGGGGCCAGAAGTATAAGCCCACCGGGCTGATGGCGCTGGTGGAGGAGGTCCGCCGTCATGCCCAGGAGCATGGCGAGGCGGCGGTGGCCGCGGTCCTGCGGCTGTGCATGGCCAATGGCTGGGCCGGTATCGCCTGGGACAAGGTGGCCGGGGAGCCGGCAGCCAAAGCGCGGGAAGAGCAGGAGGATGTCTCGTGGATGAAGGCGTATCTGTGACGGGCGGAGAGAGGAGACGAGGACCATGGGGAGAGCATATCAGGATAGCCGGGGCTGGAGGTACCGGGTGATGGGCGGCATCCATGCGGACAGCTGGAAGGCCCGGTACCAGAAACCGGGAAAGCGCGGGGACGCCGGCTGGAAGGGGCTGGCCGCCGTGCCCTGGCGGGAGACCCGCGAGGAGGCCCAGGCCGACTTGGACGCATTGGCGGCGCGGAAGGGGTGGCAGGAGGTGGCACTGTGACCCGGCGAGAAGCCGTAGGCTACCTGCGGCCTATCATGGAGAGTGCCAGCCTGCCCAACTACCAGGCGGCGCTGCGGCTGGCGGTGGAGGCGCTGGAGGACAAAGGCGGGGATGCCGGCCTGGACGACCTGCCTGTTTTGGGGAAGATATGCCGCATGGCCCTGGACACATGGGGACCGGTGGACCAAACGGTGGTGGCGAACGAGGAACTGGCAGAGCTGCAACAAGCGCTATGCAAGAGCCTTCGGGGGTGCGACAACAAGGACAATATCGCCGAGGAGATAGCAGATGTCCGCATCATGCTGGCGCAGATGACCATGCTGCACGACTGCGCGGAGCTGGTCCGGTCCTGGCAGAACAAGAAATTAGCACGGCTGCTGGGGAGGCTCAGAGAGGCTCATGATGCGATGTACCGTAGCACAGGCCAGGCGGATCTGGAGCGGAAGATCAAAGAATGCGAGGTGCTGAAATGACGGCAAAGGAGTTAGCAGCCACATTGAGTGGCCGGGAGTACGGCATGGAGAT
>CAMWFH010000042.1 GCA_947173485.1 uncultured Clostridia bacterium | reverse complement strand
ATACTTTGCAGCCTGCCTGGAATGCAACCAGGCAGGCCGTTTTTCGACAGGCTGGAGGGCCGCCTCTAATAGGGCGGCCCTTGGCTCATTAAAGAACGGAGGCTATTTTTGACTGGGAGGATATGTCTTCTGCTGCACGAATGCCGCCACACAGATGATCTCGTCTTTCAAGTTCCACGGCAGGATGAACAGATGATTCGGTTTTGTACCCGCAAAACATCTGGGCCTACGATGGGAATCAAGCTGCCCGGCAGATAGAAGCCCTGCTTATGAAAATCAGGACCCACCACAAAGTCGATTATATCGCTCTTGACATCATAGTATCCCCTTTGTTACCGCGCCAAAGGCTGCAATATGTTTTCCCCGCCGTTTCAGTTCGGTCAGCAGTGCAAGTGTGTCCAACTTAATCTTCTGCATCTGCTCTGTAAAGCCGGAATAAGTCTGTATATTTTTCAAACCAACGTGGTCCTCTCTGTTCAGCAGTGTTGAGACAGAAGCTCGCATTTGATGCCTGGCATACTCTTTGCAGGATGCGTAAATGCGGAGAGAGCCGCCGTGAGTGTTCAACTCTTCCACATCGTAGATATCCAGACCGTGTGCCTAAAATATCTTCTGTACAGTGGTCAGCGGTAGGTGATGAAAATGTTCATAATAAATGGTGTCAAACTGGCGCTCCTCCATCAAACGCATCAGATGGGGAAATTCCATCGTAATGGTGCCGTTTGGACAGAACACCAGGCGTAGCCTCTCCACAAAGCTGTTGATATCTGGTACACGCGCCCATTTGTTATTGCCAATCACTAGATTATAGAATCCGTCTGCTGAGGCAATCTCTTTTGCACTCTCCGAATCAAAGAAGCAGCATTGGACATCGATGCACCTGCTCCTGGCTGTTTTCGCTATATTCTCCGCCGGCTCGATACGCTTTACCTGAATAGCATACGGCTGAAAATATTGTAGCATGTAGCCATCGTTGCAAGCTGCCTCCAGAATATAGCTTGCTACAATGGTGATACCCTCAAAACAGGGGAACGATGATCACCCTATGCAGCGGTCCATACCCAAGCTACAATGAGAGGGGACCGGACTGACGGCGTATTGCATGAGCTTCCATGCTCGACACGGCAAACCGGCAACCACACGCCTGTCTCATAAAAAGTGGTATAATGAGATGGGGGTGAAAGGGATGGAAGAAATAAGGTAACGGTTAAGAGCAATAGAAGACCCACGACATCCAAGCTATGTGAAATATCCGTTAACAGATATATTGAGCATCATAATGTGTGCAGTACTATGTGGGCTGGATACGTTAGGAAATCTAGTAGTATATACGAAAAGCAGGAAGGGATTCTTTGCAAAAGAGCTGGGTATCGAGCGAATCCCGTCAAAAGCGGCCTTCGGGAGAGTGCTGATCGTAGTTGACGGTAAGCGACCCCCACAGTGTTCTGCAGATCCTCAGCGCATATGTGACTGACAGCGGTGTTGTTCTAGCCCAGGAAGCGATCCATAAAAAGACCAACGAGATACCGGTCTTCCAGGAGATGCTCACCTGTCTGGATGTAGAGGGCAAGACGGTGACAGCTGACGCTATACACTGCCAACGGAAGACCTGCCGCAGGGTGATCGAGCGCAAAGGGAACTATTTGTTTGGATCGAAAGAGAACCAGCCATCTTTACTGTGAGGATGTCCGCTTATTTTTTGAGGATGCTGATGCAAAGGAACTGGACAGTTTTCGGACGGTAGAGAAGAATGCAGGGCGTATCGAGAAAAGGATCTGTCGGAAGATCAAGGGCATTTCTTGGCTGAAAGAGCATGGTAGGCCTGGCCTGCACGCAGTTTTCTCGATAGAGCGTAACGTTGAGGTCCGCGGACAGATCAGCAAGGAGACCAGTTATTACATCTCTAGTTGCGACCATTCCCCGGAACGGCTCATGGCGCTTGCACGAGAACACTGGAAGATCGAGTCTATGCACTGACTTTTAGATGTCGCTTTTTCTGAAGACGACTGCCACTTTCTCACTGAAAATGCCCATAGGACCATAAATGCGCTGCATAAATTTGCTCTTGCTGTCCACAAAAATTTCCTTTCTGCCCGTCACATAAAGTCCTCTATGAAAGCGAATATACTCTCTGCTCGTAGCGCTCTCTGAGAGCGCCCGCAAGTGTAGTGGGCCCGGTCTCCGCGCCGCCCTCCAGGGTACCGCCCAGGCTGACCGTGACCCGCTTCTCCGGGGCGAATGCCTCCGGGTCCGCCTCTTTCTGGGCCTTGATGAAGTCGTCCAGACCGGTCAGCTCCCCGTCCTTCAGCGTCAGCTTCTGCTCCCGCAGAGCGGCGGTGAAGGCCCGCTCCGCGCTCTTGGAGCTGAACTTCAGCCCCCGCCCGGCTGATGGCGTCGCCGTAGTCCCGGTCCGCCAGCTGGCCCTGGAGGGCGCGGGTGTCGGTGTCGTACTTGGCCTGGAGCTCGGTGAGCTGCTGCCGGACAGCGGCGATGTCGCCGCCCGCCTTCTTCAGTCCCTCCAGTTCCGTCTGGGCGGTGGTGAGCTGGCCCTGGGCATCCGTGAGGGCCGCTCTGGCCGCGGTGGTCTTGGCCTTCTCCTTCCCGATGTCGTCCATGTTCTCGTCCAGGATCTGGTCGATGGCCGCATCCTCCAGGCCCAGCTTCTTCAAAAACTCTCTCGTCATGGTCTCTCCTCCACAGCTGCGCTTTTTTCGCGTGGGTCGCCTCCACTGCTGCCCCGTAGTTTTGCGACTTCGGGCCGGTCAAAAATAGAAGAGCCACCAACTGCCGGTCATTTCTCGGCAATAGATGGCTCTTGGCTCACTGGCTCTTGGCTCTTAGATATTCACTTCGATGTCGTGCTTACAGGCCTTGCACCGGAAGGGCATATGCTCGATGCGGGTATCCTCCCGCACCGGGAACAGCGCCTTGCCGCAGTGGGGACAGCAGTACCATGTCTGCCCGTGGATGGTCTTTATCATGAGTCACACGTCCCCTTTTCCTCCCTAGTACCACATGATGTTCCAGTTCTCTGGGAACTCCCCTTCTTTTGCCATCTTTTCTAATGCTGACTGAGCATGGCAGATATGGCTCCTGCACCATTCATATCCAACTGGCAAAGGCGAGTTTTGTATGCTCCCATCCGGTATGTGAAATATGATCTCAATAGGTTCCTTGCAATCCTCAACAAAGGCGATACAAGTGATCTGATCGCCGTTTTTTTCGATTTGTTTCAACTTAACCATAGTGGAACTTGTACGCCTCCTTCGCATAATTATATATTTGAGATGTCAACGTATGCGCTTCATCCTGTGTATATCCACTATCCATGAGCTGCTTTTCCATGATCTCATGCCGCAGGAGCGTCAAGTCGTGTGGCTGGATGTTCTTCCCCTCGATCAGACGCTGCCACGACTGCGCCATCTCAAAGGAAGCGTCAAAGCGGGAGATCCTCCCACCTCCTAGATCGTGGATATCCATGAAGATGAAATCCTTTATCCTTTGGATAACATCTGTCGGATACCCGGTATTTGCAGATATCCGTTCCACGTCTGTTGTCATCGCTCTGACAGCTTCATAATATCGTTCAGCATGAGCTTGAGCACGCGGACTATTCGGGTTCAGCGCGCCGCTGACGGCCTCTGTGTTTATTATATCAGATCCCGCCGCATTTGCAAGGGGCGTAGGCACTTTTGTCGGTGTCAAGTAGTTGTAGGACTATAAGAGGGAAAGGGGAAGTCAGAAGGAAAAGGGACGCAAAGCGGTAAAAAGAGGTGTGACTTTTCCAGCATTGGCAGGGAAAGAGACCGACATATCTGGATGAGGGAGACCAAGAGAGAAGGGGATGACCTTGGCGGAGCGTTTGGGCCGCACAGAGGGGGCGGCTACGATGCGCTGGGCGTCTTGGCCCGCAGTCCCTAAGGCGACCCTGTCCGCACCGGCAGCCAGTAACGGGGCAAGGGCGCTCAGTGTAGTAGTGCTCCACCCCATGGGCCTGCTGCTCAGTCGTGCAGAGAGGGTATGGCTGACATGAGGCTCGGTAGCGCCGCCCTTGGCCGCCTCGGGATCTGAACGGACGATGGAGATGCCCTCCAAGTTGTTCATAAGATAGGTCATCGCCCCTGAGATGGTCGCCTCCCGTTCTGGCCAGCACTGCAGCATCTCGGCTTGGAGCTACTCCAGATATCGCCGGTCCCCGTTGGCTGCAGCTTCCCTGGCCAGGTGTTCATAGCGGCTGCCGCTTTTCCGCTCGATTCCGCTGACCAGTTGTTTCAGTGCCTTGTTCTTGTGGTAGGGATCCAACACGGATCTGCTGTTTGGCAGCCACTCCAGCCCTGTTTTGATCCAGGCTGCCCCATCCCCATGGATATAGATCTTGGTCCCTGTCAGGTCATACCGCTGCTCCAGACTGCTCAGGACCTCTTCCCACAGAGCCTCCGCGCTCGTTCCGTATCGGCTGTACTGGACGACGTTCCGGCAGCTCCCCCGCCTCCCGGCCCGGTCGACCCCTTCATAGACGCTGATCAGCGGGACGATGGCCGTCTTGCCGCTCTGTAGATGGACATGGTCCTCGTCTGCATCCACATGCAGTACGGGCACTCTCCGCCGCTCCCCTTCTGGCAGCGGAACGGGCGATGCGCTGCGTATCTTGTGCATCACAGTCTGTCGTGAGACTCGCCCACCTGTCACTCTCTTGCTGCTCTTGGCATACGAACTCTCCAGTGCCTCCACCACTAGCGCCAGGCTAACACCGCTGCTGACCTTTTGATCTGCCGCTATCCCCACTATCTCATCCACTGGATGACGATATGTCCCATCCTTCTTTCGATAGTAGGTCCGTTCATACCGCAGCTCTCCCAGCAGCGTTTGCACCACACGCCCCTCTCTCCGCCGTTCTACACAGAGCCCTTCTGCTCTCCGCCTCTTTTTGTCCGCCAGCAGCTCCCGGCCTTTCTCTTCGCAGTATGCTCCCACCGCTTCCAGCATCAGTTCGCTGACCGCCTGCCCAAGCTCTTTCTCTGCATCCTCTATCCTTACCTCCCCTCTCTCGAAAAAAGCCCGCCACGCCCGTCTCATAAAAAAGTGGTATAATGGGACGGGGGTGAAAGAAATGGAAGAAATGCGGGAACGGTTAAGTGCAATAGAAGACACACGACATCCAAGCTATGTGAAATATCCGTTGGCGGATATATTGTGCATCATAATGTGTGCAGTACTATGTGGGCTGGATACATTAGGGGATCTAGTGGTATATGCGAAAAACAGGAAGGAATTCTTTGCAAAAGAGCTGGGTATCGAGCAGATTCCGTCAAAAGCGACCTTTGGGAGAGTGTTGAGTGCAGTTGATGGTAAGGAGATCGGAGATGCGATCGTGGACCTCCTCCGCACACGGTTTGGGAGTGCAGGGGATGTAGTGGCAGTAGATGGGAAGGCCATTTGCAGCACATCGAAGCCCGGCGGACCCCACAGCGCTCTGCAGATCCTCAGCGCATATGTGACTGACAGCGGTGTTGTTCTAGCCCAGGAAGCGATCCATAAAAAGACCAACGAGATACCAGTCTTCCAGGAGATGCTCACCTATCTGGATGTAGAGGGCAAGACGGTGACAGCTGACGCTATGCACTGCCAACGGGAGACCTGCCGCCGAGTGATTGAGCGCAAAGGGAACTATCTGTTTGGCTTGAAAGAGAACCAACCATCTTTACTGGAGGATGTCCGTTTGTTTTTTGAGGATGCTGATGCAAAGGAACTAGATAGTTTTCGGACGGTAGAGAAGAATGCAGGGCGTATCGAAAAGAGAATCTGTCGGAAGATCAAGGACATTTCTTGGCTAAAAGAGCATGAATGGCCTGGCCTGCACGCAGTGTTCTCAATAGAGCGTAACGTTGAGGTCCGCGGACAGATCAGCAAGGAGACCAGTTATTACATCTTCAGCTGCGATCATTCCCCGGAACGGCTCATGGTGCTTGCACGAGAACACTGGAAGATCGAATCTATGCACTGGCTTTTAGATGTCACCTTTTCTGAAGACGACTGCCGTTTTCTCACTGAAAATACCCATAGAACGATGAATGCGCTGCGCAAATTTGCTCTTGCTGTCCACAAAAATTCCCTTTCTGCCTGTCATATAAAGTCCTCTATGAAAGCGAATATGCTCTCTGCTCTCTTGGACCCCTGCCGCCTCCTTGAGATCCTTCATTTTTTATGAGACGGGCGTGAAAATTTGCGGTTATCCTCTTGCAATTTCTTTTGAGTTGTGGTATAAGTAAAGAGATGTGCATAAGCAGTATCGAGTTGCTGTCATGTGTCATAGCAACTTTTTCCGTTCCCCCTATAAAAATGTAAATTTGGGCCTGTAGCTCAGCTGGGAGAGCGCACGGTTCGCATCCGTGAGGTTCGAGGGTTCGATCCCCTTCAGGTCCACCAAAAAGCGTGCCCAGTTTAGATGCCGTAGGCGCAAAGCCTACGGCATCAGGGCTTTCCGGGGTTTTTGAGGGGTCAAAAAAGAGCAGTCGAACAAAAGATGCCGCAGGGCGCTTTTAAGTAGTTGGCGGGGTTTGAACGTGTACAGCAACGCCTTGAAAAAGGGCGCTACATAAAAAAGCAGATAGTCCAAAGCGCCGGTCAGATGGCAGAAAGCTAACATCTGGCCGGCGCTTTTTTCATGCGATCGAAAACGGGCGCTACATAATAAACATCAAAAATACGATGAAAGTGAGGACATCCGGTATGAAAAACAGCTATCTCCAAGAGTTGTCCCTTGCGTTGAAGCGCGAGGGCCTTGCCATAGGAGCAGAAACAGAAGACGGCTCCTTGCCGGTGGAGCCGGAGGGCAAGCCCCTCTGTTTGGTCACACCGACTGGTGCTGTAAAGCACCAGAGAGAAGACGTGGCCGACGATGCCGGGGCCCAGGTCTTAGACAGAGTGACCGAACTCGCCCACACCGTTGCCGTTTATATGCGCCAAATGGGAGCGGCGCCCTTTTTGACCGCCAGCGGTCTGGGAGGCAGCTACCGCCTACTGGCAGAGTTCAACGGCATCGTCCTGGCGGGCCGCCCGACTGAGTATGGCGTTCAGTTCATCACCTGGGCGCGGGATGCGGATGGCGACGGTGTCCATTGGGGGCACTACCACGGCTTTGGCGCGGACAGCTACACCGCCGCAAAACAGGACTTCGCTGTCCGTTCCGGCCTCGTCCCCCATAGCGCCCTTTTTGCACAAAAGGAAGAGCCTTCCCAGGAGCAGGGCGGGATACAGCTCTGCTAAAAGGTATCCCAAAGGTCCGATACTAACAAAAAAGTGAGGCCGTTCCCCGAAAAGGGCCTCTTCTTTTTTTGCTCTTTTCGAGGGACTGCAAATAAACCGAAGGGAGCAAAAGAACATGTCCAAGTATTTCATGAGCGAGACCAGGTGGTCCGGGTGGGAGCGGATGATGATGGACCCATCCCGGCGGCCGGAGCCGCCACGGCCCAAACGGCATAAGCGCGGCAGACAGCGGAGGCCGGGCCGTCAGACGCATACCACCCCCCAAGCCCCCAGCCGGGAGGTGATGGGATGAGCCTCATACAGAGAGGACAAAAGCTATAGGAGGTGTACGCTTTGGATAACGAAAAGGAAACTGACGCTATCCAGCCGGAGGAGAGCGGGTATACGATATCCGAATATCTCAACGGGATAGAGGAACAGTACCGGGCCTATGAGATCGTCATCGACTGGTGCATCTCCGGCCTGACCGCCCACGCCGCTCATCTTGCGGCCCAGGGCCGGGAGGAGCAGATCCCCATGTTCCGTGAGCTGACCGTCGAGCTGGCCGAGTTCTGGGGCCTGACGGAGGACTACACGCACCGCGGCTTTCAAGAGATGGCAGAGCGGTACAGGGACGCCTTCGACCAGGCGGTCTCCGCCGCCAGGCGCACCGGTCATGCTCCGGCGCTGGGCAAGAGCGAAAAAGAGGACATCCTCGCCGGTCTGGAGCTGTATGTCCAGGAGATGGACGCCTGCGGCGGTATGGAGCAGTGGATGAAGGCGTGCAGTGTGCTGGCAGACCAGCTGCGGACAGAGTGGGGGATGGAGCGGCAGGAGCGCCCTGGGTCGGAGACGAGGCAGACGATGATGTAAAAAGAGTAGACTTCTGAGAGAAATCGTGGTATTTGTGTTTGCGGCTGAACAAAAAGGAAGGAGTTGATACTGTTGCAGATCAACATTTACAAGGACCAGATGCAGAAAGCATACCTGTTCGGCATCCCGGTGCTGTACAGCGCCCAGCCTATCCCGCAGGAGGACATCCCCCAGCACTGGTCCTACTATGAGCTGAGAGGCACTGTCAAGCGCCCTGATGAGCCTTATGCCCTGGAGGACCGTGCATCGCACGATCTTGTAGGGTCTATCCTATCCCCGCTGCCGCTGAAGAAGGATACCGCTCAGAGCAGACTGGTCAAGGACAAGTTCGAGTTGACGTCCGAATACATCCGGCTGACTGAGTTCTGTGCTGCGTATCATATCCAAGCCCCCCGGCCCTTCATCCGTCATCTGCTGCGCCCCGCTCCCCCCGAGGAAGCGGGGCTCTTCTATGCCCAGACACCAGAGAAGGACAAGGAGCTTGGAGCCATCGGCCATGTCCGCATCGACTTTGGACATAACGGATTCGAAGGCTTTTATCACACCTGGTGGCCGAGGGGCCCGGAGGAGCTGAACACCCCGGCATTCCGGGAAGAACTGGGCAGGGTGGTGGATGACCTGCGCAAAAGCATTTTGAAGGACCTCCCCTCCATGCGCCGGTACTGCTGCGGCAGCGCAGGGGCCATCAAGGGCGGCAGCTGCTGCCAGAACTACGGCTTCACGCTGGAAACGGAGAGGTATCTCTACCGCCTGCGGTGCAACCCCATAGAGGGCGACTATCAGGCATACCTCTCCTGCTTCGACAAGCAGGCCCAGCAGATGGGGCTGACAGAAAAAGGGTGCCAGGCGCTCCGGCCATGTCTGGAGGCAGAGGCGCCCTCGACTATACAGACAGAGGATATGACGGAGAGGCAAGAGATAGGAGGGATGAGTTTTGGATAACAGAGAGAAAAGCGGACTTTTTCAGCCAGAAGGGCCCAAGACCTACACGCTGGATGAACTGTTGGAGGCGATAGAGCCGCAGTATCAGGCATATAAGGCCACGATGCGCCGGTGTATCTCCGGACTGACAGGACAGGCAGCCAGGCTCACGGCACAAGGTCAGGAGGAAGGGGTCTCTCAGCTGCGCCGGCTCTGCATCGAGATCGCGGAGTTTTGGGGACTGACCGAGGACGACACGCCCCAAGGCTACCAGGCCATGGCGGAACAGATCGGCAGCATCTTCGACCACGCGGTATCCGCTGCCCGCGATCTCAGCTATGCCCCCGAACTGAGCGAGCAGGCCAAGCAGGACATCCTTGACGGCTTGGCGCTCTACGCCCAGGAGATGCGGGATAATGACGAGAAACTGGAGGTCTGGGCAGTGGAGTGCGAGATCCTCGCTGAGGAGCTGGAGGAGCAGTGGCGTTTGGATGCCGCCGCGCCCCAGCAGACGGTGCCGCAGATGGACGGCATGATGTATGAAACAGGAGGGATATGCGTGGAGCAGATGCAGCAGACATTGAAACTGTATATGCCTATGACGGTAGGCTATCTCGACGGCGGCTGCCCAGAGGAGATCGTCATGGGCTCCCAGGAGGCGGCGGAGTATGCCCCAGAGATCATCTCGGCTCTGGACTGGGAGCGCCGGGAGATGGAAGAGGACGGCCCGGAGGAAGCGGAGCGGGGCCTCATGGCCTACTACTACGAAGAGGACAGCGTCGAAGAGAAAGTACAGTCCTGCCATTTCACCGCCGAGGTCCGGGACAGGCAGCTCTGGGGCGTTGCTGTATGCACGGTGCAAGGCGAACTGACAGAGGATGAGCTGGAGCGGCTGAAGGAGCATATCACCGGCCAAGCCAGCGACGGCTTCGGCGAGGGCTTCGAGCAGCGGGAGATCCCTGTCGCAGATGGACTGGAGATCTATCCGCATTTATGGCAGCGTCGGGGCTGGAGCATCCAGACAGAGCAGGAGCAGTTCGGACAACAGCTGGGAGGCATGGTCCTTGGATAAAGTGTTCTATGTCACGTCTGTCCAGGAACACGACTGGGACAGCGGGATCTCCCTGCTCCTTCCGGCCACGCCCTACGAGCTCCTGGACAGCTTGGAGAAGCTGCGTCTAGCCCCCGGAGCGCCGGTACAGGTCTGGGTGGAGGGGACCTACCGCTTCGACGATCTGTCGGGCATCCTGTCGGAGCCGTGCGATCTCTACGCTCTCAACGCCCTGGCTCAGCGGCTCTGCGAGCTGCCGGAGATGGACTGCACTGCTTTCGAGGGACTGTTGGAGATGGAGATATGGCAAGCAGGAGATACCATACCGCTGTCCCGCCTGCTACAGTACAGACTGCTGCCGTGTGGTAGGAGATGTCTTGAACGATGGGCAGCTGGGCCGCTTTTACGCGGAGAACGGCTTCGTCCCCGGCGTAGAGGACCTGCCGGAGGAACTGTTCGACCTGCTGGACTTCGAGCGCATCGGGCGGGAGCGGCGGCTGGCAGAGGGCGGTGTGTTCACCTCCCAAGGATATGTCCTGCGGCACAGCGAGCTGCGAAGAGCGCCGCCAGTCCAGGCGTTCCAGCCGCCGGACTATCTCATCCAGATGGAGGGCGGGAGATGCCTGGACTGTTGCGTCCCCCGCCTGACAGACCTCATCACAGAGGCGGGGAACAGTCCCCTCATCGCCCGCTTGGAGCGGAAACTAGCGGACATGGCAGACCGGACCGCCTATAAAGCTCTGCTGGAGGCACTAGACTGTCAGGACCTGCGGCAGGCTGTGGTGCTGGCAGATGTGAGTTTTCAGAATAGTTGAGAAATGGGACCAGGTGGGGGTTTGTTCGTGAAA
>CAMWFH010000041.1 GCA_947173485.1 uncultured Clostridia bacterium | reverse complement strand
TGGTCAGGTTCATCATCACGAACCGGCTGGCGTTCCAGATCTTGTTGGCGAAGTTCCGCATGGCCTCGCATTTCTCCTCATAGAAGCGCATATCGTTGCCAGGGGAGTTGCCGGTGATCAGATTGAACCGGAGGGCGTCGGCGCCGTACTTCTCCGCCATCTCCAGGGGGTCGATGCCGTTGCCCAGGGACTTGGACATCTTCCGCCCCTGGCTGTCCCGGACCAGGCCGTGGATCAGGACCGTGTGGAAGGGGGGCTTTTGGGTGTGTTCGCAGCCGGAGAAGATCATCCGGGCCACCCAGAAGAAGATGATATCATAGCCGGTGACCAGCACGTCGGTGGGATAGAAGTACCGGAAGTCCTCGGTGTCCTCCGGCCAGCCCAGGGTAGAGAAGGGCCACAGGGCGGAGGAGAACCAGGTGTCCAGCACGTCCGGGTCACGGGTGATGTTCTGGGAGTGGCAGTGCTCGCACTCGCTGGGGTCGTCCTCGGAGACGGTGATATGACCGCAGTCCGCGCAGGTCCAGGCGGGGATCTGGTGGCCCCACCAGAGCTGGCGGGAGATGCACCAGTCGTGGACGTTCTCCATCCAGTTGGTGTAGGTCTTGCTGAACCGCTCGGGGACGAACTTCACCTCGCCCTCCCGGACCACCCGGAGGGCCTCCTTGGCCAGGGGCTCCATCTTCACGAACCACTGGGCGGAGATCAGGGGCTCCACGTCGTGGTGGCACCGGGAGCAGGTCCCCACGTTGTGGGCGTGGGGCTCCACCTTCACCAGATAACCCCCCGCCTCCAGGTCGGCCACGATCGCCTTCCGGGCCTCGTAGCGGTCCATGCCGGAGTATTTGCCATACCCCTCCACCACTACGCCGTGGTCGTCTAAGACCCGGATGGTCTCCAGGTCGTGGCGGAGGCCCACCTCGAAGTCGTTGGGGTCGTGGGCCGGGGTCATCTTCACGCACCCGGTGCCGAACTCCCGGTCTACATACTCATCCGCCACGATGGGCATCTCCCGGCCCACCAGGGGCAGGAGGCAGGTCTTGCCCACGATGTCCTTATACCGCTCGTCCTCCGGGTGGACGGCCACGCCGGTATCCCCCAGCATGGTCTCCGGCCGGGTGGTGGCCACGATGACCCAGCGGTCCTCCTCCCCTTGGATAGGGTAACGGATATGCCAGAGGTTGCCGGGCTTGTCCTGATACTCCACCTCCACGTCGCTAAGGGCGGTGACGCAGTGGGGGCACCAGTTGATGATGCGGGAGCCCTTGTAGATCAGGCCCTTCTTGTAGAGGCTGACGAACACATGGCGGACGGCCTTGCTCAGCCCATCGTCCATGGTGAACCGGGCCCGGTCCCAGTCGGCGGAGATGCCCAGCTTCTTCTGCTGCTGGACGATCCGGGCCCCGTACTGGCGCTTCCAGTCCCAGACCCGCTCCAAAAACTTCTCCCGGCCCAGGTCATAGCGGCTGACGCCCTCGTTCTTGCGCAGCTCCTCCTCCACCTTGGCCTGGGTGGCGATGCCGGCATGGTCCGTGCCGGGGAGGTAGAGGGCGGCGTAGCCCTGCATCCGCTTGTAGCGGATCAGCATATCCTGGAGGGCATCGTCCATGGCGTGGCCCATATGGAGCTGGCCGGTGACGTTGGGGGGCGGCATGACGATGGTGAAGGGCTTCTTCTTGGAATCCGCCGACGCCTTGAAGCACCCGGCATCCAGCCAGGCCTGGTAGATCTTCCCCTCCACCTCCTGGGGCTCGTACACTTTGGGCAGTTCTTTTCTCATGTTTATTCTCCTATCTAATGATCTTTCCCCGTGATTTTTATAGTTTTCCCGCTTATTCTGAACTTGCAGCCAGCAGAGGGCCGATCTCTCTCCCGCAGGTCTCAACGAACCGCACTTCCTCTGTACCGCCGCCCAAGCGGCGCAGCGCGCCTTCGCAGTATACCTCCTCCACCTCTACGCCTATACTGCTCCGCCCTGTCTGCATCGCGGCCAGCATAGTGGTCCCGCTCCCACAGAAGGGATCGACGACAGTGTCTCCCACAAAGGAATACATCCGTACCAGCCGAAGTGCCAGCTCCAGAGGAAAAGGAGCCGGGTGCCCATTCCTCGTGGAGGTCCCCGGAAGTTCCCAGATCTGAGAGAACCAGCTGCGGAAGTCTTCCTTCCCGATCAGGCTCTTTTGCCGCTGCTCCTTTGTAGGTCTCCTATAGCCGCCCGGCTTCCGCTCCATCAAGATATACTCGATATCATTCTTGATGATTGCATTCGGCTCATAGGGCTTGCCGAGGAAGGAGCTGCTGGTATTTGCCTCAAAAGCAGCGTTGGAGATCTTATGCCACAGGATGGGGTTGAGATCGTCAAAGCCGATCTTACGGCAGCTGACCGAGATATCCGAATGGAGGGGCATGACCGCGTGCTTCCCATATTTTTTCTGGAAAGGCAGACATCCCCTACCACGCACACGACCCGTCCACCGGGGACCAGGATCCTGTAGCACTCGCGCCACACCTTCGCCAGCTCATCTACAAACATCTGATAGTCAGCGATCATCCCAAGCTGGCCCGCCCCCCGCTCATATTCCTTGAGGTTCCAGTAGGGCGGAGATGTCAGGACGAGATGTACGCTCTGTTCCGGGATATAGGAGAGATCTCTGGCATCTCCATGATAGAGGGTATGGCAGATCACGGTCTCCCCCCTTCGTTCAAATGGGCCAGTACCGCCCCCAACATGGATGCTATAAAGGCGTGATAGGACAGCTCATGCGCGGGAC
Source organism: uncultured Clostridia bacterium (assembly GCA_947173485.1). Taxonomy (GTDB): domain Bacteria; phylum Bacillota; class Clostridia; order Oscillospirales; family Oscillospiraceae; genus CAMWFH01. The sequence goes on along the minus strand of CAMWFH010000041.1, from coordinate 8,410 downwards.
AGGCCTGCCATATCCGCCCCGCAGGGTCCCGCCCTGTCGTCAAAAAGCAGGCGGCGCTGTACTGGCGCTCCAAGAGGAGCTTGCTGCAAAAGATCTCATAGCGCTTTTTATAGGAGGCATCCACAAATTCTTTCCGCACCGGGAAATGTGGGGGAACGGACCTTTACCGGAGCAGAGGACCTGTCGCAGTCCTCCAGGACCAAAAAGTAGCCTAGCCATGGGGGCTTCTGGGAACCAAAGCCCCCTTCCCGATAAGCTGTCCAGATATCCAGTGCGCTCCCCATGGCTTCCTCTGTCCGGTCATTGAAATTATTCCCAAAGGAGGGGCCGACCTGGCTTTTACATTCTATTGCCATCACCAGTTCCCCTCTATCCACAACGAGCAGGTCCCATTTTTTATTGGGACGGTAATACCCCGGAAGCTCCAGGTCAGAATCGGTGAATATCGTATCCGGCGGCACCCCATTCGCTGTCAAAATGCTCTGTATCAATTCTATGATGCAGTCCATCTGCTTGCCGCCGGTCACTGCGCCGCGGTTCCCCTGCGCATTGGGTGACCGCTGTTGCTTGAGCTGGCTGTCTCTGGTCTGCCAGAAGTGCCGCAGTGCAAGACCGATCGCCTGATCCAAGTCTTTAGGAATGATCATCCCATCTCTCCTCTCTTCTAGCCTGCCTGACTTCCTTCCCCGTCCACTTCTCCAGCGCCGCGGCGAAGGAGGCCGGATCGCCCTGGGTGAAATCGGTGTATTTAAGGACATAGGCGTCCCGCCGGCCAGCGCCAAGAAAGAGGAAGTAGTAGGCGCCGTCTGTCCAGAAGTCGCTCAGGGTGCTGTAGTCATAGCTGCACTCGCTGACGGGGGTCCTGTACCAGTAGCCCTCCGGGGCAAAGCGAAAGATCGTCTCGACCTCCTTGTCCTTGTAGCTCTTCCAGATCCCTTGAGCCGTGATGTGGTCCTGCCGCTTCCTGGGCCGCAGGAGGGTGAGGCCGGCTCCGATCATGAACGCGGTCATGATCAGCGTGCCCACGTCCCAGCGCCCTCCCGTCCGGTACAGGATGGCCCGGAACTGGACCGCCGCCTGCACCACCAGCGCGCCGCCGCCTACGAAAATGAACAGCGCGCCCGCCAGCCAGACCACGATCCTCGCCCACAAGGGCCGCTTCCTCCGCACCCGATCCACCGCGACCAGGGCCTCTACGGTCTCCTCCGTATAGGCCGTCCGCACTTGATATTCCATCCCCGCGCCCCCTATCTGATGGATGTGACTGGCTCACCAGTGGCGTGGCTGATAAAAGACCGGAAGTCCTCCAGCCGCTCCTGCCCAACGTCCTTTTTAGGTACGATCATACCCGCCACCGGCGATGTGAGGATATAAAAGCAGGATCCATCCTCATATACGGCATATACCTGATCGTATGGGACCTCCATACGGGCCATGGCCTTATCTCTCCGCACTTCCAGGATGATGCTCTCCGCCTCAAAACGAAAGATCCGCTCCGCTTTCTCCTCTCGCGGGTCGATGCGGGGCCGGGCCGGACTGGATACCCGGCGGCCAAGCACCTTGAAGCCCGCCAACGCTGCCACCATCCCGATATAGGCCGTCACGCCCCGGAGCATCCACGGCTCGTCACGAAAGAAGGCAACGACCGCCCCCCACCGTCTGGAACACGAATAAAAACAGGGTGGCTGTCAGTATGAACGCATAGGCCACATTGGCCGGAGTCCAGCCGCTGCCGTGAAAATTCCCCGGCGCCTCCCTCCGGCACGCCGCCGTCAAGCCCTCTATATATGTCCGATAGTCCCGCCCGTAAATGGTCTGCACCTCAAACACGGTCCGCGCCTCCTTACTTGACGTACCGCACCGGCTTACCGGCGGCCCGGCTGATGAAGTCCCGGAACCCTTCCGGGTCCCCCTGGGTGAAGGCGCTTTTTCGGATGATATGGGCAGCACCGGAAGCCATAAAAAGGAGGTAGGCATAGGGCGTCTCCACCAGCTCCTGGAACAAGGACCAGTCTATCCGCTGTTCGTTCGCATTGGAACAGTAGAAGCATCCATCCTCGCAAAAACGGTAATGATGCACCTCGCCCTTGTTCGTGTACTGTTTCCAGCCCCACATCGCCAAGACCCGGTCGCTGGCTATGACGCTCCACAGCACCCAGAACGCCGCAATGATCAGGATAGGACGGTAGACCGCCAGCCCCTGTGCGCCTTCCACCAGTATCTGCCGGAGCATCCGCACCAAGCCTATCAGGAACATCGCACCAAAGGCCGCGGCGATCAGCAGGAAGACCGTTCTGACCGGTCCCTGTCTCTGCCGCCGGGTGACGCGCATCAGCTCCTGAAAGTCCTTCTGTGTGAAAGCAAAGCTGACCTCGAATTCCATTTTGACCCCTCCCCTATTTGACCCGCTCCACGCTCTTACCGGTGACGCAGCCGATGAAGTCCCGGAAGTTCGCCGCGCCGCCTTCGGTAAAGGCTGTCTTTCGCAGGAGATGGGCGGTGCTGGCGCTGACAAAGAGATAGTAGGCGTCCTGGTCCTCCCAGACGGCCTCGATCACCTGGTAGTAGAAGCGCTGGTCGCTGACGGGGGTGTAGGCCATGAAGCAGTCCTCGCAGAAACGGTAGGAGATGGGCTGGCCCTTCTCCTTGTAGTTCCGCCAGGCCAGCGCCGCCATGATGCCCTTACTGCGCAGCACGAGCATCAGGGCGAAGATGAACAGTAGCGGGACACCCGCGCCGGTCATGGACCAGGCCGTGTCCCGGTCACCGGTGGCATACAACAGCACCACGGACAGCACATAGAACACCATCACCACCCAGGCGGCGATGTGGATGACCGTCCCCACGACCCGGCGGCCCGGCTTCTCCCGCCTCCGGCGGCTGGCGACCGCCCGGAGCAGTCCCCGGAAGTCCCCCTTCTCATAGATCTCCTCTACACGAAACTCCATACCGATATCCATCTCCCATGAAAAAACGCCCTGAGCTTGACGCTCAGGGCGAACGAAGTCCGCGGTACCACCTGCATTCCCCCGCCTTGGGCGAGGGCACTCGACTCCCGGTAACGGGGGAGGGCCGTTGGCGTCTACTGGGCAAAGAGCCGTTGGGGCCAAGGCTCCAGGGCGACTTCCCCATCTGCCTCACGGAGCCTTCCACCACCCGGCTCCTCTCTTGGCATCGGCAAAATGGGTACTCCTTCCCTGTCATCGCCATATGGGCAGTATTATAGCGGAAAAATCGAAAATGTCAACCGTCTTTGCCGTCCGGTCAGAAACGATAAGACCGCACCCCTATTTGCAGGTCATCTTGATCCATTCCGAGAACTTCTTGAACAGGCCGTCGATCTGCGCAGATGTATAGCCGTACTTCAACAGCAGATCCTTGACGCCCTTTTTGTTCTTGGCGGTCCAGTTCGCCTTGACCCAGCCCTTCGTCTGTGTCCGAATCGTATTATAGGCCCCGAACCATTCCATCCACTGGGCGTAAAACGCGTTCAGCAGATTCACCTTGTTCGCCGCTTTCGCGGACCGCAGATAGTATTCATCAAACCCTTTGTGGTCAAACCAATCGACCATATCCTCTTTCCTCCTGTCATTTCGCCCTGCAAGATCGTTTTCGTTTATAGTCCGAGCTTACATGGGCTGAAAAGCAATGCCGACTTTTTGGGCAAACTGCTCCGCAACGGAGCCAGCGGGGGCGTGGATGGTCAAGCCCTTCCTGCAGCCCTTAAACGCGTTCGCGCCAAATCTTGTGACGCTGCGGGGGATGAAAATGTCGGTCAGGCTTTCGCAGCGCTCAAATGCTTCCTTGCCGATCCTTGTGACACCGTTGGGGGTGATAAAGCTGGTCAGGTTCCGACAATGTAGAAACATCCTATCGCTGATCTCTGTTATGCTTTCGGGGATGGTGATACCGGTCAGGCTCTCGCAGAAAGAAAACAAACTGTCGCCGATCTCTGTAACGCTGTTGGGGATGGTGATGCTGGTCAGGCTCTCGCAGCCAGAAAACGCCCAACCGCTGATCTTTGTAACACTGTTGGGGATGGTGATGCTGGTCAAATCTTTGCAGTCATTAAAGGCAGAATCGCCGATCGCTGTCACGCCGTCGGGGATGGTGACGCTGGTCAGGTTTTTGCAGCCATCAAACGAAGAATCGCCGATCGTCATCACGCCGCCGGGGATGACGATGCTGGTCAGACGCCTGCGGCCGGCAAACGCCTTATCGCCGATCTTTACGACCTTTTTCCCGCCGAGCTGGGAGGGGATGCTCATAGCGCTCTCTTGGCCGATATATTTTTGGATACAGCAGCCTCCGTCATGATCCTCCACTTCATAATAAGGCAGAGGGGGCTTTGGGGCCTTCACCGGACCGGCGGGCGTTTTGGGCAGGGGCTGGAAGGGGATGTCCTGTTCTTCCGCATACTGCGCCGCGACGGAACCGGCGGGGGCGTGAATGGTCAGCTCGTAACAACGCACAAACGCATCATCACTGATCTCCGTAACACTGTCGGGAATGGTGATGTTGGTCAGGCTCTTACAGTCAGAAAATGCATCATCGCCGATCGCTATCACGCCGTCGGGAATGGTGATGCCGGTCAGGCTCTCACAGCCAGAAAAGGCTCTATCGCCGATCTCTACAACGCTGCCGGGGATAGTGATGCCGGTCAAGCTCTTACAGCCACCAAACGTATACTCGCCAATTTCTATGACGCTGTCGGGAATGGCAATGCGGGTCAGACTCTCACAATTAGAAAACGCTAGATCGCCGATCCATGTGACGCCATCGGGAATGGCAATACTGGTCAGGCGCTTACAGCCATAAAACGCACTAGTGATGCCTCCCTTAACGCTGTTGGGGATGGTGATGCTGATCAGGTCCTCGCATCCGCTAAACGCACTATCACCGATCGCCGTAACACCATTGGGGATGTTCACGGCCGTCAGACTTTTACGGCCGGCAAACGCCGAGTCGCCGATCTTTACGACCTTTTTTCCGTTGATCCGGGAGGGGATGCTCATCGCACTCTCTAGGCCGATATATTTTTTGATACAGCAGCCGCCTTCATGATCCTCCACCTCGTAATAAGGCAGGGGGGTCTTTGGGCGTTTCGCCGGCCTGGTGGGCATTTGGGGCAGGGGCTGGAAGGGGATGCTGTGTTCTCCCGCATATCGCTCCGCAACGGAACCGGCGGGGGCGTAAATGGTCAGTTTGCCATGATCTCTAAACGCCGAGTCGCCAATCTCCACAACACTGTCGGGAATGGTGACGCCGGTCAGGCCCTTACAGCCAGAAAACGCATAGTCGCCGATCGCTATCACGCCGTCGGGGATGATGATGTTGGTCAGGCTCGCACAGCGGGAAAACGCAGAACTGCCGATTTCTATGACGCTGTCGGGAATGGTGATGCTGGCCAGGCGCTCACAGCCGGAAAACCCAAAGCTAATTCTTGTGATACCGTTGGGAAGGGTGATCTCAGTCAGGTTGTAGCAGCCGGAAAACGTACCGCTGATGGCTCCCGTAACGCTGGCGGGGATGATGATACTGCTCAGGTCCCTGCATCCAGAAAACGCACGATCGCCGATCTCCGTAACGCCGTCAGGGATGGTAATGGCGGCCAGGCTCTTGCGCCCGCTAAACGCCTCGTCACCGATCTTTACGACCCTTTTTCCGCCGATCCAGGCGGGGATGGTGACAGCTCTTTCTTTGCCGTTATATTTTTTGATGCGGCAGCCGCCGGGATGATCTTCCACTTCATGATCGCCATCATACGGAATGCCGGCCTCCGGGAACTTCACCGGCGCGGCAGGAGGTGTGGGTGCGCGCTTCGCCGGGGCGGCGGCAGCTCTGGGCGCGGGGGCGCGTTTCACCGGTGGGGCAGACGCTCTGGGCGCGCCCTCCGCCGGTGTGCCGCAGTAGGAACAGAATTTTTCGCCGGGCTCCAGCTTTTCGCCGCACTCCGTGCAGAAGCGCTGGACCTCGACCTTTGCGCCGCAGGCGCCGCAGAACTTCGCGCCCTCCCGCAGGGGCGCGCCGCATTTGGTACAGTTTGCCATGGGGAAGCCTCCTTATTTTCTATTTTTTCTATAGGGCACATCACATACCCGGGGCCTCAAGGAAGGCCTCAAGGGGGACAAAGGGGAGATCGAATTTATCTGCGACCTGCTCTATAAGGGAACCGGCGGGAGCATAGACCGTCAGCTTGCTACAGCCGCCAAACGAATCCGCCCAAAGCTCCACAGCGCCGTCCGGGAAAAAAGCGCCGATCAGGCTCTCGCAGAATTCAAACGCGAATCTGCCGATCTTCGCAACACTTGGGGGGAATATGACCCAGGTCAGGCCACTGCAGAAGCTGAACGCTTCTTCGCCGATCTCCACGACCTCTTTTCCGTCAATACGGGATGGGATGACCACGATGCCCTTTCTCGGGCCGTTGTATTTTTTGATGCGGTAGCCGCCGGCACAGGACACCACGTCGAAATACGACGGGTCAGTCTCCTGAAACTCCTCCGGCGGGGCGGAGGCCGCGCTCTTTGGCGGTGCGGCAGGGGCTTTTTTGGGCTTGGGTGTGCGCTTGGCCGGTGCGGCGGGGGGAGTGGGCGCACCCTCCGCCGGTGTGCCGCAGTAGGTGCAGAATTTTTCGCCGGGCTCCAGCTTTTCGCCGCATTCGGTGCAGAAGCGCTGGACCTCGACCTTTGCGCCGCAGGTGCCGCAGAACTTCGCGCCCTCCCGGAGAGGTGCGCCGCATTTGGTACAGTTCGCCATCGTCAGACCTCCTTCTTATATGGCACATATCATCCCGAATTTGTCGAGTCATGTCTATCGTAAGTATAGCACAACGGCGGAAGCGAATCAACCGGCAGGCGCGCCGCTCTTCTGTATGATAGCGCGGATCTGCCCGGCCCACGGAAAGACCACCCTGCTGGCATCGATCCTGCTGTCATCAAGGAGGTGGCAGGGCAATTCTATGACATCCAGACGGCACTCTATCTCTCTCTGCCGGGCCAGCTTGACCAGCGCCGCTCCCCAGCCGTCAAAGAGGGTCTGGTCCAGCCTTCCATACCGCCGGAGCATTTTTATCCGTTTCTCCAGGTACTTGTTGAACAGCTCCCCCTCTCCATGGGCGATGGCCCACATACATTGCCGGATCTCATCCTCGTTGATAGATGGATCCTCGGGGCTCTCCGGGAGGAGCGCGCAGGCCAGCCGGTCGTCCCGCAAGAGCAAAGCGCCCTCTACGGTATCCGTCCCTGTTATCTTCAGCGCCATCTCATATTCGTTGGCGAGGATCGGCGCTCTGGCAAAATTGAAGTTGTGCTTTTTGTGATCAAACGGATAGCCGCTGTCAAGGACATGATGGGGGACCCCTTTTTCTATCATCTCATAGCACAGCACGCCGATCGATGCGGCCATGTGATAGCTTTCCTTCGCCGCCGCTGTATCAACGTCCAGATACATATGGGAATCCCCGCCCCCGGCGTAGTAGAAAAACAGATCGTGGAGACTGTTGACGATCCAACCATCGTCCTGTGCCGCGATGCGCTGGTCCAATCTCTGATACAATGTTTCCTTCAGGTCAGGGCCGGTCCCCTGTCCTGCGTTTTCAAGGTATGAGCGGAGCCTCTTCAGTTCATTGTCGATATACTTCGTGCTATACGCCAACGGTCTTTTCATAGAGCGATCCTTCCAGGCCCCGCTCAGCGGTCGAACACGGACCCTGTACCGCTGTGGCTGCTGCCATCCTCTTCCGTATAGGTCGCGATCAAGCGGGGCTCACGCGTCGCGCTGCGATAGGACCGCATCAGCAGGTCCACAACGTCCGCTTTCTTCTCTATCCCCAAACGCTCCGCCAATTCCCGCTGGGCCTCGGACAGATCGAAGTCGATGTCCCCGGCGTCTTCCACATGCTCCGCAAAGACCTCTTCCGCGAACTCGCCAAGCGCTTCCCTGTCCTGGTACTCGTCTTCCTCTAAATAGTCCATCCAATAGGGGCAATTCACCATAAACTCGAAGAACTCCTCCAAGCTGTCCGCGATCCTGCCGCACGCCCCTTCACTTCCCCAGAACCCTATCGAACCATCCTCCAGCAAAATATACTCACTTCCAGAGCCCGCTCTGGCAAACGCTCTCCCGGAGATCGAATAGGCCAGGTGTCCCCCCTCATCCTCCGGCGGTCTCTCTTCTGGAAAGATCTCCACATCGCAGACATCCGATAACAGGTCCGCCAGCTCTTCCTCCCTACGCAGTCTCTCGATAAGATCCATCTGATAGTTCCTCCCATCCCGCACCATTAAAATAAGACGCGATCATTTTATCACGGCCTGCCGTGACCGTCAAGCATCCGTCCTGGCCCATGGGCAGCGTAAGTGTATAATTTGAATTGGCAAAAATAAAGGGAAGGACAGAGTTGCCCTTC
>CAMWFH010000040.1 GCA_947173485.1 uncultured Clostridia bacterium | reverse complement strand
GAGAGTTCAACGATGCTGCGGATATCGAGCATACCGAAGCCGTTGAAGTCATGTCCGCTCTTGGCGTCATCAACGGCAAGGGCAACAACACCTTCGATCCTAAGGGCAACGTCACCCGTGCCGAGATGGCTAAGATGATCACCTACATCTGCCTCGGCAATGTGGAGCCCACCGCCTTCCTGGGCACTCAGACCAACCTGACCGACATCAACGGTCACTGGGCTGAGGCGTACATCAAGTACTGCTACTCCCAGGGCATCATCTCCGGCCGCGGCAATGGTATCTTCGATCCCAACGCCAGCGTGACCGCTACTGAGGCCGCCCGTATGCTGCTGGTCGCCATCGGCTACAACGCCGACGTCCAGGTGTACACCGGTGCTCAGTGGGCCATCAACGTGGTCCGTGACGCTCAGATCTCCAAGCTGTACGATGATGTTTCCGTCATGTCCAACGAGGTCCTGAACCGTGACAAGGCTTCCCAGATGATGTACAATGCTCTGACCACCAAGAGCGTCACCAAGACCGCTTCTCAGAGTATCACCACCGGTGATATCATTTGGGAGTACAACCCCAACGGCGAGCCCCTGCTGAAGAAGAGCTTCGATGCCCAGGTGTGGGTCGGTGATTTCACTGGCAACCACGACTTCAATGGTAGCGGCGCTGCTGCTGGCGAGATCGTTGTTAACGGTCGAATCGAGGGTGCTACAAAATCTGATGGCACTCCTGCTAATCCGGCCCCCGCTAAGTTCCCCTATGACTACGATATCGCTAACATCGGCGAGGAAGTCAAGGTCATCTTCAAGGACGGTACTTCTGGTACCCGTAACCAGCCCGACAAGAACGACACCATCTATGGTGTCTATAAGACCAATGGTACTTCCGTTGTGAACGCTACCCGCGACAACGTGGGCGACCAGAAGAACGGCAAGGCCCAGATCAAGGTCAGCGGCACTACCTATGACACACTTGATGCTGTGGACGTTATCTTCAACTTCAATGATGGTGACACCAACAGCGCAGAAGACGTCTCCGCCAAGCGGGATAACGCTAACAGCGATCTGACAAATGCTCTGAAGGCCCAGAAGTCCGATGCGATCAAGCTGGTCTTTGATAACGATGGCAAGGTCGAGCGCGTCTATGTGACCGAGTACACGCTGGGCAAGGTGACCTCTGTCGTGAGCGGCAAGGCTACCGTCTCTGGCGTGGGCGCTATCGAGCTGGACAAGAACGATGTCTATTCCGGTATCGCCAAGGACGATGTGGTCGTCTACACCCGCTACTACTCCAGCTCCTCCCTGGATGACGCTTACTTTGTCGTCACTCCTGCCGAGGTCATCTCCGGTGACATCACCGCTTATGACGCTGTTAGAAGTGGTGAGCAGAAGAAGGTCTCCGTAGATGGTACTTCCTACAAGATCTACAACAAGGTTCTGGCCACCAACCTGACGGATGATTACATGACCGACCTGGCGGATGGTGAGAGCATTGGTACGAAGATCCATGCTTATATGATCAACGGCATGGTCGGCGCTCTCCAGGAGACCTCTGAGGGTGAGATCCGTTATGCGCTGGTTATTTCTGACAACAACACGCAGACTCTCGGTGTGAACACCGGCCGCGTGCAGCTGCTGCTGCCCGATGGCACCAAGGCTTCCTATGATGTTGACGAGAAGTCTACTTTACAGGCTGACGATATTGACGGTACCAAGACTCTGGTCCACTACACTGTGAAGAACAACGGCAGCGTCAGCATGGAAGCTGCCAGCGGTTCTAAGAGCAGCGTTACCGACATTTGGAACAAGGATACCAAGCAGGTCGCCACCAGCGGCGTTGCTTCCAGCGACTGCGTGCTGTTTGCGACTATTAGTGGTTCGGAGAAGGTCTACAATATCCGCGACTTGGATTCTATCACTGCGAGTTCTCAGACTGTCACCTTCGAGAAGAAGGGCGGTCAGATCGTGGCTGTCTATGCTACCTTGAGCAGCACTCCCGCTGGCGATAGCTCCACCCGTTACGGCCTGGTCCTGTCTAAGGGCGGCGTGGAGAAGATCGGTGACGATTACTTCCGCGTGTATACCATCTGGACCGGTGAGGCTGAGGAGAAGATCTTCGTTGACCGCAGTGCGACCGTTAATCCGTTGGAAGACGGCAAGATGTACAAGTTCGACCTCACCAACAACCGGCAGTATGATAACTACACCAACTTTGTCGAGCTGACTGACGGTGCCCATGGCGACATCACGGTCAAGGATGTTGCTGTGAAGGAGCATCTCGTGGGCGATAAGGTCTTGGTGTTCTACAACAGCACTGCTCTGTCGAACGGCGTGTACAGTGGCGTTGGTGAGGACTCCTTGGGCATTGATGATGATGTCCATATGATCTATGTGAATGCCTACGATAAGAAGGCCGGCGACGACCTGGGCGAGGCTGTGGCTTTCAACACCGCTACTGGTTATGCTAACGCTAAGCTGGTCGTTGACGGCGGCAAGATCGTGGCGATCTTCGTTGCTACCAACTACGACTATGATGTCAACGGCACCAAGACTGTCCTAAAGGGCGCGGTCTCCGCTGATACCAGCGCAGAGATCAAGAACCAGCTGGCTACTGACGAGACTGCTCAGATCACCAGTAGCACTAATACTGTTGATACAGAGATGACTGTTGGTGCAAACCAGTCTGTGACTTATACCGCGAATACTGCCGTCAGCGCTGATCAGACTGTCCAGGGCACCGCTTCCTTCAAGGATGTTGACCTCAACGCAAACCTGACTGTCAGTGGTTCTACAACTATCGATGGTACGGTGAATGTTGCTGCTGGTAAGAAGATCTCCGTGGAGAACAACGGCACTGTTACCTTGAAGGGTAACGCCACCTTGGTGGATACCCCCATCGAGGTCAAGGCTGGCGGCAAGCTGGTCCTGGATGGTAGCGTCAACGCTCTGCCCAAGGTCACCGGCGCTGGTGTTGTTGAGATCAAGAAGGACATGGCGACTGGTGATCTGCTTGATGATGACCCGGCTAACAACGTGATCACCCCTGCCACCAACAGCGCTCCGCTTGCAAAGGACGCTTCTGTCAAGGTCGAAACTGCGGCTTCCCCGAAGTTGACCGGTAATGGTTCAACGACCTATAGCAGCCTGTCTATGAGCGAGCTTGCCCAGCCCAGCGGCAGTACTTATGTGACACTGTGCTATTTGAAGTTGACTGAGTTGACTGAGGATGATGTTATCACTGGTACTGTTTACTTTACAAAGGCCGACGGTACCGAGGATCACTACACCATGGTCGGTGCTGGTGGTGATTTCAGCTACTCTGTCACCGAAGAGGATGCAAGCAATGGTGTGACCTTTGCCTTTACAAGAGGCGAGAAGGTGACCAAGGTCGTGTATACTGCCAAGACTGGCGACACGGCGAATGGGACCTACACCTTCACCTTCTGATTTTCCCCATAAGCGAAACAAGGCCCCCGGGATCTCCCCGGGGGCCTTCCTCTATCATGCGCTTACCGGAACGCAACGTAGTGATAGACGGTGTTCTGGTTATTGGCGGAGTGGTCTGTTTCCGCAGAGGACACCACGAACCCGTCGCCTTGGATGGCGGCGGCAGGGCTGCTGGTGCCGTTCTGGTTGGCATACATGGGATAGCCGGGCAGGATGATACCATAGCTGAGGTAGATGCTCGCCACATTGGTCGGGCCGCCGCGGGCGATGAACAGCACAGCCTTTGGCGCAAATCCAAGGTAGATGGTCTGCTTCCCGCCGTTGCCAGTGTAGCTGCCGGTGACGATGGCGGTCTTGCTGTTGACTTGGGCCTGGAGGGAGGTGGTGACGGTCTTATCCGCCTTGGCGTTGACCTGGGTCTGGAGGGCGTTGGTGGTGGAGATATCCGCTTTGCCTGCCAGGGCGTTGTCGTGGGCGGTGAGGGCGGCTTCGACCTTGGCGTTGTCGCTGTTGAAGTCCTCCATCATGAGCCGGTCCGCTTTCTCCCACTGGGAGAGTTGGTACTTGTTCGTCTTTTTCATGCGTGCATCCTTCTTTCAAATTATTAACGGAAAGACCGTTACACCATAGCCGGTGTAACGGCCTTTTGATGCACAGCCCTGTGCAACAGAAAATGCAAAAAAGCCGCCTCACAGACTTGACGATCTGGGGACGGGTCAGTATAATAAGAACAGAGGGGTCCCTGACAAGCGGTCTGGGCCCCTAAGCGCTGAGAGTTTTCATGAGAAAACCGTCACCGGTCGGGGTGGCGGTTTTCGCGTTTCACCTTGATCGTTATGACACATCCGAGGATATGTAACGTGATGGTGATCGGCACGAGCCTCACCTCCTTTCGGAGGATGTAGCCCAAGACCGCCTGCCGTTCGTTTCGAGATCCCTCTGGCCCCCGTGGGGGCAAAACTATTCTATCACCATGTGCTGGATCCTGTCAACAAAAAACGCTTGACAGGCCCAGAGCAGGGCGGTATAATAAAAACAGAGGGGTCCCTGACAAGCGGTCTGGGCCCAGCAAAGTTACATTTTTCTAGTTGCCTAGAAAACCGTCACCGTGCGGGGTGGCGGTTTTCGCGTTTCACCTTGATCGTTATGACACATCCGAGGATATGTAACGTGATGGTGATCGGCACGAGCCTCACCTCCTTTCGGAGGATGTAGCCCAAGACCGCCTGCCGTTCGTTTCGAGATCCCTCTGGTCCCTTTGCAGGGACAACATTATTTTATCACGAGACCCATATCCTGTCAAATAAAAAGAGCGCCTGCCGGGCGTCCGGCAGGCGTTTTGCTCATTCCTCGGAAAAGTTGTCCTTCCCCACCCCGCAAAGGGGGCAGACGTAGTCCTCCGGCACGTCCTCCCATTTCGTACCGGGGGCGATGCCGTGGTCCGGGTCACCGGCGGCCTCGTCGTAGACGTAGCCGCAGATATCACAAACATACTTTTTCATCGCGCTGTTCTCCTCTCTGGACGGCAGTTTCTCGAAGGCGGAGGCCCCGTGCTTGCACAGCGGGCAGATGAACCCCTCCGGCAGCGTCTCCCCGTGGTACACATAGCCGCACACCCGGCACCGCCACCCGCCGGAGGCCGCCGGCTTTGGCTTGATGTGGCGCTGGTAGTAGGTATAGCTGGCGGTGTCCGTCTGGGAGAGGACCTGGGCCTCCGTGGCATCGGCTAAAAACAGGGTGTGGGTCCCCAGGTCCACCGTGTGAAACACCCGGCCAGAGAACAGGGCGCTCACCCCTGGCCCTGCCAGATAGGCCAGCCCATTGGCGGCGCGCTCCATCCCCGGATAGCCCGCCACCTTCTCCGCATCCCGGCCCGACTGGAACCCAAAATGCCGGAACACATCGAACCCGGCCGCCTCCGACAGGGCCGACACGCTGAAAACGCCGGTCCGCAGGACCATATCGTGGGTCAAGTTCTGCTTGCTGACGGTGATGCCGATCCGCTTGGGCTCATCGGTGAGCTGCTGCAAGGTGTTGATGATGCAGCCATTGTCCCGGCCATCCTCCCGCGCCGTGAGCAGGTACAGGCCGTAGCCGATCTTGAAAAACGCGCTGTTGTCCATCCTCTTCGCCTCCCTGCCATAGTTTGGACGGCGGGACGGGAAAATATGCAGGAAGTTGACAAAACAGCTGCCTTGTGGTATGCTCTTCCATATACCAAATATAAGGCGGACAACGTCCCCGGTCCCGGCGATATCGTCATCACCGGCGGCGCGATGGGGGAGGTGGCGGCAGGGACCGCCCGCGCCGCTGTGACGGTCACCATCAAGAACGCCGGCAACATCGACCTCTACATCAAGGTCCCCCAGTGCGTTGCCAAGGAGGAGACCGATGGAGCCCAATTCCGCTCCTCCCTGGAGGACGGCCACGAGGACATCTTTTTGAGCGCCCATTCCTCCTATGAGATCACCTACTATCTGGAAAACCCCACCACCACCGCCAGCTATCCCCAGCCCATCAGCCGGACCTATGAGCTGGACGCCTACTTCTTCGACAACCCCATCAAGTCCACCGGCACCTTCACCTACAGCGTCAGCGCCACCCTGACCGGCGCCGCCGCTCCTGTGGAACGGCCCTCCGGCTGGGCCAAGGCGGACGTGGCCAACGCTTTGGCGGCAGGGCTGGTCCCGGCGGGCCTCCAGGGCAAGTACACCCAAGCCACTACCCGCGCCGAGTTCTGCGCCCTGGCAGTGCAGCTCTATGAGACCGCCGTTGGCAAGGAGATCACGGACCGCAAGACCTTCAGCGACACCGAGGATGTGAACGTCCAGAAAATGGCAGCGCTGAAAGTGGTCAACGGCGTAGGCGGTGGGAAGTTCGACCCGGACGGCACGCTGACACGGGAGCAGGCGGCGGCGATGCTGTCCCGTCTGGCCTCCGCCACCGGCAAGCCCCTGGCGGACCACGTCTCCACCTTCGCCGACACGGACCGTGTGTCCAGCTACGCCCAAGCCGCCGTGGGCCAAATGCAGGCCAGCAAGGTCATGGGCGGCGTGGGCCAGAACACCTTCGACCCTACCGGCAGCTACACCCGCGAGCAGAGCATCATCACCATGGGCCGGCTGTATGCGCTGGTCAAATAGCCAGATATCCTCCTTTACATAGTGCCCAGATCATGGTAAGATATGTCATAGGCTATCGTATGATCGACCGATGCGGAGAAAGGAGGACGCCTTGTTCCAGTGTATGAAGATCGCCTTGACACACACCTTTCGGGGCGGCTGGCGGAACGATCTCTATTATATCCTCGGTGAGACGCTCCTTGTGCTCATCATCCTGATCGGTCAAATTCGCCCAATGCCCTGGTGGCGTTGGTATGCCATCGTAGGGCTGTGTGCGCTGGTGTTGCTGTCTCATCTCCTGTTGCGCCCAAGGTCGTCCCTATGGGCTGTGCCGGACAGCGGATGGGGGTGGGCTATTTTTCCCACCTGGCTGGGCTGTATGGCGCTCGCCTGGCGTTGGGGGATGCCTGCTTGCGGCGGCGTCACGGTCCTGTGCCTGCTTATCTTTTTGTATAGGATGTGGAACACTATGCGCAAACACACAACATAGCAAAACAGCCCTCCGGGAGATCTCCCGGAGGGCGTCTTTATGCGCCGCGATATTCAGCTGAGTTCCGCCTGCCCTGTGTAGAGCTGGTAGTATTTCCCCTTCTGGTCCAGCAGCTCTTGGTGGTCGCCCCGCTCGATGACCTCCCCCTGCTCCAGCACCAGGATGGCCCTGGCGTTGCGGACGGTGGAGAGCCGGTGGGCGATGACGAACACGGTCCGGTCCGCCATCAGCCGGTCCATACCGGCCTCGATGAGCTTCTCCGTCCGGGTGTCGATAGAGGAAGTGGCCTCGTCTAAGATCAGCACCGGCGGATCCGCCACGGCGGCCCGGGCGATGTTCAGCAGCTGCCGCTCTCCCTGGCTGAGGCTGCCGCCATCGTCGGTGATCCAGGTGTCGTACCCCTTGGGCAGGTGGCTGATGAAGGTGTCGGCATTGGCCAGCTTGGCCGCGGCCCGGACCTCCTCGTCGGTGGCGTCCAGCTTGCCGTAGCGGATGTTGTCGGCGATGGTGCCGGTGAAGAGGTGGGTGTCCTGTAGGACCACCCCCAGGGAGCGGCGGAGGCTGTCCTTGTCGATCTCCCGGACATCGATGCCGTCATAGGTGATGGACCCCTCCTGGATCTCGTAGAAGCGGTTGATCAGATTGGTGATGGTGGTCTTGCCCGCGCCGGTGGAGCCCACGAAGGCGATCTTCTGCCCCGGCTTGGCGTAGAGGCTGATACCGTGGAGGATGGTCTTTTCCGGCACATAGCGGAACACCACGTCCTTGAAGCGCACGTCCCCCTTCAGCGGTACCAACTCACCGCCCGGCCTCTTCCAGGCCCAGCCGTCGCTGCGCTGGCCGGTCTCCACCAGCTTGCCACCGCTGTGGCTGACATGGACCAGGACCGTCTGCCCCTCGTCGGTCTCCGGCGTGGTCTCCATCACCTCAAAGACCCGCTCCGCGCCGGCGATGGCCGCCAGGACATTGTTCACCTGCTGGCTGATCTGGTTGACCGGCTGGCTGACCTGGCGGGTGTACTGGAGGTATACCACCAGGGACCCCAGGTCGAACCCGGCGGCGATGGACAGCAGGGCCCCCAGGCAGCAGGTCAGGGCGTAATTGATGTGGCTGATGTTGCCCATGGCGGGCATCATGGCCCCGGCGAAGGAGTGGGCGGCGGTGGCGCTCTGCCGGTAGCGCTCGTTGCGCTGGGCGAAGCCCTCCCGGGCCTTGGCCTCGTGGTTGAACACCTTGATGACCTTCTGCCCCTCGATCATCTCCTCGATATAGCCGTTGATGGCCCCGATATCCCGCTGCTGGGCCATAAAGCTCCGCCGGCTCCGCTGTCCGATGGTCATGATGACCAGGAGCATCAGCCCCAGGGAGAGCACGGTCATGAGGAACAGCACCGGGCTGAGGACGATCATCATGCACACCACGGCCACGAAGGTCAGCGAGCTGGAGAAGAGCTGGACCAGGCCGTTGTTCAGAATCTCGTTGATGGTCTCGATATCATTGGTATAGCGGCTCATCAGCTCCCCGTGGGTATGGGTGTCGAAGTAGCTGAGGGGCAGCTTCTGCATCTTGCGGAACAGGTCCGCCCGGATGGCGTGGGTGGTCTTTTGGGAGATGTGGACCATGATCCGGGAGTAGGTGAAGCTGAACAGGGCCGCGCAGATATAGACGCAGGCCATGAAGGCCAGCATCCTGGCCAGCTTGGGGTAGTCGCCAGGGACGATGCAGTCGTTGATCAGGAATTTCAGCAGATAGCTGCCCCCTACGCTGCAAATGGTGTTGGCCACCAGGCAGACCGCCACCACCGCCAGCAGCCACTTGGAGCGGCCCACATAGCCCATCAGCTTGGCGATGGTCTTACCGGTGTCCTTCGGTCTTTGATAGCCGTTCCGGCTGTGTTTAGGCATCGATGCTCGCTCCTTCCTGCTGGGACTGGTACACGTCCCGATAGATCTCGCTGGTCTCCATCAGCTCCTGGTGGGTCCCCCGGTCCACGATCTGCCCGTCGTCCATCACCACGATCAGGTCCGCGTCCATCACGGAGACGATCCGCTGGGCGATGATGATCTTGGTGGTGTCCGGCAGCTGGGAGCGGAAGGCGGCGCGGATCTTGGCATCGGTGGCGGTGTCTACAGCGCTGGTGCTGTCGTCCAGGATCAGCACCTTGGGCTTTTTCAGGATCGCCCGGGCGATGCAGAGCCGCTGCTTCTGTCCGCCGGAGACGTTGACGCCCCCCTGGCCCAGGTCGGTGTCGTAGCCATAGGGCAGGCGGTGGATGAACTCCGAGGCGCAGGCGGCATCACAGGCGGCCTCAATCTCCGCATCCGTGGCGTCCTCCTTGCCCCAAAGCAGGTTCTCCCGGATGGTGCCGGAGAAGAGGGTGTTCTTTTGCAGCACCATGGCGCAGGCGTCCCGAAGATGCTCCATGGTGTAGTCCTGCACCGGCCGTCCCCCCACCCGGACCGTGCCCTCGTTGGCCTCGTAGAGCCGGGGGATCAGCTGGACCAGGGTGGATTTGGCGGAGCCGGTGGCCCCCAGGATCCCTACGGTCATACCGCTCTTGATATGGAGGTCGATGTCCTGGAGGTTCCACTTGGCGGAGGCGGGGTCGTATTTGAAGGACACATGGTCCAGGTCGATGGAGCCGTCGGCCACGGTCAGCCGGGGGTCGGAGGCGCTGTCGGCGATATCCGGCTCCTCGTCCAGGACCTCGATGATCCGCTTGGCGCAGGCGATGGAGCGGGTGATCATCATCATGATCATGGAGACCATCATCAGGCTCATAAGGATCTGGGTGATATAGGTGAAAAAGGTGGAGAGGAGGGCCACGGTCAGGGCGTGGGACTGGACCAGCGGCGCGCCGTACCACATGACGGCGATGATGGTGCCGTAGGTGACCAGCATCATCAAGGGCATATTGATGACCACGAAGCCAAAGGCCCGTTCCGCGATCTCCTTCAAGGCGTCGTTGCGCTTTTTGAACTTCTCCTCCTCGTGGTCCTCCCGGACGAAGGACTTCACCACCCGGATAGCGGACAAGTTCTCCTGGACCACCAGGTTCACGCCATCGGTCCGTTCCTGGAACACGCTGAAGAGGGGACTGACCTTGGTGATGACCAGCATGATCAGCACCAACAGCAGCGGCATCGCCACCAGGAACACCCGAGAGAGCTGCAAGCTGATGGAGACCGCCAGGACCAGGGCGGCGATCAGCATCACCGGCGCCCGGACCATCAGGCGCATGGCCATCATCAGGGACATCTGCATATTGTTGCAGTCATTGGTCAGCCGGGTGACCAGGGAGGCGGTGGAGAACCGCTCGATGTTGCGGAAGGAGAAGTCCTGGATATGGTCGTACTGGGCTTGGCGCAGGTTGGCGCCGAACCCCTGGCCCGCCCGGGCGGACAGAAAGGCGGCGGAGATGCCCAGGGCCATGGAGAGGAGGGCCATCGCCACCATCAGCAGTCCCCTCTGAAGGATATAGGCGGTATCGCCGGCGGGAATGCCGGTGTCCACGATGTCCGCCATCACCAAGGGCAGGAGCAGCTCAAAGACCGCCTCGCTGGCGGAGCAGAGGACTCCTAGGGCGATCCATTTCCGGTAGCCCTGGGTATAGGGCCATAGCTTTTTGATCATGGTCTCTTCACCTCGTTTTCCAGGTTCTCGATGATGCGGCGGAGGAAGGCGGCCAGCTGCTGTTGTTCCTCGCCGTCCAAAACAGAGAAGCTCACTTGCGCAGCCTGCTCCGCCGCGCTGCTGAAGGTGTTCACCTTATCCCGGCCCGCCTCTGTCAGCGACAGCAGCCGGCAGCGGGCGTCTGTCGGGCTGGAGCGCCGGCAGAGATAGCCCTTTTCTTCCAGACGGCTGACGATACCGTTGACCGTGGAGGGCTTTAGGCCCAGCTCCCGCTCTAAGTCCCGCTGGTTGACGTCCTGCTGGCCGTGGCAGCAGAGATAGGTCAGGGTGCGGGTCTGTACCGGGGTCACATCGAAGCCGTCCTGACGCAGGCATTTGTCGGTGTATAGGTGGCTCAGGTGGCCGCAGTAGCCCAGCAGCTGCCCCAGATCGCCTTGTTTCGTCATCGTCATCACTCCTTTCTGAGATCGTTTAGTATGCGAATTGTTAGCTTGCTAAGGATACAACAGATCCTCGAAAAGGTCAATAGGCGATCGTGGACGATATGTAAACAAATTGTGAATGTTTTTACGATCGGGTTGACATAAAAGCATCGTGCTGGTATGATGATAGCATCCAAGTTCTCTCTCCTTTCTCTTTTTTGACAAACAGCCAGGGGGCAGTTGCAAAGCTGTCCCTTGGCTGTTTTTTGTATATGGATTTTTTGTGCATGATCCGCCCATCTGCTGTTTACTTTATCCCGCCATCTACCACCCCGGTCTACCAAAATGTCTACCAAGTCAAAAGTCCTGTATCC
>CAMWFH010000039.1 GCA_947173485.1 uncultured Clostridia bacterium | reverse complement strand
CCATAAGGCTTCTTTTGAACCACTCGCCTAGCGAGTGGTTTTCTTTATACAAGAAAGGGGCCCCGCTATCCGGCGGAGCCCCTTTCCCTGATAAAAGGAGCGCTCTTACTTCAGATTGTTCTCCAGCTTATCCAGCTCGGCCAGCAGCTCCTTGGGGACCTTGTCGCCGAACTTGGCGTAGTACTCCCGGATGCCTTTGGCCTCCTCGCGCCAGAGGTCCTTGTCCACGCCCAGCAGGCTCTGGAGGGTCTCCCGGCTGATATCCAGGCCCTCCAGGTCGATGTCCTCAGCCTTGGGCTGGTAGCCGATGGCGGTATCCACGGCATCGATCTCATCGAAGGCCCGCTTCATGATCCACACCAGGACCCGCATGTTGTCGCCGAAGCCGGGCCAGATGAAGTGGCCCTCGTCATCGGTGCGGAACCAGTTGACGTTGAAGATCTTGGGCTGGTGGGCGATCTTCTTGCCCATATCCAGCCAGTGCTGCCAGTAGTCGGCCATGTGGTAGCCGCAGAAGGGCAGCATGGCCATGGGGTCACGGCGGACCACGCCCACGGCGCCGGCGGCGGCGGCGGTGGTCTCAGAGGCCATGATGGAGCCTACGAACACGCCGTGATTCCAGTCACGGGACTGGTACACCAGGGGAGCGGTCTTGGCCCGGCGGCCGCCGAACACGATGGCGCTGATGGGCACGCCCTGGGGGTTCTCGAACTCCGGGGACAGGCAGGGGCAGTTCTTGGCCGGGGCGGTGAAGCGGGAGTTGGGATGGGCGGCCTTGGTGTCCATATCCGGGGTCCAGGGGTTGCCCTTCCAGTCGATGGCGTGGGCCGGCGGGGTCTTGTTCATGCCCTCCCACCAGACGGTGTTGGTGCTGGTGTCCAGGGCCACGTTGGTGAAGATGGTGTCACGCTGGGTGGAGATCAGGGCGTTGGGGTTGCTCTTCATGGAGGTGCCGGGGGCCACGCCGAAGAAGCCGTACTCGGGGTTCACGGCGTAGAGGCGGCCGTCAGCGCCCACACGGAGCCAGGCGATGTCGTCGCCCACGCACCAGACCTTCCAGCCGGCCTTCTGGTAGCCCTCGGGGGGGATCAGCATGGCCAGGTTGGTCTTGCCGCAGGCGGAGGGGAAGGCGGCGGAGAGGTAACGGATCTCGCCCTTGGGGTTCTGGATGCCCAGGATGAGCATATGCTCGGCCATCCAGCCCTCGGCCCGGCCCAGGTTGGAGGCGATGCGCAGGGCGAAGCACTTCTTGCCCTGGAGCACATTGCCGCCGTAGTTGGAGTTGAGGGAGACGATGGTGTTGTCCTGGGGGAAGTGGACGATATACTTGCCGTCCTTGTCCAGGCTCAGCTGGCAGTGGAGGCCCTTGATGAAGCCCTCGTCATCACCCAGGGCGTCGCAGACGGCCTGGCCGATGCGGGTCATGATGTTCATGTTCAGGACCACATAGATGGAGTCGGTCAGCTCGAAGCCATACTTGGCGAAGGGGGAGCCGATGGGGCCCATGGAGTAGGGGATGACATACATGGTGCGGCCGGTGTAGGCGCCGTCGCACATCTCGTCGATCTTCTTATACATCTCGGCGGGGGCCATCCAGTGGTTGGTGGGGCCGGCGTCCTCTTCCTTCTCGCAGCAGATGAAGGTCCGGTCCTCCACACGGGCCACGTCGTTGACATCGGTGCGGTGGAGATAGCAGCCGGGGAGCTTCTCAGGGTCCAGCTCCTTGATGATGCCCTCCTCCACGGCCTGCTTGCGCAGAGCGTCCAGCTGGGCCTCGGAGCCGTCGATCCAAATGGTCTGATCGGGCTTGGTCAGAGCGGCCATCTTGTCGATCCAGGCCAGAGCGGCCTTGTTGTTGGTCAGCGCCATAGTTGTTTTTCCTCCTTGATCTGTTTGTGGGTGCTTTGTGTGGAATTTCACAATGTGCATATTGTACCTGAGTTCTCAAAAAAAAGCAAGAGAAAAAGTATCAAAGAATTGTAAACAGAAGGGCGGATTTTCTTGTGTTCCTGTGCGATCTCCCCAAAAACGCGCCTCACGCCCGGCGGTCCCCTTCTCCCAGGGCCTCCGACAGGGCGTCCGCCAGGGCGGCGAAGTCCTCCAGGCCCAGCCGCTCCCCCCGCACGTCCCTCGGCAGGCCGCAGGCGGCGAGGACCGCCTCCAGGGCCCCCTTGTCCAGGTGCCAGACGGCGGCGAGGGCGTTGACCAGGGTCTTGCGCCGCTGGGCGAAGGCGGCCCGGATCACGGTGAACAGGAACGCTTCGCCGCACCGCGCCGCCACCGGCGGCGTCCGGTACACCGGACAGCGGATCACGGCGGAGGTGACATGAGGGGCGGGGAAAAAGCAGTCCGGCGGCACCTCGAAGAGCAGCTCCGGCGCGGTGTGGTACTGCATGAACAGGGAAAACACGCCCGCCTCCCGGCTGCCGGGCCGGGCCAGGATCCGCTCCGCCGCCTCCTTCTGGACCATCACCGTGATGCTCTCGAAGCACGCCGCCTCCACCAGGGCGGTGAGGGCGGGGGTGGTGATGTTGTAGGGCAGGTTGGCGCAGGCGATGGGCCGCAGGCCGGGGAACTGCTCCCGGACCAGGGCGGGGATATCCGTTTGCAGGATGTCCCCCGGCAGCAGGGTGAAGTTATCGAAAGCCGCCATGGTCTCCTCCAGGACGGGATAGAGGGTCCGGTCCAGCTCCACGGACACCACCTTCGACGCCCGGCGGCAGAGCTGGGCCGTGAGGGCCCCGATGCCGGGCCCCACCTCCAGGACGCCGCAGCCGGCCTCCGCGCCGCTGGCCTCGGCGGTCTGGGCGCTGACCCAGTCCGCGGTCAGGAAATTCTGCCCCAGGGCCCTAGTCAGCCGGACGCCGTGGCGGTCCAGCAGGGCCTTGAGAGCCGGTATATCGTGCATACGCGCCTCCTATCTCGTTCGCCTCTCGTTCGTCCTCACCCGTAGGGCCCGGAGAACACCCGCGCCCCCAGGGCGGCGGCGTCCCCGGCCCGGTGGGTGGCCACCACCAGCCGGCGCTGGCGGCGGTGGGCGTGGATATAGCCGATGGCCGCCTCCCGGCTGGCCTCGTCCAGTCCGGCAAAGGGCTCGTCCAGCAGCAGGGTCTCCCCCGGTGCGGCCAGGGCCCGGACCAGGGCCACCCGCCGGCGCATCCCCCCGGAGAGGGTCCGGGAGGGCCTGCGGAGGCAGTCCTCCGGCAGCAGGGGGACCAGCAGGTCCCGAAGCTCCGCCTCCCGTCGGCGGCCCAGCACCAGCCGGAGGTCGTCCAGAGGGGTGAAGTCCTCCAGGAGCCGGTCCTCCTGGAACAGCATGGACACCCGGCCCGCGCCGGTGACGCTGCCGCTGTCGGGCATCTCCAGGCCGGCCATCAGCCGCAAAAGGGTGGTCTTGCCCCCGCCGGAGGGGGCCAGCAGGCAGAGCCCCTCCCCTGCCTCCAGGGTCAGAGAGAGATCGCGCAGGACGAAGCGCCCCTGAAAGCATTTGCTGACATGGGCAAGGACCATGGACCCACCTCCCAAAGTTGGTGTGGAAAACGGTGTGGAAAGATGTGAAAAACCATGTGGAAAACGTGGAAAACCCGGGAAGATCTCTGTGGAAAACCGCCGGCGGCCCTCTCTCCAAGGGCTAGAGGGGCTGGGAGGTGGGTCCAGGTGTGGCCAGCAGGCGCTCCAGCAGCGCCAGGACCAGCCGCTGGAAGAGCCAGCTCACCGCCAGCAGCGCCGCCGTCCAGGCCAGGAGCCCTGGAGTGTCCAGGCTGATCTTGGCCATATAGAACCCCTCGCCGATGGTGTGGGCCGGCACGCCGATGACCTCCGCCGCCACCCCGGACTTCCAGCACATCCCCAAAGCCAGCCGGCAGGCGCTGCGGAGCTGGGGGGCCAGGGCGGGCCGGTGGATATACCACAGCCGCCGGCCCAGGGGGACGTGAAAGACCTCCGCCAGCTCCAGGAGCCGGACGTCGGCGCTCTGGAGCCCCGACAGCAGGGCCAGATACAGCTGGGGCAGCACCACCAGGAAGGACACGGCGGCGGAGAGGTACTTCGAGGAGGTCCAGATCAGCAGCAGGATGATGAAGGCCGCGATGGGGACCGTGGTCAAAAGGGCGATGAGGGGGGCCAGCAGGGTCCTGACCGGCGGGGCGCGCCAGGCCAGCAGTGCCAGGACCGCCGCTGCCCCCGTCCCCAGGAAGAAGCCGCTGCCGATGCGGAGAAGGGAGGTCCCCAGGGCCAGATAGAAGCCCTTCTCCGGCAGCAGCGCCAGCAGGGCCCCCAGCACCTCCAGCGGGGAGGCTAGGAGGATGGCGTTGTGGAGGGCCATGGCCAGCCCCTGCCAGAGGACCAGCCAGAAGAGGACCGCGGCCAGCTTTCCCCTCACGGCAGGTAGTAGAAGTCCTCCCCCGGCAGCTCGCCGCCGACAGACCGGGGGTCCTGCCCGTGGAGGACGGCCAAGTAGCCGGAGAGGGCCGTCTTCATCTCCTCCCCTGTCAGGCAGGTCAGGCTGCAATAGGGCAGGGCTTTCTCCGCGATGGCCGCCTTGGCCACGATGCCCGCCTGCTCGATCAGGGCCGCCGTCTCCGTCGGATGCTCTTGGGCGTAGGCCACGGAAGCGGCGTGGTCCGCCAAAAAGCTGTCCACCACTTCCGGCCAAGCCTTCAGATAGGACCGCCGGACCACGGTGACGCCGGTGACCAGGCGGCTGCCGTTGTCCAGAGCGTCCCACTGCGCCGTCAGGTCGACCGCCTGCCGGAGGGCGGTGTTCTGGACCTGGGCCGCCGTGGCGAAGGGCTGGGGCAGCAAGCCCACGGCAGCGGGGTCCGCCGCCAGGGCCGCCGCCACCTCCGCCGCCTCGGACTTGTACTCCAGGGTCACGTCCTCCACGCCGTAGGCGCTGAGCAGGTACTGAAGGGCATAGTCCGGGGTGGTGCCCTTGCCGGTGAGCAGGACCGTCCGGCCCGAGAGGCTGGCAAGGTCCGTCACCGTCTCATCGGCGGTGACCACATAGAGGACTCCCAGGGTGTTGATGTCGATGACCGCCAGGTCGTGGTCCAGCTTCTGGTAGAGGTTGGCGGCGGCGTTGGCCGGCAACAGGGCGATGTCCACCTTGTCCGTGGCGAGAAGGCCCAGCAGCTCATCGGCGGCGGTGACCATGGTGAAGTCATAGCTGTTCCCGCCCCCCTGGTCCGTGAGGGCCATCAGGCCCATGGAGGTGGGGCCCTTCAAAGCGCCCACCCGAACCTCTATCCGCACCGGCTCCTCCGGGGCGGCGTCCGGGGGCTCCTCCGGCGGCTTGCTCGTGCAGGCGCACAGCAGCAGCGCCAGCAGGGCGAACAAAAAGCAGCGTTTTTTCATAAAGCATCCCTTTCTCCAAAAAAACAGGGCCGGTCCCCCGGCCCCGTTCGCTCAATCCTCCAGTGTGTTTTGCAGATCGGTCAGGATCTCTTTCAAAAGTTTTTCTTTTTCCTTAGGGTCTTTTTCCTCTATAGCCCGCCGCAGCCTCGCGATCAGCATACGGAGGAACCCGCCGAACTGCTTGTCCGTCTGTCCCATGCCGCCGGCCTCCTTCTCCGCTATTTTTGGTCCGCAGTAGTCACATACAAGTAGATCAGCTTTTTCAGCTCTTCCCTCGTGTAGGTCTCCTTTGCAGGGTCCTTGTCAAGGATGGCGAACAGGTCGAACGCCATCGCTTTCCTTGTATCCTGCCGCTCCGCTTCCGTCCCCATACCATCGGCCTCCTTCTTTGGTTTGATATCCATAGTATAGAATAATTCGGCGGCCATGTCAAAGTTTTTTTGTACAGATCTCACCGTTTTCCCTGCCGGGACCTCTACGGACAAAAAAAGAATGGAAAAAAACGCAGGGGATACTAGATTTTTTCCTTTTGGTATGCTACAATGCTGTGATGACTGGCTGGAAGAGGTCCCCCTCCCACCGGCTGGGTGACAGGCCGCGGTTTGAGAACGCGGTGATGATCCAAACGGAGGATGTAGAAAAATGAGTGTCAAGAACGTGGAAACATTGGAGAAGAACCAGGTCTCCTTTACGGTGGAGGTAGGCGCGGAGCAGTTCACTGCCGCTATCGAAAAGGCGTACCGCAAGATGCGCGGCAAGGTCAAGGTACCGGGCTTCCGCCCCGGCAAGGCCCCCCGGGGGATCATCGAGAAGATGTATGGCCCCGAGATCTTCTATGACGAGGCCATCAACGACCTGCTGCCGGAGGTGTACGCCGCCGCCGTCGAGGAAGAGGCCCTGCGTCCCGTGGGCTACCCCCAGGTGGAGCTTTTGAACGTGGACAAGGACGGTTTCGCCTTCAAGGCCACGGTCTATGTATATCCCGAGGTGGTCCTGGGCCAGTATAAGGGCCTCTCCGCCCCCAGGGCCAAGGTGTCCGTCACCAGCGAGGACGTGGACGAGCGCCTTGCCGAGATGGCCGAGCGCAACGCCCGGATGGTCTCCGTGGAGGAGGGCGCCGCCGCCCTGGGCCACATCGCCAACATCGACTTCGAGGGCTTCTTAGACGGTAAGCCCTTCGATGGCGGCAAGGGCACCGGCCACGACTTAGAGCTGGGCTCAGGCTCCTTCGTTCCCGGCTTCGAGGACCAGGTGGTGGGCATGACCGTCGGCGAGGAGCGGGACATCGATATCACCTTCCCCGAGAACTATCACGCCGACCTGGCCGGGAAGGCCGTGGTGTTCCATGTGAAGCTCAACGCCATCAAGAGCAAGGAGGTCCCGGAGCTGGACGACGAGTTCGCCAAGGACGTGTCCGAGTTCGACACCATGGAGGAGCTGCGGAAGGACGTGGAGGCCAAGATCGTCGCCGAGCGGGAGGAAGCCGCGCTCCACGCCTTCGAGGACCTGCTGATGGAGCAGGTGGCCGAGGGCATCGAGTGCGACGTGCCAGCCCCCATGGTGGAGGAGCAGGCCAAGCACCTGGTGGAGAACTTCAAGGCCCAGCTGCGCCAGCAGGGCATCCCCTATGAGCAGTATCTGGAGCTGACCGGCTCCAGCAACGAGGCCATGATGGACCAGGCCCGGGAGCCCGCCACCCGGCAGGTCCGGCTGGAGCTGGCCCTGGAGGCCATCGCCAAGGCGGAGGACATCCAGGTCTCCGATGAGGACGTGGAGGAGCGCTTCCAGTCCGATGCCAAGAAGTACGGCATGGACCCGGAGATGCTGAAGAAATATATGAGCGCCGACAACATCCGGGAGCAGATCGAGCGGGAGCGGGTCCTCGCCGTGGTGACCGACAACGCCATCGCCACCGAGCCCGTGGCCGTGGAGGACGCCGGCGAGGCGGCCCCCGCTGAGGAAGCTGCCGGAGAGGCCCCCGTGGAGGAGGCCCAGGAGGCCGCTCCCGCCCCGGAGGAAAAGCCCAAGCGGCGCACCCGCAAGAAGGCGGAGGAGGGCGCCGCCGAGGGCGAGGAGAAGCCCAAGCGCCGCAGCCGCAAGAAGGCGGATGAGAGCGCCAGCGAGGAGGCAGCCCCCGCTGAAGGGGATGCCCAGTAAAATTGGTACATTCCGGTACTAGATCGGGCCGATATTGGGTATCCTAGCAAGGCATTTACTTTCAGGAGGTATCACCATGAGCCTAGTTCCTTATGTTGTGGAGCAGACGAACCGGGGAGAGCGGAGCTACGACATCTTCTCCCGTCTGCTCAACGACCGCATCATCTTCCTGGGCGAGGAGATCAACGACACCACCGCCTCCCTGGTGGTGGCCCAGCTGCTCTACCTGGAGGCCCAGGACCCGGACAAGGACGTGCAGATGTATATCAACAGCCCCGGCGGCTCTGTCACCGCGGGGATGGCGATCTACGACACCATGCAGTACATCAAATGTGATGTGTCCACCATCTGCATCGGCCTGGCCGCCAGCATGGGCGCGTTCCTGCTCTCCAGCGGGGCCCGGGGCAAGCGCTTCGCCCTGCCCAACGCGGAGATCATGATCCACCAGCCCTCCGCGGGCACCCAGGGACAGATCACCGATATGGCCATCCACCTCAAGCGCCTGGAGGTCATCAAGCAGCGGATGAACCATATCCTGGCGGAGAACTGCGGCAAGCCCTTGGAGATCGTGACCGCCGACTGCGAGCGGGACAACTTCATGTCCGCCGAGGAGGCAAAGGCATACGGCTTGGTGGACGAGGTCATGTACCGGAAGGACTGATCTCATCCGGCCCGCCGGTGAAAGGAGTGGATTTATGAGCGACGAAAACAAGAAAGGGCCCCGGTGTTCCTTCTGCAACAAGCCGGAAAGTCAGGTCCGCCGCATGGTGCGGGGCCCGGGGGTCTATATCTGTGACAACTGCGTCCAGCTGTGCGTGAGCATCCTGGAGGACGGCTATGAGCCGGATGCCGCCGCGCCGGACAGCAGCCGTCTGCCCACCCCCCAGGAGATCCGGGCGGTGCTGGATCAGTATATCATCGGACAGGAGAGCGCCAAGGTCACCTTGGCCGTGTCCGTGTACAACCACTATAAGCGCATCTGCTTCGACGGCGGCGACGATGTGGAGCTGCAAAAGAGCAACATCCTGATGCTGGGCCCCACCGGCTCCGGCAAGACTCTCTTCGCCCAGACCCTGGCCCGCATCCTCCGGGTGCCCTTCGCCATCGCCGACGCCACCACCCTGACGGAGGCCGGCTATGTGGGCGACGACGTGGAGAACATCCTCCTCCGCCTCCTCCAGGCGGCGGACTACAACGTGGAGCTGGCGGAACACGGCATCATCTATGTGGACGAGATCGACAAGATCGCCCGGAAGAGCGAGAACACCTCCATCACCCGGGACGTGTCCGGCGAGGGGGTCCAGCAGGCCCTGCTGAAGATCATCGAGGGCACCGTGGCCAACGTCCCCCCCCAGGGGGGACGGAAGCACCCCCACCAGGAGTTCATCCAGATGGATACCCGGAACATCCTCTTCATCTGCGGCGGTGCCTTCGACGGGCTGGACAAGATCATCGAGCGCCGTCTGGACAAGAAGAGCATCGGCTTCGGCGCCAAGGTCCAGAGCAAGCAGGAGAAGGACGTGGGCAGCCTCTTCAAGGAGGCCCAGCCCCACGACCTGCTGAAATTCGGCATCATCCCCGAGCTGGTGGGCCGCCTGCCGGTGATCGCGCCCCTGGCCTCCCTGACCCGGGAGGACCTGGTCCGCATCCTCACCGAGCCCAAGAACGCCCTGGTCAAGCAGTATAAGAAGCTGTTCGGATACGACAACGTGGAGCTGAGCTTCACCCCCGAGGCCCTGGAGGCCCTGGCCGACAAGGCCATCGCCCGGAACATCGGCGCCCGGGGCCTGCGGGCGGTGATGGAGGGGCTGCTGATGGAGATCATGTACGAGATCCCCTCCGACCCCACGGTCACCGGCGTGGAGATCACCGCCGCCTGCGTCCGGGGCGAGGAAGAGCCCATCCTCCAGCGGGACCCCGCCAAGGCGGCCAAAGCAGGCAAGGCCCCCAAGAGCGCCGGCGGGCCGGCCCGCCGCAGCACCGCATCCTAGCGTTTGCCCCATATTGCCCCATATTTGTGCAGTAACTGGTACTATAGAACCATGTTTTTCCTAAAAAGGACACCTAAAAAGGCAAAAATATTCATGGCCTTTTCTTTTGGGATGTAGTATGCTATATGTATGAGCCATAGGCGCCGCCCCGGCGAGCTTCGGCTGCCGGGGCGGCCCTCTGGGGTCTTGTTCTAGTCTACGCAAAAGGAGGCCCGACTATGGAACAACAAGAATTGACCACCTTGAACGTCCCCGCCATGGCCCTGCGGGGGCTGACCATCTTCCCCAATATGCTCCTCAGCCTGGACGTGGAGCGGACGATCTCCATCCAGGCCCTTCAGCGCGCCATGGAGAACGACCAGGAGATCTTCATGGTGACCCAGCGGGAGATGTCCACCAGCGGACCTGATGAGGAGGATCTCTATCAGATCGGCACCCTCTCCCGAGTCCGGCAGATCCTGCGAGTCTCCGAGGGGACCATCCGCGTGATGATGGAGGGCAAGTGCCGGGCCCGTCTCCGCCGGCTGTGGCAGACGGAGCCCTACCTCCAGGTCTATGTGGAGCTTTTGCCCGAGACGCCGGTCAAGACCCAAGGCCCCCGCTTGGAGGCACTGCTGCGCCAGACGTACATAAACGTCAGCGATCACAGCGCTGTCTCCTCCCGGGTCAGCGAGGAGCTGCTGGCCACCGTGGCCGACAGCCGGGACCCCGGCCACCTGGCGGACCTGATCGCCCAGACCATCATGCTCCGCCACCAAGATAAGCAGCAGATCCTGGAGGAGCTGCACCCCATGCGCCGCCTCCAGAAGGCCAACGAGCTGCTCCGGCGGGAGATCGATGTGGCCGTCTATGAGCAGGAGATCGAGAGCAAGGTCCGCCAGCATGTGGGCCAGGTCCAGCGGGAGCATATCCTCCGGGAGCAGCTGCGCTTCATCCGCCAGGAGCTGGGGGATGAGGAGGAGTTCGACAGCGATGTGGACGTCTACCGCCAAAAGATCGTGGCTCTGCATCTGCCGGAGGAGGTGGAGAGCAAGCTGCTGAAGGAGGTCAGCCGGCTGGCGAAGCAGACCTTCGGCAGCGCCGAGGCCAGCGTCATTCGGGGGTACCTGGATGTGTGCCTGGAACTGCCCTGGAACAAGACCACCCGGGAGCGGGCCAACGTGGCCGCCGCCCGGAAGATCCTGGACCGGGACCACTACGGTCTGGAGAAGGTGAAAGAGCGCATCCTGGAGTTCATCGCGGTGAAGCAGCTCAACCCCCAGGCCAAGGGGCAGATCATCTGCCTGGTGGGCCCGCCGGGAGTGGGCAAGACCTCGATCGCCACCTCCGTGGCCGCGGCGCTGAACCGGAAGATGGCCCGGCTGAGCCTGGGCGGCGTCCACGACGAGGCGGAGATCCGGGGCCACCGCAAGACCTATATCGGGGCCATGCCCGGCCGCATCATCGACGCCATCAGCCGCTCCGGGTCCATGAACCCCCTGCTGGTGCTGGACGAGATCGACAAGCTGGGCCAGGACCACCGGGGCGACCCGGCCTCCGCCCTGCTGGAGGTGCTGGACAGCGAGCAGAACCACGCCTTCCGGGACCACTACCTAGAGATCCCGGTGGACCTCAGGCCGGTGATGTTCATCACCACCGCCAACACCACCTCCACCATCCCCCGGCCCCTGCTGGACCGGATGGAGGTCATCGAGCTCAGCTCCTATACCGATGAGGAGAAGGTCCAGATCGCCCAGCGGCACCTGCTGCCGAAGCAGCTGAAGGAGCATGGCATCACTAAGAGCCGCCTGAAGGTCCAGGAGGACGCCCTCCGGGCCATCATCACCGGCTACACCAAGGAGAGCGGCGTCCGGCTCCTAGAGCGCCAGCTGGGCAAGCTGTGCCGCCGGGCGGCCATGGAGCTGGTGGAGAGCGGGGCCAAGCGGGTCAACGTCACCGCCGGCGACTTGGAGCGCTACCTGGGCCCGGTCCGCTATGTCCGGCCGGAGCTGGCCGGCAGGACCGTGGGCGTGGTCAACGGCCTGGCCTGGACCGAGGTGGGCGGCGAGCTGCTGGAGGTGGAGGTCAGCGTCATGGAGGGCACCGGCAAGCTGGAGCTGACCGGCAACCTGGGGGACGTGATGAAGGAGAGCGCCAAGACGGCGGTGAGCTGCCTGCGCTGCCGGGCCCGGGAGCTGGGGATCGAGAGCGATTTCTACAAGACCCGGGACATCCACATCCACTTCCCCGAGGGCGCGGTGCCCAAGGACGGCCCCAGCGCCGGCATCGCCATCACCACCGCGGTCCTCTCCGCCCTGACGGGCCGGCGGGTCCGGGGGGACGTGGCCATGACCGGCGAGGTGACCCTCCGGGGCCGGGTGCTGGCCATCGGCGGCCTGAAGGAGAAGACCATGGCGGCCTACCGCAGCGGCATCAAGACGGTGATCATCCCCAAGGACAACCGGAAGGACCTCCAGGAGATCGACCCCACCGTGGCCGCC
>CAMWFH010000038.1 GCA_947173485.1 uncultured Clostridia bacterium | reverse complement strand
GATACAGGACTTTTGACTTGGTAGACATTTTGGTAGACCGGGATGGTAGACGGCGGGATAAAGTAAACAGCGGATGGGCGAGATATGCACGAAAAATCCATCCCACCCCCAAAAACACCCCCCGCCGCCATCGCGCAAAAACCGCCCCCCTGGACATCCCAAGGGGGCGGGCCAATAAAGCATCAGGAAGCGGAGGCTGACCGCGCGGGCGGTGCGCCTTGGGCCTGACTGCGTGCATAGTACTTGATGATATCTCCCCGGACGACGATCCCGATGAACATATCCCGGTCATCCAAAATGGGGATAAAGTTCTGGGTGACGGACTGGGCCAATAGTTCCTCCATCGGTGCGGTGATCCTGGCGGGCGGATTGCGGCGGCGGTGGAGCAGAGAACTGACGGGCGTGCTCCGCAGCAGCTGGCTGAGGGAGTCCCCCTCCAGGCCGCTGTCTAGGATGAACCACAAAAAGTCCCCTTCACTGACCGTTCCCACATACCGCCCATCGCTGTGTAAGACGGGCACCTCCGTGTAGCCCTTGTGCCGCATCCGCTCCAGCGCTTGCCGGACCGTGATGTGGTCAAAGATGTAGGCTACGTCCTGCTTCGGCTTCAATATGTAAGCAACATTCCCCATAACGACCTTCCTCTCTGTCCATGCCGGCGGCTGAGCCCCCTGTTGCTTGAAGAGTTCAGCTGATATCCGCCTGGCGCTTCATGTGCGGTGGATGTTGTAAGGATAGTATACCACATCTTTTTAGAAAAATATAGACAGATCATGAAGTTTTACTAAAAATTTTTCCTCCACTTTCCAACGCCCTTGTCGAAATTTATCGAAGATACCTCTTTCCTGTAGGCGGCAGGTATGCTATAATCAATTCAGAGAACGGAAAGAGGGGTCCATCGCCCGTTTTGGCAGTTTTCCAGACCTTTCCGCGCCTCTGCCCCCTACCATCTTTGAACGGACGATAAGGAGAATGCCCGCTATGAAACGAACGCTGTCCCTCTGCCTGACCTTTTTGCTGCTCTTCGGGATCCTCGCGCCAGTCGGACAGGCGGCGGTGGACCCCCTTGCTCCCAGTGAGGAGCTGATCACACTGCTCAAGCGGCTGGAGGGCTACCGTTCAGAGGCCTATGTATTCAATAATAAATGGGCCATAGGCTACGGTACCTCCTGCGAAAAGGACGAGTATCCCGATGGGATCGATGAGGAGCAGGCGGAGATCCTGCTGCGGGAAGATGTGGACACCGCGGTGGATACGGTGAACAATTTCCTGCGCAAATACAACATCGTCCTCCAACAGCACCAGTTCGATGCCCTGTGCAGCTTTACATACAACCTGGGCACCCAGTGGATCGACCCGGATTACCGCTTCGCCTCCCATCTGATCCGGGGCATCAACAACTATACCCAGGATGAGATCGTCTGCGATATCGCTATGTGGTGCCATATCGACGGCCAGCCCAGCCCCGGCATGATCAAACGCCGGATGGCGGAGGCCTGCCTCTTCACCACCGGCAGCTATACCGATGAGGACTTCGGCGACCAGTACGTCTATCTGCGCCATGACCCCAGCGGCGGCTCCATCCCCTATAGCCTGCTCTTCTTCCCCAAGGGCCAGCCCTATGGCAATATGCAGATCCCCCAGAACACCGATGAAAAGACCTTCCAGGGCTGGTACACCTCTGACGGCACCGCTGTCACTGCCCAGTCCGTGGCCCAGAGCAACTTGCAGGTCTACGCCCGTTGGGGCGATGTGGTGGAGCCGGACCCCTGGGAGAACCCCTATGCGGACCTGGCGGAGGACCAGTGGTACTTCGGGTATGTCCGGGACTTGAGCATCCTGGGCATCGTCAACGGCTATGAGGACCAGACCTTCCGGCCCGATCGGACCCTGAGCGCCGGCGAGGCGCTGAAGCTGACCATCCTGGCGGCGGACCATCCCATCCAGCAGCCCCTGGAGGGGGGCCACTGGGCCAGCGGCTATCTGGACTATGCCCAGGCCCAGGGCTGGCTGGAGGAGGGCGAGGTGACGGACCTGGACGCCCCGATCACCCGTCTGCTGGTGGCCAAGCTGGCCGCCCAGGCTATGTATCTGCCGGAGAGCTCCACCGTCACCCCCTTTGCCGATACCCAGGACCCCTATGTCCTGTCCCTCTATGACGCGAAGATCGTGGAGGGGGACAAGGCCGACGGTGTGTTCCTCTACCGGCCGGAGGATGACCTCCTGCGGTCCCATATCTGCGCCATCGTCTGGCGGATCCAGCGGTATGAGGCGACGGAGCGGCCCCTCTCCCCGGAGGAACTGGGCTATATCCCCTATCGGGACCACGAGGTGCCGCTGCTCTCCAGTGTGCCCAAGTGCCTGCGGGACCCCGATCTGTACACGATGGACAGCCGCAAGTGGATCAAGTACAACGACCCCGGCGCCTACACCGCCATCGGGATCGATATCTCCGCCTACCAGAAGGAGGTGGACTGGCGGGCCGTGAAGCAGGACGGGGTGGAGTTCGTCTTTCTCCGGCTGGCTTTCCGGGGCTACACCGCCGGGACGCTGAACCTGGACAGCTATTTCCTGCAAAATCTCAGGGATGCCAAGGAGGCGGGGCTGAAGGTGGGGGCCTATGTGTTCTCCACCGCGATCTCCGTCCAGGAGGCCATGGAGGAGGCCGCCTTCGCCCTGGAGACCCTGGCGGGCGAGCCGCTGGATATGCCCCTGGTGTTCGACTGGGAGGCCAACAACTCCCGCTACCGCAACTACGATTTGGATACCAAGACCCTCAACAACTGCGCCACCGCCTTCTGCGAGGCGGTGAAGGCGGCAGGGTATACGCCGATGATCTACTTCAATATGCCGGCGGGCTACTTGAAGTACGACCTCAGCGGCCTGACCAGGTATGACTTCTGGTTCGCTCAGTACAGCAATAAGCCCACCATGTACTACGACTACCAGATCTGGCAGTACAGCGACAGCGGCAGCGTCAACGGCGTGGAGGGCCGGGTGGATATGAACATCGCTTTCAAGAGGTTTGGATGATGGATCGGGAACGCTTGGAACAGCAGCTCAGCCAGCTGCCTCTGCTGCAATACGTCTTTTTCGACACCACGGAGCTGACCTTCTCCCCCCGCGTGCGCTATATCTGCGAGACCGAGTGCCCGATGTATAACAAGACCTGGGCCTGTCCGCCGGCGGTGGGCAGCGTGGAGGACTGCCAGGCGCGGGTGCTGGGCTACCCCCAGGGGCTGCTGATCGTCTCCGCCGCGGAGGTGCCGGACGTCGCCGATATGGAAGCGACCCTGGCCACCCGGGCCGGCCATGAGGCATTGACCCGCCAGGTCCGGGACTGGATGGCGGAGCAGGGCCTGGAGGTCTACGCCCTCTCCACTGAAGCCTGCGCCCACTGTGAGCGCTGCACCTGGCCGGAGGCCCCCTGCCGCCACCCGGATAGGATGTTCCCCTGCGTGGAGAGCCAGGGCATCCTGGTGACGGCGTTGGCGGAGCGGTATGGGATAGATTTCATCCCAGGAGGCGGCGTGGTCGCCTGGTACTCCCTTTTGCTGTATCGGGACCGTTAGCCGCCGAACAGCAGCCGCACGGCGAAGGCGGAGGCGGCAAAGCCCACCAAGTCCGCGATCAGCGCCGCCGGGACGGTGTGGCGGGTCCGGTGGATCCCGGCGCTGCCGAAATAGACAGCGATCGTATAAAAGGTGGTCTCCGTGCTGCCCAGCATCACGGCGGCCACACGGCCGATGTAGGAGTCCGGGCCGTGGGTGCGGATCAGTTCGCTGCCCACTGCCAGGGCTCCGCCGCCGCTCACAGGGCGGATGAACAGCAGGGGCGCGGTCTCCGGGGGGATGCCCAGCAGGGCCAGCACAGGGGCCAGGAGACGGGCCAGGAAGTCCATGGCCCCGGAGGCCCGGAGCATATAGACCGCCGTCAGCAGGCCCACCAGATTGGGCAGGATGCGCACCAGCACCCCCAGGCCCTCGGCGGCTCCCTGGGTCAGCACGTCGTACACATTGACCCGCCGGCCCAGGGCAACGACCGAGGTCACTGCCAGCAGGCCCGGCACTAAGATCGCGGAGATGTCCATCCCTCTACCTCCGACCCAGGCGGGCGAAGAGCCTGGCCGCCGTCACCCCAGCGGTCACCGACAGCACTGAGGCCAGCCACACCGCCGGCACGATGTCGAAGGGGGATGCCGCCCCGCAGGCCCCCCGGACCCCGGCGATGGTGGTGGGCAGCAGCTGGATGGAGGCGGTGTTCAGCACCACCAGCAGGCACAACTCATCGGTGGCCGTGCCGTCCCGGGCCTGCCGGGCCATCCGACGGGCCGCCTGGACGCCCAAGGGCGTGGCCGCGCTGCCCAGTCCCAGCAGGTTGGCGGAGATATTGGCCGACAGTGCCGCCAGGGTCTCCCGGTCTCCGGCGGCCTGGGGCATCAGCCGGCGCAGCAGGGGGCGGAACAGCCGGGCCAGGGCGTCCGTGAGGCCGCAGCGGTCCATGACGGCCATGACGCCGGTCCACAAACACAGGATGCCCGCCATGGAGACGCACAGCTCCACCCCCGCCTGAGCCCCCTCCAGCGCAGCGGCGGACACCGCGTCCAGTGTCCCATTGAGAACGCCAAAGAGGAGAGAAAGGGTCACCATCCCGCACCAGATCCAAGCCATTGCCATGTATTTATCACCTCTTTCCAATTATATGGCACATTTCCCCAAGATATGCCAGAAAATAATTTACAAAAAAATCGATGGAATTTGTTGACATACTGGGTAAATTATGATACACTATTATTACACTAGAAAAATTGTTAGGAGGTGCTAACAATTTTTTAAAAGGGGGATGTATTTATGAAGTCTACGGGTATTGTGCGGAAGGTGGACGAGTTGGGGCGTATCGTCTTGCCTATTGAACTGCGACGCACCCTGGACATCGCCGAGCGGGACCCGTTGGAGATATATGTAGAGGGGTCTGCTGTCGTACTGAAAAAGTACCGGCCCACCTGCATCTTCTGCGATAGCTCCCGCGGTCTGTCCACGTTTGGTGGCAAGAACGTCTGCGCCAAGTGCATCCGCGAGCTGCGCAACGAAGGGCTCCGCAGTGAGGGCACCGCGACGGCCAGCTCCTGAGCGTACACAGCAAGGCCCGCTGCAAACGCAGCGGGCTATCTTTTTGCGTTTTTCTGTTGCACAGGACTGTGCATCAAAAGGCCGTTACACCGTCTATGGTGTAACGGTCTTTCCGTTAATAATTTGAAAGAAGGATGAACGCATGAAAAAGACGAACAAGTACAAGCTCTCCCAGTGGGAGAAGTCCGACCGCATCGTGATGGAGGACTTCAACGGCGACAACGCCAAGGTGGAAGCCGCCCTCGCCGCCCACGACACCGCCCTGGCGGGCAAGGCGGACGCTGCCTCCGTCAACAGCTCAATGGCATCGCTCCAGACTCAGCTGGACGCCAAGGCCACCGCCGCCGCCCTGACGGCCCTCCAGAACACGGTCAACACCAAGGTCCGCGTCATCTGCGGCGCGTACACCGGCGACGGCAGCGAGAGCCGCTTCATCTCCCTGGGCGCTGCGCCCAAAGCGGTCTACGTCTGCATGGAGGACGGCTCTTGCAGCGGCGGTTACCAGGGCACCGGCGGTCTGGCCCTGCCGGGGCATCCGGTGGTGTTCAGCGGCGTCACGGCGTTGTCCATCTCCAGCACCGGGTTCTACGTCTACAAAAAGGCCGCCGGGGGCAGCTACTCCGTGGATACCAACGGCAACAGGGGCGTGTACCACTACATCGCTTTCTGCTGAATACTGGATAGAGAATGGCCCCCGGGATGATCCCGGGGGCCAAAGTTTTGGCTGCCGTTGCTTTAACGCTTAAAAGCGAAGGTCACAACAGTGCTTGCAGCAATCTCTTCGCTGCTCGGGGAAGCGTCTACAGTAGTGAACGCGGTTTCTTTAATGAGGAACCGTACCTGGGTGACCGCGTCACCAACGAACATGGTGCAGACGTCATCACTGCCAGTCGTGTTGTGATAGCCCTTACCATCAGCATTGTTCCCGTTGGCGGTGCTGCCATACACGCCGTTCATGTCGTACCAAGTCCCATCGATCATCAACTGACCTCTGATGTACATGTTAGTAGAACCAGTCAAAGTCATGTTCACGAACTGACCAGTGGTGCCGCGGCTCGGGACGCCGCCACGGGCGCTGAGCTCGTCCGCAAGTGTCCGGCTACCGTTGAACTGCTCAACCTTACCGGTGCCCTTGAAAGAGGGAGCATTGGAAACATCAACAGGAACTTCGCCGCTGCCGCCAGCCGCAGTAGTACCAAGGTTGGTGCCGACTGTCGCCAAGTCGCCGCCCTTCAAGTCCTGCCCGTCAAGGTTGATCGTGCCAGCACCAGCAAACTTCAAGTTCGTGATGTCAGCAACATCAGCATCACCGATGGTCAAGGTAGCATCCTCAGCGACCTCAATGGTGCCTGCGCCGGTAACGCCGCCGGAAAGGGTGGTGTCGCCGTTGACCTTGACAGTAGCAGTACCGGTGAGTGCGACCTCGCCAGCAACAGTATTGTTGTTGCCGTTCAGAGTCAGGGTCTTGCCGGTAGCAACGCTCACACCAGCACTGCCGCCCAGGGTGGCAGTATCGTTCAGAGTAGCATCACCATTAACAGCAAATGCAGCGCTACCAGTAGTCGTTACGGTGCCATTAGCAACATAGGTCTTGCCCGTGGGCACGGTCAAACCGTCGCTAGAAGTCACAGGTGCGTTGGTAGTAGCCATAGTCGTGTTACCAGTGAACAGGCCGCCGAAGGCGGTGCCGCCGCTTACTTCCTCCTCAACGACATTACCTGTGGCATTGCCGAACTGATTGTTCTGTGCAGTATTACCCGCAGCAATGCTCTCCTTCTCGGAGGTCTCCACGATGATGACGTCAACAATCTTGTCGTCATTCAGATGGAACAGGATGTTTGCATAGCCCTTCTCGGTGTTGAAACTGCCGATGTCAGTCTCATCGCCGGCCTTGTCATCCTTAGCGTTCACATAGATGATCTTCACATCGTTGGTGGTGGTGACAGAACTCTCGCTCACGCCCTTGAAGTTGTCTACGCCGTCCTTTGTGGTGCCCCGGTAGAAGCGCAGGAGGTTGGCGCTGGCATTGTAGTCGCGGCTGGCCCCGAAGAACCACGCATCCGCCTTCGGCGTGTAGATGCCTGTGACAGCCTTCGACAGATCGGTAAAGTCGGTCTTGTCATACTGCCCGTCCACGCTGCGGTCAAACTCGACATACTTGCCCTTGGCGATGTAGCTGTCCACGACGCCGAGGCTGGAGCCGTCCACCAGGACAGTCACAATCTCGCCGTTTTCAACGGCTACTTCAAACTTCTGATAGTTATCATCACCGACCTTGTCGTTGCCCAGGTAGCTGGTGACGATACCGTGGAGGGTGCCGGTGGTGCCGCTGCCGGGCTTTTTGCTCAGAGAGACATAGGCGGCAACGATCTGGCCGTCCTTGGTGTAAGCATCGATGCCCATGCCGGTGCCGGTGCCCTTGATATTGCCCAGGTCGCGCAGGTTATAGGCATAGTAGTCGCTCCCGACCTGTACATACAGAACAGCGTTGGTAGCGGCCACAGCAGCGCGAGTCGTACCACTGTTGTTATAGACCAGAGTGCGGCTCGTCTTATCCCAGACGTTCTCGTTAACAGTCATGGTGACAATGCCGTGACCATAGGTCATGCCGTTGGTGGTGGCCGCAAAGCTGCCATTCTTAGCAACGGTCTTGATCTTCACACTGTTGCCGGAGATGGAGGAGTACTCGACCAGAGTGCCCTTTGCCAGCTCAGGCTTACCATCACCTTCAATCTCAGTAGTTCCGTCAGTGGTGGAGTCCTTATGGACATTCAGGGTCTGCTTGGTGCCGTCGCCCATCAGCAGGACGACCTTGACAGGATCCAGATCGGAGCCAACGGTCCCGTTGTTGCTGATGTCGGTGACCAGGGCGTACTTGCCGCCGTTCTCATCGATCAACTGGATAGCGCCGACCTTGCCACCCACCAGGTACACCCGAACGGTGTCGCCGATGTTGTTGTCAGCGGGATCGGTCAGAGGATCGTCAGTGATGCTGTCCAGGGTGGTCTTATCCTTGACGTTCTTGTTGACCTCATAAGTGGTGCCGTCCACGCTCACGTTGACATAGCCGCCCTCCTTTTTGAAGCCGGTCAGAGTGCCTTCCACGGCATCAGCTTTGGCTACGGTGAAGTAAGCATCGTCCTTGTCGCTCTTATAGAGCTTGGTATAGACGACCACATCGTCCTTAGCCAGACCATCCTCGATGTTGTTGCCAGCGATGTCGATAGCGCCAGCGCCGGTACCAGAGATGGTGATACGGTCAGAGGAGATAGCGGTCACCTTGCCGATGCGCTGGGTGACGACATAGGCCGCAATGATCCGGCCGATATCATCGCCAGTGGTAGCAGTGACGAACTTGATGGTATCAGCGGACTGCTTGCGCCAACCGTTAGCCGCAGTATCATCACTGATTCTGGTTGCAGCGCTAGCGGCTGTGTTGTAGTCGGAAGCAGTATCTTCCTGATAGTCTACATAGACCTTGAAAGCGTTAGCTGTTTTAGCAATCTCATACTCAGCGCCGCCGAACTTGATCTTACCGGTCTTGGAGCAGCTCTGCAGATCGTCTTTGGTGATGTTATAGACGGTAGTAGCACCAGTCTTGTACACACCGTAGATGGTATCATTTCGGTCGGGAGTATGGGCAGTACCAGTGCGCCCGTCCTTGAAGATGACCTTGACTTCCTCGCCGATGTTGGCGATATCATAGTCATAGGGGAAAGACGCAGTGCCTTGAGGGCTAGCGCCATCAGGCTTATCCTCTAAGCGGCCATCATTATTGGCACCGACCCGAATCTCACCAGCAATAGTGGTAGCGCCAGAGTCATAGTTGCCAGCGAAGGTGCCGATGTAGACACGAGCATCGAAGCTCTTCAGCAGCAGAGGATCGTCATCGGGATAATACTCCCAAATGACCTCACCGGTGGTGATGGAGCGGGAAGCGACCTTGCGAACACTGTCGTTGATGAGGGCGTTGTACATCATCTGGGAAGCCTCGTCACGGGTCAGCACCTTGTCAGCGGTGACGGCGACGTCATCGAAGAAATGGCTGATCTGGGCGTCACGGATGACGTTGATCTTCCACTGGGAGCCGGTGTACACCTGGACATCGGCGTTGTAGCCGATAGCGACCAGCAGCATACGGGCGGCCTCAGCGGCGGTCACGTTGGCATTGGGATCAAAGACGCCATTGCCGCGGCCGGAGATGATGCCCTGGCTGTAGCAGTACTTGATGAACGCCTCGCCCCAGTGACCGTTGATATCGGTCAGATTGGACTCGGTGCCCAAGAAAGCACTGGCCTCGACGTTGCCCAGGGAGATGATGGTGATCATCTTAGCCATCTCGGCACGGGTGACGTTGCCCTTGGGGTTAAAGGTGTTGTTGCCCATGCCGTTGATAACGCCAAGGGACGACATGACTTCAACGGCTTCGGTATGCTCGATATCCGCAGCATCGTTGAACTCTCTGGCGCCAGCAACGGTCAAAAGGCTCATCACCATGACCAGAGCCAACGCCAGGCTGAGAATCTTTTTCAGATTTCTCATACGTTTGGGTCCTCCTTGTTTGATTTTTCCATCTTGACGGAAAAGTTCGATATCGACCCGATTTGATGAAGTATCCGCTGGAAACACGTCCGAAATATTCAATCAAAGCGGCGCATTATCGCCCCTTACATGGAAACAGTACCCAGCCCGCAAACCCCTGGGGCATCGGGGATAGCGGGGTTCGGGGGGTGGGGTTTGGTAGACATCTTGGTAGACGGAGAGGCCAAAAAACGCCCATCTTACAGAAAAAGGAAGTCCTGTATCCCTTGCGCCCCAGGGGATACAGGACTTTTGACTTGGTAGACATTTTGGTAGACCGGGATGGTAGACGGCGAAGTAAAGTCAACAATGGATGGGCGGGATATGCACAAAAAGTCCAGATATGCAAAGGTAGCAGCGACAGAATGGTACAAGGCCACCGGATTTTTTGTGTTTGACAAAAAGCGGGATATCATGTATACTAAATTTGAAAAATGGGCGGTGAGATGCCCCTTCGTCTGATGCGGTTCAGAAAGGTCGGTGCAAAAATGTATCATATCCTTCTTGGGATCCTGCTGGCTATCTTTGGCCTATTCCTATTCAAGTGCCCGGATATCTTCTACGAGCTGACCGAGAGCTGGCGGAACGACCGCCCCAGTGGTCCCTCCGACGCCTACATCCGCCATACGAGATTTGGCGGGGTGATGTGTATGCTCGTCGGAATCGGATGCGATATCATCCTGCTCTTCTTTTGCTGATCACAAAGAGCCAAGTGCGCCGGAGCTTTTCCGGCGCACTTTTTTCTGGGCGGGTGCAGCATTTTAACGTGTACAAGCGTCAATATAGGTGAAGGGGGTGAGAGAGATGCCATCCAGCCGGCCGGCAGATCTGGATGCCTTTGTAAAAGAACATGAAGACCATCTGTACCGCACAGCCTTGGCTATCCTGGGCAGCGTCCAGGAGGCGGAGGACGCGGTGCAGGACGCCTTCCTTGCCTATTGGCAGAAGGCCCCGGCTAATGTGGACGTGCCAGGGGCCTATCTGACCCGCGTACTGGTGAACAACTGCCGCAGCCGTCTCCGGGCGCCCTGGCGCAGGCGGGAGGTCCCCTTGTGGGAGGACTTGCCGGCGGCGGGGCCCGAGGAACGGGCGGAGATCGAGGAGCTGTGGCAGCTCTCCCCGGAGGACCGGGCCGTCATCCATTTGTTTTACTATGAGGAGCTGTCCACCAAGGAGATCGCCGCTGTGATGAAGTGCCGGGAGGGGACCGTCCGGTCCCGGCTGACCAGGGCCAGAGGGCGTCTGCGGAAATTATTAGAAGGAGGATGACTTTGAAATATTACAAATCGTATATGGACCGACAGACCGTAGGGGATGACTTCCACCGGCGGCTGCTGGAGACCGCCGGTATGCCCGCTGCAAAGCCCCGGCGGTATACCTGGCAGGCAGCGGCGGCCCTGGCGGCCTGCTGTGTGCTGATCGCGGCCCTGACCTTAGGGCGGCCCGGAGCCACGCCGCCGGTGGGACCGGTGGATGTTGGGCCCGGAGTTGCCGACCCTGTAGAAGATGGGGACGATGGGCCGGAGAATAACGCCCCTGCGGACAGCGGCCTGATGGACAGTGAGAACATCGCACCGACCCAACCGGACTACAGCATAGAGCATGACTATCAATTTTTAGCCGAGAGCGGGCAGGACGAGGGGACCAGGTGTCTGCCCTGCATCCAAAGAATCGACTACCAGCCGGTAGATGGGATCCTCTCCGCAGACTACGCCATGCGGCTGATGGTCCCGGACGGGGCCTTTGAGGTCC
The DNA here is from genome assembly GCA_947173485.1 of uncultured Clostridia bacterium. Lineage (GTDB taxonomy): Bacteria > Bacillota > Clostridia > Oscillospirales > Oscillospiraceae > CAMWFH01. The sequence goes on along the minus strand of CAMWFH010000038.1, from coordinate 2,424 downwards.
CTTTGACGGAGGAGCAGATCTGCCTCATCCTCTGGGGCGGGGACCAGGCCACCTATGACAGCGTCCGGGCCCAGGGGGGCAACGTGCCCTGGCTGCTGGGGTGGGACGGCTATAGCCTCTCCGGCAAAGCTTGCTACGATGGCGAGGGGGACCTATACACCGTCTATATCTGGGGCGTCTGGGCCGGCATAGTGGATGCCTTTGTCGGATCGGGCCGCAGCTTCACAGTGACTTTGGCCCCTGGGGACATCCCGCCCAGCTGCATCGCCAGCCAAGGGGCCGTCACCGACAGCCGGGGCGTGGCAGTGGAGGGCTGGAGCTATCACCTGGACCAGGAATATATCTACGAGTGCGCCTTCCTGGCCCACGATGTGGGGACCCGGTTCTCTTTCCAGACTGGGGAGGAGGACAACTGGACAGAGCTGCTGTTCGTCAACTGGTGTACCTACGCCGATGGCGGCCTCAGCCTGGACCACCTGCTCAGGAACGAGGACATCCCCGCCTGGGAGCGGTACGAGGTATCCGGCCTAGCGGAGGCGCGGGAGGTGGAACGGTTCGCTCCCTATCTGCCCCTGACGGCCCCGGAGGGCTTCACCGAGGACTTTTACGGTCTGGTGGACTACCAGGAGGGCGTCCGGGACCAGCTGTATCTCCGGTGGTCCAAGGGGTATGACGATGTGTCCATCCTGGTGGAGCGGTCGGAGAGAGGGCAGGACCCCTACCAGGACCACCCGACTGTGTTCCAGGTGGCGGACTGGAGCTTCGCGGCCCAGGAGGCCCACAAGTACCCCCACGACACCGGGGGCTGGCTCTACGACTTCAAGCTGCTCTACCCCGACGGCACCTTGGCGACCTACCGCTGCGCCGGCATGACGGCCCAGCAGGTCTGGGACCTGGTAGCGCCCACGCTCCCATAAAACAAACGGCCTCCGGTGACTATCCGGGGGCTGTTTGTCATATGACCAAAGCAAAACTCGTACTTTCCGCATTAAGAAAAAATTGCCAAAAATTTTCCAAACCCCATTGACATATGGAAATATTTGTGTTACCATAATCTACACAAGAAAATTCTGATCAACCGCCCGCCGTAAGGCGGAGAGAGAACGGAGGCGAACTATATGTGATGATATAATTATCTATGATTTGGATTTTAGATTAGAGAAGCAGGGATATAATCACTACAGAGGCTACACGGCAGGAAGTCTGTTTGAGCCTGTTATAACCGATCAGGTTGGTCGTGCATCTGTAACTTGGGAAACACAAAACACCTGGGAACGGTGGCAATAAATTCAAAAATTGAATTCGAGCAAACGAGGGATTGCCATGAACTATAAAACAAGTTACCTGCTTCTATGGATAGGATTTTTGATCATGTTCGTTCTCGGGTTTATTTCTATCCTGGTAGGTGTGATTGTTTTTGCGGTCGCATACTTACAGTGGTTGCTCTTTTACCGTTGCCCCCATTGTAGGTGCATGCTCCCCATCGAGGGTCTCCCGCCCTCTTTTTGCCCGAACTGCGGAAAACTGCTCGGATAGCATTTGACAAAACAAACGGCCTCTGGAGGACATCCAGGGGCCGTTCTTCGCACCATTAAAAAGTTTTTCTTTTGGTACTTTTCTTGTTCACAAAGAAAAGTACATCACTCGCCGGGGGTCATCCTGACCACCTTGCCCATGTTCCAGAGCTGGGCGGCCTTCTGTTCCGCCTCCAGCCGTTCCTCCTCGGTATCATAGGCGAAGTGGGCCGTATGGGCCCCGCAGTCGGAGCACTCCACATAGGCGCACCAGCCGCCCTCGTTCATCATCAGTCCCGCGCCCTCCCGGCAGGCGGGACAATCACCCAGATCGTACATCAAGCAAAACCTCCCTTCTTCTCCCTTCACGGGACGTTATGTAGGCCGGCTCACCGCCTCCAGCTGGCGGCGGTGCTCCTCCTTCAGAACAGCGGACACCGCCATCTGCCCCAGGATGTTCCCGATCGTCAGCTCCAGGGCCGTGCCCTCCCGGTAGTCGGCGGGGAAGATATAGTCCACCCGCCGCTCCCGCAGCAGCTGTTCCACCCCCCGGCGGTTGCCGGCCTGGTAGACGGCGATGGCCTGGCCGCCGTAGGAGCGCATCATCTTCATGCAGGGCACATCGCTCAGGCCATCGCCCAGATAGATCATCTGGGTAAAGGGGATCCGCTTGCTGTTATCAGGCATGGAGGCGTTCAGGTCCCGGTCATTGGACACGTCCAAAACGCCCTTATTGATGCGGTAGATGAACTGGGTCTTGGCGGTGAAGTTCACCGCCAGACGGGGCCAGACCGGCTGGCCGTCCTCATCATAGTAGAACTCACTGGCGAAGATCTCCTTGAACGCGCCGCTGATGGCGCTGCCCTCGATGATCTCCCGGAGGCCGGAGGAGATGACATAGTGCTCCACC
>CAMWFH010000037.1 GCA_947173485.1 uncultured Clostridia bacterium | reverse complement strand
CCTCCCAGGTCATGAAGCCCACCAGGATGTTCCGGCCCAGGGCGATCTCGCCCTGATCGGTGGCGGGGCCGTCGGCCAGGACCGCGGGGGCCTCCACCCGGCCATCCTCGTTGACCCGGCGGCCGTGGACCTGGTCGCCCACCTTCACGATGGGCCGCTGGTTGATGCAGGTGCCGTGGTTGGACCGGAGGAACTTGGTCAGCTTATAGGTCTTGGGTTTCTTGTCCCCATGGTACTGGACGGAGACCTGGGTGGCGTCCACACTGGTGACCACGCCGTCGCCCTCGGCCAGCACCGCCACCTCGGAGTCGATGCAGATCTTATGCTCCATGCCGGTGCCGATGATGGGGGCCTCCGGCTTCAGCAGGGGCACCGCCTGCCGCTGCATGTTGGCGCCCATGAGGGCCCGGTTGGCGTCGTCGTTGGGCAGGAAGGGGATCATGGCGGTGGCGATGGAGACCATCATCCGGGGGGAGATATCGATATAGTCCACCCGCTCCCGGTCCACGTCGATGATCTCGTCCCGGTGGCGGCAGGTGATACGCTCGTGGATCAGGCAGCCGTTCTCGTCCACAGGCTCGGCGGCCTGGGCCACGATATACTGGTCCTCCACGTCGGCGGTCATATAGGTGACCTCGTCGCTGATCTTGCCGGTGGCGTGGTCCACCGCCCGGAAGGGAGCCTCGATGAAGCCGTACTCATTGATCTTGGCGTAGGTGGAGAGGTAGGAGATCAGGCCGATGTTGGGACCTTCGGGGGTCTCGATGGGGCACATGCGGCCATAGTGGCTGTAGTGGACATCCCGGACGTCCATGTTGGCCCGCTCTCTGGAGAGGCCGCCGGGACCCAGGGCGGAGAGGCGGCGCTTATGGGTCAGCTCCGCCAGGGGGTTGGTCTGGTCCATGAACTGGCTCAGGGGGCTGGAGCCGAAGAACTCCTTGATGGCGGCGGTGACAGGCCGGATATTGATCAGGGACTGGGGCGTGACCACGTCCAGGTCCTGGATGGTCATCCGCTCCCGGATCACCCGCTCCATCCGGGAAAAGCCGATGCGGAACTGGTTCTGGAGCAGCTCGCCCACGCACCGCAGCCGCCGGTTGCCCAGGTGGTCGATATCGTCCTTGGTCACGATGCCCTTGGCCAGGGCGTTCATATAGTTGATGGAGGCGAAGATATCGTCGATGATGATGTGCTTGGGCACCAGCTTGTCGGCGTTCTGACGGATCTGGGCCTTCAGCTCCTCCCCCTCGTACCTGGCCAGCAGGTCCTGGAGCACATCGAACCGGACCCGCTCCTTGATGCCGCACTCGGCCAGGGGGTCGAAGTCCACATAGTGGGCCAGGGAACACATATGGTTGGAGAAGATGCGGATGGGGGTGCCGTCCAGGTCGATGGTCAGCTCGCTGACGCCGATATCGTCCAGGTGGCGGCACTCGTCCCGAGTGAGGACATGGCCGTCCTCGAAGAGGATCTCGCCGGTGACGGGATCGGCCACCGGCACCGCCAGCCGCTGGCCGCTGGCCCGGACCCACAGGGACAGCTTCTTGTTGAACTTATACCGGCCCACCATGCTCAGATCGTACCGCCGGGGGTCGAAGAACAGGTTGTCGATCAGTACCTGGGCGCTGTCCACCGTGGGGGGCTCGCCGGGACGGAGCTTCCGGTAGATCTCCAGCAGGGCCTCCTCGTAGGTCTTGCAGCCGTCCTTCTCCAGGGTGGCCACGATCCGGGGGTCGTCGCCGAAGCGCTCCAGGATCTCCCCGTCGGTCTTGAGGCCCATGGCCCGGATCAGGCAGGTGATGGGCAACTTGCGGTTCTTGTCGATGCGGACCCAGAAGACCTCGCTGGCATCAGTCTCATACTCCAGCCAGGCGCCCCGGCCGGGGATGACGGTGGCCGTCAGCAGGGGCAGATCTGTCTTGGGGTCGATGTCCCGGCCGTAGTAGATGCCGGGGGAGCGGACGATCTGGCTCACCACCACCCGCTCCGCGCCGTTGACGATGAAGGTGCCGGCATCGGTCATCAGGGGGAAGTCCCCCATGAAGATCTGCTGCTCCTGGAACTCGTCCCGGCCCTTGCTGCTGTTGTAGAGGCGCACCTTGACCTTCAGCGGGGCGGCATAGTTCACGTCCCGGGCCTTGCACTCCTCCACATCGTACTTGGGCGGCTCGCTCATGGAAAAATCGATGAAGCGCAGCTCCAGGGTGCCGGAGTTGTCGGTGATGGCGCCCACATCGGCGAACACCTCCCGCAGGCCCTTCTCCAGGAACCAGCGGTAGGAGCTCTTCTGGATGTCCAGCAGGTTGGGCATCTCCATGATCTCCTCATAGCGGGCGAAGTTCTTGCGGAGGGTCTTGCCGTAGTACTTGTCCTTGGCCATTACAAAACTCTACCTTTCTTCCATTCTGTGATCGCGGTGCGTTCGGTCTGGAGTTGGTGTGGCACGCCAGGCGGCGTTGTTACATTCGCCAACTCCCCTCTTGCTTTTTTTCAGAAGAAATGCTATACTCACTCTAGTGGGTGGCAAAGGCGCTGCCCACTCTTGCACATACATACACGATAGGATACCATTTTTTTGTCCCTTTGTCAAGAATTTTTTGCCCTCTCCGGCATATTTTCACGACGTCCGGTAAAAACGTGACAGGCTGCCCCGCCTGCCGCGTCTTTTTTGCGCCCACCGGGGATTGCACCAAAGCCCTATCTGTGATACAGTAGGGGCAGATACTTTTTATGATAGAGAGGAAGATGTCCTATGAGCATTATCCGCGATCCCTCCCTAGCCCCCTCTGGCCAGCGCAAGATCGACTGGGTCCGCAGCTTCATGCCGGCCCTCAGCCAGATCGAGGCCCGCTTCAAAGAGGAAAAGCCCTTCGCCGGCCTGCGCATCGCCGTATCGGTCCATCTGGAGGCCAAGACCGCCAACCTGGGGCTGGTCCTCCAGGCCGGCGGGGCAGAGGTCTATCTCACCGGCTGCAACCCCCTGTCCACCCAGGACGATGTGGCCGCCGCCGTGGCCGCCAACGGCATCGAGACCTTCGGCAAGCACGGGGTGTCCATGGAGGAGTATGAGGAGCTGCTGACGGAGACGCTGAAGTGCCGCCCCCATATCATCATCGACGACGGCGGCGACCTGGTCCAGCTCCTCTCCGGCAAGTGCCGGGAATACGCCGGCTGCCTGATCGGCGGCTGCGAGGAGACCACCACCGGCATCCACCGCCTGAAGGCCCGGGAGCGGGAAGGCACCCTCCCCTGCCCCATGATGGCCGTCAACGATGCCAAGGCCAAGCACTACTACGACAACAAGTACGGCACCGGCCAGTCCGTCTGGGACGCTATCATGCACCTGACCAACCTGGTGGTGGCCGGCAAGACCGTGGTGGTGGCGGGCTACGGCTGGTGCGGCAGCGGCATCGCCCTCCGGGCCAAGGGCATGGGGGCCAATGTGATCGTCACGGAGATCGACCCCTTCAAGGCCCTGGACGCCACCATGAACGGCTTCCGGGTGATGAAGATGGCCGACGCCGCCCCCCTGGGGGATATCTTCATCACCTCCACTGGCTGCGAGGATGTGATCACCGCCGCCCACTTCCCCCTGATGAAGAGCGGCGCTCTCTTGAGCAATGCGGGCCACTTCGACTGTGAGGTGGACGTGAAGTGGCTGGCGAGCCACGCCGTCCGGTCCTTCCCCCAGCGGGAGGGCATCGTGGGCTATGAGCTGCCCGATGGGCGGGTCCTCAATGTGCTGGCCGAGGGCCGGCTGGTGAACCTGGCCGGGGGCAACGGCCATCCGGCGGAGATCATGGATATGTCCTTCTCCGTCCAGGCCCTGGCCAGCGAGTGGGTCGCCAAGCACAGGGGGCAGCTGGAGAGGAAGCTCTACGATGTGCCCGCCGAGATCGACGAGCAGATCGGCTGGGCCAAGCTGGCCGCCTTGGGCCTCTCCATCGACACCCTGACGCCGGCGCAGGCCGCCTACCTCGCCGGCTCCAACGGATAAATAGGAGCTTTTACCAAATAAAGAAGGAGAATGGCTATGTCACAGGTCACATTAGGAAAAACCGGCATCACCGTCAATAAAAATGGCTTCGGCGCTCTGCCCATCCAGCGCATCCCCCTGTCCGACGCGGTCTACCTGCTCCACAAGGCGCTGGACAACGGCATCACCTACTTCGACACCGCCCGTTCCTACACCGACAGCGAGGAGAAGCTGGGCGCGGCCTTCCACGACCGGCGGGACCGGCTGTTCATCTCCACTAAGACCCCCTCGGTCACAGCGGAGGGCTTCTGGAAGGACCTGGAGACCTCCCTGCGGTACCTCCAGACCGACTATGTGGACATCCTCCAGTTCCACAACCTCCCCTTCTGCCCCAAGCCCGGCGGGGAGGACGGGCTGTATGAGGCCATGCTGGAGGCCCGGCGCCAGGGGAAGATCCGTTTCATCGGCATCACTAACCACCGTCTGGCCGTGGCCCAGGAGGCCATCGACTCCGGCCTCTACGACACCCTCCAATTCCCCTTCTGCTACTTAGCCACGGAGAAGGACATCGCCATCTACCAGAACTGCGTGGCGGCGGGGATGGGCTTTCTGGTGATGAAGGGCTTGTCTGGTGGGCTCATCACCAATGCCGCCGCGGCCTACGCCTGGCTGGACCAGTACCCCGCCGCCCTGCCCCTCTGGGGCATCCAGCGGGAGCGGGAGCTGGACGAGTTCCTCTCCTTTATCAAGACGCCGCCCACTATGACCGGGGAGATCCGCGCCCTGATCGACCATGACCGTTGGGAGCTGGCCAGCAGCTTCTGCCGGGGCTGCGGCTACTGTATGCCCTGCCCCGCCGGCATCGAGATCAACAACTGCGCCCGGATGTCCCTCTTCCTCCGCCGGGCCCCCACCGCCAACTTCCTCACCCCGGAGCAGCAGGAGAAGATGCGGAAGATCGAGGGCTGCCTCCACTGCGGCCAGTGCGCCTCCAAGTGCCCCTACGGCCTGGATACCCCCACCCTGCTGGCCGAGAACTACAAGGACTACCAGGAGGTCCTGGCCGGCAAGCCCCTGTGACCCTTGACAGTATCCAAAGCGCAATGGAGACAACGATGCTAACAGACAAAGACTACAAAGTCATCGAAAAAGCTGCTATCTACGATCTGCGCCGTCTGCTCGTAAACTCTGGAAAAGAGACCTACACGATCGATGAACTGTGCAAACTCCTGGACACCATCGCCGATGCCAAGGACCAGGAGTGACCCAAAAACAGCCCGCCGGACAAGAGCTGTCCGGCGGGCCGCCTTTTTGTCACATCTCCATCCCCATGCCGGTCTGGCTGTCGTTCATGGAGCTGTAAGTGCTGTGAAATTCGATGAACTTCAGGGCGTAGAAGTCGCAGCTGATATGGCGGTTCTGGGTGGGCTGGTAGATGACCAGATAGTCGTTCCCCACCGTCTCCAGGATGCCCCGCCAGACGATGAAGTTCCGGGTGCCCACCACGAAGGTGGCGACCACATAGTGTCCCAGGTTCCGCCCCAGCAGGCCCTTCAGACTGCCCATCGCCGCCTCTGCCTGGGTCATGGGGCTGTCCGTGGCCTCCATACTGGCGGGATTGCTCATATCCAGCGGTGTGGTCGCCATCAGGTCCTGCCAGGTCTGCGCCCGCTCTCCGGTAAAGACCGGGACCCAGCCTCCGCTCTCGTCCTGCCGCCAGCCGGATACATCCCCCATCTCGATCCCCGGCCGGTGCTCGTGGGCCAGATAGTTCCCCATCCGGGCCGGCAGGCCGCTCACACCGCCCTGCGGGGTGCCGCTCTGGGGCATACTGTTCTGCTGCATACCGCTCTGGGGCATACTGTTCTGCTGCATACCGTTCTGGGACATACTGTTCTGCTGCATACCGTTCTGGGACATACTGTTTTGCTGTGTCCCGTTCATGCCGTTCATCCCGCTCATACCACTCATGCCGCCCATACCGGTCATGCCGCTCTGCATCGTCCCATTCTGGACGCCGTTCTGCCCCATGCCGCCGGCCATACCGCCCTGTCCGCCGCCGGCCATCGGATAGGGACTGGCCTGACCGCCGTTCTGGGGAACGGACATCGTGGTCGTCTTGGTCTGCAGGACCGTACCGCCCTGGGGCATGGTGCTCTGGACGGCGTTTTGAGAGGCGCTTCCAGGCTGCTGGATATGCTGGATCTCCTGCTCCCATTGGTTCAGCCCCATGATATCGTCCGCGCCCCCGGTATAGGGGACGTGGTAGTTGTTGGTCTGGTTGTTGACCTGCATAGAAAACCCTCCTTATGTGCTGTAGTAGGCAGATGTTGGATTATAAAAGCAGTGATCGCCGATTCGTATCTGTAGGTAACCTACCCCTGACGGGAAGTTCGGCCGGCACTTGCTGCTGAAAGGATTGTAGAACCACAGCGACTCCGCCACGTCCTGCAGCCGGTTGCCGGCGATGGCCCAATCGGCGATCTCATAATGTATCTCCTGGGGCCGCATGTTATATATGTTCTGGGGATTATACACGCCCCCCTCTGTCTCGCTGGCGCAGACGAACTGGCCTGGTTGGAAGATGATATTGCGGATACTTCCCTGGCCGATTCGAGCATACTCCCCACCGGCGGCATGGACCCGGTTCATCACCACCCCGGCCACCGCTCTCATGCCCCGATCCCCTTCGCCGCCTGCTTCACACTCTATCAAGCGGGCCAAAAGCTCACGGTCAGAATAAGCCATACTTTCCCCCCTTTCCGCTCATCCCAGTATACGCCCGCCCGCCGCCGGGGGTGCGCGATCATTTTCCAGTTCTGTCTTGCATCTTGAAAACAAACGTGCTATATTAGAGGGACCCTATACAGCAGGAGGCACAGCATGGGATTTTGGACCCTCGTCCGAAAAATGGACACGAAAAAAATGCGCGCTACCGCCGCCAAGGTCGCCAAGGAGGCCCACCGGAGCACCCCCGCCATCTTCTGTGATATGGTCTGGTGCGGCTTTCGCTACCGGGCCGGCTATATGGACTACGACCTCTTCCACTTCTGGGACTTAAGCGCCGCCCAGCGCGCCTCAGTCCTCACCCGGGGCCGCAACGACCAGTATGTAGCCGCCCTCAACCGCCGGGAGGACTGGGTCATCTTCGACCGCAAGCCCCAGTTCTTAGAGCGCTTCGCCCCCTTCGTCCAGCGGAAGTGGCTGGACCTGACCGATGCCGGCGCCGAAGACCTAGAGCGCTTCGGCCGGGAGCTGGGCGCGTTCATCATCAAGCCCATCGACGACTCCCACGGCAACGGTGTGGATAAGATCGTCTCCGCGGAGGTCACGGACTGGGCCGCCCTCTATGAGCGGCTGCGGGAGAACGGCCAGCTCCTCTGCGAGGAGGTCATCCCCCAGCACGAGGCTCTCAACGCCGTCTGGCCCGGCTCCATCAACACCGTCCGCATCGACACCATCCTGAAGGACGGCAAGGTCCACCCGGTGGCGGCCTGCCTGCGGGTGGGCAACGGCGAACGACCCATCGACAACTTTTGCAGCGGCGGCATGGTGGCCCCGGTGGACCGAAAGACCGGCCGCGTCACCGGTCCGGCAGTAGACAACCAGAACCGGCTCTACGCCTACCACCCCGGCACCGGCACCAAGTTCGAGGGGGTCCAGATCCCCATGTGGCAGGCCATCATGGACCTGCTCCGGGACGCCGCCCCCATCGTGCCCACGGTCCGCTTCGTGGGGTGGGACATCGCCGTCACCCCCACCGGCCCGGTGCTGGTGGAGGGCAACCCCTACCCCGCCCACGTCCTCTACGGCCTGCCGGGGCAGGCCGCAGACAAGTTGGGCGTCCTGCCCAACTTCGACGCGGTGGTCCCCCATCAGAAGCTGAAGTGACCGCCAGTCCGGGACGGCAGGTCCTGCACACCTTGGAAGAACGAGTTTTGGATGATGAAAAGAGGTCTATATGCGTAAACGTTTCTTGGCCCTTCTGCTGGGCCTGCTCCTCCTCGCCGGCTGCGCCGCCCCCGGCGGCAAGCAGAACTCCCACCTCGCCGAACATCCCCTGCCTGGCAGTAGCACGGACAGCAGCGGCGATACCGACCCCGCCGGCCAGCCCAGCCTGCCTGTTGGCAGCGATGTGCCCGCCCCGCCGGATATCGATGAACCTGCCTGGCCCCGTGCCGGCGACACGCTGCTGACCATGACCACCGCGGACATGGGCCAAGGGGAGCTGATCCTGGTGAACAACCAGAACTTCTACGAGATGCCCGAGGATATGTCCGAGCAGCTGATCACCATCGCCAAGGGCAAGAGCAAGAGCTACCAGCTGAAGGACTACACCGGCGCGGTGCTGCCCGCCACCATCGAGCATCTCAACGAGATGATCGATGCCTTCGTGGCCCAGGGCGGGCCGACGGATATCATGGTGGTCTCCGGCTGGCGGTCCTATGAGACCCAGCAGCACCTGTTCGACAACTCCGTGGCCCGCAACGGCCTGGAGCACGCCAACCGCTTCGTGGCAAAGCCCAAGGGCAGTGAGCACCACACCGGCTACGCCATCGACCTGTGGAGCGTGAACAGGAGCGAGTACCTGGACTATGTGGACGACTACAAGTGGATCACTGACCACTGCAACGACTACGGCTTCATCCTCCGCTACGCCAAGGAGAAGGAGCCCGTCACCGGCATCGGCGAGGAGACCTGGCACTACCGCTATCTGGGCCTGCCCCACTCCTGGATCGTGACGGAACACGGCTTCTGCTATGAGGAGTACATCGACTTCCTCCGGGACTACCCCTACACCGGCGAGCATCTCCTCTATGACGGCCCCAACGGCCAGCAGTATGAGATCTATTTCGTGGACGGTCTGGAGGTCCCGGTGCCTGAGAACGGGGACTACACCGTCTCCGGCAACAATGTAGACGGCTTCATCGTGACCGTCACCAAATAAACCTGCAAAAAGCTCGGGAGGCCGCATGGGCGGCCTCCCGTCATTTTATATCCGATCATGCCTCGATGCCCCGGCTGGTCAGGTACTTCTTGACCATCAGCGCCACCTTGAAGGTGATGGCATCGTCAAATTCCCGCAGGTCCAAGCCCGTCAGCTTCTTGATCTTCTCTAGCCGGTAGACCAGGGTGTTCCGGTGGACGAAGAGCTTGCGGGCCGTCTCCGACACGTTCAGATTGTTCTCAAAAAACTTGTGGATCGTGAACAGCGTCTCCTGGTCCAGCGCGTCGATGGGGTTCTTCTTAAAGACCTCCTGGAGGAACATCTCGCACAACGTGGTGGGCAGCTGATAGATCAGCCGGCCGATCCCCAGGTTCTCATAGTTGATGACATACTTCTCCGTGTCAAAGACCTTGCCCACCTCGATGGCGATCTGGGCCTCCTTATAGCTCTTGGCCAGCTCCCGCAGGTGGTAGGCCACGGTGCCCACGCCGATGACCACCCGGGTCTCGCCGCCGACCCGCAGCGCCTCCTCCAGGGTGACGGCGATCTTATAGAGGGTCCGCTCCCCGGTGGTCTCGTCCAGCTGGTGGACCAGGGCCACATCGGCATCGCCCACGTTGAGGACGAAGTCGTTCTGCCGGTCCGGGAACAGGTCGGAGATGACGTCGATCGGCACCGTCTCCGCCTTCTCCAGGTGACGAATCAGGAACACCCCCCGGGGCACCTCCGCCGCCACCCGCAGCTCCTTGGCCCGCATATAGATGTCCCCCAGCATGATGTTGTCCGTGATCACGTTCTTGATGAAGGAGGCCCGGTCGTGCTTCTCCTCATAGTAGGCCTTGGCGGCGTTGAGGGAGACGCTGGATACGGAGCAGATGACCCGGCCCACCTCGTCGTCCCCCATGACGAAAACGGCGTAGTCGAACTGGCCGCCCCAGCCGCTGAGGGTCTTGAAGGTCTTGCCCTGGCAGGCGATCAGCCCCCCCTCGGCGTGGCTGACGATGTCCACATACTCCGGCCATTTGTTCCCCACGAGCCCCAGATCGCTGCAGGAGATGACAGTCCCCTCCCCGTCGATCACGCCGATGGTCCGATCTGTGGTCTCCTTGATCTGCAAGATCACATTTTGAAAGATACGTCCTGACATGCGCAAGTCCTCCCTACTGTCTCCCCGTACATTTTGTGCATATCGCCAAGTACATCCCCATTATACGTTGTGTTTCGTCAGATTGCAAGTGTTTTTTTCATTTTCCACAAAAAAACTGCTGTCTTTTTGGTTTATTTGCTACTTTGTGACGAACCATGCCGAAAATCCTGTAAAAGGGCGGTTTCTTCCTCTGATAAATACCGATATTCGCCCTCAGCCAGGGTCTCATCTATGGAGAGAGGTCCCATAGAGATCCGGCGCAGGTATAAAACTGGCTTGCCCCGGGCCGCAAACATCCGTTTGATTTGGTGAAATTTACCTTCATGCAAAGTGACGAAAGCCGTATCCGCCGTCTCTCCCGGCGCCAGTGCCGCCGGCAGGCACCGGAGGCCGTCCCCCAGGACCAGTCCCCCGGCAAAGGCGGCCTGGTCCGCCGGAACGATGGTCCCCGCCACCCGGACGAAGTAGGTCTTATCCACATGGCGCTTGGGGCTCAACAGGTCGTGGGCCAGGCCGCCATCGTTGGTCAGCAGCAGGAGCCCCACCGTGTCCCTGTCCAGCCGCCCCACGGGGAACAGCCCCTGGCGGCGCAGCTCCGGCGGCAGCAGGCCCAGCACGGTGCCGTCCCCCCGGCCGTCCCGGGTGGCGGAGAGGAGACCGGCGGGCTTGTTCATCATAATATATGTGGCCCGGCGCCAAAGTATTTGCTCCCCGTCCACCGCGATGCAGGCCGTCTCCGGGTCCGCCTTCTCCTCCGGCCTGGCGGCGGGGCGGCCATCCACCGTCACCCGGCCGGAGCGGACCAGGGCCTTCACCTCCCGGCGGCTGAAGCGGCCTGTGGCGGCTATCAGCTTGTCCAAACGTTCCATTCTGGCCCTCCTGAAAATAAGTGCCTTCATTTTATCATATCCCCGCCGGAAAGTGAATAAGAAAAAAGCAGGAGGAGGGACCATTATGTTTATCATCTCCGCGAAGCTGACGAAGAGGACCTTGATCCTGGGCGGCGCGATCCTGGCCGTGGCGCTGGCGGTGTTTTTCTCCACCAAGGCGGTATCCAAGGACAGCGGGCCGATCCCCGGAGAGACGGACCAGCAGCGGGTGGCCTACCTGGCCTCCCTGGGCTGGGCCGCCTCGCCCACCCCTTCAGAGACCCTGGAGTTCACCCTGCCCAGCCCCCTGGGGGACACCTACGACCGCTACAACCAGCTCCAGAAGGACCAGGGCTTCGACCTGACCGCCTATGCCGGCCGGCAGGTCAAGCGGTTCACCTACCCTGTATCCAACCACCCCGACATACACCAGGGGGTCCAGGCGGATCTGTATGTCTGTGACGGCGCCGTCATCGGCGGGGACATCCTCTGTACCGGCCCGGACAGCTTCGTCGCCACCCTGGAATACCCCAAATAGTCCCAAGCAGCCCAAGGGCCGGAGGCGTGATGCCTCCGGCCCCCTTTTCACAGGTCACATCTTCGCCAGGAAGGCGTCGATCTCCCGCTTGATCTCCTCCGGCTTGGAGTTCTTCAGCAGATACCCCGCTGGCTTCAGGGGCATCACCTTGATCATGCTCTCCGTGTCCCGCCGGCCGGTGAGGAAGATCACCGGCAGGTCCGCAAGCTCCTTCTCTGAGCGGAGCATCTCCAGGGTCTGCCGCCCGTCGCAGATCGGCATCTCGTAGTCCAGCAGCACCAGGTGGGGCCGGTCCAGGGTGACGGCCCGGATGGCGGCCACGCCGGACTCCGCCGTGGACACGTCATACTCCTCCTCCAGCAGCTGCTTGATGCCCTGGCGGATGGTCATGGAGTCGTCCACCACCAGCACCTTCTTCTTCGGCGCGATGGCCTCCTGCTCGCTCTGCTCCGCCCGCCGCATCAGGTACTGCTCCACCTCCGACATAGCGTTCTTGTACTCGATCGGCGTGCCCACGCCCTTTTGCAGCAGATGGGGAGCGATGACGCTGTAGGCGAAGTACCCCGCGCCGCTGGTGTTGAACAGCAGGCTGGCCTGGAACTTCTCCCGCTCAAAGATCTTGCGGAACTGCTCATAGGACAGGAGGTTCTCCTCCTTCAGCTCGTAGCCCTGCATATCCGGGAAGTTCTCGATCACCCGGCCCACGAACTGCTGGGCGGTATAGCGGGCGGCGTGGACCAGCATACTGTCCAGCTTATTGGTCTGGAGCCCCAGGGCATTCCCTACGGTGTTGATCAGCAGCTTCTCCTCAAAGACCATCAGGATCTCCTGCCGCTGCTCCTCCTCCGCCGCGCCGTAGACCAGCCGGTAGTAGACCCCCTGGCCGAACTTCTCTCCGTTATAGGCATCGCTGATCATCTGGGATTCCAGATGGAACATATCGAACACCAGCTGGACGATCACCTTTTTCAGCGCCGCCAGCTCCCCGCCCGGCAGCACATCGCTCCATTTCTGGGCGTGCCTCCCTGTGATCGCCTGGTCCTCCGTCAGGGTATGTCCGATCAGCCACCCGGCACAGACCCCCAGGAAGTGGTCCACCGCGTCGGGGGCATAGCCCGTCCGCTCCAGCTCCTGCTCCAGGGCCGGCAGGGTGTTCTTCCGGAAGCCCGTGTGGATCCGCTGGTGCTGGGCGTAGCCCTCGTAGCCGATGGAGAGCATATAGGCCTCCTCATCCGCAAAGTGCTTCATTGCGTGGCCCTTGAAATATTTGATTCCCTCCTGGCATGTCCACTGGCTGTCCTTCTCTTCCTCTCGGAACGCAAAGAGCTTATTGATGATCTTAAAAAGCCGCTGGTGTTCCTTGTCGATGATCTCCACACCGATATTGTAGTTGTCTTGCCATACGAATTGGCTCTCCATATCGATCTTCCTCCTCTGCCGAGATTCGGCTGATCTGCTTGTGTCTCCATTATACACCACTCTATACAAGAAATGCAAGACGATCTGAGGACATATTAGGGATATCTTTCTGCAAAATACCATTTTTTGCCTAATTTGAAGATTCCCCCGATCCATCGAAAAAGGGCAGGAAAAGTTCCAGGGATGGGCCACATCCCTGGAACTTGGCTGCCTATCCGGCAGGCTTATTTGATCATGGAGGCGATCTCCGCAGCGAAGTCCTCCTGCTTCTTCTCGATGCCCTCGCCCTTCTCGAAGCGGATGGCATCCTTGAAGGTGACGGTGCCGCCCAGCGCCTTGGCGGCGGAGAGGATATACTTCTCCACGGTACCGTCGAACACATCACTGCGGACGAAGTCCTGCTGGAGCAGGCAGTTCTCGGCATAGAACTTGTTCATCTTCCCCGTCACGATCTTCTCCTTGACCTGGGCGGGCTTGGAAGCCATATTGGGGTCGTTGTCCATCTGGGCCAGCATGATCTTCTTCTCGCTGTCCAGCACCTCCTGGGTGACCTGGGACTTATCCCAGAACCGGGGCCGCATGGAGGCGATCTGCATCGCCACGTCCTTGCCGATCTCGCTGGCGTCGATGCCGCCGGTGACCTCCAGGTTCACCAGCACGCCGATCTTGCCGCCGGCGTGGATATAAGGCACGCAGACGCCCTCGGTGAAGAAGGCGAAGCGGCGGACCTGGATGTTCTCCCCGATCACCAGCACCATCTCCTGCTGCTGCTGGGTGACGGTCAGGCCGGTGCCGTTGTACTGGCAGGCCATCAGGGCATCCATGTCGGCGGGCTTGTTGGCGGCCACGGTGGCGGCCACGCCCTTGACGAAGTCCACGAACTTCTCGTTCTTGGCGACGAAGTCGGTCTCGGCGTTGATCTCCACCACTACGCCCACGCCATCGATAACGGCAGCGTAAGCCATGCCCTCGGCGGCGATCCGGCCGGCCTTCTTCTGGGAGGCGGCCAGGCCCTTCTCCCGCAGGTACTCGATCGCCTTATCTACATCACCGTCAGACTCGGCCAGGGCCTTCTTGCACTCCAGCATACCCACACCGGTCATCTCACGGAGATTCTTAACATCAGTAGCTGTAAAAGCCATATCAGAAACCTCTCCTTATCACAGATCTTTTATCATATTGCATTTTGATCACATCGCAACTCTTTTATCACAACACCTGGGACGGCAGAGCGTCACCTAGTCTCCCCAAAAGGGGCCCGGATCACTCTTTGCCTTCCTCAGCAGCGCCCTCCTCCACCTGCTCGCCCTGGCGGCCCTCGATGACGGCGTTGGCCATGACGGAGGCGATGAGCTTGATGGCGCGGATGGCGTCATCGTTGCCGGGGATGGGGTAGTCGATC
>CAMWFH010000036.1 GCA_947173485.1 uncultured Clostridia bacterium | reverse complement strand
CTGATCATGCTTCTACATTGGCCTGTTTCATATCTCTCAGGCTTTTGCCAATTATACGGGGCGCTTCAGGCCGGACAGATCCACAGGCTCTTTGGCGGTGTCCGGGGCCTCCGTCTGGACGGGGTCAGGATCGTGCTGCTCATCGCCGCCAGGGGCCTTGGACTCCTCCGGGGCCTTTTCGCTGCCGAAGATGGCGGTGTAGGTCACCACGGCGCAGTTGGGCTTGGACACCTCGCCGGTATAGCTGGCGCTGACTGTGTAGCCGGTGGCGTACCGGCTGGTGGCGGTCCCTGTGTAGCTGGCGGTGGCGGTGTAGCGGGTGACGGGGTTTCCCTCGCCGTCCACATCCATGGACTCGCTCCACTTCACATCCCCCAGGGTCAGGGTCTTGCCCCGATCCTCGATGGTCTTGGGGATCAGGGAGACGTCTGCCTCAGACAGATTGGGATAGCTGCGGCTGGCGGAGAGGGTGCTGGTCTTGGTGGCGTAGCCGTCCGTGGTCACCTGGACGCTGGTGTGGTCCAGCCGCAGGATGCCCACATAGCCGTCCTCGGTGGTCACCTCCATCTCCGCGTCCAGCCGCTGGAGGATGGCCTCCAGGCTGTTGGTGTCGCTGGCCTGGGTGACCGTCTCTGTGTGGGTCTGGATGTCCACCCCCACCTCGTCCTTCCGGGTCATGTCCAGCAGGAAGTAGCGCCGCCCGTTGCGGACGAAGTCCTCGGTGGGGATGAGGCTGGGATCGTCCGACAGGGAGAGCTGATAGGTCTTGTTGATCCGCAGCTCGTCAAAGTCGCCGTAGGTGTACTCCTCCACGGACACGGGGTAATAGCTGGCGCTCTGGCCCGCTTCCGGTTCCGCCGCCAGGGCGGTGGCGCTCCCGGCCATGACGATGGCCAGGGCGCACAGGATAGTGAAAATGCGTTTCATGTGTACGTTCCTCCGTTTTTTCGTTTGTTTTTGGCCTGAATGATGGTGTTATCTGGCAGCGGCCTGCCGCTGATCCCCCCCTTTCTCTGACCTGCCCGCGCTGCTGCAGGTAGGCGTTCCAGTCCTTCCCCTGGGCAGGGGGCCGGGTGGACACGGCATATCCTTTCTGCCCGTACTCCGCCCGGAACTTTTCTGTGGCCTCCTGCCCCGGCCCGTCCGCGTCCAGGCACAGGACGATCCGCTTCAGGTGAGGGTTTTCCCGCAGGTAGGTGTCCAGCGGGCCTTGATAGAGGCCGCACAGGGCCACGGCATTGCTCCGCACCTGCCGGTGCAGGGTGCAGAAGCTCATCAGGTCGATGGGCGCCTCGAACACCGCTACCCAATCCAGGGCCGGGTCGCAGGGGAGCCGGAAGGCCACGCTTTTGTCGCTGCCCACTGCGTCCCCCTTGAAGCCGGAGCCCTTCAGGTCGTAGGTGCCGCGCTTGCTGGCGAACACCGGCTTACCGCCGCTGTCCCGGCCCACGAACACGCAGTTGTGATGCAGGCCGTCCTCATAGAGCAGGCCGGAGTCGATGAAGCCCCGGATCACCTGGGCGGCGATGCCTCTCTTTTGAAGATAGGCGAACACCCTCCGCTGGTCTCCGTTGGCAATGGGCAGGGCGAAAACGGGCTTTTCCTCCTGCTGGGCAGGCTTGGGGCGCGGGGCGGGGGAGTCCCTGGACCGCTTGCCGTTGAACTCCAGCAGGTAGTTCACCGCCGCTCGGAAGTCCTTGCCGCAGAACTCCTGCAAAAATGTGATGGCGTCCCCGCCCTTGCCGTTGGAGTAACGCTTCCAGGTGCGGCGGTCCTTGATGCGGAGGCTGTCCATCTCCCTGGTGGTGTGGTACCGGCTGCCCAGGCGGCGGACGGTGTAGCCCAAGTGTTCCAGCAGGTCCGGCAGGTCTGTCCCCTTGGCGGTCTCCATCTCCTCGTCCGTGAATTTCCAGAAATCCTCTGGATTTGGGGTTCGTCTCGTAGTAGTCACCTCCTTTGGCGAAAACGAAAAGAGGCCCCCAGAGCATCCCGGTCTTGGGATGCTCTGGGGGCCTCTCATCTGCTGTTTGGTTGTCGCGGCCTCACACGGCCCGCTACGCGCTCAACGCGGCGGGGGTGTCCTCCTCCTGGGGCTGGGCGCTGCCGTCCTCCGACCCGGCCTCACAGGGGCTGACACCGGCCTCGTCCACGTCCATCGGCTCACTCATGTTCAGCACTCCGATGATTGCGTTCAGGACGAACTCCCGCTGGGTGACCTTCCGGCCCAGGCGGGCGCTCTCTCGCTCCAGGTGCGCCTTGATCCGCTGAAAAAGTTCTTCATCGATTTGGAAGGCCAGGGTTCGATTCTTGCCATTCGTCATAGCTGCATTTCCTCCATTTTCTTTCATTTCATAGTATTCGAGTAACAGATTGGTGATGTACTGCGCGGTGGTCAGGCCCGATTCCTCTCTGGCCTCGCAGACGCGCTGGTGCAGGTCCAGGGGCAGTTGCGCACAAAGGTTTCTTGTAGCTGGCATGGTGTTGTTCTCCTTTCCGCTGATTGCAACGCAAGTATAGCCGAAAGGCATTGAGAAAGCTATTACCAACACCACCAAAGAACCATGCACAATGCAAGCATAACCACCAATGTGAACAGTCGGAGGCAGGAGGACGCCCTACCGGCTGGGATCGGGTGGTTTTCTCTTTTTGGACGCTTTGTGTTTTTGGCTCTCCATGGTGATCTGCCCGTCCACCTGCTCTGTGGGCTGGCGGGGAATACCCCGTTCCTTATTGGTGGCGGTGCGGATACCCTCCCCGTGGGACGTTTTTCCGGCAACCAGCCAGCCCTTCTGGAGCAGTTCGTCCATAAGTTCGGCTACAAACTGATTCCCGATCTTATTTCGCCCGTCCTTGTCACACAAACGGCGGATCTCAAAATGTTCCGCAACGTGGAGCGCAATGGGAGCTACGATATAAAGATCACTGCGCTTTGTCCTGCATTTTTCCAGGATATAACCTGTGATCTCCCCCCGCTTGGCCTCCAGCTCCGCCCGGTATGCTTCATCGCTGATATCCCGATATTCCTCATAGCAGTCAACATGATAACAGCGAAATGTTTTCGCTTTTGACAGTTGCTCTTGCAAAGGCTGGATATTAGCCTCCTCCAGCACTCCGCTGAAGCTGCTGGGGTGCAGGTAGAGGTCCTGCTGGTCCTTGGCGACTGTGTCACAGCCTCCGTTGCTCCCCAAGGTGACCGCCCACCCCAACTCTTGAAACAGACGGCGGCTTTCCTTTTTGAATGCGGCTCTGTCGGCATCGCTTGACCAGCCTGAGTTGTAGCAGTCGGTACGGATACGAAAATATACTTTCCGATATGCCATGTTGACCCCTCCTCCTTGCTATTGAAATAAAAAAGCCGCCCTCGGCCCACCGGGTAGTTTCCGGCAGGCGAGGGCGGCCATTTGCTGTGTTTTGAAATCTTACGGGGATAGCGAGTTTACTCCGTCTGTAAAAGGCGGATTTTGCATCTCTGGTGCGTAAATTTTTTGAAACGGGAGGCTGTTTTGAAAAATCAAACTTTTTCTTTCTTATTGCCGATGTAATATCGCACTTTCCACCAAATTACTTGACTTTATTTTGCTGTTTTTGGACTGTATCTTTTTCATCTACACAAGGTTCGAGAAGGAGAACATCAACACGCTGGAGATGGACAGCGAGCTGCTCATCACCATGATGGGGGCCTTCGCCCAGGCGGAGAGCGAGAGCATGTCCGCCAATGTCACCTGGGGCAAGCGGCAGGCCATGCGGGAGGGCCGGGCGGTCATCCAGTACA
The DNA here is from genome assembly GCA_947173485.1 of uncultured Clostridia bacterium. Classification (GTDB taxonomy): domain Bacteria; phylum Bacillota; class Clostridia; order Oscillospirales; family Oscillospiraceae; genus CAMWFH01. Next base: position 10,926 of record CAMWFH010000036.1, on the reverse strand, counting down.
AGCATCTCTATGCCTACGAGCGGGGCGAGGACGGCAGGCCAAAGGTCATCCCCGAGCAGGCAGCGGTGGTCCGGCAGATATTCGACAGCTTCCTTGCCGGCCACAGCATCCGTATGATAAAGGCGGAGCTGGAGCGGCAGGGCATCCCGGCCTCCAAGGGTGGGACCGCCTGGTCCGACGGGAGCATACGGAACATCCTAAAAAATGAGAAGTACTGCGGCGATGTGCTGATGCAGAAGACCTATACCCAGGATTGCATCAGCAAGAAGCATATCCGCAACCGAGGGGACCTGCCTATGTACCTGGTACGGGATCACCACGAGGGCATCGTCAGCCGGGACAAGTTCAACGCGGTGCAGGCGGAGTTCGCCCGGCGGAACGCGGGACGGGCCCCCAGCCGGAAGGCTGCCCCCACAGGCCGGGCCTGCTACAGCGCCAAGTATGCCCTCACCGAGCGGCTGGTCTGCGGCGAGTGCGGCACTCTGTACCGCCGGTGCGTCTGGACGAAGCGGGGACAGAAGCGAGCGGTGTGGCGCTGTGCCAGCCGCATCGACTATGGCAAGAGATACTGCCACTCCTCTCCCACGCTGGACGAGGGAGCGCTGCAAGAGGCCATCCTAGCGGCCATCAACAGCGTCATGAGCCGGAAGGAGGTCTTGTTGCGGCAGATAGAGGACACACTGTGGACGGAGGTGGCCCCGGCATCCGGCCTGAGCGTGAGCGTGGGAGACATAGACCGGCGGATAGAGGAACTGGACCGGGAGTTCCAAACGCTGTTCAAGACGGCCCAGAGCGAGGGCGGGTATATGCGCTACGCCAGCGAGTTCAAGCGCATCACGGACGACATCGCGAAGCTGAAGGCTCAGAAATCTGACTTGCTGGAGCGCCAGGACAGCTGCTCCGCCGCCGGGCAGCGTATCCAAGGCGCGATGGATATCCTGCGTGATGGGTCCGGCACGCTCACAGAGTGGGACGAGAGCCTCATCCGGCAGTTGGTGGATACGGTGAAGGTCGTGTCGGCAGAGAGGATTGTGGTCTATCTCCGGGGCGGGATGGAAGTGGAGCAGATGATAGGGGAGGGACGGTAAGATGGTCTGGGCAACAGGCGATACTCACGGCAGCTTCACAAGGTTCGAGGAGCAGTACTTCCCAGAGCAGCGAGAGATGGACCGGGACGACTACGTCATCATCTGCGGCGACTTCGGCGGAGTGTGGTCCGGCGGCCAGGAGGATGCGGAAAAGCTGGACTGGCTGGAAGATAGGCCCTTCACCACACTGTTCGTGGATGGAAACCACGAGAACTTCGATTTGCTGAACGCCCTCCTTGTCCAGGAGTGGCATGGTGGGAAGGTCCACTGCGTCCGGCCCCATGTGCTCCATCTCATGCGGGGACAGGTCTTCGACATCGGCGGCAGGACCTTCTTCACCATAGGCGGCGCGGCCTCCCATGATATCCAGGACGGCATCCTGGACCCGGCGGACCCCGGTTTTAGAGAAACGTACTGGTCCATGCGGCGGCTGCGGCGGAGGTTTCGCGTGAAGGGCCTATCCTGGTGGCCGGAGGAGATGCCCACAGATGAGGAATACACTGCCGCGCTGGAGGCGTTGGAGCGGGCGAGCTGGAAGGTGGACTATGTCATCACCCACTGTGCCCCCACCCGTATCGCGCAGAAAGTGAGCGCGGGATACTGTCCAGATGTACTGACAGACTTCCTGGAGATGGTCCGCCGGCGGCTGGACTTCCACTACTGGTTGTTCGGCCACTATCACGACAACAGGTATGTGACAAGGGAGCACATCCTCCTCTGGGAGCAGATCGTCCAGGTCATATAAGGGAGGACACAGTGAACGGGAACAGCGGGGCAGGCCGCTGTTCCCGTTTGCTATGTGAGGATAGGCTGAGAGGAACGTCAAACACAGCCTCTCTTTTCCCTTTTTGAGATAGCTTACAATGAACTGCGCAGCTGCTCTATCTCCTCGCAGCTCAGACCGGTCGCCGCTGCGACTTGTGTGGGCGGCAGCCCCATCTCCAACAGATTACGGGCGATCTCCAGTTTCCCCTCTGCACGGCCCTTTGCTTCTCCTTCTACCCGGCCTTTTGCCTCGCCCTCTGCCCGGCCCTCTTCCTGGCCCTTCCGCCTGGCGTTATACAGCGCCTGGGCCTCGTCGTGACGGGCCTTGGCACGCAGACGCTCCTTTTCCCGGAACTCCGAGGATGCGGTGATCGTATAGTAGGCGTTGATCGCTTGGCTCATCTCCGGCACCTCCATCTCATCGATCTTCGTCAGCTCTTCCTCTGTTTCCGCCTTGAACAGGGACAGCCACAGCAACAGCGTATCCTTCTCGTCCCCTACTTCCGGCAGCTTGGGCAGCTCGAAGAAGTGGAGCCCCATCTTATCCGACAGCAGCGTATGACGCTCCACCTCCAAGGGCTGGAAGAAGGACTGATACTCCTCGCAGTCGAACAGCACGAAGTCGATGATGCTGATGACCACGGTCCTTGGCAGGGTCCCATATCCCTGTCCTTTGGGGAGCGCAGAGGAAAACTCCCGCGCCCAGTAGAACAGTACCCGCTCTGGATAGTCCCCCTCGTTGCCGACCTGGACCTCCAGGTCCACCCGCTGTCCGTTCACCGTCATATTGATATCCAGACGGCAGAACTTATCCCCCAGGTTATCCGGCGGCATCTCCGGGTTGCGGATGGTGAACTGCTCGATGCTCTCCAGAGGGATGCCCAACAGCGCCGCCACTAGTTTTTTCAGAAGTTCTGGATACTGGACGAACAGCATTTTGAATAGCGTGTCGGTCTTAAAAGTATATTGCAGTTTGCTCATGGGCATCCCTCCCTTGCTGTTATCATCAGTATACCACATCTCAGGGCATATGGCTATAGGGGTCTCTGCAAATTTTCAAAAAGAGCTGTCCCAACGATATTTTCATCAACAGGCGCACAGCGCCAGAAAGGAGGAGGACCATGAACGTCAGAAAACCCATAGACTACAGCGCCATGTTTGCGGCGCTGGATGCGCTGATGACCGCCGGTCTTCCTCAGATGGAGCTGTACTGTGAGATAGGCTGGGTGGTCAACGGCAGGACCGAGAAAGGGGCGGCAGTCGCCGCTGCGGCATATTTGAACGACACCTATCCTAACGCCTCTGGCTTTTCTCCCCGGAACCTGCGCCGGATGCGGGAATTCTACCGCACCTATGAGAGCACTCCAGAGCTGCTGACCCAGGCTATGACCATAGGCTGGACCCAGAACGTGGTCATCTTGGAGGCAGACCTGACCGTCCAGGAACGGGCATGGTATATCCGAGCTGTCCGGCAGTTCGGCTGGTCCAAGCTGGCGCTCCAGCGGCAGATCGCCGCCGGAGCACATTTGGAGATCCCCCTCGACTTGACGGATGAAGTGTGCTATACTAAAGAAAATATCCAACAGGAAGGTGGTGCAAAAGATGGACCGGCAGAGCTTCAAGACCAATGTAGTGACGGGGCCTGCACTACTGGCGTTGTCCGAGAATGTTCGGGGCTGGCAGAAACGGGACTGCTACCAGGGATTGACCGACTACCTCTATGGCCCAGCAAACGACCGTGTATGCCTGCTCTTCGGCCTGCGTCGCACGGGAAAGACCACCCTGCTCCGGCAGGCCGTGCTGGATATGCCTCCGGAGGACGCTGCCAGGACTGCCTACATCAAGGTCACGATGCAGGACACCATAGCAGACCTGAACTGGGACATGATGCAGCTCCATTCCCTGGGCTTCCGCTATGTACTGTTGGACGAGGTCACACTGATGCGGGAGTTCATCGACTCCGCCGCTCTGCTGTCCGATGTCTACGCCGCCCAAGGGATGAAGATCGTCCTGTCTGGTACGGACTCTTTGGGGTTCTGGTTCGCCCTCCGTCAGGAGCTGTACGATCGGGCAACGGCTATCCACACCACCTTCATCCCCTATCGGGAACACCGCCGGCTGCTGGGCATCCAGAGCATCGACGGATATATCCGCTACGGCGGTACACTGCGGGCTGGGGAGCTGGCCTTTGAGGATGCCGAGGTCAACGCATCCGATGCTACTTTCCGCGATGATGAAACGACCCGGCAGTATATCGACACAGCGATCTGCCGGAACATCCAGCACTCTTTGGCCTGCTATGAGGACGGCGGACACTTCCGGCACCTGCGGTCACTGTACGAAGCCGGCGAGTTGACAGGAGCCATTGACCGTATCATCGAGGATGCGAACCATGCCTTTCTGGTGTCGGTCCTCACAAAAGAGTTCCGTTCCCATGACCTGGGGCTTGCGGCCCGTAACCTCCGTAAAGAGCGGGACCCTGAAAAGCGGACCGATGTGTTGGATAAGATCGACACCGCCACTGTGACAGAGCGGCTGATGCACATCCTGGACATTCGGGATAGGGCAGCACAGACAGTGGATGTCACGAAGGCCCATGTTGCAGAGATAAAAGAGTATCTTATCGCCCTGGACCTGATTGTAGACTGCCCCATCGAGACGACTGAGCCGGATACCGAACCGGTGGAGCACATCCTGATTGCTCAGCCGGGTATGCGTTACTGCCAGGCGCAAGCCCTTGTCTACGCCCTTATGAAAGATAGACTGTTCAGCTCCCTGAGTGAGCGTGAAAGAACGTTTGTCACAGAACGTATCCTGGAGGAGGTCCGCGGCAGGATGCTGGAGGATATCGTCCTGCTGGAAACGGAAAAGGTATTGGGAGAGCGGTACAAGGTGTGCAAGCTCCAGTTCGCCAGCGGTGAATTCGATATGCTCATCTATGACCCCCGAGAGAACGACTGCGCCGCTTTCGAGATCAAACACAGCCGGCAGGCGGTGCCTGCACAGGCACGGCACCTGCGGGACAAGGAGAAGCTCGCACTCACACAGCGGCGGTTCGGTGAGCTAGTGGGACGGTATGTCCTGTATCTCGGTGAGAACATGGATATGGAGGACGGCATCCTGTACCGCAATGCGGAGGGATTTCTGGAAGCGCTTCCACAAATCAGTCTGCTGCCCGGACTGGCAGTGCTGCCTGCTATACAGATGGATGAAGATGAGGCCCCAAAGCCTCAAATGACTATGTAGTTTGAAATATCTCCTGGTTGCTCGAAAAAGCCAAAAGCAGGGATGTTTTGGGTGCGGTCCAAAAGTGAGCAGGCTTGCCAAAGCGCCGGGTATTGAAAAATATCCGGCGCCAGCCTATCGAAAAAGTCTGCCTTAGGGCAGACTTTTTCACGAAAGTATGATAAAATAGGAAAAGGAAGGGGAGAAGCGGAATGTTGAAACGAGGGAAAGACGAACGAGGTGTGATCGAGATGGTGGATACGGAGAGCCTGGTGCCAGCGGGACATCTGCTGCGGCAGGTGGAGACGGCGGTGGATTTCGAGAAGATATACGAGATCGTGGAGCCACTGTACAGTGAGGGAGAGGGACGGCCCAGTATCGACCCGGTGGTGCTGTTCAAACTGGTGCTGCTGCAGCATCTGGACGGGAACACCTCGCTGCGCGGGACGCTGCGGCGTGCACAGACGGATGTCGCATACCGCTGGTTCCTGCGGTACACACTGAGCGAAGAGCTGCCGCACTTCTCCACAGTGAGCTATAACTTCCGGCACCGTTTCACGGAGGAGACGATAGAGGCTATATTTCGGTGGGTATTGGAGGAGGCGGGGGCGGCAGGGGCGCTGTCTCCGGCAGCGGTGTTCATCGATGGGACGCACATCAAGGCCAGTGCGAACATCAATAAAAAGATCAAGCAGGAGATACCGGTGGCAGCGAAGCGGTATCAGGAAGAGCTGCTGGCGGAGGTCAACGCAGACCGGGAAGCCCACGGGAAGAAGCCCTTCGACAGGGATGACGGGCCGCTGGGCCCGGGCGGGAAAAAGCGGGACAACACCTCGAAAAAGAAGCTAGCACGGCGGAAGAGAGCGGCAAAGGCACAGAAAACGGCAACGGTCTCTACCACGGACCCAGAATGCGGGCTGTTCTGCAAGGGAGAGCATAAGCGGTGCTTCGCTTATGAGGCCCATACTGCCTGCGATAAGAGCGGCTATGTGTTAGAAGTCGTTGTCACCCCCGGCAATGTCCATGACAGCGTGGCTTTCGATGATGTTTACGATAAAGTGACGGAAAGTTTTCCACAAGTCCAGACGATCGTGGCAGATGCCGCCTATAAAACTCCACATATCTGTAAAAAAGTGTTCACGGATGGCCGGGTGCTGTCCACTGCCTACAAGCGTCCTCAGACCATGAAAGGCGGGCATCCCTGGTGGACTTATGTCTATGATGAGTATCACGACTGCATCATTTGCCCTGAATACCATCTCCTGCCTTACCGCACTACTGACCGGGATGGGTACTGTCAGTACGCAAGTGACCCGAAGATCTGCGCTCAGTGCCCTACCCGGCATTTATGTACCCGCTCCAAAAACTGCGTCAAGACTGTCCTGCGCCATATCTGGAAAGACTTTGAAGAGCTGGCTGATGACATCAGATACACACCAGAATACATAGAACTCTACAAAAAACGCAAAGAGACCATTGAGCGGGTCTTTGCCGATGCCAAGGAAAAACACGCTATGCGTTATACCTTCTACCGTGGCCTGGCCCAGGTCTCCAGCTGGGTGAGGCTCAAGTTTGCTGCCATGAACATCAAGAAGCTGGCCAGGTGGAAGGCTAGAAGACCCTCTCGCTCTTCTTCTCCAACCACATCCTTTGCATATATCCTTGCATACTTTGCAGCCTGCCTGGAATGCAACCAGGCAGGCCGTTTTTCGACAGGCTATGCCGCAGATCAGAGGATCTGCGGCGTTTTCTTGTCCCGTGGTCCCTGTACGGAGCGCTTCAGGAAAAGATCTTTTGAAAAGACTTGGCCGTTGTAACATTTTGCGGACATTCATCTGTTATACTGTTGCTATATCATACTTGCCGGAAAGGGGACGAGCCATGAAACGGATACTGATCGTCGAGGATGACGCGCTTTTGAATAAGACTCTGGCCTTCAACTTGATCTCTGATGGCTGGGAGGTCACATCGGCCCTGAACGCCAGGACCGCCGAAGATCTGCTGGCCAGGAGGTCATACGATCTGGTGCTGCTGGACATCGACCTGCCGGACGGGAACGGCTACGACCTGTGCGCTCTTGTCAAGCCGGCACGCCCTGACACAGTGGTGATCTTCCTCACCGCCGACGACCAGGAGAGCGACCAGATCCGGGGCTATGAGGCGGGGGCGGTGGACTACATCACCAAGCCCTTCTCCATCGGGGCCTTGCAGCGGAAGATCCGTGCCATGTTCGCCATGCTGGAGCGCCGCCGGCCGGCTAAGGACCTCTACGATGACGGCAGGCTGTTCCTGGACTTCTCGGAGCAGTCCGCCTCCCTGGACGGGAGGCCGCTGGCCCTCTCCCCTATGGAGTACAAGATGCTGTACCTGTTCTGCCAAAATCCACACCAGGTCCTGACCCGGCAGCGGCTTTTGGAGCGGCTGTGGGACGTGGATGAAAAATTCGTGGACGAACACACCCTGACCACCACCATCAGCCGCATCCGGGGCAAGATCGAGGCGGGGGGCGGTACCTACATCAAGACCATCTATGGAATCGGCTATCAGTGGACAGGGGGCGAGAGGCGATGAAGCGCATCCCGGCGAAAACGCTGTTCTGGCTGGTGGAGGCCGGCGCGGCTGTCTCTATGCTGGCCCTCTCCCTCCTCCTCTCCAGCCTGACCGGCCAGGGGCAGGTACTGCTGGCTGGCCTGCTGCTGACGGTCTGCGCCCTGGGCTGGCTGTTCCTGTTGACGCTGCTCTTCGCCAAGCGGCTGTCCCGCTTCACCGGCGATCTGTGCCGGACCATGGACAGTATGATCAGCGGCGGCGAGGAGCCGGAGCGGCCCAGTGACAGCGAGACCATCTTTGCCCGCATCAGCTGCCGCCTCTCCCGGCTGTATGACATCCTTCAGGAGGACCGGCGCAAGGTGGACCAGGAGCGGCGGGAGCTGCAAGAGCTGGTATCGGACATCTCCCATCAGGTGAAAACGCCGGTGGCCGATCTGAGGATGGTGACGGATACCCTGCTGGAAAAAACCGTCACGGAGCAGGAGCGGCGGGACTTCCTGCTGGGCATCCGCACCCAGACGGAGAAGCTGGAATTTCTGATACAGTCCCTGGGGGAGGCCTCCCGCCTGGAGACTGGGGCGATCGTTCTGAAAAAGAAGGACTCTCCCCTGCTGGACACCCTGGCCCAGGCTATGAGCGGCATCGTCTACAGCGCAGAGAAAAAGGGCATCTCCGTAGAGGTCCGGTGCCCGGAGGATCTGCGGGTGTCCCATGACAGCAAGTGGACAGCGGAGGCTCTGTTCGACCTGCTGGACAACGCAGTGAAGTACACCCCGGCAGGCGGGAGGATCAGCGTGTCCGTGGAGCAGTGGGAGATGTACGTCAAACTGGATGTGACCGACACCGGCAGGGGCATCCCGGAGAGCCGGCAGGCCGCCATCTTCCGGCGCTTCTACCGGGAGGAGGAGGTCCACGACCAGCCGGGGGTGGGCATCGGCCTGTATCTGGCCCGGGAGATCGTCACCCGGCAGGGCGGCTATATCAAGGTGACCTCGGAGCCCGGCCGGGGGTCTACCTTTTCCGTGTTCCTGCCCCGGCGATGAACTGTTCACAAAAAATTCACATTCAAAGCTCCAATTCGGACATTTCTGAGACATTTGGATTTTACAATCGCTCTGCAACAGGCGAAGAGCCGTGAAAGGAGCAGACAAAAATGAACGTATTACAAACCATCGACCTGAAAAAGCAATATGGCAGCGAGCCGAACATCACCCGCGCCCTGGATGGGGTCAACCTCTCTGTGGAGCAGGGGGAGTTCGTGGCCGTGGTGGGGACCTCCGGCAGCGGCAAGTCCACCCTTCTCAATATGATGGGTGGACTGGACACCCCCACCTCCGGCAGCGTCATCGTCCGGGGGGACGAGCTGGCGAAGAAGAACGACGAGGAGCTGACCATCTTCCGCCGCCGGAACATCGGCTTCATCTTCCAGAACTACAACCTGGTTCCCATTCTGAATGTCTATGAGAACATCGTCCTGCCCGTGGAGCTGGACGGCGACACGGTGGACCAGACCTTCATGGACGAGATCGTCCACATGCTGGCCCTGGAGGATAAGCTGCAAAATATGCCCAACAACCTCTCCGGCGGACAGCAGCAGCGGGTGGCGATTGCCCGGGCCCTGATTACCAAGCCGGCCATCGTCCTGGCCGACGAGCCCACCGGCAACCTGGACAGCAAGACCAGCGCCGACGTGCTGGGCCTGCTGGAGCGCACCAGCCGGTCCTTCGACCAGACCATCGTGATGATCACCCACAACAATGAGATCGCCCAGCTGGCCGGCCGGATCGTGCGGATCGAGGACGGCAGGATCGTGGGGTAAGGGGGGCGGCAGCGATGACTTGGCCTTTTGAAAACGACACCAGCAAGGTGGAGAAGAGATTGGCAAACCGCAGCATCCGGGCCGACAAGCGCCGGAGCGTTTTCGTTATCCTGACCATCGCTCTGGCCGTCTGCCTCATGGGGAGCCTCTGCTTTCTCTACGCCGCCCAGCAGCGCAAGACTTTGGACAGCATCCTGGGGCAGTACCAAGCCGGGTGCGGCGGGCTGACTCGGGAGGAGACCGTCCGGCTGGTGGACACCGGAAGATTTGAGAAATGGGGCTATACCGTTGAACGGGGGAACGCCCGCTATGGGGACAGCGTTTTGAATGTCAGCTTCGTCAGCCCGGAGATGATCGACCTGATGGGCTACGGTGAGATCGCAGGGACCTATCCCCAAGGGGCGGGCGAGCTGTGTATAGAGCGCGCCTTTTTCCGCTATTTTGGCCTGCCGGAGGAGACTGGCCAGACGGTGGTCCTGGACCTGGGGGACGGCGAGAGGGCCTATACCGTCACGGGCATCCTGGAGGCGGAGAACGACAGCCGGATCTTCACGGCCTGGCTCCCGGAGGCCGCCGTGAGCGGGGACAGCTCCTCCTATGAGCTGCGCTTCCGCTTTGCCGGGAGCCAGGGGGTGGAGCCGGACCAGCTCCGGGCGGATATCGAACGCTTTTTTGCAGAAATGGGCATCCCGGAGGACCGGACCTTTTACAGCTCCAACTACTTTGGGATGGTGGACCTGTACCTGGGGAACGGGATGGAGGTCTATGCCGCGGCGGCCCTGATCGCCATCGTCTGTGCCATCGTGATCTACAACATCTTCTACATCTCCGTCATGAGCAAACTGCGGGGATATGGCCGTCTGAAGGTGCTGGGGACCACGCCGAAGCAGCTCCGGCGGGTGGTCCAGCGGGAGCGGCGCTTCCTGACCGCCATCGCCATCCCCCTGGGGCTGCTCTGCGCTGCGGGCATCACGCTGCTCGTTATGCCCGGCTACTGGTCCTGGGAGGACGTTATCCGGTCCGCCGTGATAGTCTCCCTCCTGACCTATGGGACCGTCCTGATCGCCACCAGGAAGCCTATGGTGATGGCGGGGAGGGTCTCCGCCATCGAGGCCATCCGCGCCACGGCCTATCCCCAGCAGCAGGGCCCGGCCGTCTCCAGGCAGCTCCACCGCCGCCTGACCATGCCCCGCCTGGCCCTGATGAATTTTTCCCGGAACCGGAAGAAAGCCTTCGTCACGGTCCTCTCTCTGAGCTTGACCGGGATCCTGCTGCTGTGCGTCTCCGCCTACGCCAGCTCGGTAGATATCGAGGAGATGGCCCAGTCCCAATTCGGGGACCGGAGCCAGTACCTGCTGCAATATGAGGACTTCGCGGGCCGGGAATTTGTGGAGATGCAGAGGGAGAACCCCTTGGGCCGGACTCTGCGGGAGGAGCTGGCCGCCCTGCCCGGCGTGGATTATGTCACGGCCTACAGCC
>CAMWFH010000035.1 GCA_947173485.1 uncultured Clostridia bacterium | reverse complement strand
GGAATCGAACCCACAACCCCATCATTACGAGTGATGTGCTCTGCCATTGAGCCACACTAGCAGCTTATGCGGCCTGACAGCCGCGAAACTTGTGTTATGATAGCACACATTTTTTCTCCCGTCAAGTCTTTTCAAAATTTTACCACACTGTCAGCCGGTGAAGAACATCCAGGCCGCCTTGTATCCTATTTCGACATTTTCCACGCAGTCCACGATCGCCGGCAGCCTCTAGTCACTGCGGACTATCTGAAAAGTAAAAAAGTTTGTGGACAGAGGCGTGAGATCTGTTGGCTCCCTTCCCCCTTCAACGATGTTTTCCACTTATCGACCACTTATCAACAAAGTTATCAACATGCTGCATATATTTCAACATGCATTTCAACTGTATAGCCATATTTCAACATTGATTTCAACGCGCCTATATGTGCCCATTAGAATTTCCAATTACATATCCGTTTCGTCAAAATGACTGTTCCCCACTCTTTAATACAACATATATTGTATTAGTATAAATATACAATGAGGTGCATATTATAAAAAGCGTCTAAAAATACCCTGTCCTAGCACCCGGACAGGGCCAGACCGCAGGAAAAACGCGGCGCGGATTGACACCCAGACAGTGCCCATGTTATAATACAAAAAACAGTAAGGAGGGAGCAGGATGCCTTTACCACAGGAGATACGCTACAGCTATGCCGATGTGCTGGCCTGGGACGAGAGTGAGCGCATCGAGCTGATCTACGGTTTCCCGGTCATGATGGCCCCACCCGCCAGGATCCACCAGCGGACCATCCGAGAGCTGGTCCTACAGCTTGGGAACTATCTGGAGGGCAAGACCTGCGAGGTCTACCCCTCTCCCTTCGGCGTCCGGCTCTTCGAGCAGCAGACCGACCTCCCGGAGGATGTAGACACCTTGGTCGAGCCGGACATCTCTGTTATCTGCGACCCCGACAAGCTGGACGATGCCGGCTGCAAGGGCGCGCCGGACCTGATCATCGAGGTCCTCTCCCCCTCTACACAGCACCACGACCGGTCAACAAAATTCGACCTCTACCAGCTGGCCGGTGTGCGGGAATACTGGATCATAGACCCCGCCGCCAAGATCGTACAGGTCCACATCCTGGAGGATGGGAAATACCACGCCGCCACCGTCTACACCGCCGGGATGACCGTCCCCGTGGCCGTCCTGGACGGCTGCTCTATCGACCTCTCCGCCATATTCCCCCCAGACCCATAGAAAAAGCGGGAGCCGTGCGCTCCCGCTTTCTTTGCGTTATTCCTGGTCCCAGTTGTGGTAGACGTTTTGGATATCGTCGTTGTCCTCCATCAGCTCGATCATCTTGGTCATGTTCTTGATGTCGGTCTCATCGGTGAGCTTCACATAGGTTTGAGGGACCATCTCGATGGCGGCGGAGGCAAAGACGTAGCCCTTCCCTTCCAGCGCGGCGGTGACGGCGTTGAAATCGTCCGGTTCGGTGGTGATCTCGAACACCGGGCCGTCGGCCTCAAAATCGGCGGCCCCGGCATCCAGGGCGTCCATCATCACCGTCTCCTCGTCCAGGTCGCCCTCCTCGTTGTCGATCACGATCACGCCCTTCTTGTCGAAGGACCAGCTGACGCAGCCGGTAGCGCCCAGGTTCCCACCGTACTTATCAAAGAGGTGCCGGACCTCCGGGGCGGTGCGGTTGCGGTTATCGGTCAGCGCCTCCACGATCACCGCCACGCCGCAGGGGCCGTAGCCCTCATAGACGACGCTCTCGAAGCTGTCGGCGTTGCCGGAGCCCAGGGCCTTGTCGATGGTGCGCTTGATGTTGTCGTTGGGCATATTGGCGGCCTTGGCCTCGGCGATGACGGTCGCCAGCCGGGAGTTGTTGGCCGGGTCGCCGCTGCCGCCCTCCTTCACCGCTACGATCATCTTACGGGCGATCTTGGTGAAGATCTGGGACCGCTTGGCGTCAGCCGCCCCCTTGGTCTTTTGGATATTATGCCACTTGGAATGTCCAGACATGAGAAGTTCTCCTTTTCATATAGTATGTAGTATATGGTATGTAGTGTTATATTGTGTGTCGCATTACAAATCGTTTTGCTATATTTATTGCAACTTATATGTTGTGTTTTATAATGCTACTCTACAAGTAGTATCGTATGACTTCCCGGTGGGAGGCCGCTCGCTGTATAGATAGGCCAGGGAACGCCCGGGACAGGTTGTCCACCAGACGAGGACACACCACATCCTCCGTCGGGAAGTGGCCGGCATCGAGCAGCGTCAGGCCCAGCTCCCGAGCGTCTAAAAACTGGTCGTACTTCACATCGGCGGTCACAAAGGCGTCGCAGCCCTTCTCTGCCGCCGTCCGAAAGTAGCCGCCGCAGGCGCCGCCCCCTACGGCCACCCGGCGGATGGGCCGCTCTCCGCCCACATACCGCAGGCCGTTGGCGTGGAGGGCGTTTTTAACATGGGCCAGGAAGTCCGGCGGCTGCATCTCCTTCGGCAGGAGCCCCTGCCGGGCGATGCCCTCCCCCTCCCCCAGCAGCTCCACCTGCTCCAATCCAAGAGCGGCCGCCAAGGCATCATTGACACCGCCGGACGCCGCGTCCAGGTTGGTGTGCATACAGATGGCGGCGATGCCGCCGGCGATCAGCCGGATGAGCTTTCGTCCCTGGATATCGTCGCCGCGGATGGTCTGGACAGGACGCCAGGCGCAGTTCATGATGGGATGGTGGGCAACGATCACCTCTGCCCCCTCCCGCTCCGCCTCCGCGATCACGTCCTCTGTGATATCCAGCGCCACCAGGATCCGCCGGACCTCCCAGTCCGGCTGGCCCACCAGCAGCCCCACATTGTCCCAGCTCTGGGCCAGCTCCTTGGGGGCCAGGGCGCTAAGGGCCTGTTCGACTTCTCTTACTGTGGGCATCCCCCGCCCTCCTTTCCATCTCCGCCGCCGCGGACAGCAGCGCCTCCCTCTTCCCTGCCAGGGCCGGGTCCTTGGCCTGGGACAGTCCGTCCGCCGCCCGGCGCAGCCGGGCGGTCTGCTGGGCCAGATAGTCCTCCCACAGCGGGTCCTCCTCCAGCAGAAAGCCGCCCCAGGCCTGGGCCTCACTGGCAGGGGGCATAGCTCCCCCGGATACGGACAGGATGGGATACAAGATCCCCTTGTCCAGGACGAGCCGCTCCGCCCGGACGGCGTAGCCGTTCTCCGGCAGCCAGCGCCGCAGCACCTCCGCCCGGCTCATCGGCTGGAGGAGCAGGACCGGCCCGGCGCGGGTCCAGGGGGCCGCCGCCAGGATGGCGGCGATGTTGTCGCCGCCCATACCGGCGATAACGATGGTATCCGCCTCCCCTGGGGCCAGAACGGTCAGGCCGTCCCCCAGCCGGAGGTCGATACGCTCCGCCAGCTCATGACTGGCAGCGGTGCGGCGGGCCCGGTCCAGAGGACCGGGAGCGATATCGGCGGCGATCGCCGTACCGGCCCGGCCGTGCAGAAGGAGCCACACCGGCAGATAGCCGTGGTCCGTGCCGATATCCGCCAGACACCGGCACCGGTCCGGGACCATGCCGGCGATGGCGGCTAGGCGGGGAGACAGGGCTGTCAGCAAAGCGTCCCCCTCCCCTCCTGAAAAATAGCGGCAAAGCCGCAGGATACCCTCCCAGTATATACCGCCGCCGCCGTTCAGTCAAGGGCGGGACGAAAGAAAAACCGAGCCGCCTCTGTCACGCTTTACAAAAGGGCGAGCCGCTGGTATAATCAGAAAAGAAAGCGCCGGATGTTTTCATATTAAAAGGAAGGTAGAGGAAGAGCGGGATGGAAGGGAAAGATCTATTGTTGGTCCTGCAAAAGCACCCGGAATGTCTAGCCAACCTGCGGAAGCTCTCGGGGGTCCTCCAGGACTACTTCCCCACTGAGCGGCGGGAGGTCTGGCTCCTGGAACGGGCGCTGGACATCCAGATCCTGCGGGAGCTGCAGATCAACCAGCTCGACAAGCCCCTGCTGCTGAAGCTGAGCAGGCGGATGACGGACGAATTTTTCATCCAGGAGAACTGGGCGATCTGGGCGGTGTCCATGTGGACATACGCGTATGGGCACGCCGTTTTGGGGAAGACCCTACAGCCGCCGGCCCCTGCCTCGCAGGCCGTACAGCAGCAGGCCTCCCCTGCCCCGCGGCCTGTGCAGCAGCCTGTCAGATCGCCGGCGCCCCAGCCGGCTCCCGCCAAGCCGGCACAGCAAGCGCCGCCCGCCGCTCCGAAGCCGGCGTCTCCTCCGGCCAGCAGTCTCAAGTTCGATATTGGTCTCAAGTTTGACAGCAGCGGCAAGATCCTAGTCGGGTACACGGGCCCCGGCGGCGATGTGGTCATCCCAGCGGGGGTGACTGAGATCGGATCCGAAGTGTTCAAGGGCTGTACCAGCCTACAGCGCGTCACGATCCCTAAAAGTGTAGATTGGATCGGGTACTCCGCCTTCAGAGAATGCGCCAACCTGCGCAGTGTCACCGTTCCCCATGGCGGCATTGGAAAGAGCGTTTTCTGCGACTGCCCCAACCTGCGGGAGGTGACGATCGGTCCGGGCGTGACGGAGATCGGCCCCTGGGCCTTTGGGGATTGTGCCCGCCTGGAGAAGGTCGATATCGCGCCGGGGCTGACGGACATAGGCGCTCGCGCCTTTAGTGGTTGCGTTCGCCTGCAAACGGTCACGATTCCCCAGAGCGTTATCAATATAGGCTCTTACGCCTTCAGCGGGTGTACCCGCCTGCGGACGATCGCGATTCCCCAGGGCGTTATCAATATGGGAGATCGTACCTTTAAAGGGTGTTCTCTCCTGCAAAGCGTATCCCTTCCCCGGAGCTTAGCCCGAATCGAGGAACGCACCTTCGATGAATGCTCCGATCTGGAGCAGGTCACCATCCAGCCTGGGATAGTGGAGATCGGCGAGTACGCCTTTGGGAACTGTTCGGCCCTGCAAAGGCTGACGGTCCCCGAGGGCGTAACGGCGATCAAGGAGTTCGCCTTCTGCCAGTGTGCCCAGCTGCAGCGCCTGTCGCTCCCGCGCAGTCTGTGGAATATCGGCCATGCGGCTTTCCACGAATGCTCAAAGTCGTCGCTCGTCATCTGCGCCCCCTATGGCTCCTACGCCCACCAATACGCCCAAAAGGAAAGTCTGCGTTTCCAGGCGGTCTGACCAGCATCTGCAAGATACATAGAAAAATCGCAAACGGGATGCTTTTCACCCGAAAGCGTCCCGTTTTTTGCTGCTCAAAGCGGCTGTCAAAAAGATCTTCTCCAGCTTGTGACAAAAGGGCCCTCTGGATGGAGTGATAGGTGAAAGGAGGTCATGCCTATGGAACCTTTGCCGCTGCGCGCGGGCGGCGAGCTGCCGGACATCATCGACCGCTATCAAAACATGGTCTACGGCACGGCCTTGGCCAAGACCAATTCCCCCGCCGATGCCGATGACGTTTTCCAGGAGGTCTTTTTGGCCTATTTCCAGTCCCGAAAGACCTTCCACGACGAGGAGCACCGGAAGGCCTGGCTCCTGCGCACCACGATCAACCACTGCCGCCGCATCACCACCAGCTCCTGGCGGCGCAAGACCGCTCCCCTGGAGGAGGACCTGCCGGTCCAGTTCCGGGAGCCGGAGGAGGACCAGGTCTGGTCCGCCCTTATGTCCCTGGAGGACGCCTACCGCCTGCCCCTCTACCTCTACTACTTCCAAGAGCTTTCCACCGAGGAGGTGGCCCGCGCCCTCTCCCTCCGTCCCGGCACGGCCCGTATGCGCCTGAGCCGGGGACGGGAGAAGCTGCGGGAGCTGCTGAAAGGAGACTTTTTTGATGAATAGACAGCTGCTTTCCTCCATGCGGGAACAGATGGTCCCCAGCGATGCCGCCAAGGCGGCCCTGCTGGACGCTCTGGCCAAGCCCCGGCGGCGTCCCGCCCTCCCCCGCTATGCCACCGCCATAGCCGCCTGCGCGGTCCTGGCGGTGGGGGTGCTGGGCTACCGCTATATCGCCCAGCCCCTCCACAGCTATATCAAATGGTCCATGCTCACGGAGAACTTCCATACTGGTGCCCTTATTATTACGGAAAATGACGTTGACAGCGGCGGCGGTGAGGGCGACCGGGACCAGGTGATGACATCCCGCGAGCTGCGCTCGGCCATGACCGGCGCGGGGTTCTCCCCGGCGGAGGCGGAGGACTATCTCTCCGGCGGCTGGCAGATGACCTGGGCCAAGTGGTGGAAGTTCCTCCACCAGACGAAGGATGGCCATCCAGGCGCTGCCGCCGGTCCTGACCGTGTCTCACTGTCCGGCGAGGACTTCGCCCAGGCCATCACCGATGCCGGCTTCTCCCAGGACGTCGCCCAGACCTGTCTGCTGGAGGGCTGGAGGGCCGATGCCGCCGCCTGGGACAGCTTCCTCTCCCTAGAAGACACCAGTGACCAGGCCCTCCTGGCCTTTCATCAGACACAGGAGGTCCTGCGGGATGAGGCGGACGGCATCCCCATCTACACGGTCCCCCCCACCATGGAGGAACTCCTTACCTTCTCCCAAGAGGAACTGGCTGTCAACACCGGCGACTTGGACGCCCAGGCGGACCAGAGCGAGTCCGTCCTGGCCTATCAAAACCTGATGGACCACTTTGCCCAGACCGGCGGCTATCCCGATTGGTACGGCGGAGCCTATATCGACAGCCACGCTGGCCTTGTCGTCCTCACGGTAGGGGACCAGGAGAAAGCGTTCTACCAGCAGATCTGGGCGTGGGCTGGCAGCGAGCGTATCGGCTTCTCCGATGCCAAGTACAGCCTGGGCACTCTGCGGCGCGTCCAGCAGCAGGCGGCGGACGCCATGCACGAGCTGGGCCTGCTGATCGGCTGCGGGGTCAACGAGGAACTGAACCGGGTGGAGCTGCATCTGAACGGCATCACCCGGGGGGCCCAGGTCCTCCTGGCCCGGCTGGACCCCGATGATGATATCATCCAGGTCTATGTCTCCGAGGACACCAACGCCTATACCCCCGCCCCGGAGGAGGATGGCGGCGTCCAGCCCGGCGGTGTGCCGGAGACCCCGCCCCACCCCGGCACGGCCCCCCAGCCCAACAGCGTCCCGGAGGAGGAGGACCCCACCCCCACTATCCCCCAGGCAGCCACCTATGACCTGCTCGATACAGACGATGAGGACCTCATCGCCTACGAGCCCATCGACCCCACAGACCCCACCACCCCCGTCCACGGCCCCTACAGCAACGGCTAAAAAAGCGGACCGCCGTCCCGACACCGGTCAGGACGGCGGTCTTTTGGCCTTTTTATGGACGTGTAGGATATTGCAGAGCAAAAAGTTACTGTGTTCCTTCACATACCGGATATACTCCGTCTTGCGGATATAGTACACCTTCCCCCAGGACACGATCCGCAGCCACTCCGGGCCGATTCCGGTAACGGTGACGAAGTGGGCCGCAGTCCTGGCGGCGGGACGGACCTGCTCCCCATCCCGGACATACAGCGTCAGCTTATGCTTCTGCCAGAACAGGGGGAAGTTGGGCCCGATGCACAGGATCACGGGCACCCCCTGCCGCAGCATCCTCTCGATCTCGCTCCAGAGCCGGGTTGGCCGCACGCCCCACCTGGCCCGGTAGGGCAGGCGATATGCCCGGAAGCACCCGTTCACCCCCAGCCACAGCGCCGCGGCGTTCATCCCAAAGGGCGGCAGCACCGGCGGGAAACGGCGGCGGAAGGCCTCCGCGTAGCGGTCGTAGACCTCCGGCGGGATGCAGCGCCCCGGCGGGATCCCCCGGAAGATACCGGTCTGGCAGTCCGGCGCGCGGAGGTAGAGGAGCAGGTCCGCCGCGGCAGTGAGGCCGCAGCCGCACTTGCGCAGGTAGGCCTTGGGGAACCAGTTCTGGTCCCCAGCGGCAAAGGTGCGGCCATCCCGGACGATCTCGAAGTGGTCGATCTGGGCGGTCCCCATCACGACCACCCCCGCTTCTTCTCCTCCTGTAGGACGATCTTCTCGATACGGTCCACCTGCCCCTCCGACAGGAACATCACCGCCATGCTCAGCCCGCCGCCGAACCGGGGATAGCCGCAGGAGCCGGGGTTGAACCAGAGCCGTCCGTCCGCTGTCTGCTGGAAGTACTGGTGGGAGTGGCCAAAGACCACCACCTGAGTATCCCCCAGCTTCCGGGACACATCCATCTTATTGTGGGTCATAAAGAACTGCACCCCGCCCAGGGTGACGGTCAGCTGCCGGGGCAGGTGTGAGGCCCAGCGGCCAAAGTCGTTGTTCCCCCGGACGGCGTAGACCGGCGCGATGTCCTCCAGCCGCTCCAGGACCGCCTCCCGGTCAAAGTCCCCGGCGTGGAGGATATAGTCGCACCCCTCCAGTATGGAGATCACCTCCGGCCGGAGCAGGCCGTGGGTATCTGAGAGCACGCCAACTTTCATATGTCCTCCTATGCGCCCAGCAGCCGCTGATCAAAGGCGAACAGGGCCTCGTTGATCTCGTAGATGTCATAGCTGCCGTTCTCGATAAAGTACATGACGATCACATCGGACTTATTGCTGGGAGACAGGGCGTAGCCCGCCCGGCCCAGCAGGTCCTTCGTCTCGCCCAAATTCAGCTCCAGGGCGATCGCTAGGGCGATGGCGGTGGCCTTGCTGGGGTGGTAGCTGTCCTGCCGCAGCTTGGAGAAGAGCTTGCGGTCGATATTGGCCCGCTTGTAGACCGCTGTGTCCGTCAGCCCCCGCTGGTCGATCAGCCGCAGGAGCATCCTGGAGAAGGACTCGTCCAGCCGGTCCAGCAGCTCCGCCAGGGTCCGCCGCTTTCTCTTGGGCGCGCTGTCCGCGGCAGCCGGAGCGGCCATCGGCATCTGGGCGCTCATGGGAGGCGGCGGCAGGAACGGCGCTTTGTCGGCCTGCTCCTCCTCCTGCCGGCGGATGAAGCTGGCTTCCGTTGGCTGCCGGTGCAGGGCATGAGTCTCCACATAGTGGTCGTCGATGTAGGCCGTCAGCCGGGCAAAGCGCTCCTGGCCGATGTCCACGGCAGCCTTATCAAAGACCACCAGAACGATCTCCATCTCCTCCCGCTCTAGGTAGGACCGGATGGCCTCCACCGCCACCGCCAGGGCCTCCCCCTTGGGGTAGCCGTAGATTCCGGAGGAGATCAGGGGGAAGGCGATGGACCGGCACCGCTTCTCCTTGGCCAGCGCCAGGGCGCTGCGGTAGCAGCTGCGCAGCAGCGCCGGCTCGCCCTGCTCCCCGCCCCGCCAGACGGGGCCCACGGCGTGGATGACGTACTTGGCCGGCAGGGCGAACCCCGGGGTCACCGCCGCCTGCCCCACCTCGCAGTGGCCGATGGCCCGGCAGGCCCGGTCCATCTGCTGGTAGCCCGCCGCGGCAAAGATGGCCCCGCAGACGCCGCCGCCAGGGGCCAGGCTGCTGTTGGCGGCGTTGACGATGGCATCGGTGGTCATTTTGGTGATATCATTTTGGACGATGGAAAAGGGCATCTCTCCCGCCTCCCCTACAGATCGTTCTGACAAGCAAAGTATACTCCATTTCCCGGGAAAAGGCAACAAAAAAAGGGACGGCATAGCGCCGCCCCCTATGTAGGCTCATTTCACATGCCGCAGATACGCCTCGGCGGCGTCCAGGCAGCCCTCGATGTCCACCAGGCCCGTATCCAGGCAGAGGTGGTAGTCCTTCAGCTCGCCCCAGCTCTTGTGGGCGTAGTAGCTGTGGTACTTCTTCCGGCGGCGGTCCACGCTGAGGATGTGCTTCTCCATCTGGTCCTCCGGCACGTTGATGCCCAGCTCCAGCTTCCGCCGGATCCGGTGGGGCATGGCGGCGTGGACGAAGATGTTCACACTGTCCTGCAAGATCACATCGGCGCACCGGCCCACGATGATGCAGGGCCCCTGCTTGGCCAGCTGGCGGATCACATCGGACTGGGCGATGAAGATCTGGTCCGACATGGGCAGCTGGTAGTAGCTGTAGAGGGTGGCGGAGAACAGCTTGGGGACGCTCTCCTCGATGGAAGCTACGAAGTCCTCTGACAAGCCGCTGTTCTTCGCCGCCTCGGTGATCAGCTCCTTGTCGTAACAGGGCAGGCCCAGGCGCTCCGCCAGCTTGATGCCGAACTCCCGGCCTCCGCTGCCAAATTCCCGGCTGATGGTGATGACCTTGTTCATGATCGTCCCTCCTCTGCATAGTGGGGTCTCTTTAGCTATCATACCATACTCCGCCGGAAAAATCCATAGTTTTTTTGTATTTTTATCCAGTCCCCTGGGGACGCTCCACGCCGAGGACGTGGAGGTAGCGGATCGCCGCCACATCGTAGCTGTCCAGGGGACGATCGTCGCTGTCGTAGCTGTGGGCCGCGATCAGGATATCGCTGGTGGACATGGGCCGGGGGGCGGCGGCCACCACCACCGGCGTATGGGCGAAGCGGCGGCCATCGAAGGACAGCTGGACCAGGTCCCCCGGCTGGATCTCCCAGATGGCTGCGTCCACCGCCACCGGACCGACAGACTGGTCCGAGCGGGTCAGGAACTGGTAGAGGTACTGGACGCCGGTCCAGGAGGGAGAGCGCCGGTTCGCGTCGATATAGTACCACCCCAGATCCGGGGTGAAATTCATCAGTCCGCCGCCGGCCAGCAGGCACTGGGAGGCGAAATTGGTGCAGTCGCCGCCGATGTCCTCATAGTCATAGAACCGGGGATTGCGGCTGTAGGCCCAGCGGTGGGCGTAGCGCACCGCCGCCAGGCGGTCATACGGGGCCAACTCTATCATGGAGACACCACCCTTTCCTCTCCCATTCTATGAGAGAGGACGCCCCGCGCTACAGCAGCGGCGCGGCCAGCCGCAGCAGCTTGCCGGTCAGACGCTGGAGCAGGGGGTAGCGGCGGCAGTCCGCCAGGGTGACCTCCTGGCTCACCGCCAGCGTGGCCTGGTAGTCCGCCTCGATCTGGGAGATGGCCGGAATCTCATAGAGGAAGGCGGCGCACTCGAAGTGGAGGTACAGACTGCGGTAATCCAGGTTGATCGACCCCACCACCGCCTTCCGGTCATCGGAGACGAACACCTTGGCGTGGAGGAATCCGGGGGTGTACTCATAGATCCTGACCCCCGCCTTCAAAAGCTCAGAGTAGTAGTTCCTGGACAGGGCGAACACGGTCCGCTTATCCGGGACGTGGGGCATCAGGATCACCACCTCCACCCCCCGTTTGGCGGCGTAGGTCAGGGCGGTGACCATCTCATTATCTAAGATCAGATAGGGCGTCATGATGTGGACGTAGCGCTGGGCGGTGTTCAGGATATCTATATACACCGTCTCCCCCACGTTCTCCCCATCCAGGGGGCTGTCGCCGTAGGGGATCACCCATCCGGTCCCCTCCCCCCGGCTCTCCGCCTGGGGCAGATAGGGTGTAAAGTCCTCCATCTTGCCAGGGGTCATGTTCCACATATGGAGGAACAGCAGGGTGAAGCTGCGGACAGCGGAGCCGCGGATCATCACGGCAGTGTCCTTCCAGTGGCCGTGGAGGACCTTGCGGCCGATATACTCGTCCGCCAGGTTGATCCCGCCGGTGAAGGCAGTGTGCCCGTCTATGACCACGATCTTCCGGTGGTCCCGGTTGTTGTAGTGAGTGGAGAGGGCCACCCGTAGGGGGTTGAACATCCGGCATTGGATCCCCAGCTCCTCCAGGGTCTTGGGGTACTGGTAGGGCAGCAGCAGCACCGCGCAGGTGCCGTCGTACATCACTCGGACCTCCACCCCCTCCCTGGCCTTCCGCTCCAGGACCTCCAGGATCTGCCGCCACATATAGCCCTCCGCCAGGATGAAATACTCCATAAAGATGAACCGCTCCGCCTGCTCCAGCTGGCGCAGCAGCTCCCGGAACTTATCCTCCCCCTGGGGGAAGTAGGTCACCTCGCAGCCGGTATAGGCCGGGGCCTGGGCATGGGCGGCCATATACCTGGCAAAGGAGGCGGTCTGGGGATCTCGCCGCTCCAGCGCCTCCATCGCCGCCGGGTCCGGCTGGAGCAGGGCGGCGGTCTCCGCCGCCAGCCGCTGGTCGATGGCGGCGATGATCTTGTGGGTGATCTGGGTGCCGACGAAGATATAGAGCAGGCCGCCGAACACCGGCGCCACCATCATGATCACCAGCCAGGAGATCTTGATGGTGGGATCCCCCTCCTGGTTGACCACCACCAGCGCCATGACCAGGGACAATCCCACGGTGGCGGCAAAGGTCAGGGGCATATAGCTGTTCAGATAGCGGAACAGCGCGAACAGCAGGACCAGCTGGAGCAGGAGCAGCAGGATGATCACGGTCGTCCGCCCAAAGACGATGCGGAACAACCCCCGCTTCCCCCTCTCCCGCAGGAGGACCTTCTCGCCCTGGTCCATCTTGTCTTTTTCTGGCATGATCTCACCTCTAAAACTATGCGCCGGGACCGGCGGGCCGCAAGTGCTTAGGATGACTATATACCTTCCAGCAGGGGGAAAGTCAAGTGGTTTTCTGTAAACTTTCAAAAAAGCCGGGGAAGGGTCTCCCCTTCCCCAGCTCATCCTATGGAACTTTCTCAGGCTTTGCCGGCGCAGCCGAGCACGTCGATCAACTTGTGACGGACCAGCTCCTTGATGTTGGCCCGGGCGGGCTTCAGGTACTCCCGGGGGTCGAACTTCTCGGGATGGTCCACAAAGAACTGACGGATGGTGCCAGTCATGGCCAGGCGCAGATCGGAGTCGATGTTGATCTTGCAGACGCTGAGGGTGGCGGCCTTGCGCAGCTGCTCCTCAGGGATGCCGACAGCATCGGGCATCTTGCCGCCGTGGGTGTTGATCATCTTCACATAGTCCTGGGGCACGCTGGAGGAGCCATGGAGGACGATGGGGAACCCGGGCAGGCGCTTGGAGACCTCCTCCAGCACATCGAAGCGGAGGGGCGGGGGGACCAGGATGCCCTTCTCGTTGCGGGTGCACTGGGCGGCGGTGAACTTGTAGGCGCCGTGGCTGGTGCCGATGGCGATGGCCAGGGAGTCGCAGCCGGTCTTGCTGACGAACTCCTCTACCTCCTCGGGACGGGTGTAGGAGGAGTCCTCGGCGGAGACCTTCACGTCGTCCTCCACGCCGGCCAGGGTGCCCAGCTCGGCCTCTACCACCACGCCGTGGTCATGGGCATACTCCACCACCTTCTTGGTGATCTCGATATTCTCCGCGAAGGGCTTGCTGGAGGCGTCGATCATGACGGAGGTGAAGCCGTCGTCGATGCAGGACTTGCAGGTCTCGAAGCTGTCGCCGTGGTCCAAATGGAGGGAGATGGGGATCTCGGGACACTCGATGACAGCGGCCTCCACCAGCTTCACCAGGTAGGTGCGGTTGGCGTAAGCCCGGGCGCCCTTGGAGACCTGGAGGATGACAGGGGACTTCTCCTCCCGGCAGGCTTCGGTGATGCCCTGGATGATCTCCATGTTGTTGACGTTGAACGCTCCGATGGCATACCCGCCGTCATAGGCTTTCTTGAACATTTCGGTCGTTGTGACAAGAGGCATAGTGCGTTTTCCTCCTATGGTATAAGATACTATATATCTTACCACGATTTTTGTAAATTGCAACTGTTTACAAATCAAAAACTTGGTGGTAAGCTATCGATATATTTGTGAATATGGAGGTATCCCCCATGAGTGAATTAAAAGGCGCCTGCATCATCGGCCAGTCCGGCGGTCCCTCTTCCGTGATCAACGCCAGCGCTTACGGCGTGATCCGCACCGCTCTGGACAACGGCTCCATCACCCAGGTCTTGGGTGCGGAACACGGCATCAAGGGCGTGCTCAACGACCGCCTCTTCGATATGGGCCTGGAGGACCCTGCCGAGCTGGAGCTGCTGAAATACACCCCCTCCTCCGCCTTGGGCTCCTGCCGCTATAAGATCGCCGACCCCGATGTGGACGACACCGACTACAAGCGCATCCTGGAGGTGTTCAAGAAGCACAACGTCCGCTACTTCTTCTACAACGGCGGCAACGACTCCATGGATACCTGCAACAAGATCTCCAAGTATATGATGAAGGTGGGCTACGAGTGCCGGGTCATGGGCGTGCCCAAGACCATCGACAACGACCTCTTCGGCACCGACCACTGCCCCGGCTTCTCCTCCGCCGCCAAGTATATCGCCACCTCCTGTATGGAGGTCTACCAGGACGCCCGGGTCTATGACACTGGCATGGTGGTGGTGATGGAGATCATGGGCCGCCACGCCGGCTGGCTCACCGCCGCCGCCGCCCTGGCCTCCAACGCCGGCGCGGGCCCCGACCTCATCTATGTCCCCGAGGTGGACTTCGACATGGACAAGTTCATCGCCGACGTGAAACGGGTCTACGCAGAGCGGGGCAACTGCATGGTGGCCGTCTCCGAGGGCATCCACTATGCGGACGGCTCCTTCGTCTCCGAGGCCAAGACCAGCGCCACTGACGGCTTCGGCCATGCCCAGCTGGGCGGCCTGGCCGCTATGCTGGCGGATATCGTAAAGCGCGAGACCGGGGCCAAGGTCCGGGGCATCGAGCTGAGCCTGCTCCAGCGCTGCGGCGCCCACCTGGCCTCCCGCACCGACTACGAGGAGTCCTTCATGGCCGGCCAGGCCGCCGTGGAGAACGCCGTCGCCGGCCTCACTGATAAGATGGTGGGCTTCGAGTGTACCCGTGAGGGCGGCAAGTACGTCTGTAAGACCAAGCTCTTCGATCTGAAGGACGTGGCCAACACCGAGAAGAAACTGCCCCTGGAGTGGATCAACGCGGACCACAACGGCATCACCCAGGGCTTCATCGACTACTGCCTGCCCCTGATCCAGGGGGAGACGGAGATGAAGAAGGTGGACAGCCTCCCCCGCTTCGCCCGTCTGAAGAAGATCCTGGCGAAGTAAGGATCGTTGATCTCCCTGATATCTTAGCAGCCTTCTGCCATGATGATAGCCGCCGGCTCCCCTGTACAGGGACCGGCGGCTACTTTTTTGTCCTCTCCGCCCTACGCCATCCATTATTAAACAAAACAAATCTTTTGTTCAATAATGGAACCTACAGAACGAGCAGCCCCGCTGCTGCGAGACTGCTCTTCTGCCATCATACAGCTACCGTCAATACATCGTTTGTGCGTTTTACCGCACTACCGCCCGATGGAACACCTTCTTGCCCTTTTTGATGAGCAGTCCATCGCCCTGGAACGCCTCAACGGGCCACCTCCGGTCGATATCCGTGACCTTCTCCTCATCGACCGCCATGCCGCCCTGCTGGATGAGCCGCCTCGCCTCGCCCCGGGAGGCCGCCAGGCCGCAGGCCACCAGCAGACTGATCGCCCCGATCTGGCCGTCCTCGAAGTCGCTCTCCTTCAGCTCGGTGGTAGGCATATCGGCCTTGTCGCCGCCGCCGCCAAAGAGGGCCTTGGCCGCCGCCTGGGCCTTGTCGGCCTCCTCCCGGCCATGGACCAGGTCCGTCAGCTCGTAGGCCAGGATCTCCTTGGCGCGGTTCAGATGGCTCCCCTCCCAGCTGTCCATCTCCTGGATCTGCTCCATGGGCAGGAAGGTGAGCATCCTGATACATTTGAGGACATCCGCGTCCTCGATGTTCCGCCAGTACTGGTAGAACTCGTAGGGGCTGGTCTTGTCGGGGTCCAGCCAGACGGCCCCGGCGGCAGTCTTGCCCATCTTCTTCCCCTCGCTGTTGAGCAGGAGGGTGATGGTCAGGGCGTGGGCGTCCTTGCCCAGCTTCCGGCGGATCAGCTCGGTGCCCCCCAGCATATTGGACCACTGGTCGTTGCCGCCG
>CAMWFH010000034.1 GCA_947173485.1 uncultured Clostridia bacterium | reverse complement strand
GGGCGATGTTGCCGCAGTTCGGCGGGATCTCCGGCTCCACCAGCACCACATGCAGCACGAGCGTCATCTCCTTTTTTCCGCTTTCCCACTTTTTCCAGTGGCTATTTTAATACAGATCTCTGATAATTTCAAGTAAAAAATGCGCAGAACAGCTAGATTTCTTTTTCTTTTTTTCAAAAGGGGCGGTCTTGATGGGCGGGATCGTAGGATCGCACAAACTTACCCCTCCTGCCGCCGGTGTTTGCCCCGTTTTTTTGGGCAATACTACAAATACCGGCAGAACGGCGATAGGGCCTCTAAACGGGCACCGGAGCGCGATATGGACGTGAAACTGCGAAGATATAGGGCAAATGGGTAAAAAACAGCGCCCAGCCCAGGGGCCGGGCGCTGTTTCGCAGATCAGCGCATCATATCGCGGGCGGCGTTCCTGGCACTGCGGGCCAGGTCATCCGCGCCGTTCTCCATGTCGTCCAGCAGGCCGCTGCCGGCTGTGCCGCCGTTCGCCGTGCCGCTGTCAGACGGAGCGCCGTTGACATCGCCGTTCAGACCGCTGTTGGCACTGCTGCCGGTATCGCCGCCGGTGCTGCCGTTGCCGTTGGCGCCGCCATCGGTGCTGCTGCCGGACGTACCGCCGCTGGCCACGCCGTTATTGGCTAAGCCGTCGTCAAGGGTGCCGCTGTCTTTGCCGCCGCCGCAGGCCGCCAGGGAGAGGACCAGGGCCAGGGCCAGCGCGGCAAGGGTCATCTTTTTTGCCATCCTTCTGCCTCCTTCCCGCGAAGATCGGGGTCCGCGGGTTAGTATGGGCAGAAGGCTAAGGATATTGCCTGGAAAAGACCAGGCGGATCGGCATTTATTTTTTTTCGAGGATCGCCACGATGTCGGCCACGGCCCCGTCCTGGCAGTGGCCCACCACCGTCACCCCCGGCAGGGACAGGACCTCCCCGATGGCGTTGCTGGGGGCGAAGGCCCGCCCGGCGGAGAGGAGCATGGGGACGTCGATGGCCTGGTCCCCGGCGCAGCAGAGGTCTCGCCGGTCCACCCCCAGCAGGGCAGCCAGGGCCAGGGCCATGTTCCCCTTGTGGACGCCCTTGCCGGTGATCTCCAGGATGTGGGCGCTGGAGCAGGCGATCTCATACCGCTCCTCCAGGCCGATGGAGCGCATGTGCCCCTGGACCTCCGCCAGCAGCTCGGGGGTGCCCTCGAAGAGCAGCTTGGTGGCCTGGGGCCCCACCTCCGCCAGGGACCCTATCTCCCGGGTCTCGACCCGGGTGAGGCGGGTATGGGCCCTGGCCCACTCGTTGGGCCGGATCACCTCCGCCTCCTCCCCCAGATGGAACGCCTTGGCCGCCATCTCCGGGAACCGGTCGAGGACGGGCTGTAGGTCCGCCGCCGTGCCGTCGGGCAGGAAAAAGGTGCGGAGGTATGTGCGCTTTTCAAAGTCATACAGCCCCGCGCCGCCGTTGACCACGCCGGGGGCGTTCATAGGCAGCTGGGCGGCGAAGGGGAGGAAGGAGGCCAGGGGCCGCCCGGTGGCAACGGAGAAGAGGCCGCCCTCGGCCATGAAGTACCGTATGGCCTCGATGTTCCGCGCCGGGATGGCGGGAGCGGGCCGGCCCTCCCGGAAGGCCTGGGAGGTGAAGGCCAGGGTGTCATCGTAGTCGCTGAGGAGCAGCAGGCCGTCGAATCTTCCCATAACGCCGCTCCCTTACAGGATGTCCGCCAGCTTGCGGCCCATCAGCACCCCCATGGCGGAGGCCATCATCAGCCCCCGGGTCCAGCCGCTGCTGTCGCCTAAGCAGTGGAGGCCCTGGATGCTGGTGTTCAGATCCTGGTCCATCTTCACCCGGTTGGAGTAGAACTTCAGCTCCGGGGAGTAGAGCAGGGTCTCGTTGCCGGCGAAGCCGGGGACCACATGGTCCACCGCTTGGATGAAATTGATGATGTTGAGCATGGCCCGGTAGGGCATGGCGGCGGTGATGTCCCCGGCCACGGCATCGGGCAGGGTGGGCCGGACGTTGGAGAAGGTCAGCTC
Organism: uncultured Clostridia bacterium; assembly: GCA_947173485.1. Lineage (GTDB taxonomy): Bacteria > Bacillota > Clostridia > Oscillospirales > Oscillospiraceae > CAMWFH01. The sequence goes on along the minus strand of CAMWFH010000034.1, from coordinate 13,996 downwards.
CTTCTCCCAGGTCCGCTTGCCGCTCAGGATATCGCCGTAGCGCTGGACCAGGAGCCGGCCGTTGGCCAGCATATTGGTCAGCTCGCCCACCTTCTGGGCGTAGGCGATGGGCTGGTTGAAGGGGTAGGTGAAGTTGTGGCTGCACAGGATGGCCAGGTTGGTGTTCTTGCTCTTCAGGTCCTTATAGCTGTGGCCGTTGACCACCGCCAGGTCGTTGTCGTAGTTTTCCTGGCTGACGAAGCCGCCGGGGTTCTGGCAGAAGGTGCGGACCTTGTTCTTGAAGGGCATGGGGTAGCCGATGAGCTTGCTCTCGTAAAGGACCTCGTTCACGTCCTCCATGATCTCGTTGCGGACCTCCACCCGGACACCGATGTCCACGGTGCCGGGCTGGTGGGCGATATCGTGCTGCTCGCAGAGCTTCTCCAGCCAGTCCGCCCCCTTCCGGCCGGTGGCCACCACCACATGGCGGGCATAGAGGGTGCGGGTGTCGGTGTGGCCGGTGCTGGTCTCGATCACCGCCCCCTTGCAGACGTTGTCCTCCACGATCACATCCTGGCAGACGTAGCCGAAGTAGATCTCCACCCCGGCCTTGAGCAGGAACTGCTCGATATCGAAGTAGAGCTGCTGGGCCTTCTCGGTGCCTAGGTGGCGGATGGGGCAGTCCACCAGCTTCAGCCCCGCCTGGATGGCCCGCTTGCGGATCTCCTTGACCTCTTTCTCGTGGCCTAAGCCCTCCACATGGGTATCCGCGCCGAACTCCAGGTAGATCGTGTCGGTGTAGTTGATCAGCTCCTGGGCGAAGTCCTCCCCCACCAGGGAGGGGAAGTCGCCGCCCACCTCGTAGCTGAGGCTCAGCTTGCCGTCGGAGAAGGCCCCGGCGCCGGAGAAGCCGGTGGTGATGTGGCAGTAGGGCTTGCAGTTGACGCACTCCTTCGTCTTGGCCTTGGGGCAGCGCCGCTTCTCCACGGGCTGTCCCTTTTCCACGATGGCGATGCGCTTCCCCTCGTTCTTGCGCAAAAGCTCCAGGGCGGTGAAGATACCGGCCGGGCCCGCACCGATGATCAGCACGTCATATTGATTCATGAGGCTCATCCTTTCTTCGCTCTTTCTTCGCGTTCCTTCAGAAAAATGTAAAAACCAGCCGCGGGCAGGGAGGGGGCCTCCATGCCGCCGGTTGGCGGGCGCTTTGACCGTATGAACGGCTAAAATGTAGCCTATCCTATTATATAATGGCCTGATGGGGATCGTCAATAGCGATTTTCTTTGCAAGAGCAGAGCCCCGCGCCCATTTTCCACAGTTGCTTTCTGGCCGCTTCGGTGGTATACTCTCTGCCAAGGACTTACGATCGGGAAAGGGGGCGGCGGCGGTGAGGAAACGGGCGTGGCTCCTGCTGCTGGCGGCGCTGCTGCTCACGGGCTGCCGCGTCCACAGCCGGTGGGACGTGGAGGACTATCTACAGGAGCTCTATCCCGGCGAGCGGGTGGTGGTCTCCCGCCGGTATCGGGAGATATCCCACGGCACTAAGGTCACCCGGACCTGGGACTGCTGGTTCGCCGATCTGCCAGAGGCGGTGTTCGAGGTGGGCAGCGCCTGGGGCGAGGGGCCGCCGGCTCCCGGCTACAGCCTTCTCTGCGATGGGGACGAGGTCCTCTGGCGCTACCACCTGGACCGGTATCTGCTGTCCGATGGCAGCGGCCTGAGCGCCTGGGCGGTGGAGGATGGCCGCCTCTCCCTCCGCTACGGCAGCGAAGCGGAGATCGTTGCCGCCATGGAGCAGCTGCAAGCCTTCTATGACTGGTACGCCGTCCAGCCTCACGCTCCCCAGCCGCCTATGGCCGCCTGCGATCTGGCCCAGCCGCCCCTGCCGGTGTGGCACATCTGCCCCACCGTGAAGATCTCCGCCCTGGACACAGCCTATCTGGAGCGGACCTGCCGGGAGCAGCTGCGCGGCTACTACGCTTTTTACGATATCCCCGGCGGCGGCTTTTCCCTGGAGGAGCTGCAAGAGGCACGGGCCTGGCCGGATACGATAGCCGTCTGCCGGGGGGAGGAGCGGCTGCCTGCCCCGGCGGGCGTGGTGCTGGCGTACTTCCACATCAGCTTCGGCTGGTTCTATGAGCTGCTGGAGCAGCTGGACTTTTCTCCCCAGGGGACGCCGGAGGACTTTTCGGTCACTGGCGCGGACGGGCGCTCTTACCAGTTCTCTTACAGCTTTCAGACAGACGGCGCCTGGTACTACCTCCGGGACGGGGAACAGGTGACAGCGGATGCCGATACGGATACCGCGCCCATCCTCCGCCTGACGGGGACGGACGTGGCGGCGGTCACAGGGCTGCGGTTCGTGGTGGCGTGATGGGACACGGATCTGTTTTGCGATCTTAGGATAATTAGGATAAAAAGAAAAAGGAGGATCTGCCTATGCGCCGGAAGGAGCGGGCCGTGACAGCCCCCACCGCTATCCGGGAGATCCTGGACCAGTGCCAGGTCTGCCGGCTGGCCCTCTGGGACCGGGAGGGCCCCTATATCGTGCCCATGAGCTTTGGTTATACCTACGAGGACGGACAGCTGGCCCTCTACTTCCATAGTGCTTTAGAGGGTCGGAAGATCGACGCTCTGCAAAAGGACCCACGGGCCGCCTTTGAGCTGGACTGCCAGCTGGCCGTCCGGGGCGGGGAGACCGCCTGCGGCTATACCTGCCTCTACCGCTCCGTCACCGGGACGGGGACCGTGACCTTTTTGACGGACCCGGCGGACAAGCGCCGGGCCCTAGCCCATATCATGGCCCGGCAGACCGGCCGGGAGGACTTCGCCATCCCCGACCAGTCCTTAGACCGGGTGGCTGTGTTCCGCCTGGACGCGGAGACCTTCTCCGGGAAACAGAACATATAAAGCTGCGTAAAGACACAAAATATAACATATCGGGAGAGTTTTGCCATGACCTATCAAGAGCTGCTGTCCGCCGCCAGGGACCGGGTCGGCCCCTACTGCAAAGCCTGCCCCGTCTGTGACGGGCGCGCCTGCCGGGGCGTGATCCCCGGACCCGGCGGCCGGGGGACCATCGCCGAGCGGAACTACTTCGCCTGGCAGGAGATCTATCTGAACATGGACACCATCTGCCCCAATGTCCCGGTGGACACCCGGACCACCCTCTTTGGCCAGGCCCTGGCCGCCCCGATCTTCGCCGGTCCGGTGGGGGCCACCAAGCTCCACTACGGCGACCTGTACGATGACCAGGCCTACAACGGCCTGCTGGTCCCCGGCTGTGCCGGGGCCGGCATCGCCGCCTTCACCGGCGACGGCACGGACCCCGCCGTCTTTGCCGCCGCGGTGGAGACCATCGGTAAAAACGGCGGCCAGGGCATCCCCACGGTGAAGCCCTGGGACCACGACACCCTCTTTGCCAAGATCGACGCCGCCAAGGCTGCCGGGGCCAAGGTCCTGGCTATGGACATCGATGCTGCCGGCCTGCCCTTCCTAAAGGGACGGACGCCCCCCGCTGGCAGCAAGACCGTGGCGGAGCTGCGGGAGATCGTCCGCTATGCGGGCGTGCCCTTCATCATCAAGGGCATCATGACCGTCCGGGGGGCGGAGAAGGCCCTGGAGGCCGGGGCCGCCGGCATCGTGGTCTCCAACCACGGGGGCCGGGTGCTGGACGGCACCCCTGCCACCGCCCGGGTCCTGCCAGCCATCGCCCAGGCGGTGGGCGGCCAGCTGACGGTGCTGGTGGACGGCGGGATCCGCTCCGGCGCGGATATCCTGAAGGCCTTGGCCCTGGGGGCGAGAGCGGTGCTGATCGCCCGGCTCTATGTCACCGCTGTCTACGGCGGCGGCCAGGAGGGCGTCCGGGTGCTGACAGAGCGGCTCCAGGGGGAGCTGGCGGACGCCATGGCCATGTGCGGCGTCCACTCCCTGGCGGAGATCTCCGCCAAGCTCGTGACGCAGGGATAAGAGCACATGACGAGAGAAGCTGAGGGGGAACGCGGCGTGGGGAGGATCTTCTGCCTGCTGGGGAAGAGCGGCACCGGGAAGGACACCCTCTTCCACCTGGCTATGTCCACCGGGCTGCTGCGCCCCCTGATCCCCTACACCACCCGGCCCCGCCGTTTCGAGGAGGTCGATGGGCTGAACTACCACTTCGTCACCGTCCAGGAGATGGAGCAGATGGAGGCCGCCGGGCAGATCATCGAGCGGCGGACCTACCAGACCACCCAGGGCCCCTGGCACTACTTCACCGCCGCTGCCGCCCTGGACCCCTCTGCCGACTATCTCCTGATCACCACCCCCGCCGCCCTGCCGGCCATCGTGGCCTACTTTGGGGAGGGGCGGGTCGTGGGCGTCCTGCTGGAGGCGGAGGACCAGATCCGGCTGGAGCGGTCCATCCGCCGGGAGGCCGGCCAGCCCCGGCCCGATTTCGCCGAGGTCTGCCGGCGCTATCTGGCCGATGAGAAGGACTTCGCCGGGCCCCTGTTCCAGGGGGTGATGCGGCAGGGCTATATCGACGCCAACTGCTCCCCGGAGGACTGCCTGCACCAGCTGCGCCAGATACAGTTATACGCCGCGGACAGCGAGGAGCGCCGCGGCAGATAGAGACGAGCCAGAGACGAGCTAAGGAGGTATCCCCATGCAGGAAAAGGAGAAACAGTTCCACATCCACTGCGCCCCCGGCGATGTGGGCCGCTGGTGCATCCTGCCCGGCGACCCGGGCCGCTGCGCCGCCATCGCCCAGTATTTCGACAACGCCCGCCAGGTGGCCCAGAACCGGGAGTACAACGTCTACACCGGCACCCTTTTAGGGGAGGCCGTCTCCGTCTGCTCCACCGGCATCGGCGGACCCAGCGCTGCCATCGCCATGGAGGAGCTGGCCGCCCTGGGGGCCCACACCTTCATCCGGGTGGGCACCTGCGGCGGCATCCACCTGGATGTCCGGTCCGGGGACATCGTGGTAGCTACCGGGGCGGTCCGCCAGGAGGGGACCAGCCGGGAGTATGCCCCCATCGAGTTCCCCGCCGTGCCGGACCTGACGGTGACCAATGCCCTGGTCCAGGCGGCCACGGCCATGGGCAAGACCTGCCGGGCCGGGGTGGTCCAGTCCAAGGACAGCTTCTACGGCCAGCACAGCCCCCACCGGATGCCGGTGGCCGCTGCCCTGGAGGAGAAATGGACGGCCTGGAAGCGGCTGGGGGTCTTAGCCAGCGAGATGGAGTCCGCCGCCCTCTTTACCGTGGCCGCCAGCTTAGGCGTCCGCTGCGGGGCCTGCTTCCATGTGATCTGGAACCAGGAGCGGGAGGCCGCCGGACTGGACCAGGAGGAGAGCTTGGACACCGCCGCCGCCGTCCGGGTGGGGGTGGAGGCTTTGAAGCTGCTCCTGGCGGCAGAGAGGGCATGACAGCCCTCGAGTTTCTTTTGATCGAGGTTTGAGCATGAAAACAGGTATCGTCTGGGAGGGCGGCGCGATCCGCACCATCTTTTCGGAGGGTGTCAACGCCGCCCTCCATGCCGCCGGCATCTCCTTCGACTACGCCGTAGGCGTCTCCGCCGGCATCGCCTACGGTGTCAGCTTCCTCTCCGGCCAGCCGGGACGGAACTTGCAGGTGGTCACCAGCTATGTGAACGACCCCCGCTATATGGGCAAGCGCAACCTGCTGGACCCCACCAACCGCTGCTACTTTGGCCTCCACTTCGCCTATGAGACCATCCCCCAGCAGCTGGTCCCCTTCGACTACGATGCCTTCCAGCGCTGGCCCGGCCAGGCGGAGGCCGTGGTCACCGACCTGCGGACCGGGGGAGCCCTTTATATCCCTGTCCCCAGGGACGACCGCAGCTATAAGCTCCTCCAGGCCACCTGCTCCCTGCCCCTGCTGTTCCCCATCGTCCGGCTGGACGGGGTCCCCTGTCTGGACGGGGGCGTGGCCGACCCGATCCCCTTCCGTCGGGCGTTGGACCAGGGGTGCGACAAGATCGTGGTGGTGCTGACCAGGGAGCGGAGCTACCGGAAGGAGCGGGGCCGGACCGCCCGTCTAGTGGAGCGGACCTACCGGCGCTACCCCGCCTTCTGCGAGGCCATGCGGACCCAGGCGGAGGACTATAACCGCTGCCGCCTGGAGCTGATGGAGCTGGAGCAGGCGGGGCGGGCCTTCGTCCTGGCCCCGGAGAGCACAGTGGGGTTCCACCGCCTGGAGCGGGACGTGGAGAAGATCCAGAAGATGTATGATCACGGATACGCCGCCGCCCAGGAGCGGCTGGACGCCCTCCGGGCGTTCCTGGCGTGACGCCGGACAAGACGGCCCAGGAGCGCCTTTCCGCCATGGCGGAGCCCCTGCTGGCCTGGTACGATGTCCACAAGCGGTCCCTCCCCTGGCGGGGCACGCCTTCTCCCTATGCCGTCTGGATCTCGGAGATCATGCTCCAGCAGACCAGGGTGGCGGCGGTCATCCCCTATTACGCACGGTTCATGGAGGCTCTGCCCACGGTGGCGGACCTGGCCGCCGTGCCGGAGGAGCGGCTCATGAAGCTCTGGGAGGGGCTGGGCTACTACAGCCGGGCCCGGAACCTGCAACGGGCCGCCCAGATGATCTGCGGCCCCCTGGGCGGGGCCTTCCCCTCCGCCTATCAGGACCTGCTGGCCCTTCCCGGCGTGGGGGACTACACCGCCGGGGCCATCGCCTCCATCGCCTTTGGGGAGGCCGTGCCGGCGGTGGACGGCAACGTCCTCCGGGTGGCGGCACGGGTGGGGGGCATCCATGAGGATATCTTAGACCCCAAGGTCCGCCAGCGCTTTCGGGACAAGATGGTCCAGGCCTTGCCGGAGGACCGCCCCGGCGCCTTCAATCAGGCCCTGATGGACCTGGGGGCCATGGTCTGCCTGCCGGGGGCTGCCCCCGGCTGCGGCGAATGTCCCCTGGGATCCTTCTGCGCCGCCAAAGAGCGGGGGGAGCAGGCCGCGCTCCCCGTCCGCCGGAAAAAGGCCCCCCGGCGGGTGGAGGAGATGACCGTTTTCCTCCTCCTCGACCAGGGCCGGGTGGCCCTGCGGAAGCGGGGGGACGAGGGACTGCTGGCGGGGCTGTGGGAGTTCCCCCACGTCCCCGGTACCCTGCCGGAGGGCGAGCTGCCTCCGGCGTGGGGGCTGCGGCCGGTGGAATGGCGGTGGCGCATGAGCGCCAAGCACATCTTCACCCATGTGGAGTGGCGCATGACCGGCTGCCTAGTGGAGGTCCGGGGGGGCGGGGCGTTCGTCTGGGCCAGCAAGGCGGACCTGGAGGACTACGCCATCCCCTCCGCCTTTGGCAAGTACCTGGCGGAGGTCAAGAAGATCTTGTAGGACATATTTTTCAGAAGGGGGGCTCCGTTTTGGAGATCGCGTCCTGTACTCTCTGCCCCCGGCGCTGCGGGGCCTTTCGCGATGATACCACCCCCGGCGGCGTCTGCGGCCAGCCGGCCCTGCCCGTCGTGGCCAGGGCCGCCCTCCACCACTGGGAGGAGCCCTGCCTCAGCGGCACCGCCGGCAGCGGGGCCGTCTTTTTCTCTGGCTGCTCTTTGCGGTGCGTTTTCTGCCAGAATGGGACCATCAGCCGGGAGGGGGTCGGGCAGACCGTTTCCATCCCCCGGCTGCGAGCGATCTTCCGGGAGCTGATCGGCCAGGGGGCCCACAACATCGACCTGGTGACCCCTACCCACTTCACCGCCGCCCTTCGGGAGGCCCTTATGGAGCCTCTGGGGGTGCCGGTGGTGTGGAACAGCGGCGGCTATGAGCGGGTGGAGACCCTGCGGAGCCTGGAGGGGCTGGTGCAGGTCTACCTGCCGGATATGAAGTACGCCAGTCCCGCCCTGGCCGGACGGCTCAGCGCCGCGCCGGACTACCCGGAGACGGCCAAGAGCGCCATCCTGGAGATGTTCCGGCAGACGGGGCCCTATGTGCTGGAGGACGGCCTTTTGAAGCGGGGCGTGCTGATCCGGCACCTGATCCTGCCGGGGCAGCTGGAGGACACCCGCCGGGTCATCGACTGGGTGGCCGCCGCCTTCCGCCCTGGGGACGTGCTGTTCAGCCTGATGGCCCAGTACACCCCCCAGCCTGGCCTCACAGATCCCCTCCTCTCCCGCCGGATCTATGGCGGCGAGCTGCGGGCCGCGAAAGCCTATCTCGCCGCCTGCGGCGTCACCGAGGGCTACACCCAGGACCTCTCCTCCGCCCAGAGCGCCTACACGCCGGATTTTGACCTGACGGGGGTGTGAGTGTCAAAAAAGTGGCTGTGCCACTTTTTTGAGTAGGTCTCGCTTCGCTCTGTGCCTCGGTCGTGCGCCTGTGGCGCACGATTCGACGCTCGCTCCGCGCAGAGTGTTTTTCCCGCGTACACGCCGCGGAAAAAACGATTTGAACTTTTTCGCGCCTGCGGGCGCGAACTCTTGCAGAGGGCCTTTTCGACAGGCTGGGGGGTGTGAGCATGGCAGTCTATCCGCGTATCCGTGACCTGCGGGAGGATAGGGACCTCTCCCAAAAAGAGATAGCAAAGCAGCTGGGTATGTCCCAGACTGGTTACTCTAAATATGAGATCGGTGAAAATAATATCCCCACAGATATCCTTATCAAACTGGCGCTGCTCTACGGCACCAGTATAGACTATCTGCTGGGGCTGACCGACGAACGAAAGCCTTATCCTGCCAAGCGTCCAAGCAGGAGCTGAGATTCCGGGATTCCTGGGAAGTATAAATTCCAGAAATTCTGACATCTATACTTGCCATGGAGGTGTTTCCATGGCAATCTACCCACGAATCCGAGACTTGCGGGAGGACCAGGATTGGACGCAGCAGCAGGTCGCGGAGATGCTTTATGTCGCCCGTTCCTCCTACGGCGCATATGAGACCGGCGTCAGCGAGTTCACGCCGGACCTGCTGTGCCGGCTGGCGGAGCTGTATGGCACCAGCGTAGACTATCTGCTGGGGCTGACGGACGAGCGGCGGCCCTATCCCAGGACGAAGAAGCGATGAACCTGGGGGAGCTTTTGCTGGAGCTGCTGTATCCGCCCAAGTGTGCCCTGTGCGGGCGGCTGCTGGAGGGGGAGGGGCCGCTCTGTCCCGATTGCGGCAGGACGGCGGACTGGTTCGCCCCAGGCATATCCGAGGGGGCCTGGGGCCGGTGCGCCGGGGTGCTGCGCTATGACGGGGCCGTCCGGCAGGCGGTCCACGACTTCAAGTTCCATGGCCAGGACTGGCGGGCCGTCCCCTTCGGCGCGCTGATGGCCCAAACGGTCCGGGACCGGCTGGGCAAGGACTTCGACGCGGTGACTTGGGCCCCGGTGAGCCGGAAGCGGCTGCGCAAACGGGGCTATGACCAGTCCCGCCTGCTGGCGGAGGAGCTGGGCCGCCGCCTGGGCAGGCGGCCGGAGGCCCTGCTGCGCAAGGCGGTGGACACCCCGGCCCAGTCCACCCTGGAGAGCGCCGCGGCCCGCCGGGAGAACGCGCAGAACGTCTACGTCCTGGCCCCAAACGCCCAGACAGCGGGCCGGTGGATCCTACTGGTGGACGATATCCTCACCACCGGCAGCACCCTCGCCGCCTGCGCCCAAGTCCTGCTGGCCGGCGGCGCGGCATCGGTGGACTGCGCCGTTTTGGCGGTGGCGGGGGCTGAAAACGGCCCGGAGACCGGCTCGGAGACCAGGGCCGGGGCCGGGGCGGCAGAAAAGAATGCGAACAAACTGTAAAATCACGGCTGGAAGGCTTGCAAAATATTTCTGAGGCGTTTATAATCACTATCATGGGAGTATAAGCGGACTTATCTGCTTACAATAGCTTACAGAAAATCTTCTGAGCAGGAAGAGAAAGAAATTTGAGGTGTTGTTTATGTGCGCATTGGCGAGAGATATCGGTATCGACCTGGGAACAGCCTCTGTCCTGGTGTATGTCAAGGGCAAGGGGATCATTTTGAACGAGCCCTCCGTAGTGGCGATGGATAAGAACACGGGCAAGCTGCTGAAGGTGGGAGACGAGGCGCGGCAGATGCTGGGGCGCACCCCTGGCAACATCGTGGCCATCCGTCCCCTCCGGGAGGGGGTCATCTCCGACTACGACATGACCGAGCGGATGCTCAAGGAGTTTTTGCGCAAGGTGGCCGGGTTCATGCTCTTCAAGCCCAGGCTCATCATCTGCGTCCCCTCCGGCATCACGGAGGTGGAGGAACGGGCCGTGGTAGACGCCGGCATCCAGGCCGGGGCCCGGCAGGTGTACCTGATCGAGGAGCCGGTGGCGGCGGCCATTGGCGCGGGCATCGATATCTCCAAGCCGGACGGCCATATGGTGGTGGACATCGGCGGCGGCACCGCTGATATCGCCGTCATCTCCCTCTCCGGCGTGGTGGAGAGCGCATCGATCAAGATCGCCGGGGACCAGTTCAACGAATCGGTGGTCAAATATATGCGCCGCAAGCATAATATCCTGTTGGGCGAGCGGACCGCCGAGGAGATGAAGATCCAGATCGGCTGCGTCTACAAGGAGGACCCGTCGGTGGAGCCGAGGACCATGGACGTGAAGGGCCGCAGCCTGCTCACCGGCCTGCCCCAGACTATCACCATCTCCGACGATGAGATGCTGGAGGCCTTCGAGGAACCGGTGGAGCGGATCTTAGAGGCGATCCACTCCGTCCTGGAGCGCACGCCCCCGGAGCTGGTGGCGGATATCTCCACCAACGGCATCGTCATGACCGGCGGCGGCAGCCTGGTCAGCGGCTTCGACCGGCTGATCGAGTCCCGCACCGGCATCCATACCCATGTGGCGGAGGACGCCATCTCCTGCGTGGCCGAGGGCACTGGCAAGAGCCTGGACGCCATCAAGACCATGCAGGACGGCACCATGAATCTCTCCCGCCGGCAGCAGATGAATTGATCTGCCTCTTGCCAAACGGCGGAAAATCTGTTACACTATCAGAACTTGCTTTTTCCGGCCTGCCGGTGGCCGATATAACGAAAGAAACCAGTGGAGGTCTTTGTTGCTATGGCCAATAAGCCCAGAAGTGAAAAGAGAGCAGAGAAAGAGCGGCGGGAGCGGGAGGTGCTCGACCGAGTATTCACCCTGTTCCTGGCGGGCATCGCCGCTGAGTGCTATGTGCTGCTGATCTACAGGAAGTTTGTCCGCGGTGTGGTCCAAGATATGGCGACTTACTCCTATGTGGTGGAGTATGGCCGCTATATAGGCACCCTGGTGATGATCGCCGGCCTGGTGCTGGCGGTCTGGAAGCGGCAGGAGCGTTCCGGCCGCATCGGCGCGGCTATCGCCGCCGCCGGGGCTTTCTTCGCCTTTGCCAATATCCTGATGTTCGCCGTCCATCCCCAGGGGACCATCTTCCTGTGTGCCCTGATCCCCATCCTGACGGTGCTGGGGCTGGTGTACTTCCTGTTCCAGCGGGAGTTCTTCTTCGACAGCGTCATCCTAGGCGGCACCATGTTCACCCTGTGGCTCTGCCGCCGGGGCCTGGGCACCGAGAACTGGAACACCAAGGTGACCGCGGGCGCCCTGGTGGTGCTGGTGGGCCTGGGGGCGGTGACCGGTGTGCTGCGCTATCTCCAGCAGCAGAACGGCGTTTTCCGGGGCCGGCAGGTGTTCCCCAAGGGCTGCGACTACCGGCTCCTCTATGGCAGCGTGGCGGTGGCTTTCGTCACCATCGCGGCGGCGCTGGCCGTGCCCGCCTCCGCTTTCTACACGATGTGGGTCGTGGGCGTGGCCATCTTTGCGCTGGCCATCTACTATACCACCAAGCTCATGTAAGGGCAGCCAGCGGCGGCGTCCGGGCCGGACGCCGCCGTTCGTTCCTAAGAGGAAGGGAGGACCATCATGGCAGATAAGGCGTATTCGCTGATCCTGGCGATCCTGCACAAGGAGGACTATGAGGAGACGGCGGCGGAGCTGACCCGCAGCGGCATCTTCATGACCCGTCTCAGCTCCCGCGGCGGCTTTATGCGCCGGGAGAACGTGACCATCATGATCGGCGTGGAGAAGGACCGTCACGACGAGGTGATGGAGATCCTGAAGCGGACGGCGGGCCGCCGGGAGAAGATCTCCTACGGGATGCCCAGCGGCGCGATGGATATGTACAAGGTCGGCGCGGCGGGGACTCATACCCAGGCGGAGGGCGGCGGCGTCACCGTGTTCTCCCTGTCGCTGGACGACTTCACGAAGCTTTGAGCAGTTGCGCAAGAGGGGGCAGGCCGTGGGCCTGCCCCCTCTATTTGTCTAACGCAATAAATAGATGCGTATATTTTTGCTATACACGATACAGAATGATATGGCCTTCGACCAGCTCTATTTCCTGGAGCTGGTCAGGCAGCTCAACGCTCTCACGGTGTATGTGGACCACCATCTGGATGCCAGCCGGTCCTATGATCCCGAGTTTTTTGTTCGGACAGACCTGGAAGAGCTGGATATAGCGGGAATCGAAAATATCCCCCGCACGGTCTTTTATCTCAAACGGGGATATCCAGAGAGATATGAGCGGCTCAAGGACGCCTATCTACAGCTCTTCCCCACTTTCAGAGATCTCGATGTCTTTGAGATCGAGATGGAGGCAACAAGGAAGATACGGATCACCAGCAATGGGAACATCCCTATCGATATTTGTAATAAGCTGTATGATATCAAGGTCAACGACACATCGCTCATACAGCCCATCAGCTTTGGAAAGCTCTCTGACGGCGCGAAGCGGATGTTCCTTATGTTGACCTTCGCTGTGATCGCGGATATCAAGGGCCTCCCGCTGATCGCCTTTGAGGAGCCGGAGAACTCTCTCCACCCCGGCCTGCTGCAAAGCTTTCTGCTGGTGATCACCCGACTGACCGAGAACTGCAAGATCGTCATCACCAGCCACTCCCCCTATATGCTGCAATATATCCCCCCAGCAGTATCTATATCGGTATGCTGGATGAAAAGCACCTCGCCGTTTTCCGGCGGGTGCTCAGCAGCAAGGCTTCGGCGCTGCTGAAGGATGTATCGGAGGCCGGTCTCTCTGTTGGGGACTATATCTGTACATCAAGGGCAAGACCAGCGGGGATCTCGTGCAGGCTCTGGACATGGAGAAGGTCCTGCTGGAGAATTGCCGGGAGGTCTCGCCGCTGTGCCGGCTGCTGGGCGTGGACTGCAAGCAGCAGAAGCGCTGTAAGGACAGGTAGACCAGAACGAAAGGGGGCAGGCCGTGGGTAAAGTTTCATAAAGAAGTTAAGGGCAAGACAGGCCGCAACGGTCTGTCTTGCCCTTCTATACTGTATAACCCACTATGACACTTCCGGGGAAAGCGCCCGTGGGGGAAAGCAATAAACTGGAATATCCTTATTATCCCTGGTGCGGGCTGTTTGCTTCTTTCGCTTGACGAACCAGTTCGCTGATCGTATCATCGGCGGACTGCTTGGCGATTTTGGTGATTTCCTCGTTGTCGGGAATATGAAGCCCCTTCAAAGCGTAAGGGTCATTCAGACGCAGACCTGTACCCGTCAGCATAGCTCTCACTTGGGTATACGCCCATTGCCGTTCGCCCGCCGGCATACTGGCATCGAAATACTCACTCCACGAACAGTTATATTTTGCGGCGATGAAATTCAACTGACCGGACAAATCCTTCCCAAGAGGAGAGTCCAGCGCTTCTTGATAGGCATCGGCGTAATAGTCTTTGATGGCACTCTCAGCAGAGGCTCTGAACTCGGTGACTTGGGAAGCATAGGAGTCAAAATAACTTTTGCACCAAATTTGACCGTCAGGGTCAACAGTGGCGTTCCAGTTGACCTCCAGATTTTGTTCTCCCAACTGTGTCCGGATCTTGGACATAAATTCGTCTTTTGTCATATGGCTCAGATCCAGCTTTTCCAAGCCCTGGTCAAGGTCCGGCATCTCGGCGGCAGCCTGCAGTCCCTCGCTGGAAAACTCTACTTTATCCCCAGTTTGACCGCTGACCTGCTTTCCCTCTTCTTCAGAAACGGCAAAACGACCCGTCTGTATGGGGCGAATTTGTCCTGCCCGTGAGAC
>CAMWFH010000033.1 GCA_947173485.1 uncultured Clostridia bacterium | reverse complement strand
GGACGTTGGGACAAAAGGTGCTCTGGGCCTCCGCCAGGATGATGAGCCTTGCCCGGACCTGGAGCCCTAGGTCGTTGTAGCGGCCGTTGGACAACACGTTCTTTAATGTGATGATCTTGATGTCCGCCTCCGTCACGCTGGTATCCTCCGGGTGCAGGACCTAATAGAGCTTTTTCGCCTCCGCCGGTTGGCTGAATAAAAATGTAAAGACGCTGTCTTTCACGTTCCGCTTCATAGGATGCCCTCTTCCTGCTTTCCCGGTCATTGGCGTCCGTCCGCTACAGAGCGGACATAGTCCAGAGGCAACTGCAAGACCTCTGCGATCTTCTGCTGATCCATGACTTTTATCAGCTTTTGGATGGTGTGGATCTGTTCCTCGGTGCGGCCTTTAGCAAGGCCCTCAGCGCGACCCTCGGCACGACCCTCGGCGCGACCCTTAACAAGCCCCTCAGCGCGACCCTTAGCTTCGCTCTCCTTCTGGATGTGATATCTCTCCATTTCCCAGACCTTCTCCTGGTCGAACAAGATGCTCATGACGTCATACACCTCCTGTCCTCTGCTCCTAAAGAAGTCCACCAGTATCCCCTGCTCGATGCACTGGCTGACGATCTTCTGGATCGTCTCCTGGCTGCGGCCATAGAGCCGGACCATCTCGCTCTCTATCTTGCAGAACGCGATATACTGCTCCAGGACATCCCAGGTCCCTCTCGCCTTCAACACATGGACCGTCACGTCCACATCCGCATGAGTGTCGTCGCCCATATACATATCCGACAGCCGCAGCACGTCTGGCACATCCTGCCGGCTGCCTGTATAGATGACATACAACTCCGGCTTTGGTATCTTGACCAGTGTCTCCCCATACAGCCACAGGCCGTTCTCCTGGATATAGCGGTCGTAGGTATCTTCCAGGTACAGCGTCACGCGAAGAGGGACGTTGGGACAAAAGGTGCTCTGGGCCTCCGCCAGGATGATGAGCCTTGCCCGCACCTGGAGCCCTAGGTCGTTGTAGCGGCCATTAGAAAGCACGTTCTTTAACGTGATGATCTTGATGTCCGCCTCCGTCACGCTGGTATCCTCCGGGTGCAGGACTTGATAGAGCTTTTTCGCCTCCGCCGGCTGGCTGAACAAGAATGTAAAGACACTGTCCTTCACGTTCCTCTTCATAGGATACCCCCTTCCTGTTGCTCCTATTATAACAGGATCTCCGGCCAGTGTCTATATCCAAAAAAGCGGAGGCTGTTACATGATCGTATCCCAGATCATCTTGATGAACAGCATCCCTAGGACCACGAAGATCATATGACGGACCTTGCCGCTGCCGCCCTTGATAGCGTACTGAGCGCCGCAGTAGTTGCCCAGCATATTGCTGAGGGCGGCGGGGATCACCACGGCCCACCAGATATTGCCGCTGAGGGCAAACACCACGGCGGCGGCGAAATTGGAGGCCAGGTTGCCCACCTTGGCGCAGCCGGAGGCGGTGATCAGGTCCATGTTCAGCAGGGCGGTGAAGCCCATGATCATAAAGGTGCCGGTGCCGGGGCCTACCAGACCGTCGTAGCAGCCCATGGCTAACCCGATCAGAATCCCCATCAGCCGCTCCCGGCCAGGGGGGATCTGAGGCTCCTCCTCCGCTGTCTTGCCGAAGTCCTTCCGCACCGCCAGAAAGACCGCCACCAGAGGCAGGGCCGCCATCATCAGCAGCCGCAGGACCCGGTCCGGGATCAGCAGGGCGATCCTGGCCCCGATGGAGGAGCCCACCAGGGCCCCGGCAGCGGCCCACAGAGCCACCCGGAGATAGAGCTTGCCGCTGCGGAAATACTTGACGGCGGCGGTGAAGGAGCCGGTGCCGTTGACGACCTTGTTGGTGCCGGCGGCCACATGGACCGGCACGTTGACCAGCAGATAGGCCGGCAGAGTGATGAGCCCGCCGCCGCCGGCCACGCTGTCGATGAACCCGCCCAGGAAGATCAGCGGGCAGACGATCAGACATTGCTTGAGAAATTCCAGAATAGTCCCTCCCTACATTTTTTTGAGATATCCGTAAATCGAACGATGGCCGCTTTAGGCGCTGTGAGGCCCGTCAGCGGAAAAAGAAGTACCAGGCCCCGGCGCAGAGGGCCAACTGGAGAAAGAGGATAGCCGGCAGGCCGTAGCGGAATCGTTTATGGAGAGTCTTGTGGTGGAAGGTCCGCATCCCGCAGATGGCCCCTACGCTGCCGCCGATAGCCGCCAGCCCCAGCAGCGTCCGCTCCGGGACGCGCCAAGCGCCCCGGCGGGCCTTTCGCTTGTCCAGCCCCATGGCGGAGAAGGCCAGCACGTTGACTGCCAGCAGATAGTACCAGATATATGGGCGCATACGCCACCTCCTTTGAGGCATATTATAGCGGATCGTGAAAAATTTGCAAGACGCTGGGAACTTTTTTCCGCGCCGCTGCGTCTCAATAGACAAATACCTGAAAAGGAGCGTATTTCTATGAGGAGGAAGAGCATCCTGGTCCTAGCGCTGCTGATCTGCCTGTCGCTGGTGGGCTGCGGCGGCGTCAAGATGGACAATATGACTGCGGCCCCCGGCGCGAGCAACAGCGGCATGGGCGGGGACTTCGCCTATCCAGACGGCGGCAACTGGGACATGGCGGAGAATGGCGGTGCGTGGGAGCCGATGGCGCCGGATATGCCCACCGGCAGCGAGGAGCCGGCCCAGAAGCACGATAAGATGGTCTACCGGGCCAGCCTGGATCTGGAGACCACCGCCTTCGACAGCGCAGCGCAGAGTCTGGAGGGCATCGTCAGCAGCCTGGGGGGCTACTTCGAGAACCGGCAGGTATCCAACTACAGCACCTACCGCAGCGGGTACTATACCATCCGGGTGCCGGCGGAGAACTTCTCCGCCCTCCTCAGCCAGGTGGGCAGCCTCTGTCATGTCCGCAACCAGGAGGACAGCGCCGACAACGTCAGCGAGGCCTACTACGACCTGGAGGCCCGGCTGTCCACCCAGCGGACCAAGCTGGCCCGCTTGCAGGAGCTGCTGGCCCAGGCGGAAGATATGGAGGACATCATCACCATCGAGTCCGCCATCAGCGACACGGAGCTGAACATCGAGTATCTCACCGGGAGCCTGCGCCAGTATGACTCCCTGATTGACTATGCCACGGTGACGGTCCGGCTGGAGGAGGTCTACAAGCTGTCCAACGTGGAGGAGCCGGTGATCGGATTCGGCGGGCGGCTGAAGAACGCCTTCGTCAGCGGTTTCCACACCGGCGTGGACGTGATCGAGGGCATCCTGCTGGCCCTGGCGTACAACTGGCTGGGCCTGCTGGTGCTGGCTGCGGTCATCGCCCTGGTGGTGGTGCTGGTGCGCCGGAGCAATAAAAAGCGGCAGCAGATGACCTTCGCGCCCCCGCCGCCTATGCCGGGGACGGATAAGAAGGATCCGTGAGCCCTTGTCCGATTCTTCCGTTTGTGCTATACTGAGAGGCACTACAGAATAAGGAGGAGCGCGCTATGCGGATAGAATGGCTGGGCCACGCCTGCTTTGCCCTGGAGAGCGGCGGCTGGAGGATCGTGATCGACCCTTATCAAGGGGTCCGGGGGTTCCAAGATGTGGACACCACCGCGGACCAGGTCTTTTGCAGCCACGGCCACTTTGACCACGCCTACCGGGAGGGGGTCGCCCTGACGCCCGGCGGGCAGAGCCCCTTCACCGTCCAAACGGTCGCCTCCTTCCACGATGGAGAGGGCGGCGCCCTCCGGGGCGGGAACACCATCCACATCTTTTCCGCCGGGGGCTGCGGGCGGTCCACCTGGGGGACTTGGGGCACCCCCTGTCCCAGGAGCAGCTGGCGGCGATCGGCCCCTGTGACGCAGTGATGATCCCCGTAGGCGGCACCTACACCATCGACGCCCGGCAGGCCCACGCCCAGCTGGAGACGCTGGGGGCCCGGGTGGTCCTCCCCATGCACTACCGGCTGGGGGCTCTGGGGCTGGAGAACATCGGCACTCTGGACGATTTTTTGGCCCTGTGCCCGCCGGAGGCGATCCGCCGGTACGAGGGCAGCGCCCTGGAGCTGACGGCGGAGACGCCGGCGCAGATCGGGGTGCTCACCTATCAGATGACTTGACCCAAAACGGCCCGCTGTCTCTATGGCAGCGGGCCGCCGTTATCTGCCTCGGTCCCCACAGATCGGCGCATTGACGTTTCCCGCCGGCTGTGGTATGCTTTGTGTACAGACAGGAGATGGGATGGATACACAGATGATCGTTTTAGATTTGGAATGGAACCGGGGCTATGACAACAAGCCGCTGGAGGAGATCCTGCAGATCGGCGCGGTGCGCCTGGACCGGCTGGGCGGGAGGATCCTGGATACCTTCGATATCCGCATCAAGCCCTGCGTCCATAAGCGCTTCAACCGGGCGGCCAAGGCCCTGCCGGAGGCGGAGAGCTACCAGCGGGCCACGGTCCGCTTCCCCGAGGCGCTGCGGCGGTTCTTGGACTGGTGCGGGGAGGAGACGGAGTTCGCCGGCTGGGGCAGCGATGACTTTTTGACCCTGCGGCAGAACTGCGCCTACTGGAAGGTGCCCGTCCCCAAGCTCCCGAGGGTCTATGACCTACAGGCCGCCTTCTCCCTGCTGCTGGGGACCCGGCAGCAGATCGCCCTCCACTGGGCGGTGGACTACTGCCGCATCCCCGACAGCTTCACCTTCCATAACGCCCTCTATGACGCGGTCTATACCGCCCTGGTGGGGGCCTATATCCCCGCCTGGCACATGGAGCTGCTGAAGCTGCCGGCCAAGATGCTCCAGTTCGCCCAGTACACCTACCCCACCCAGCCGGTGGTGACCATAGGGCCCTACCCCTCCCGGGAGGCGCTGCTCAGCAGTCCCGCCAGCCGGAGGCCGGCCTGCCCGGTCTGCGGCCAGCGGACCATGGTCCAGAACTGGTCCTTTGCCACCCAGGAGCAGTATTTCGCCCCCTTCCGCTGTGCCGGTCACGGGCGTTTCCTCTGCCGGCTGACCCCCCGGCAGGACCCGGAGGGGGCCTGGTGGGGGGAGGTGACGGTGCCGGACATCTCCCCGGAGATGCTGGAGAGCTACGCCGCCGCCACAGCCGGCAGCACTTTCCACTGCAAGGCCCGCCGGTCCAAGCGCCGCAGAGGCAAGGCCCGCCGCCGGCCCTATCGGGGCCGGCGGTAGAAGATGTGGGCAGTTTGTACATAAGAGCCATCCCAAGAGCCGCCTTGGGATGGCTTTTTTGTGGGGCGGCGGTGGAGGGGTGAACTTATGTAAAGATATTTTGCCGGTCTTTCCGGGTGGAAAACCTGGTTTGCGGTTTTCCCTTGATCTCCCAAAAAGTCGCCTTTCCCCTGGAGCGGCGGTGTTGAGACGTGTGGAAAAGTATGTGGAAAATGTGTATAACCGTTTGTAGCGGTCTGTTATCTTTCGGGTTATGTCAATATACCGCTCCCTTGGGGCCGGTCCGACAAAAATCGACAGACCCCCTGCCCTATCGACATACCGGCCGCCCAAGGCCCCTCCGGCCGGCCGGACCGGGGCGGCGGGGGGCGCCGGGGAGAGGGCCGGGCGGGAATACGGTCCGTATAGACGGCCCGCGCCAACGGCGGGGCACTTGACAAGCCGGGCCGGAACTGCTATGGTACGTTCAGAAAGCAGGGGCCGGCGGGGATGATAGGGGCGGAGGAGGCCCGGGATATGCGGCAAGGTGTGCGGATCGAGAAGCTGATCCAGGAGAAGAACCTGACGGGGACGGAGTCGGATGTGCTGCGGTATCTGATCGAGCATCTGGACACGGCCCTCTCCCAGGGGGTACGGGAGGTGGCCCGGCAAAACTTCACTTCGACCTCCACCATCATGCGTCTGGCCCATAAGATGGGCTACGCCGGCTTTGTGGATATGTGCTACAAGCTGAACCTGCTGGTCCAGGAGCGCGCCCAGCTGGACAACACCGAGGAGACATTCTTGGAGCGCTTCCGCCTGTCCACCCTGCTCAACTATAACACCTATACCCAGCTGAAGATCTGCGCCGGGCGGATCGCCGCCCTGGACAAGGGCACGATCTTCGTCTACGCTACCGGCTTTTCCAGCACCGTAGGGTCCTATATGGCCCGGAAGCTGGTGAACATGGGCAAGCGGGGGATCTTCGCCGACGGGGCGGATTCGGTGGGGATGTTCGAGAACCACCTGGACACGATGGGGATGTTCATCTGCGTCTCCAAGTCCGGGGAGACCATCCAGGTCCGGGACAAGATCAAGACCGCCCAGGAGAACAGCATCTTCACCGTGGCGATCACCGGCGAGAGGGAGAACAGCGTCAGCCGGTACGCGGATCTATGGTTCCGGGTGGAGGATCTGTGCAAGCTGGACGACCTGAACACCCTGCCTAACACCTTTTTCCCCCAGGCGATGATGCTGGTGGAGCTGATCGCCTATGAATACCAGCGCCTCTGCGACGAGAAGGAGACGCTGCGGCTGTAACGGGCAGGGATGCTGCTGCGTAACGGGTTACCAATTTAGGTAACCCGTTCCTTATAGCCCCAAAGCCCTTGCGGTCCCCTTTTCCCTTGTGGCATAATGGCCCCATCAGGTCGGCCAGCGCGCGGGTGGACGCACCCAAGTATGCGTGGAAAACGTGTGTGGAAAAGGAGCATACCATGAAAGACAGAGTTATGGATACGCTGCAAAAGTTCTCCAAGGCAATGTTCATCCCCGTGCTGATCCTCCCCATCGCCGGTATCCTCATCGCGGTGGGCAACCTGTTCACCAACACCCGCCTCCAGGCGGTGCTGCCCTTCCTGGACAACCCGGTCACCATCGGCTTCGGCACCCTCCTCTCCGGGTCCCTCACTGCCATCCTGACCAACCTGGGCATCATCTTCTGCGTCGGACTGGCCGTGGGGCTGGCGGACAAGAAGAAGTCCGAGGCGGGCTTCATCTCCCTGCTGGCCTTCCTGGTGTTCATCAACGCCATGAACAAGTTCATGGGCCTCCGGGGGATGCTGGTAGAGGGCAGCCTCTCCGGCACCGGCCAGGCCATGGTCCTGGGCGTGCAGGTGCTGGATATGGGCGTGTTCCTGGGCATCCTGCTGGGCATTTTGGTGGCCTTGGTCCACAACCGGTTCTGTGAGACGGAGTTCAACAACGCCTTCCAGATCTACGGCGGCACCCGGTTCGTCTTTATCGTGCTGATCCCCCTGATGGTGATCCTGGCGGTCTGCATGACCTACATCTGGCCCTTCGCCCAGGCGGGCATCAACGCCCTAGGGGCCTTCATCCAGGGGGCGGGCAACTTCGGCATCTTCGTCTATGGTACCCTGGAGCGCCTGCTGATCCCCACCGGCCTCCATCACCTGGTGTATACCCCCTTCCTCTATACCTCCCTGGGCGGCACCGCCACTGTGGGCGGCCAGCTGCTGGAGGGCGCCCGGAACATCTACTACGCGGAGATCGCCGACGAGACCGTGAAGGTCCTCAGCTCCTCCGTCATCTGGGACGCCCGGGGCATCTCCAAGATGTTCGGCCTGATCGGCGCCTGCCTGGCCATGTACCACACCGCCCGGCCGGAGAACCGGAACAAGATCAAGGCCGTGCTGGTCACCGCAGCGGTCACCTCCTTCATCGCCGGCGTCACAGAGCCGATCGAGTTCAGCTTCCTCTTCGTGGCCCCCATCCTGTTCGTGGCCCACGCCGTGCTGGCCGGGTCCAGCTTTGTGGTGCTGAACCTGCTGGGCTGCCGGGCCATCGGGCCCAACGGCTTCATCGACTTCCTGCTCTACAACGTGCCCCTGGGCTTTGAAAAGACCAGATGGCCCCTGTACATCCTCACCGGCGCGATCTACTTCGCCCTGTACTATGTGGTGTTCCGCTTCCTGATCGTCAAGATGGATCTCAAGACCCTGGGCCGGGAGAGCGAGGGGATGGAGATGAAGCTCCACACCAAGGCGGAGTATAAGGCCAAGACCGCCGCCGAGGGCGGGGCCAAGGCTTCCTCTAATGAGGACGTGGACGCCGCCGTGATCGTGGCGGCCCTGGGCGGCAAGGACAACATCCTGAAGGTGACCAACTGCTACACCCGCCTGCGCACCGAGCTGAAGGACCCGGACGTGGTGGACGAGGACGTTTTGAAGAAGCAGACCGGCGCCTCCGCCGTGGTGAAGAAGGGCAAGAACGTCCAGGTGGTCTACGGACTGAAGGTCACCGCCGTCCGCAAGGCGGTGGACGCGGAGCTGGGCATCAAGGAGACAGATTGACCGATCGAGGACCGGTCAACAGACGATATGGAGGTCATTATGAAGAAGTTTTCGATCGTTATCGCCGGCGGCGGCAGCACCTATACCCCTGGCATCGTCATGATGCTGATGGACAGCCTGGAGCGCTTCCCCATCCGCAGCCTGACCCTCTATGACAACAACGCCCAGCGGCAGGAGACCATCGCCAAGGCCGTGGCCATCGCCTTGAAAAAGGTGGCCCCGGAAGTGGCCTTCTCCTACACCACCGACCCCAAGGAGGCCTTCACCGGGGTGGACTTCTGCATGGCCCATATCCGCAGCGGCGGCTACCCCATGCGGGAGCTGGACGAGAAGATCCCCCTGCGCCACGGCGTGGTGGGCCAGGAGACCTGCGGCCCCGGCGGCATCGCCTATGGCCTGCGGAGCATCACCGATATCATCCAGCTGATCGACTATATGGAGGCCTACAGCCCCGACTGCTGGATGCTGAACTACTCCAACCCCGCCGCCATCGTGGCGGAGGCCTGCCGGGTGCTGCGTCCCAAGTCCAAGATCATCAACATCTGCGATATGCCCGTGGGCACCCTCCGGCGGATGAGCTACATCGTGGGCAAGACCCCCAAGGACCTGGATGTCCGCTACTACGGCCTGAACCACTTCGGCTGGTGGACCAGCGTGAAGGACCACGACGGCACCGACTACACCCAGCAGCTGATCGACTATGTGGGCCAGAACGGCTATCTGACCCAGAAGGCCATCGAGACCCAGCACATGGACGAGAGCTGGCAGGCCACCCATAAAAAGGCAGCGGACCTGCTGGCGGTGACCCCGGACTGCCTGCCCAACACCTACCTGAAGTACTACCTCTACCCGGACTATGTGGTGGAGCACAGCGACCCCAACTACACCCGGGCCAACGAGGTGATGGACGGCCGGGAGAAGAAGGTCTTTGGGGCGGCCAGGGCCATCATCGAGGCCGGGGAGTTCAAGGGGGACGAGTTCGACATCGACAACCACGCCTCCTTCATCGTGGACCTGGCCAGGGCCATCGCCTACAACACCCACGAGCGGATGCTCTGCATCGTGGAGAACAAGGGGGCCGTCAGCAACTTCGACCCCCGCGCCATGGTGGAGGTCCCCTGCCTGGTGGGCAGCGACGGGCCGGAGCCCTTGTGCCAGGGGGATATCCCCACCTTCCAGCTGGGGCTGATGCAGCAGCAGGTGGCCGTGGAGAAGCTGGCGGTGGAGGCCTACTGCGAGCATAGCTATCAGAAGCTGTGGCAGGCCCTCACCCTGAGCAAGACCGTGCCCAGCGCCAAGGTGGCCAAGGAGATCTTGGACGACCTGATCGAGGCCAACCGTGACTTCTGGCCGGAGCTGCACTGAGAGTGCAGGACAGGACGATAGGATAAGACAGGCGCTCCCCTGGGTACAGCGGTATCCGGGGGAGCGCTCTTTTGCCCGGCAGAGCAAAAGGGCGTAGACTTTCTGGCTGGGAGCGAGTATAATACGGGGGACCATAGGCCGGCCGGCGGCCGGCGGTCGAAACGATACAGGATAAGGAGATAGCAGCAGCCTATGGACCTTGCGATCACTGTCAACTATCAGCAGCTGCTGGATGTGCTGCTGAACGTGGGGCTGATCCGGCCGGTGTTCATCTGGGGCGCGCCGGGGATCGGGAAGTCCGCCATCGTCCAGGAGTTTGCCGGCCAGCTGGGGCTGGCGTGTGTCTCCCTTCTGGGCAGCCAGCTGGCCCCGGAGGATATCATCGGCGTCCCCCAGATCGTGGACGGCTTCAGCCGCTTTTGCCCGCCCCGGACCATTGCCCGGCAGGAGCCCTACGTCCTCTTCCTGGACGAGCTGAACGCCTGCTCCTCCGAGGTGCAGAAGGCCTTCTACTCCCTGATCCACGAGCGGCGGATCGGGGAGTACCACCTGCCGGAGGGGTCCATCGTGGTGGGAGCGGGGAACCGGGCTCAGGACAACGCCATCACCCGGCCCATGTCCTCCGCCCTCATCAACCGGATGTTCCATGTGGAGCTGACCGCCAGCCCCCGGCTGTGGCTGGAGTGGGCCGCCCAGAACGGCATCCACCCCTATATCTACGACTACATCTCCAGCCGCCCGGACCACCTGTGGGCCAAGCCCCCTAAGAGCGAGGAGCCCTTCTCCACGCCCCGGTCCTGGCATATGCTCAGCGACGCCATGCGCAGCTACGGCCCGGATATCAACGATGGCACCCTCCGCATCTTGGCGGCGGGGAGCCTCAGCCCCCAGCACGCTACCCAGTTCTTGGCCTATATCCGGCAGATCCGCAGCCAGTACGCCCTGGATAAGATCCTCTCCGGGGAGCAGAGCTGGCCGGACCGGCCGGAGGAGCGGGACGTACTCTACTTCTTGGCCCAGTCCCTCCGGGCCCGGCTGGTGAAGGAGCTGCCCCCGGAGCGGGGAAAGCTGGGCAATGACAGCCGGGCCCTGGTCCTCCAGGCTAAGGACCGTCTTACCGAACTGGCGGACATCAGCCTGGAGATCGCCCGGATGGCGGTGACCCCGGAGGACGGGAAGGAGCTGCCGGACTGGTTCGTGGTGGAGCTGTTCCGGGATCTGCCCCGGCTGGCGGACAAGCGCAACGGATGAAGGAGCGGCAAAAGAAGAGCGACCCGGCCCAGGAGGCCTTTGAGGCCGGACGGGGCCTGGTGAAGCAGAGCCCGGTCCTGGGGCCCCTACTGGAGCGGGCGGCGACCCACTTTGACGACAGCTATCCCATGGCAAAGGAGGACTGGGCCTGGGTGGCCTCCAACGGGAACATCTACGCCAACCGCCACCGGCGGGCCGCCCCCCAGGAGTGGGCCTATGTGCTGGCCCACTGCCTGCTCCACCTGGCCCTGGGCCACATCCGGGAGGACCGGGAGGGCGACCCCCTTTGGAACGCCGCCTGCGACTGCGTGGCGGCCCGGTATCTCCAGGACCTCCATGTCGGCACGGTCCCCGGGGAGCTGGACAGCCCCCTGCCCAGCAACGCACGGGAGGAGGAGCGGCTCTACCTCTGGCTGAAGGAGCATAAGGATCCGGCCTACTTCCGCTTCTCCACCATGAGCGGCGGCCGGAGGGATATGGCCTGGCAGGGGGAGGCCCGGCACTGGTGGAGCGGCCCCGTCGATTGGCGGAAGCTCTTTGCGGAGAGCCTGCGGGACGCCCTCCGGGATGCCGTGGACTACGCCGGCGGCGTCCGGGCCCAGCCGGGGGAGCGCAAAAGGAGAGGGCCCATCCAGCGGGCCCAGGAGTGGTTCCTGTCCAGCTATCCCCTCCTGGGAGGCGTGGCCGCCGGGTTCAAGCTGGTGGACGACCCTCTGGCGGTCCAGCGGCTGGAGGTGCCCGTCGCCGCGATCTCCGTCCATATGCGGGAGATCTACGTCAACGCCGCCGCCAAGCTGACAGAACAGGAGTGGCGGTTCGTCCTGGCCCATGAGTACCTCCACGCCGCCCTCTGCCACGAGCAGCGGCTGGGGAAGCGGGACGCGGAACTGTGGAACGTGGCCTGTGACTACGTCATCAACCAGTGGCTGCGGGATATGGAGGTGGGGCAGATGCCCCAGGGGGCGCTCTATGACCCGGAACTGAACGGCCTGTCCGCCGAGAGCGTCTATGACCGGCTGGCGGCAGACCTGCGGCGCTATAGGCGGATGGCCCAGCGGGATATCCTCTTCGGTCCCCCCGACTGGCAGGGGTCCAAGGACTTCGTGGACCTGGACGCCTGGTGCCGCTCCGCCATCCAGCGGGGGCTGGACTACCACCAGACCCATGGGCGTGGCTACCTGCCGGAGGGGTTGGTGGAGGAGATTCGCGCCCTGTCCCAGCCTCCGATCCCCTGGGACGTGAAGTTGGCCAGGTGGTTCGATGAGCGGTTCGAGCCCCTGGAGCGGCACCGGACCTATGCCCGCCTCAGCCGGCGGCAGTCCGCTACGCCGGACATCCCCCGGCCCTCCTGGCGCTATGAGGAGGAGGCCCAGGCGGGACGGACCTTCGGCGTGCTGCTGGACACCTCCGGTTCTATGGACCGGGCCCTCCTGGCCGCGGCCCTGGGGGCCATCGCCAGCTACAGCGCCGCCCGGGACGTGCGCCGGGTACGGGTGGTGTTCTGCGATGCTGCCCCCTATGACCAGGGGTATATGGAAGCTGCCGATATCGCCGGCAGCGTCCGGGTCCGGGGACGGGGCGGGACCATCCTCCAGCCGGGGGTGGAGCTGCTGGAGCGCGCTGCCGACTTCCCCAAGGATGCCCCGCTGCTCATCATCACCGACTGCGAGTGTGACCGGCTGAATCTATATGGCCGGGACCACGCCTTTTTGGTGCCCAGAGGACGGAGCCTGCCCTTCCCGCCCAGGGGGCCGGTGTTTTATCTGGAATAAGGGGCGGCTCGGTCCCAGTGGGGCTTGGCCATACAGGAAAAAATGTGCCGGCTGGGAGGACCCAGCCGGTACGAATGCTGTCAGAGGCTATCCAATTTGTTGTAAGGAACGGTGGAGATCACAGTGCTGTTTTGCCCCGGGCGATGAATCGGCCGCCGCCGGAGACCAGGACCTTGCCATCGTCCACCGCCAGACTGCCCCGGAGGTAGACCTGCCGGATGGCCCCCGCAGTCTCGATCCCCTCGTAGGGGGTATAGCCGGCGGCGCCGATGGTGTCGCTGCCGCGGATGACCGACCGGACCGCCGGGTCGTAGACCACGATGTCCGCATCGCTGCCCGGCGCGATGACGCCCTTCCGGGGGAAACAGCCGTAGAGCTTCGCCGGGTTCTCCGCCAGGACGCGGCACATGGCCGCCGGAGAGATCCGGCCCGTAGCCACGCCCGCCGTATACAGCAGCACGCCCCGATGCTCCACCCCAGGCAGGCCGCCGGGGATCTTGGTGAAGTCCTCCCGGCCCCGCTCCTTTTGCTCCAGGGTGAAGCTGCAATGGTCCGTGGCCACGGTGTCGATCTCTCCGTTGGCCAGGGCCTGCCAGAGGGCCTCCTGGTCCGCCTTCTTCCGAACCGGCGGCGCGCAGACGAACTTGGCCCCCTCGATGAAGGACTCCCGGTCGTAGACCTCATCGGTCAGCACCAGATACTGGGGGCAGGTCTCCACATAGACCTTTTGGCCCCGCCGGCGGGCGGTGCGGACCTCCTCCAGGGCCGCCGCCGTGGACAGGTGGACCACGATCACCGGGGTATCCGCCGCCTGGGCCAGCCGGAGGAGACGGCTCACCGCCTCGGCCTCCGCGCCGTCGGGCCGGGTCCGGGGATGGGAACCGGGGCCCATCTTGCCGGCGGCCTTGGCGTCCTCGATCAGGGCGTCGATCAGGCCGGCGTTCTCACAGTGGACACCGGTGATGCCCCCCACCTCCCGCAGGCGGCACAGGGCGTGGTACACGTCCCGGTCCCCGATCATCATGGCCGGGTAGGTCAGGTACATCTTGAAAGAGGTGATGCCGGTGTCCATCATGGTCTGGATCTCATCGGAGATGCCGGCGTTCCAGTCGTCGATGGTCATATGGAAGCCATAGTCACAGGCGGCGCCCTCCGCTTTCTTCTGCCAGCGGCTGAGGCCGTAGGCCAGGGTGTCCCCCTTATCGGGACCGGCGTAGTCCACCACCATGGTGGTGCCCCCCCGGAGGGCCGCCCGGCTGCCGGTGGCGAAATCATCCGCCGTCACCGTGCCAGCCACCTCCAGGTCGAAGTGGGTGTGGCCATCGATGAAGCCGGGGAAGAGGAGCGCGCCGGCGCAGTCCACCACCTCCGCCCCGCCGGCGGCCAGATCAAGGCCGACAACAGCCACCTTCTCTCCATCGATCAGCACATCGGCGGGGATGACCCCCGAGCCGGATACCACAGAGCCATTTTTTAATAGCGTTTTCATAGGCAAGACCTCCAGATCTGCGGTGGGGAACCACCTGTGTTGTATGTACGATCGTATGATACCATACAACAGCGGCCCTGGCAAGAGAAGGAAAACTGATCCGGAAAGAAAATGATAGATGGATAGAGGTACAGGAGCGGTGAAAAAGATGGACAGCAAAAAAGTCCCCCGGAACGCCGTTCCGGGGGACTGCTGCTTTAGGAGGAGGGTCAGGTCCGGCCTTCAGACCGGCGGATGGTGGCGTTGCGGAGCCAGTCCTTGCCGTCCACGAAGCGGGAGACCAGGAAGCTGACCACATAGTCGCCGGCGGCGTTGATCATAGTGGCCGGAGGGTCCACCAGGTTGCCGATCGCCACCAGGATGGGGAAGGCGATGGCCATCTGGTCGGGGAAGAAGATGGTGCCGATGATGTACTCACCGATATAGCCGCCGCCGGGGACGCCGCTCATGCCAACAGAGGACAGGACCGCCACCAGCACCACGGGGATCAGCTTGTCAAAGCCCATGCTCTGGCCAAAGACCCCCAGAACGAACGCGATCTTCAGCACGCAGGAGAAGCAGGAGCCGTCCATGTGCATCGTAGCCCCCATGGGGAGGACGATGTCGGACACGTCCCGGGAGATGCCGGTGCTCTCCGCGGCGTCCATGTTGGTGGGGATGGTGGCCACGGAGGAGCAGGTGCCCAGGGAGACCACCGCGGGCTTGGCGATGTGCCGGAACATCACCTGGATAGCCCCCTTCCCGCCGCCGAACCAGGCGAACAGGGGCCAGGCGGTGACGATGTACACGAAACAGAGGGGGTAGAACAGCAGAAGGGCCCGGACGTAGTGGGTGGTGATCTGGGGACCGTAGGTGGCCACCAGGTCGGCAAAGATGGCAAAGAAGGCAATGGGGGCGTAGTAGGTGACCAGCTTGACGAATTGCAGCATGACCCGGGTCAGCTCCTCCAGCAGCTTGCCGATGGGACTGCTCTTGCCGCCGGTCAGGTTCACGGAGAAACCGAACAGCAGAGAGAAAACGATCAGGGGCAGCATGGCCCGGCGGCTCAGCAGGCCCACGAAGTCCTCAGCGGTGAAGAAATTGACCACCAGCTCCGCCATGGAGGCGTAGTCGCCGATATCCTGAGAGGGCAGCTCCGTCCAGGGGACGAGGACCGGCGGGAAGATCTGTACCAGGATGAACATGATCACGGCGGCGATGGCGCCGGTGACCACGAACACCGCGATCGTGGTGCCCATGATGCGGCCGGCCCGGCGGCGGTTCTGCATATTCGCCACGGCGCTGGAGATAGAGGCGAACACCAGGGGGACCACGATGCAGAACATCATATTGATAAAGACGGTGCCCAGGGGCTTCAGGGCCTTCGCCCCGGGCCAGGCCCAGCCGACAACGCAGCCGAGGACCATGGATGCCAGCATGATGGCCAGGAAGGTATAATTCTTGGCGATGGAACGTGTATTCAGATCGTTCATGATTTTCCCTCCATATTGAACTGGTGGCGGCGAGAGGGTCAAAGCTCCTCGTCGGTGACCTCGCCCTCGCAGACGATGTTGGTAGGACCGGTGAGATAGAGGGCGTCGCCCTCGGACACGGTGACGCGGAGCAGGCCGCCGGGAACGGTGACCGCTACGTCCTGGCCGGAGACCAGGCCCTGCTTCGTCAGCGCCAGGACCAGGGAGGCAGTGCCGGTGCCGCAGGCTAAGGTGAAATCCTCCACGCCCCGCTCATAGGTCAGGGCCAGGACCTGGTCCGGGCCGGTGATCTGACAAAAGTTGACGTTGGCCCCCTTGGGCAGAGACGGGTGGGACCGCAGGGCGGCAGCCAGGGGGCGGAGGGCGTCGGGCGTGGTGGCGGAGAGGGTCTCAAAGGGGACGACCAGATGGGGGAGGCCCGGGGTGCCCAATTCTATGTAGGAGCAGGAGTAGAGGGCACCGTCCTGGGAGAGGGGGCGGTCCAGCTGGATGCAGGTGGGGTCAGTAAGGCGGATGCAGTAGTTCCGGCGGTCGATCCGGCAGCCAGTCACCAGACCGGAGGGGCTCTCCACCCGCTGGACCTCGCCGGCCAGGCCCCGCTCATAGCCATAGCGGCAGATGCAGCGGGCGCCGTTGCCGCACATCTCGCCAGCGGAGCCGTCGGCGTTGAAGAAGAGCATCTTGAAGTCGCCGCCCTGCTCCGGGGCGTCCACGGCCATCAGGCCATCCGCGCCGATAGAAAGGCGGCGGTGGCAAAGGGTGCGGGCGATTCGGGGAAGATCCGCAGGGGGGATATGTTCTTCGAGGTTATTGATGAGCAGGAAATCGTTGCCCGCTCCGTTCATTTTTGTAAAGCGCAAGCGCCTTCGCCTCCTCTTATATCTGTTTCCGTATCGCAGGCTGTGCGACTGTCCTTCTATTATATATATATCGTGTTGGAGACGCAAGGGGAAGTTTTTCAAAAAAAGTCGAAAAACTTTTGAAAAAAGGGTTGACAAAGGTAAAGATGTTTGGTATATTAAG
>CAMWFH010000032.1 GCA_947173485.1 uncultured Clostridia bacterium | reverse complement strand
TACAGCGGCCCTTTGACGGTCCCCATTTTATACATTTGTACAACTTATCCAGCCGAAAAGGCCGCCACGAAGGAGGCTCATGATGATCAGGGACTATAACTGCAAGCTGGTGCTGCCGGACGGGGCGGAATACCTGGGCCACCGGTTCGGCGCGGCAGCCGACCGGGTGTGCGAGATCGTGTTCAATACGTCTATGGTGGGCTACCAGGAGATCGTGTCCGACCCGTCCTATACAGGACAGCTGGTGGTGATGACCTACCCCATCATCGGCAACTACGGCATCACCGACGAGGACTTCGAGACCAAGCTCCCCTCCCTGGGCGCTCTGGCGGTGCGGGAGTACAACGACATCCCCAGCAATTTCCGCTACACCAAGACCCTCTCCGAGATCCTGGAGGACCACGGCATCCCCGCCATCGAGGGCATCGACACCCGGAAGCTGACCCGGCGCATCCGGGACCAGGGCAGCTCCCTGGTGCTGCTCACCGGTGCCCAGGTCCCCACGGAGGAGGCCGTGGCCCAGCTGGCCGCCGCCGCG
This sequence comes from uncultured Clostridia bacterium, assembly GCA_947173485.1. GTDB lineage: Bacteria > Bacillota > Clostridia > Oscillospirales > Oscillospiraceae > CAMWFH01. Next base: position 18,151 of record CAMWFH010000032.1, on the reverse strand, counting down.
CCCCGGCGGGACCAGGTCCGCCAGGTCAGCTGCAAAAAGCGCTGGTACGCCCGGACCTCCAACCATCGCTATAACGTGGTGGCGGTGGACTGCGGCATCAAGCTGAACATCGTCCGCTCCCTCAACGCCCGGGGCTGCAACGTGACGGTGGTGCCCTACGACACGCCGGCCAAGGTCATTGCGGACATGGAGCCCGACGGGGTGTTCCTCTCCAACGGCCCCGGAGACCCGGAGGACGTGACGCCGGTGATCGAGCTGGTGCGGCAGCTCCGGGGGCGGTTCCCCCTCTTCGGCATCTGCCTGGGCCACCAGATGATCGCCCTGGCCTACGGCGGGCGGACCTATAAGCTGAAATTCGGCCACCGGGGCGGCAACCACCCGGTGAAGGACCTGACTACCGGCAAGCTGGAGATCACCAGCCAGAACCACTCCTACGCCGTGGACGCCGCCTCCCTGGCGGGGACGGGGCTGGAGGTGACCCATATCAACCTGCTGGATAACACCGTGGAGGGCCAGCAGTGCCTCCGGGACCGGGTGTTCTCCGTCCAGTACCACCCGGAGAGCGCCCCCGGTCCCCAGGACAGCGGGTATCTGTTCGACCGGTTCATCCAGATGATGGAGGAGGGGAAACACCATGCCTAAGAGAACGGACATCCATAAGATCTTGGTCATCGGCTCCGGGCCCATCGTCATCGGCCAGGCCGCCGAGTTCGACTACGCCGGCACCCAGGCCTGCCTGGCCCTCCGGGAGGAGGGGTACGAGGTCCTGCTGGCCAACTCCAACCCCGCCACCATCATGACCGATACCTCCATCGCCGATAAGGTGTATATGGAGCCGCTGACGGTGGAGTATCTGGCGAAGATCCTGCGTTTCGAGCGGCCGGATGCCATCGTCCCCGGCATCGGCGGACAGACGGGGCTCAACCTGGCCATGGAGCTGCAGCGGCAGGGCATCCTGGACGAGTGCGGCGTGGAGCTGCTGGGCACCAGCTACGAGAGCATCCAGATGGCGGAGGACCGGGAGAAGTTCAAGGAGCTTTGCCTGGGGCTGGGGGAGCCGGTGGTGCCCTCCCAGATCACCCGCTCCGTGGAGGAGGCAGTCCAGGCGGCGGAGGCGATCGGCTACCCGGTGGTGCTGCGGCCCGCCTTCACCCTGGGCGGCACCGGCGGCGGCTTTGCCGACGATGAGCCGGGCCTCCGGGAGATGATGAAGAACGCCCTGGACCTCTCCCCCGTCCATCAGGTGCTGGTGGAGAAGAGCATCAAGGGGTATAAGGAGATCGAATATGAGGTGATGCGGGACGCCAACGATACCGCCATCACCATCTGCAATATGGAGAACATCGACCCGGTGGGCATCCACACCGGCGACTCCATCGTGGTGGCCCCCAGCCAGACCCTGACCAACAAGGAGTACCACCTGCTGCGGGACAGCGCCCTGCGGCTGATCCGGGCCCTGAAGATCGAGGGGGGCTGCAACGTCCAGTTCGCCCTGGACCCCCAGTCCTTCCAATACTACGTCATCGAGGTCAACCCACGGGTGTCCCGGTCCTCCGCCCTGGCCAGCAAGGCCAGCGGCTACCCCATCGCCCGGGTATCGGCCAAGATCTCCGTGGGGCTGCGGCTGGAGGAGATCCAGCTGGCCAACACCCCCGCCTGCTTCGAGCCGGCCCTGGACTATGTGGTCACCAAGATGCCCCGGTTCCCCTTCGATAAGTTCGGCTCCGCCAGCAACGTGCTGGACACCCAGATGAAGGCCACCGGCGAGGTCATGGCCGTGGGCCGGACCTTGCAGGAGAGCATCCTCAAGGCGGTGCGCTCCCTGGAGACCGGGGTGGGCCATATCTACATGGAGAAATTCAACGACTACAGCGGGCGGGAGCTGCTGGACTATATCCAGAACGGCACCGACGACCGGATCTTCGCCATCGCCGAGCTGATGAGCCGGGGGACGGACCTGGGCCAGATCGCCAGCGCCACACAGATCGATATGCTGTTCCTGGACAAGATCAGCTACATCGTCCGCTGTGAGGAGGAGATCAAGCAGCACCCCTGGGACCCGGCCATCCTCCGCAAGGCCAAGCGGAAGGGGTTCTCCGACAAGGCGCTGGCGTGGCTGTGGAAGTGCGGGGAGCGGGAGGTGTTCGACCGGCGGCGGGCGCTGGGGATCTTCCCGGTGTACAAGATAATCGACACCTGCGCCAGCGAGTTCGAGAGCTACGTCCCCTACTTCTACTCCACCTATGAGGACGAGAACGAGTCCATCGTCTCCCCCAACAAGAAGATCCTCGTCTTAGGCTCCGGGCCGATCCGCATCGGCCAGGGGGTGGAGTTCGACTACTCCACCGTCCACGCCGTCCAGACCATCAAGCGCAGCGGCTATGACGCTATCATCATCAACAACAACCCGGAGACCGTGTCCACCGACTACACCTGCGCGGACAAGCTGTACTTCGAGCCCCTGACCGTGGAGGACGTGATGAACGTCATCGAGCTGGAGAAGCCCGAGGGGGTCATCGCCTCCCTGGGGGGCCAGACCGCCATCAACCTGGCCCAGCCCCTCCGGGACCACGGGGTGACGATCATCGGCACCGGATGTGAGGCCATCGAGCGGGCGGAGGACCGGAAGGTCTTTGAGCAGGTCCTCCACCAGTTGGGCATCCCCCAGCCCAGGGGCGAGGCGGTGACGAACATCGAGGACGGCATCCGGGCCGCGGAGCGGATCGGCTACCCGGTGCTGGTGCGGCCCAGCTTCGTCCTAGGAGGCCGGGCCATGGAGATCGTCACCGGCGAGGAGATGCTCCGGCGGTATCTCAAGACCGCCGTGGAGGTGGACGAGACCAAGCCGGTGCTGGTGGATAAGTATATCATCGGCAAGGAGGTAGAGGTGGACGCCATCTGCGATGGGACAGACGTGTTCGTCCCCGGCGTCATGGAGCTGGTGGAGCGCACCGGCGTCCACTCCGGCGACAGCGTCAGCGTCTACCCCACCTTCTCCATCTCCCAGACGGTGAAGGACACTATTTTAGACTACACCAAGAAGCTGGGCCTGGGCATCGGCATCCTGGGGCTGTACAACATCCAGTTCATCGTAGACCGGCAGGAGAAGGTCTATATCATCGAGGTCAACCCCCGGTCCTCCCGGACCGTCCCCTTCCTCTCCAAGGCCACGGGCTATCCTCTGGCGGACATCGCCACCAAGGTCATCCTGGGGGAGAGTCTGAAAGACCAGGGCCTTACGGAGCTGTATCCGCCAGAGAAGAAGCGGTGGTACTGCAAGGTGCCCGTGTTCTCCTTCAGCAAGCTCCGGGGGCTGGACGCCTACCTCTCCCCGGAGATGAAATCCACCGGCGAGGCCATCGGCTACGACGACCGCCTCCCCTACGCCCTCTACAAGGCCATGCAGGCCGCCGGGATGAAGCTCCAGGACCACGGCACGGTACTGCTGAGCCTGTGTAAGGAGGACCTGGAGGAGGCGCTGCCCCTGGTGCGCCGGTTCTACCGCATGGGCTTCAACATCGAGGCCACCACCGGCACCGCCGCCTTCCTCAAGAGCCAGGGCATCCGCACACGGGTCAAGCGGGACTACACCGAGGACCCGGAGGACCTGACCGCCGCCATGCGCAGCGGCAAGGCGGCCTACCTGATCAACACCCGGGACCCCAGCTCTCCCGCCCATATCAGCGCCGGAGTGGCCCTGCGGCGGCTGGCCATCGAGAACAGCGTCACCACCTTCACCTCCCTGGACACTGTCCGGGCCCTGCTGGACGTGCTGGAGGCCATCTCCAGCCGGATCTCCACCATCGACGCGTGAGCGCCGGGCCCCTAAAGACCGATATCCTAAAACAAAAGCAGCGGGACCGGAAGGCATCCGGTCCCGCTGTTCATTTATCACGTTCGGTCGGTCAGCTGCGGTAATCGCCGTAGTAGTCGATGATCTTATCGTCCATGGACATCCAGCTGTCATCCACAATGGCGTAGGAGTTATCCTCCTCGTCCAGCTTCATCTGGACCTGCATCGGCTGGGGCGTACCGTAAGAGGCGTTGGCCAGATGGCCCCGGATCCGGTCCAGCACCGCCAGGCCGTATTGGATCTCCAGATCCTCATACTCCGCATCCGTCAGGTTGTTGTAGTCCTCCTGGGTGACGCAGTTGGCCTCCTCCAGGATCTCGCTGAAGATCTCGTCGATATCCTCGTTGGTGATGAGGTACATCAGCTCGATGGGCTCCACAGTCACCTCGGTGGTGAAGCTGCCGTTCTTGAGCTTGTTGGTGTCTCCCACGGTGAACTTGCACTTGGCATAGATATCCTTCACCAGGCTCTCCGCCTCAGCCCGCACGCCGTCCATCACGTTCTTATTGTCGGTCTTGACATCCATAAAGCCCAGCATACGCTCCGCCTCGGCCTGGACGTTCATGTTATACTGCTCCTGGATGGCCTCCTCGGAGTACTCCATCAGCTTCATATACTCCTCGTTGGCCTGGCCCAGGTAGTACGCCTCCATCCGGCCTTGGATATAGGTCGCTACATCCTTCTCATTGACGCCTCCGCCGCAGGCGGCCAGGGACAGCATCAACATCGCCGCTAGGGCCAGCACGCCCCAGCGCTTCCACAAATTGCTCATGACAAAATGTCTCCTCTCTTCTGCGCCGCCTAGCCAGCGGCAAAATGTACGATGTTCATTTTATCGTTTTTTTGTTCCCCTGTCAAGAGCTTTTTCCTGATCTGCGTGGCAAAAAAAGCAGGGCATATCAGGCTGTTTTATGAATACTTCGCCCATTTGAACCGGAGCCCCGTGACCTGCTCCGCCACGGTCTCCCACCGCACGCGGCCATTGGGCAGAGGGTAGAACTGCCCCCTGTCCAGCCGGCAGATGGGGCCCCGGATGATCCAGTCCTTCTCCCAGCGCCTTGTCTCGGACTGGCTGGCCTCCAGGTCCTCCCGGAGGAAATACCACGCCTCCTCGGTCTCGTCCTCTCCCGCGCTCTCCTCCCGGTGGAAGGCGTAGGAAAACTCCCAGACGGCCCCGTCGGCCCCGGTGACGGTGAAATGCTCCGGCGCCCCCTCTACGGGGATCTCCAGCCGGCGGAGCATCTCATAGAGCCCGCCCCAGCTGATGGCGTCCCGCTCCAGGCCGATGCCGGCGAACAGCTCCAGGGGCAGCCGCTCCTCCCCCCGCCAGATCTCCAGACGGCTGTCCATATCCCAGGGCCAGGCTTCTTCGGCGAAGGCGTCCAGTTCCTCTTGGGTGAAGTCGTCCGTGGGCAGACGGTAGTAGGCGTGATAGGCCAACAGGGGCTCGGCGCATTGGGCCAGCACCTCCTCCAGGCTGTCCCCGATCCCTTGGCTGCAGATCCGCTGCTCCCAGGTCCGGTCCGTCTTCCAGGGCAGGCCCGTCTCCATATAGAGGTCATAGCCGCCGGTCCCTAAAAGGTCCGTATGGGGCCGGCCCTCGGCCCAGCGGAAAAAGCTGTCCAGCTGTCCGGCGGCCTGCCGGGCCGTCTCCATGGTCTCATAGGCCACTGACAGATAGGTATCGTTGTCCCACTTGCCTTCTTCAAATGTCCAGGCGTCCAGACTGCCGCCCTCCGCCCGGTAGGCGTCCAGATAGTAGGTCCAGACCGCGTTCTGGCCATCGTTGCGCAGCACATAGTGCCACACTGGCACCGGGTCGCCCCCCTGCCGGCCCACATAGACCTGGAACTCCGCCTCCGGCAGGTCCTCGAACCAGCACCGCCAGCCGCTGCCCCAGCCCTTTTTCTCGACATGGACCGCCTGACCGGGGTATGCCCACTCCAAATGCTCCTGGACCTGCTGCATGGTGAAATGGCGGGACCCCTGGGTGCAGCCGCACAGCAGCGCCAGCAGCAGGACCGCCCCTGCCGCTAAAAGCCGGATCTTCACGGACCATCCCTCCCTTTTGACAGGAGTATACCACAGGAGAGTCTGCGATGCAATCGCAAGGGAGCATTTGTCGAGAGCGCAATCTTTGTCCTAGGGTCTTTATCTGACTCGCGATCCAGGCGCCTATAAAAAGAGCAGGAGCGCCCCCTGGACGCTCCCGCCTCGGTCCCCTCCTGCCGTTCTATCACCGCCTTTCCAGCTTGCGGTCTATCCACAGCCTCAGCTCAGCCGCAGCAGCTCCCGCTTCAGCTTGTTGATGATCCGCTTCTCCAGCCGGGAGATGTAGGACTGGGAGATCCCCAACCGGTCGGCTACCTCCTTCTGGGTCTGCTCCTTCACGCCGAACAGGCCGAAGCGCAGGGTGATGATCTCCTTGTCCCGGTCCTCCAGCTTGTCGATGGCCGCTAACAGCAGTTGCCGGTCCACGTCCTCCTCCAGAGGCCGGGAGACCTCGTCGCTGTCGGTGCCCAGGATATCGCTGAGGAGCAGCTCGTTGCCGTCCCAGTCGGTGTTCAGCGGCTCGTCCAGGCTGACCTCCCCCCGCTGGCCGTTGTTCTTTCGGAGATACATCAGGATCTCGTTCTCGATGCACCTGGAAGCGTAGGTGGCCAGCTTGATGTTCTTCTCCGGCCGGTAGGTCCCCACCGCCTTGATCAGGCCGATAGTCCCGATAGAGATCAGGTCCTCGATATGGATGCCCGTGTTCTCGAACCGCCGGGCGATATAGACCACCAGCCGGAGATTGTGCTCGATCAAGGTCTGCCGGGCCTCCTGGTCCCCCTGGACCAGCCGCTCCAGCAGCCGGGCCTCCTCCTCCCGGCTCAGGGGCTGGGGCAGGGTATCGCTGCCGCCGATATAGTGGACGGCCTTGGGCAGGCGGAGGCCCAGACGCGCCAGCCATTCAATGAGTTTCCTTTTCAGCCAGTCCACAGCCGGCCCTCCTTTCGTTCCACAGTGCCACATAGCCCATACCGTCCGACAGCGGCCCGGGCGCGATGGCCACCGGCTGTCCGGCGTACACCCGCTCCCCCACTGTCACCTCCTCTGCCGTGAAGCAGAGGAGCGTCCCCGCCTGCTCCCCCAGACTCTGATAGGGGAGCGTATACAGCGTCTCCACTCCCGCCAGCACCGGCAGCAGCGCCTGCCGCCAGACGATCAGCACCGGCTTGCCGGCCGCCGTCAGGCCGTTCCCCGTGTCCAGCAGGCACCGGAACCGGGCCTCCCTGCCGCCGTGGCGGATCTGGACCGGCAGCAGGACCGCCTCTCCGGTGAGCTGTCCGGCGGTATCGGGAAAGACCAGGCTGAGCAGGGCGTAGCACCCCAGGAACGCCGCCAGGAACAGGGGCCACTGGCCCAGAAGATGGACCCGCGCCCCGCCGATCGCCGCCACCGCCCCCGCCAGGCCGCAGGCGGCCACCAGGAAGAGGAGCCAGTAACGGGGCAGATGGGCCGCCCTCCCAAAGACCAGGGCCACCAGCCCCAAAGCCGCCGCCAGCTTGCCGATGGGGTGGGCCAGCCACCCCAGCCCCGGCAGCACGGACAGCAGGGCGTAGCCCCCGCCGGCGGCAGCGGCCAGGATGGTCCGCTTTTTATGTACCGGCAGGCCCAGCAGCCGCTGGACCGCCGCTAAGAGCGCAAAGTCCGCCAGCGCGTTCCAGAAAAACAGCTGGTCGAGATAGATCGTCATCGCCCGCATCCCTCCTTGCCTGTCCAGTATAGGCTTTTCCGGCGGCGAATGCAGTCGGTTTCAGGGGCGGGACAAGGGGGTTGCGGAGCGGCGGAAAAAGTGGTATGCTCATGGAAAGATGGGAAAGTGAGGAACAGGGATATGAAATGGATAGACGGCAGCGAGATCGACCTGACAGGCTGTACCGGTGAGGCCCTCTGTGAGCGGATCGCCCTGGAGCTGTGGCGGAGCGGCGGCCCGGAGCAGTGGCTCCAATGCCCGGAGCCCCTCCAGAACGCCTGCTTTCTGATCGCCTTCGATACGGAACTGACCATGGAGGGGATCTTCACCTTCCTGGAGAACTCCCTGGGGCACTATGCCTCCTGCATCGTCCACGCCTTTCGGATGATCGGCGCCCAGGAGGACGCCGGTGCCCTGGAGCAGATCTGCGATATCGCCCCGCCGGACCTGATGCGGGGCGAGTTCCTGGAGAATGCCTGGGAAGAGTACGCGCTGTCCACCTTCAACGAGGACCACGAGCTGACGGAGGGCGCTGTAGAGCTGATCGAGCATCTCAGCGGCAGGCTCTACCTCCACACCGGCCGCGACATCTGGTCCCTGCTCTTCCAGTACCTGGACCGGGAACTCGGACAGACCGCCCCGTGAGCCATATAGACTATATTTTTAAGAGGAACGCTATGATACGAAAAGCTATCCTTGGCGACATCGAGGCCATCGCCAAGACCTATGACGACCTGCTGGCCTTTGAAGCGCAGCATGGCTCTGTCTCCAACTGGAAGCCGGGGATCTACCCCACCATCCATGTGCCGGAGAAGCGGGTCCCGGAGGGGAGCATGTATGTATGGGAGGAGGCGGGGGAGATCCGCGCCAGCATGATCCTGAACCAGCTCCAGGCCCCGGAATATGCCGCTATCCCCTGGATGTACCCCGCAGATCCGGCGGAGGTGCTGGTCATCCACACCCTGTGCATCCCGCCCCAGTGGGCCGGGCACGGCTATGGGTCCCAAATGGTCACCTATGCCAAAGAACACGCCAAGAGGATAGGCTGCTCTGTTATCCGCATCGACACATATGCCCACAACGAACCGGCAAAGCGGCTGTACCAGAAGCACGGGTTCCGTATCGCGGGATATGCCCCCAGCCTTTTGGAGGGGCTGATCGAGGAGGAGCTGGTCTTTCTGGAGCATCGTATATGAGCCGGCTGGCCGATGCTATGGGCGCTGAGATATCAAACAGAAAGGACCGGAACGCCATCAAGCGCTCCGGTCCTTTCCATTTTTGAGAGGGATCTATTGCACGATACGGGTGCCGGTCTTGCCGGCGATCCCGTCACGAGCCTTCTCCAACAGGGTGATGAGGGCCGTCCGGCCCGGCTTGCTCTCGGCGAACTTCACCGCGGCCTGGACCTTGGGCAGCATGGACCCGGGGGCGAACTGCCCCTCGGCGGCGTAGGCCTTGGCCTCGGCGGGGGTCAGGGAGTCCAGCCATTTCTCATCCGGCTTGCGGAAGTTCACTGCCACCTTCTCCACGGCGGTGAGGATGATCAGCATATCCGCGTCCAGCTGCTCTGCCAGCAGCTCCGAGCAGAAGTCCTTGTCGATCACTGCCGCTGCGCCCTTCAGGTGGTTCTTCTCCGTGCGGTAGACGGGGATGCCGCCGCCGCCGCAACAGATGATCAGATGGCCGTCTTCCGTCAGGTTGCGGATCGCGCCGGCCTCGATGATATGCTTGGGCTGAGGGGAAGCCACATAGCGCCGCCAGCCCCGACCGGCGTCCTCCTTCACCAGGTTGCCGGTCTTAGCGGCGTAGTCCTTGGCCTCTTCCTCGGTCATGAACTTGCCGATGGGCTTGCTGGGATCCTGGAAGGCGGGGTCCTTGGGGTCCACCTCCACCTGGGTGACGATGGTGCAGACCGGGATCGTGGTGATCCCCCGGTCCAAAAGCTCCTCCCGGAAGGCGTTCTGGAGGTCGTAGCCGATATAAGCCTGGCTCATGGCGCCGCAGACAGACAGGGGCGTGAAGCCCTGGCTGGGGTCCTCCTTGCTCAGAGCAGCCATGGCGTTATTGATGATGCCCACCTGGGGGCCGTTGCCGTGGGCCACCACCACCTGGTTGCCATCCTCGATCAGATCTACGATCGCCTTGGCGGTGATCTTGACGGCCTTGGCCTGCTCCGGCAGGGTATTGCCCAGGGCATTGCCGCCCAGGGCGATGACGATACGCTTGCTCATGCTCTTTTACCTCATTCTCTTCCTTTTAAGATGGAATGGGGGCTCCATCTCAGCCCCCATCCCGCTCTATTTGCTCTTCTCCATACTGGCAGGGTCCCTGGGGGACCGGCAGCCCGTTCTGTTAGAACGCTTTCCGCTTGTCGCCGTTCTTCTCCAGATCCCGCAACGCGCCCACGGGATCCTTGACCTTGCTGAGGAAGATCATGGCGGCGATGATATAGGGCTTGAAGCTGGCCTGCTTATACAGGGGGACGATATAACGGTCGAACACGCTGTTGTCCACCTCGCCCTCAGCGCAGCTGAGGCCGGTGATATCGGCGGGCAGGCAGTGCATATAGAGGGCCTTGCCGTCCTTCGTCAGCTTCATCATGTCCTCGGTGCAGGCCCAGTCCTTATGCTCGGCGTTCTGGGCCAGCAGGCGCTGCTCCAGGGCGTCGATCCCGGCCTTGTCGCCCTCGCGGTAGAGGCGGGTGCGCTCCTCCATGGCCTTGAAGGGGGCCCAGGACTTGGGGTAGACGATGTCCGCGTCCTTGAAGGCCTCCTGCATGGAGGTGACCTTCTGATAGGACCCGCCGGAGGCGGCGGCGTTCTTCTTGGCGATCTCCTCGATCTCGGGCATGATCTCATACCCCTCGGGGTGGGCCAGGACCACGTCCATGCCGAACCGGGTGAACAGGCCGATCACGCCCTGGGGCACGCTGAGGGGCTTGCCGTAGCTGGGGGAATAGGCCCAGGTCATGGCCACCTTCTTGCCCTTCAGGTTCTCCACGCCGCCGAACTCATGGATGATATGGAGCATATCGGCCATGCACTGGGTGGGGTGGTCCACGTCGCACTGGAGGTTGACCAGGGTGGGCCGCTGCTCCAGGATGCCGTCCCGATAGCCCTCGTCCAGGGCGTCCATAAAGGTCTTCTGGTACTTGTGGCCCTCCTCGATGAACATATCATCCCGGATGCCGATCACGTCCGCCATGAAGGAGACCATGTTGGCCGTCTCCCGGACGGTCTCGCCATGGGCGATCTGGCTCTTCTTCTCGTCCAGGTCCTGGACCTCCAGGCCCAGCAGGTTGCAGGCGGAGGCGAAGGAGAAACGGGTGCGGGTGGAGTTGTCCCGGAAGATGGAGATGCCCAGGCCGGAGTCGAAGATCTTGGTGGAGATGTTGCGCTCCCGCAGGTCCCGGAGAGCGTCGGCCACGGTGAAGATGGCGTCGATCTCATCGTCGGTCTTGTCCCAGGTCCAGTAGAAGTCGTTCTTGTACATGTCGTTGATGCGCAGGGTCTCCAGGTGCTGGACCAGCTTCTCGTTCTTGCTCATAAGAGTATTCTCCTTATCTCAGTAAAATATACCGGAAAACGTCTGGTAAGATCTCGCTCGTTCCTGCTCTTCTAAAATTTTACTTGATATCGTTGTCCGTCAGGCTCTGGCGGAACTCGGTGGCGTCGGCGGTCTTGTTCTCCTCCTTGTAGAGGCCCGGCACGGCGGCATACAGCGCGGCGCAGGTCACCAGATCCTGCTTCCAGGTGATCTCATTGGGGGCATGGGCCTGGCTCTCGGCGCCGGGGCCGAAGCCCACGCTGGGGATACCGTAGCGGCCCTGGATGGACACGCAGTTGGTGGAGAAGGTCCACTTATCGGTGAGGGGACGGCCCTCCCGGAGGTGCATAGCGTCCTTGGCCGGGTCGGCATCGGCGTGGCCGATGCGCTTATCGCCCCACAGAGCGGTATGGGCATCGATCAGCGCCTGGACGTGGGCGGCGCTGGCCTTGTTGATCCAGGTGGGGAAGAAGCACTCGGTCTCATAGACGGTGCCGGTCCAGGCGGGACGGTCGTACATGTACATGGAGACCTTCACGTCGTCCCCGTATTTCTTCACGCTGGGCAGCTGGCGGATCTCCTCCAGGCAGGAGTCCCAGGTCTCCCCGGCGGTCATGCGCCGGTCGATGGAGATGGAGCAGCTGTCCGCCACGGCGCAGCGGCTGGGGGAGGTGTAGAAAATCTGGCTGGTGGTGCAGGTGCCCCGGCCCAGGAACTGGGCGTCCTCGTAATGCTCGGGGTTGAACTCGGGGTTCAGCATCTTGACAAGGCCCTTGACCTCGTTGGAGGGGCCGTCGCCGTTTTCGTTCAGGGCCCGGACGTCCTGGAGGATGTCGGCCATCTTGTAGATGGCGTTGTCGCCCCGGTGGGGGGCGGAGCCGTGGCAGGAGACGCCCTTCACGTCCACCCGGATCTCCATGCGGCCCCGGTGGCCCCGGTAGATGCCGCCGTCGGTGGGCTCGGTGGAGATGACGAACTCGATCTGCTTCTGGGCCTCTTCCTTGCTGGGGAAATACTTGTTGACGATGTACTGCCAGCACATGCCGTCGCAGTCTTCTTCCTGGACGGAGCCCACCACCATGATCTTATACCCGGCGGGGATCAGCCCCAGGTCCTTCATGATCTTGGCGCCGTACACGGCGGAGGCCATGCCGCCCTCCTGGTCGCTGCCGCCCCGGCCGTAGATGATATCCTCGGTCTCATAGCCGGTGTAGGGGTCGGTCTCCCAGTTGCTGATGTTGCCGATGCCCACGGTGTCGATGTGGGAGTCGATGGCGATGATCTTCTCGCCCTCGCCCATCCAGCCGATGATGTTGCCCAGGCCGTCGATCTCGACCTTGTCGAAGCCCAGCTTCTCCATCTCCGCCTTGATGCACATGACCACTTCCTTCTCCTCGCAGCTCTCACTGGGGTGAGAGATCATGGCCCGCAGGAACCTGCTCATGTCCGCCTCATAGTTCTTAGCCGCGCTCTTGATCGCTTGGAAATCCATACGTCCGCCCTCCATATGTTATTTTCATTCATCCGTCGCAGAATTGGTTTATTCTGTCTATACCTGCATGATAGCACACCCCCCGCAAAATGTCAACTAAATTTTTAGATTACCTAAAAATTTTTTAGGAGCGCTCCAATATTTGGAGGCCCCCCTCCCAAAAAGCGGAAGGGCCCTCCCCTATGCCGTCCGCCCAGCGCACAGAGAGCCCCCCGCGCCAGCCAGGCGCGGGGGGCTCCACACGATCACACAGAGGAACTGCTGTTCTCCTCGCTGGCCGCGGCGGCGGCTTCCACCTCCGCCGGCGCGGACTCCTCATACTCGACAGGCGGCTCCTCCGCAGGCAGCTCCAGTTCCGGCACCACCACCTCCGCCAGGTCGCGGTAGGCCACCAGCCCCGCTCCGGCAGGGATCAACTTGCCGATGATGACGTTCTCCTTCAAGCCCAGCAGGTGGTCCACCTTCCGCTTGATGGCGGCCTCGGTCAGGACCTTGGTGGTCTCCTGGAAGGAGGCGGCGGAGAGCCAGGACTCCGTAGCCAGGGAGGCCTTGGTGATGCCCATCAGCAGCTGGGTCACCTCGGCGTCCCGCAGGGGCTCCCCGTCCTCCCGCACCTCGCCGGCGGCCCGGCGGGCGGCCACCCGGGCGTTGGCGTCCCGGTACTCGACCACGTCCACCATGGAGCCGGAGAGCAGGTCGGTATCCCCCGCGTCCTCCACCCGGACCTTCCGCATCATCTGGCGGACGATGATCTCGATATGCTTGTCGTTGATCTCCACGCCCTGGGCGTCGTAGGGCTTCTGGACCTCGGCGATCAGGTAGTTGTAGACGGCATCGGCCCCCCGGATCCGCAGGACATCGTGGGGGTTCAGGGCGCCCATGTTCAGCGCCGCGCCCTTCTCCACATCGTCGCCGTCCTTGACCAGCAGGCCGGTGTGGGAGAGGGAGTAGATCCGGGTGTCGCCGTCCTCGCCGGTGATGGTGATGTTCAGCAGGCTCCCCTTGCCGCTCTCCTCGAAGGTGACGTGGCCGCCGATCTCCGCCAGCTGGGCCATCCGCTTGGGCTTGCGGGCCTCGAACAGCTCCTCCACACGGGGAAGGCCCTGGGTGATATCGCCGCCGGCCACGCCGCCGGTGTGGAAGGTACGCATGGTCAGCTGGGTGCCCGGCTCGCCGATGGACTGGGCGGCGATGATGCCCACCGCCTCGCCGTTGCCCACGGCCTTGCCGGAGGCCAAGTTCATGCCGTAGCACTTGGAGCAGACGCCGCTGCGGGCCTGGCAGGTCAGCACGGTGCGGACCTCGATCCGGTGGATGCCGCGCGCCTCCAGGAGCTTGGCGTCCTCCTCGTCTATCAGGCGGTCATGGCTGATCAGGACCTCGCCGGTCTCGGGGTCGCAGATGTCGTGGACCGGGTAGCGGCCCTTGATACGGTCGGCAAATTCCTCGATCACCTTGCCGTTCTCTCTGATCTCCTCGACCCAGATGCCCTCCTCTACGCCGCAGTCGTCCTCCCGGATGATGACCTCCTGGCAGACGTCCACCATCCGGCGGGTCAGGTAGCCGGAGTCGGCGGTCCGCAGGGCGGTGTCCGCCAGGCCCTTCCGGGCGCCCCGGCTGGAGATGAAGTACTCCAGCACGCTGAGCCCCTCCCGGTAGTTGGCCTTGATGGGGATCTCGATGGTCCGGCCGGCGGTGTTGGCGATCAGGCCCCGCATACCGGCCAGCTGGCGGATCTGCTTCATGGAACCGCGGGCGCCGGAGTCCGCCATCAGATAGATGGGGTTGTACCGGTCTAAGTGGCTCTGGAGGGCCTTCGTCACATCGTTGGTGGTCTTCTCCCACTCCTGGACCACGGCCTTGTACCGCTCGTCGTTGGTCATGAAGCCCATCTTGTACTCGTCCTCGATCTCCAGGACCCGCTGCTCTGTCTCCTTGATGAGCTCGTACTTCTTGGCGGGGACGGACATATCGGCGATGGAGATGGTGATGGCGCCCTTGGTGGAATATTTGTACCCCGTGGCCTTGATGCTGTCCAGCACCTCGGCGGCCACGGTGAAGTTGTGCCGGCGGATGGTGCGGTCCACGATATCGCCCAGCTGCTCCTTGCCGCAGGTGAAGTTGATCTCGTAGTCACAGACGTGCGCGGGGTCCGACCGGTCGATAAAGCCCAGATCCTGGGGGATATTGGCGTTGAAGATGATGCGGCCCACGGTGGCGTTGACGACGCCGGTATAGGTCCGGCCCTGCCACTCCACGGTCCGGCGGACCTTCACCGGGGAGTGGATGCCGATCTGATGGTCATCATAGGCCAGCATGACCTCGTCCTCGTCCCGGAACACCCGGAGATGGACGTCCTTCTTCTCCTCATCGGTCATAGCGCCGTAGTTCTGGCCGCAGAGGGCGGGGTCCAGACCGGGGTCCCAGGTCCCGTCCCCGGTGTCCAGCTGGCTCATGCCGCTCTCGAAGCGCTCCATGGTCAGGTAGTAGGAGCCCAGCACCATGTCCTGGGAGGGGACGGTGACGGGGCCGCCGTCCTGGGGACGGAGGAGGTTGTTGGCGGAGAGCATCAGCAGCCGGGCCTCGGCCTGGGCCTCGGCGCTGAGGGGCACATGGACAGCCATCTGGTCCCCGTCGAAGTCGGCGTTGAAGGCGGTACAGGTCAGGGGGTGGAGCTTGATGGCCCGGCCCTCCACCAGCACCGGCTCAAAGGCCTGGATGCCCAGGCGGTGGAGGGTGGGGGCCCGGTTGAGCATGACGGGGTGGTCCTTGATCACCACGTCCAAAGCGTCCCACACGGCGGCCTCGCCCTTATCCACCATCTTCTTGGCGCTCTTGATGTTTTTGGCGCTCTCGTCCTCCACCAGCTTCTTCATGATGAAGGGACGGAACAGCTCCAGGGCCATCTCCTTGGGCAGGCCGCACTGGTAGATCTTCAGCTCCGGGCCCACCACGATGACGCTGCGGCCGGAGTAGTCCACCCGCTTGCCCAAAAGGTTCTGGCGGAACCGGCCCTGCTTGCCCTTGAGCATATCGGACAGGGACTTGAGGGGGCGGTTGTTGGGCCCGGTGACGGGGCGGCCGCGGCGGCCGTTGTCGATGAGGGCGTCCACCGCCTCCTGGAGCATCCGCTTCTCGTTGCGGACGATGATGTCCGGGGCGTTGAGCTGGATCAGGCGCTTGAGGCGGTTGTTCCGGTTGATCACCCGGCGGTAGAGGTCGTTCAGGTCGGATGTGGCGAACCGGCCGCCGTCCAGCTGGACCATGGGGCGGATCTCCGGGGGGATCACCGGCAGCACGTCGATGATCATCCACTCCGGCTTGTTGCCGGAGATCCGAAAGGCGTCCACCACCTCCAGCCGCTTGACGATCCGGGCCTTCTTCTGGCCGCTGGCCTCCCGGAGCTCGGCATGGAGCTGCTCGGAGAGCTGGGGCAGGCCGTCCAGGCTGTCCATCTCCGCCTGCTCCTCCTCGGTCCGGTCCTTCAGGGCCATGAGGGCGGCCTTCCGGCGGGCGTCCTCATCGCTGAGGCCCACGGTGGCCAGCAGGACCTTCACTGCCTCGGCGCCCATGCCGGCGGAGAAGTCGTCCTCATACTTCTCCCGCATGTCACGATATTCCTTCTCAGACAGGATCTGGTCCCGCTGGAGGGGCGTACTTTCACCGGGATCGGTCACGATATAGTTGGCGAAGTACAGCACCTTCTCCAGGATCCGGGGACTGATGTCCAGCAGCAGCCCCATCCGGGAGGGGATGCCCTTGAAGTACCAGATATGGCTGACGGGGGTAGCCAGGTCGATATGGCCCATCCGCTCCCGGCGGACCTTGGACCGGGTGACCTCCACGCCGCACTTCTCGCAGATCTTGCCCTTGTAACGGATCTTCTTATATTTCCCGCAGTGGCACTCCCAATCCTTGGTGGGCCCGAAGATGCGCTCACAGAACAGCCCGTCCCGCTCGGGCTTCAAGGTCCGGTAGTTGATGGTCTCCGGCTTTTTCACCTCGCCGAAGGACCACTCGCGGATCATCTCAGGGGACGCAACGCCGATCTTGATGGCGTCAAACGGTGCATAACTCATGTGGCGGAACTCCTCCTCTTTATCCATTCAGAAACCATCTGCGTCGTCTTACTCCTCATCATCTGGATAGAACACGCCGCCCACCAGGCTCATGTCCTCCTCCTCTTCCTCCATCTCCTCGATGGCAAAGCCGGATTCCTCGAAGGACTGCTCATCGGCCACATAGCTCTCCCGCTCCCGGTCGGCGTCCATCCGGCTGAGGTTGAAGGTGGTCATCTCGTCATCGTCGTCCTTCAGCTCGATGATGGCCCCATCCTTATCCAGGACCTGCACGTCCAGGCACAGCGCCTGGAGCTCCTTCACCAGCACCTTGAAGGACTCCGGCACACCGGGGGTGGGCACATTGTGGCCCTTGACGATGCTCTCATAGGTCTTGACACGGCCCGCCACGTCGTCGCTCTTCACCGTCAGGATCTCCTGGAGGGTGTAGCTGGCGCCGTAGGCCTCCAGGGCCCAGACCTCCATCTCGCCGAAGCGCTGGCCGCCGAACTGGGCCTTGCCGCCCAGGGGCTGCTGGGTCACCAGGGAGTAGGGGCCCGTGGAGCGGGCGTGGATCTTATCGTCCACCAGGTGGTGGAGCTTCAGGAAGTAGACGTAGCCCACCGTGACCTTGTTGTCGAAGCGCTCGCCGGTGCGGCCGTCATAGAGCCAGCTCTTGCCCTCGCTGTCCAGGCCGGCCAGCTCCAGGGCATCGGCGATGTCCTTTTCGTTGGCCCCATCGAAGATGGGGGTGGCCACCTTCCAGCCCAGGGTCTTGGCGGCGTAGCCTAAGTGGACCTCCAGCACCTGACCGATATTCATACGGGAAGGCACGCCCAGGGGGTTCAGCACGATGTCCAGGGGGGTGCCGTCGGGGAGGAAGGGCATATCCTCCTGGGGCAGGATCCGGGAGACCACGCCCTTGTTGCCGTGGCGGCCGGCCATCTTGTCGCCCACGGAGATCTTCCGTTTCTGGGCGATATAGACCCGGACCACCTGGTTGACGCCCGGTCCCAGCTCGTCCCCGGCCTCCCGGGTGAAGACCTTGGCATCTACGATGATGCCGCTCTCGCCATGGGGGACCCGGAGGGAGGTGTCCCGCACGTCCCGGGCCTTCTCGCCGAAGATGGCCCGGAGGAGGCGCTCCTCGGCGGTGAGCTCGGCCTCGCCCTTGGGAGTGACCTTGCCCACCAGGATATCGCCGGAACGGACCTCAGCGCCTACACGGATGATGCCCCGCTCGTCCAGGTCCTTCCGGGCGTCGTCGCCCACGTTGGAGATGTCCCGGGTGATCTCCTCGGGACCCAGCTTGGTATCCCGGGCGTCCACCTCATACTCCTCGATATGGATGGAGGTGTACACGTCCTCCCGGACCATCCGCTCGTTCAGAAGGACCGCGTCCTCGTAATTGTAGCCCTCCCAGGTCATGAAGCCCACCAGGATGTTCCGGCCCAGGGCGATCT
>CAMWFH010000031.1 GCA_947173485.1 uncultured Clostridia bacterium | reverse complement strand
GCTGATACAACATTGATTCACCAAGAAGCTGTTCCTGAAAAACGGAGTTATTCTGTTGCTGAAATTGCGGAGATTTTGGGTGTAAGCAAGCGGTCTGTATACGATCTTTGCTCTGCCGGTGTGATTAAGAGCGTAAGGATTGGGACGAAACTCAAAATCTCGAAAAAGGCTTTTGACGAGTGGCTTGATGGTGAAAATAATTCCTGAAAGGAGTCCACAGAATTATGGCATCCATCCAAAAGCGTGGGAAAAAGTATGCTGTCATTTACACCTATGAGGACAGCACACAGACCAAACGCCAGAAGTGGGAGTCCTTCACTACCAAAAAAGAGGCTCTTGCTCGAAAGGCACAAGTAGAAAATGAAATTAACAATGGCACCTTCATTCCGCCGTCCAATGTAACTGTTGCTGAGTTCCTGAAAGACTTTGTGGAACTCTATGGCTCTAAGCGGTGGGGATTGTCTGCGTATTCCGGGAATACAGGCTTAATTGACAACTATATCGATCCAATCTTGGGTGAGTATAACATCCAGGACATCAATCGCCGGGTTGTAGATCGCTTTATTCTGGAACTTCAGAAAACGGCGCCAGTCAATACGCAATTCCGCAAGGCCCGGACAGAGACCTTGCCACCCTGTACGATTGAGAAGATCTGTAAGGTCATGCACTGTGCCTTCCGGCAGGCAGTTCGCTGGGACATGATTCCCAAAAATCCCTTTGATGATGTGCTGCTGCCTAAAAAGGAAAAGAAGGTACGGGCAATCTGGACAGTAGATATTATCCGGCAGGCTCTGGACAACTGCTCCGACGGAAAGTTGTTTATCGCAATCAATCTTGCGTTTGCCTGTTCCTTGCGAATGGGTGAGATTACAGGGCTGACCTGGGATTGTGTTCATATCACTGACCAGGATATTGCGAAAGACGATGCGTATATTATCGTCAATAAAGAACTCGCTCGGGTTGACCAAAAGGCGATCGCCGCGCTGGGAGAGAAGGACATCCTGTTCATGTTCCCGCGCATGATCAAAGGCAAATCTACCACTCGTCTTGTATTGAAGAAGCCAAAGACAGAAACCAGTATCCGCAAAATCTGGCTTCCCAAAACCCTCGCATATATTCTCCGTGACTGGAAAGAACGTCAGGAGAAGCTGAAGGAGTTTATGGGAGACGAATATGTAGACTACAATTTAGTCCTGGCGCTGGAAACTGGCCGTCCCTGCGAGGACAGGGTTATCGGGAATCAGTTTGAGCGCCTGAAAAAGTCTGCGGGCTTGCCCAATGTAGTTTTTCACTCCCTGCGCCATAGCAGTACAACCTACAAGCTGAAATTGAACCATGGAGATATTAAGGCAACTCAGGGTGATACCGGACATGCGCAGGCCCAGATGGTTACAGAGGTCTATGCTCATATTTTAGATGAAGAGCGCAAGATCAATGCTCAGAAATTTGAGGTAGCCTTTTACGCCAATCCGGATATGCGCAAGGTGGAGCAAGAACTGCGCCAACCGGAGACTGAGCAGGGGACAGACCTGCAAAAACTTCTTACGCAGCTGCAAGAAAATCCAGAATTAGCAGCCCAGTTGAAAGCCCTTTTGAACGCCAAGTAACAAGAGGACACAGGAGTACATCAGACAGCGCGAAACGCCAAATTAGCAAAAACCCGATTTTCATTAGCAGTTTTGAAAAAATCGTTCGATTCCTGCGAGGGCAAAGACTATCTACTTTTCGTTTTTTCTCTCCTCCGAAAAAATAGACGCTGAACTTTTTATAAAAGAAGATGCCGAAATTCATGAAATTCCGGCATCTTGGCACCCCGAACTGGACTTGAACCAGCGGCCTACTGCTTAGGAGGCAGTCGCTCTATCCAACTGAGCTATCGGGGCCTATATGAAGTTTTACCCTGCCAGGTGAGAGGTGAGCTATCGCTTAGGAGGCGAACGCTCTATCCTGCTGAGCTACGGAGGCATATCCACTTGTATGTGCTGGATGCGCGGTCTGGGGGAAGGGCCGCTGCGGCGGTTTCCGGTAAAATGACCGGAAACATTGTACCGCATCCGGTAAATGCTTGTCAAGTTGATATTGCGAAAAAATTTTTTTGGGATTATAATATACAAGTTCATCCCAGAATGTATCGTATGATAGAAAGAGGTCAAAACAGTGCGGAACGAAAAGCTGAGAAACGTTGCCATCATCGCCCATGTAGACCACGGTAAGACCACCCTGGTGGACGAGATGCTCAAGCAGGGCGGCGCCTTCCGGGAGAACCAGGCCGTGGCCGACCGGGTCATGGACTCCGGCGACCTGGAGCGGGAGCGGGGCATCACCATCCTGGCGAAAAACACCGCCATCCAGTATGGCGACACGAAGATCAACATCGTAGACACCCCGGGCCACGCCGACTTCGGCGGCGAGGTGGAGCGGATCTTGAAGATGGTCAACGGCGTCATCCTCCTGGTAGACGCCGCCGAGGGCCCCATGCCCCAGACCCGTTTCGTCCTCTCCCGGGCCCTGGAGCTGGGCCACCGGGTCATCGTGGTGGTCAATAAGATCGACCGGCCCGACCAGCGCATCCACGAGGTGGTGGACGAGATCCTGGAGCTGCTGCTGGACCTGGACGCCACCGATGAGCAGCTGGACAGCCCCATGCTCTTCTGCTCCGCCCGCCAGGGCATCTGCTCCTATCACCCGGACGACCTGGGCACGGACCTGGAGCCCCTTTTCAAGACGATCCTGGAGTATATCCCCGCCCCGGAGGCCGACGAGACCGCCCCCTTCCAGATGCTGGTCTCCGCCATCGACTACAACGAGTTCGTAGGCCGCATCGCCATCGGCCGGGTGGAGCGGGGCGCCCTGCGGCAGAACCAGGAGATCGCCGTCTGCAACTACCACGACCCTGACGCCCCGGCGAAAAAGGCCAAGGCCGTCAGTATCTATGAGTTCGAGGGCCTCTCCCGCAAGCCCATCACCGAGGCCAAGGCCGGCAATATCATCTGCCTCAGCGGCATCGGCGACATCACCATCGGCGACACCATCTGCGACCCCGCCGCCGTGGAGCCCATCGAGTTCGTCAAGATCTCCGCTCCCACCATGGAGATGACCTTCTCCGTCAACGACTCCCCCTTTGCCGGCCGGGAGGGCAAGTATGTCACCAGCCGCAACATCCGGGACCGGCTGATGCGGGAGACCCTGAAGGACGTGTCCATCCGCATCAGCGAGATCGACGGGGCCACCGACGCCTTCAACGTGGCCGGCCGGGGGGAGATGCACCTCTCCATCCTGATCGAGACCATGCGCCGGGAGGGCTACGAGTTCCAGGTCTCCCCGCCCCGTGTGCTGTACCAGGAGATCGATGGCAAGAAGTGCGAGCCCGTGGAGCGGTTGGTGGCGGACGTGCCTGCCGACAGCGTGGGCGCGGTGATCGAGAAGCTGGGGGGCCGGAAGGGGGACCTGGTGGAGATGACCCCTGTAGGCGAGCGGATGAAGCTGGAGTTTTTGGTGCCGGCCCGGGGCCTCTTCGGCTACCGCAACGAGTTCCTGACCGACACCCGGGGCGAGGGCATCATGGCCTCCGTCTTTGACAGCTATCAGCCCGTGAAGGGCGAGATCAGCCGCCGGGCCACCGGCAGCCTGGTGGCCTTCGAGACCGGCGAGGCGGTGACCTACGGCCTCTACGCCGCCCAGGAGCGGGGCACCCTGTTCATCGGCGCGGGCACCCCGGTCTATGGCGGCATGGTGGTGGGCGTCAGCCCCAAGAGCGACGACATCTCCGTCAACGTCTGCAAGAAGAAGCAGCTGACCAATATGCGGGCCAGCGGCTCCGACGAGGCCCTGCGCCTGACCCCGCCCCGGCAGATGAGCTTGGAGCAGTGCCTGGAGTTTTTGGCGGACGACGAGCTGCTGGAGGTCACCCCCTCCAACCTGCGTCTGCGCAAGCGCATCCTGGACCACGCCAACCGGATGAAGGCCCTGAAGGGCGGCAAAAAATAAGCGTTCCCGAAAGCCAGAGCGGCGCCGCATTCGCGGCGCCGTTCGCTTTTTACCCATATCATGCCCGTCTCTCCCCCAGGAAGGAGATCACGCCGGCCAGGATGACCAGGACCGAGCCGGCCAGGGCGGAGACCGTCACCGGCTGGCGCAGGAACAGCGCCCCTAAAAGCATGGCGAAAGGGATGCCGCTGTAGTTGAACACGCTGACCTCCGATGCCTTTGCATAGGAGTAGGCGTAGGTCAGCCCGATCTGTCCCACGGCGGCCATCAGGCCGATGCCCACCAGCAGGAGCAGGTCCCGGGGGGAGGGCATCACGAACTGGAACAGGGTGACGGCTCCGGTCAGCGCCGTGGTGAAGGCGGAGAACACGAACACGATGACCTGGGGCTCCTCCTTGCCCTTCAGCGCCCCTACGCAGAAGTAGGCCGCCCCCGCAAAGACGGAGGACAGCAGCGCCAGCACCGCCGGCAAGGCGGAGGCCCCGGCGTGGAAGCCGGCGGTGACCGCCGCGCCGCACAGCGCCAGGACCAGAGCTCCTGTCTGGCTGCGGGTGGGCCGCTCCTTGAAGAGGACCATCGCGCAGAGGATGACCACGAAGGGGGACAGCTTTGTGAGGATCGCCACCTCCCCCTGGTTGCCAGCGGCGGTGGCACTGAAGAGGAAGAGCATCCCCAGAAAGCCCAGCACCGACCGGGCCAGCAGCATGGGTCGGTTCGCCCGCTCCCCCCAGGGGCTGGCTCCCTTTTTTCGGAGGGCGGCGTAGGCGATGCCCGTGGTGATCAGGTTCCGAAAGAGCATCTGCTCAAAGACAGGGATGCGCTTCGCGGTCAGCGCGATCAGGATCTGCATCACGGCAAATCCAAAGGCGGAGAGGATCATGCAGGCGATCCCCTTGTTCTTGTCCATTGCTTATCGATCGATCCTTTCCGTTCCTCCCCGCAGCTGGGTCGAGCCCCGGGGCGACAGCGCGCAGGGGAGCGTGATGACCTGGGCGGTGGGGTCCCCGCCCTCGATCAGCTCCACCAGCCGCTCCGCCGCCCGGCAGCCCATCTGCTTGGTGGGCACGTCGATGGTGGTGATGGAGGGAGTGAGCAGGGTGGCCCAGTTCATGATGCTGTCCCAGTTCCAGTCCTCCGAGCCGCACAGTCCCACGTCCTCCGGGATCCGCAGGCCGCAGCGCAGGATGGCCCGGTAGACCAGGACGGTGGCCTCGCTGTTGATGCCCACCACCGCCGGCTTCTCCCCCGGCGGCAGCTGGGAGAGGAACCGCTCCAGCTGATCCTCTGCCCCGCCACCGGCCTCAAAGAGGTAGACGTCCTCCCTGGCACGATCGGGGTACAGCGCCGCGATCGCCTGCCGGAAGGCCTCCAGCCGGCGCTGCCGGTTGGAGTTGCCCGCCCAGGGCAGGGTGAACAGCGCTGGACGGGTGTACCCCTGTTCCTTCAAATGGAGGAGCAGGCGGTACATGCTCTCCTCCTGTTCGGCGGAGACCACGTTGAAGGCATAATTGTTCACGAACCGGTCGCACAGGACGATCGGGCACCCATCGCAGCTGGCCTTGATCAGGGCCGGGTTCTCCATAAAGATGGTGCTCACGATCAGCCCGTCCACGGTCCGGTCCAGAAAGCTGGCAAGGGCCTTGCCCTCCTCCTCGATGCTGTCGTGGCAGTCCACGAACAGCGGCTCGTACCCCCGCTGCCGCAGGCCGGAGCCGATGCCCACGATCAGTGACGCGGCGAAGGGCGTTTCGATGTTGGAGAGCATGACGCCCACCTGGTAGTTCTTCTTGGTCTTCAGACTGCGGGCCGCGTTGTTGGGATGGTAATCCAGCAGCTCGATGACCGTCCGGATCCGCTCCTTGGTCTTGTCCATCATCAGATCCGACTTGCCGTTGATGTAACGCGACACGGTCGCCTTGGAGACGCCCGCCGCCGCCGCGATGTCGGATATCGTCGCTTTCTTTTTTTCCAGTCCCATCTAAACACCCCTGCGTTCGCTGATTTTTATCTTTTTTTACCTGCCTCTATCATATAAAAATTATCGAACCTTGTCAATATACCGGTACTTCCATAGGCGCTGGAAAACGGACCGCTCTGCCGTCAGATAGCGCCGTTGAGGGCGTACATCTCCCGGAGGGACGCGCCGCCTTGCAGGCCGGCCCGCACATCCTTCTCCTTGTCCACGGTCTCGAAGGCCCGGTCGAAGGCTTCCCCGGCGATCTCCTGGGGGATCACCGCCACCCCATCGATATCGCCCAGGATGATGTCCCCGGGCCGGATGGTCACGCCCTGCATCACCACCGGGATCTGGCACTCGTTGATCTCGCACCGGCCCTTAGAGGTACGGGGGTCGGTGCCGCCGTAGAACAGGGGGAAGCCCATCTCCTTCAGCTGGCGGATGTCCCGGGCGTAGCCGTCGGTGAGGACCCCGGCGCCCTTCCGGTTGTGGACCCCGGCGGCGAACAGCTCGCCGAACACGGCGCAGTTGCGCGTCCCCCGGATGACCAGGACGTAGATCTCCCCCTCGGACAGCTGGTCCACCACCTTGCACTGGGCCGTCAGGGGGTCCGGCGGCATGGAGTAGACCTGGGTGCCGATGCTGGTGAAGGCGGGGCCGTAGAGGAAGGTGTCCTCCCCCAGGGGGCGGACGGGCCAGGTGATCATCTGGTCCCGGTAGCCCAGGGAATCCAGGGCGTCGCTCATGATCGAGCTGCCGATATGCCGGCGGATCTCCTCCGCGCTGTATCTGATCATCGTAAGATAGCCTCCTTCTTTTCTTTTCGGGCCTTCTCCTCATAGGAGAACATGGCGTTCAGGGTCAGTCCCCGTCCGCCGGAGACCTCCAGGGATTCGCCGGTGATGAAGGCGGAGCCGTTCCCGCAGAGGAAGACGATGGGCCTGGCCACCTCCTCTACCCGGCCGGGGCGGTTCATCATGGTCCCCTCACAGATGGCCCGCATGGTCTGGCTGTCGGTGTGGGCGCTGTTGAACTCGGTCATGGTGTAGCCGGGCATGACGCAGTTGACCCGGACGCCGTAGGCGGCGTACTCGCCGGCCATGGTGAGGGAGAGCCGGCAGACGGCGGCCTTCAGCGGCCCGTAGAGGGTCGCCTTGCCGATGGTGGGGCAGCGGGCCCCCAGGGAGCTGATGTTCACGATCGAGCCGCCCCGGTCCTTCATGTAGCGGAAGGCCGCCTGGCAGCCAAACACCGCGGACTTGAAGCAGACGGCGTAGATCCGCTCCAGCAGCGCGTCGGAATACTCCTCCTCGTCCTCTCCCTTGGTCAGCTGGGCGCCCACGTTGTTCACCCAGCTGTCGATCTGTCCAAAGCGGTCATAGACGTTTTGGGCGAACCGGTAGGCGCTCTGCTCGTCGCACATATCCACCGCCTCGCCATACACCTGGCCGCCCAGCTCCTCCAGCTGCCGCACCGCGGCGGCGACGCGCCCGGCGTCACGGGAGCAGATAGCTACCCTGGCCCCCTCCTGCACCAGCTCCTTGGCGGTGGCCAAGCCGATGCCCATGCTGGCGCCGGTGACGACGGCGACGGTGCCCTTCAATCCTAGATCCATGGTCAAAATACTTCCCTTCTGTAAGCTCGGCCTGATCAGCCGTTGTGGGATGCGTTATAGGCATCGACCACCACCCGGATCTGGTGGACGCTCTCCGGGTCGATGTCCAGGGGCAGGGAGCAGCCGGGGGCGAAGATCAGCCGGTTGTCTCCGGACTCCTTTGCCGCCCGCTCCAGGCGCTGGGCGAACCGTTCCCGGACCTCCTCCAGACTGCCGTAGAAGTCGTTCACCTGGTCGGTGCCGGTGACCAGCACCCGGTCCGTCAGCTCCCGGACACGGGCCACGGTGGCCCGCTCCTCCTCCGGCACGGAGGCGGGGACGTTCTCCCAGTTATACGCCTGGACAAAATATTTGTCGTAGTAGTCCCAGTAGAAGTCCTTCACCCCGTGGATGTGCATCATGTTGAACCAAGCCCGGCCCTTGGTGCTCTCGGTCAGCCGGACCTCGTAGGGCAGGCAGAACCGCTCGAACTCGTCCCGGGAGAGGATGCCGGCGTTGCTGTAGCGGGTGGCGAAGAAGAAGCCGTCCGCGCCGGCGTCCAGATAGGCCTGGAGCAGCTGCCGCTCCGTCTCGTAGAGGGCCTGGAGCATATGGTCCACGGCGTCGGGGTGGTTCTCGAAGTACCACCTAGCCTTGGGGATGCCCCCGACGAACTCCGGGATGGTGTGGGCGGGGAGGAAGATGGTGGGGAGGATGGGCACCGTGCCCTTGTAGTGGTCCGCCAGGGCCCGGACAAGGGCCGTCTCCCGCTGAAAGACCGGGTTGGACTTCACGTCCAGCACCGGGAAGCGGGCCATCTCCTCCGGGCTGTTGACCAGGTAGCTGCGGAAGTTGAAGATCATCTTCGACCGCAGCCGCTCCGGTGGGATATCCTTGGAGAGATACTCGATATCCGAGCCGTGGGCCTCCTGCATATAGATCCCGTTGGGCATGATCTTGATAAAGTCCCAGCGGCTGTGGTCCGTGATGCCTATGATCCGGCGGGAGAACGCCTCCGCGCCGGCCCGGTCGCACTCCGGGGTGTGGTACCAGCCGCTGGCGCCGACGGCGTCCACCCGCTCGCTCTCCACCATCTGTCTGATCCGCTCCGCTGCCGTCATATACGATCACTCCTTCTTCTCTTAACGATGCGCCTATAGCGCTCACAGATAGCCCCGGACCGCTCTGTAGCAGTCCAGCGCGTTGTCCCGCAGGAACATCCTGGCGGCCTCTTGGGCCCTTGGCCTGGTCATGCACCCCTCTGCCACCAGTCCGTCCAGCAGCTTGACCAGCTGCTGGCGGAAGCGGTCGTGGGCGAACCAGGTCAGCTCCGGCATCCCTACGCCGTCGCTGCCGTACATCACCTTGTTCAGCGGCGTCCGCTCCAGCAGGGCGGTCATGCGCTCCACGCTCTTGCCGGTGCAGAGATAGAACGTGCCGGAGAAGTCGGTGTACACGTTGGCAAACTGGGAGACTAAGTACCCGGTGTCCTCCTCGTGGGGGTGTCCGCCGTGGAGCAGGACGATCCGGCAGCGGTCCAGGACCCGCTCATCCTTCAGGAAATCGATCAGATGGATGGGGTTCTCCGTCCGAAAGTCCAGCCAGGTCCCGCCGCCGGCACCGGTGTGGATCTGGATGGGTAGGTCCCGCTCCACCGCCGCCTCCACGCCTTCCAGCAGCAGAAAGTCAAAGAAGCTCTTGCGGCCCGCTGGGTCCCCCCGGCGCATCCGCTCATAACCCCGGGCTGCCGCCTCCCGGTCCGTGGGGCGCACGTCCAGCCCGCCGTTGTAGGCGCAGCAGGACTTCAATCCCACGGTCCGGTGGCTGTCGATCTCCCGCCGCAGGTCCTCCTGGAAGCGGCGGAGGAAGTCGGAGAAGGGGAGGTCCTCCTTCAGAAGCTCCTCCGCCACCCGGTCGATTCGGATGATGTCGCAGCACCGCTCCGCCGGCAGGACCTGGTGGAAGTGGCGGATCTCCTCCGCCGTGTAGGCCGGTCCCCCCATGGGGCTGCCGGTCTCTACGCAGTACAGGGCCGTGTTCTGCCCCGCCAGCAGGTCCCGGCTGTAGGCGACGGGGTCCGCGGCGTACCGGCGGCAGCGCTCGGCCTCCACCGCCGCCGGAGGGGTGTCCTCCGGCATCTGGAAATGGGTCCGCAGCGTCTCGATGACCATGCGGTAGAGCATGGTCTGGCGGGCATGGTCCGCCTGGCCCGGCCCGGCCACATAGCCGCCGGCCACGGTGCCGAACTCCCCGGCCCGGCTGGGGTGGAAGCGGTGCATATGGGTGTCGATAGCGGGGATCGCCGCTATCTCATAGGGATCGATCATGCCATCGCCTCCTTTCCGGCTACTTGCCCAGGTAGGCCCGGCGGATGGCGTCGTTGGTCCGCAGCTGCCGGGCCTCCCCGGAGAGGGTGATGGTGCCGGTCTCCAAAACGAAGCCCTGGTCGGCGATCTGGAGGGCCATATTGGCGTTCTGCTCGATCAGCAAAATGGTGATGCCGGTCTTGTTGATTCGGACGATCAGCTCGAAGATCAGCTCCACCAGATTGGGGGCCAGCCCCAGGCTGGGCTCGTCCAGCAGCAGCAGCTTGGGCTTGCACATCAGCGCCCGGCCGATGGCCAGCATCTGCTGCTCGCCGCCGGAGAGGGTGCCTGCCATCTGCTTCGTCCGCTCCTTCAGCCGGGGGAAGAGGGCGTAGACCTCCTCCAGGGACCCGGCGATCTCCTTTTTGTCCCGGCGGGTGTAGGCCCCGGCCAGCAGGTTCTCCGCCACCGTCAGCCGGGGAAAGACCTCCCGGCCCTCCGGGGAGATGCCGATCCCCCGCTTGGTGATCTCCGAACACTTCATCCGGGTGATGTCCGTCCCCTCCAGCAGGATGGTCCCCTTGGCGGGGTGGACGATGCCAGCGATGGAGCTGAGGGTGGTGCTCTTGCCGGCGCCGTTGGAGCCCAGCAGGGTCACGATCTCCCCCTGCCGGATATCCATGGAGATGCCCTTGAGGGCGTGGATATGGCCGTAGTAGGTGTGTACGTCCTGTACCTGTAGGATCAGCTCACTCATAGGCGCCTCCCTTGCCCAGATAGGCCTCGATGACCCGCGGATCGCTGGCCACCTGGTCCGGCGTGCCCTCCGCGATCAGCTTGCCGAACTCGCAGACGTAGATATAGTCGGAGATGTTCATGACCAGGCTCATATCGTGCTCGATCAGCAGGATCGTGTACCCCGCGTCCCGGAGGCTGAAGATGAAGTCCATCAGCGCCTCGGACTCCTGGGGGTTCATGCCCGCCGCCGGCTCGTCCAGGATCAGCAGCTTGGCATCGGTGGCGATAGCCCGGGCGATCTCGATCTTCCGCTGGAGGCCGTAGGGCAGGTTCTTGGCGTCCTCGTCCATATACTGGGCCAGATCCAGGGACTCCAGGATCTCCACGCAGCGCTGGTGGGCCCTGCGCTCCGCCTCCCGGAACCGGGGCGTGCGGAAGACGGCGTCGAAGAAGCCGTAGCTGGTGTGGATATGGCACCCGATCAGCACGTTCTCGATGACCCGCATACTCTTGAAGAGACGGATGTTCTGGAAGGTCCGGGCGATGCCGGCCTTTACGATTTGTTGGGAGCTCTTGGTGTGGATCGGCTGCCCGTCGAAGTAGATCTCGCCGCCGTCCAGACGGTAAGCGCCGGTGATCATATTGAAGGTGGTGGTCTTGCCGGCCCCGTTGGGGCCGATGATGGAGACGATCTGCTTCTCGTCCACATGGAAGGTCAAATTGTCCACAGCCACCAGGCCCCCGAAGGTCTTGGTGATCTGTCTGACATCCAGCAGCGCCATATCAGGTCCCCTCCTTTCCCTGCTCCATAGCCGCGGCGGGGCGGAGGACGCCCTTCGGCAGCGTGTAGCGGGCCGCCTTGACGCTGCCCAGGATCCCCTGGGGCCGCAGGCGCATCATGATGACCAGGATAAAGCCAAAGAACAGATAGCGGTACACGTCCAGGGACCGCAGCAGCTCCGGGAACACCGTCAGGATCGCCGCGCCGGCGATGGAGCCGGGCAGGGAGGCCAGGCCCCCCAGGATCGCCATGGTCAGGATGGTCATGGAGATGTCGAAGCTGAAGGTGACCGGGTCGATGTAGCCGGTGAGGTAGGCGTAGTAGCACCCGGCCAGGCCGGCCAGGGCCCCGGAGATCACTGTGCCCAAAAGGCGGTAGTTCCGGGTCTTGAGCCCCATCATCCGCGCCCCCAGCTCGTCGTCCCGGACGGCGATGAAGGCCCGGCCGTACTTGGAGCGGATGACCATGGAGGAGAAGAGGAGGCACAGGATCAAAAGGCCCAGCCCCACGAAGTACATCCCGCCGTTGCGCACCGTCAGCTCCGCGCCGAGGAGACGGGCCTTGGGGATATCCTTGATGCCCAGGGTGCCGTTGGTGACGCTGGTCCAGTTCTTGGCCACCATGGTGACCACCTGGGCGAAGGCCAGGGTCGTCACGGTCATATAGGACCCGGAGAGCTTGATGGTACACACCCCCAGCAGTCCCCCGGCCAGGCACCCCACCAGCACCGCCAGCACCAGACTGACCCAGATGTTGCACCCGGCCCGGGTGGCGGCCAGGGCCCCCACATAGGCGCCTACGCAGTAGAGGGAGGCGTGGCCCATGGAGGTGGCCCCCAAGTAGCCGGTGACGAAGTTGAGGCTGATGGTGAGGATGCTGTAGGTGAAGACCATGCAGAACACCCGGACCACATAGCTGCTCAGGCCCAGGAAGGGGACGGCGGCCAGCGCCGCCAGCAGTACCAGCAGCAGGGGCAGCTTATACCGGCCGGCAAAGCCAGCCAGATCGAATCGTTTTTGTTTCATACCTGCCTCCCCCTCTCAGACCTTCTCGTCTACATCGTCCTTCCCGAAGAGGCCCGAGGGCTTGATCAGCAGGACAAGGAACAGGATCACATAGGCGGTGGCCTCCGAGTACTCCCCGCCGAACACCACCGTGGCCAAGGCCTCGCAGAGGCCGATCAGGATGCCTCCCACCACGGAGCCGGACAGGATGCCGATCCCGCCCAGCACCGCCGCGGCGAAGGCCTTCAATCCGGCGGTGGTGCCCATGGTGAAGTAGACCAGCTGGTAGTAGCCGGAGACCATGTAGCCGGCGATGGCGGCGCATATGCCGCTGACGATAAAGGTGAAGCTGATGATCCATCGCACATCGATGCCCACCATATTGGACGCCTTGGGATTCTGGGAGATGCACCGCATGGCCAGCCCGGTCCGGGTGTGCTTGGTGATGAGCCCCAGGGCCCCCAGCAGGACCACCGTCACCAGGACGATCATCACCTGGATGGAGGTGACCAGCACGCCCCCCACTCGGAAGCTGCCGAAGTCGAACACCTTGGGGAAGGGCAGCTTCTGGGAGCCAAAGACCAGCATCAGGGTGTTCTGGATGATGTAGGACACGCCGGTCACGGAGATCAGCATGGTGATATTGGCCGCACCCTGCTCCCGGAGAGGCTGGAGGACGGCCCGGTTGATGCAGACGTTGACCGCGCCGGTCAGGAGCATGGCGAAGAGGATGGTGGGGACCGCCCCCATGTGCAGGTAGCTGGCGCCCAGCAGCCCCATGAAGGCGCCGGCGGTGTAGACAGCGCCGTGGGACATATTCAGAAGGCGCAGGATGCCGAACACCAGGGAGTACCCCACCGCCAGCAGCGCATAGATACATCCCAGGATCAGCCCGTTGAAGATCTGTTGACTTAGCATACTATCCCCTCAAGCGCGCCGGCCTGCCGCCGGCGCTCCGCAGTCGTTGGTCGTGTGGGGCGGCGGCCCGGCTGGCCGGGCCGCCGCGGTGGGCTCGAACTTACAGGGAGTTGAGGTAGTCGGTGGCGGAGAGGAGCACGCCGGGATACTCCACCCACTTGCCGTCCTCCACGCCCACCAGGGTCTGCTGCTTGAGGCACTCGCCGCTCTCGTTGTAGCGCATCATGCCCGTGAGGCCCTCGAACTCGATCTCATGGAGGGCATCGCGGATGCCGTCCCGAGTGGCCTCGCCGGCCTTCTCCACGGCGTAGAAGAAGGAGTAGGCCGCGTCATAGGACTGGCCGCAGAAGTTGCTGGGGTTGGAGTCGTATTTCTTGACATACTTGTCCACGAAGGCCTTGACCGCGGCGTTGGCGCTGCCGTAGAAGAAGGATGTGGCCAGCACGCAGCCGTTGGCGGTATCGCCGGCGGCCTCCAGGAAGGTGGGGGAGAAGCAGGCGGCGGTGACGACGAACTGCACGTTTTGGTCGTAGGTACGGTACTGGGTCATGAAGGGGACCGCCTGGGCATAGGGGGCGTTGGTGTAGACCGCCTCGCAGCCGGCGGCGATCATCTCCTGGATCTGGGCGTTCATATCGGTGGTGCCGTCGTCAAAGCGCTGGATGGTGGCCAACTGGGGGGCATACTTGTCGCCGAACTGGTCCAGGCACTTCTGGATCTCGGTGGTGACGGAGACGCCGGCATCGGAGTTGGGCACCAGGATGCCGAACTTGGACACGCCCTTGCTGGCCATGGTCTGGAGCATGGAGCTGGCCTCGGTGTCATAGAGGGCGTTGTTGCGGAAGATGTAGTCCCCCTGGCACAGGTCCGGGTGGGCGGCGGAGATGGCGATATAGGGCATCCCGTTCTCCTGGTAGACGCCGGAGGCCGCCAGGGCCACGCCGCTGGAGAAGTGGCCGATCACGCCCACGATGCTCTTGTCGGAGCAGACCTTCTCCGCCACGGTGGTGGCCTCGGTGGCGTCGTTCTTATCATCGAAGGTGACCAGCTCGAAGGTGCGGCCGCCTATACCGCCGGCGGCGTTGACATCCTCCACGGCGATCTGCACCGCGTTGGACATGGTCTGGCCATACTCGGCGTTGTCGCCGGTCAGAGGGCCTACATAGGCGATGCGGATGGGGTCGTTGGACGTGCCGTCTTTCCCCGAATCAGGGCCGTCCTTCTGGCCGCAGCCGACGGCCAGACTCAACAGCATAGCGGCTGCCGCAAGGATCGCGATCAACTTTTTCATATGTTCCTCCCAAAAATGTTTTCCACCGCCGTCTCCGCATATGTAACCGGTTTCATAAGGTGGTGTGACGTTATGATAGCACCAATGCTTCCAGATTGCAACTACTTTCTTGCTCTTTTTACCAATTTCGTAGGAACAAACAGTTTTTATCTATGCCGTTTGTCACTATAGCTGAAAATTTCTGTCTTTCGACGCCTATAAGACGCGCGCAAATATGTAACCGGTTAACCTAGTTTCGAAAAAAGTAGGGCGGCAGACCGCCCCTAAAAGTGTATCCCACAGATGCTTGCTGCAAACGCCACATACAGCAGGCTTTCCTGCCTTTCTGGGTGGCGAGACAGCAAACGGCTGCAGGATGATACCGGTATCATCCTGCGGCCTATCGTCTCCTCCTGTATAGAGCAGGCCCCCCGCCGGTCACCGGCGGGGGGCACGATCATTTCTCGACTTTGGGATGCTATGCCTACCGTCTCGCGTTATAGGCCTGGATGCCCAGCGCCAGCAGATCCATGGCCCGGGCCAGGTCCGCCTCCTTCAGCACATAGGCGATCCGAATCTCATCCCGCCCTTTGCCGGGGGTGGCGTAGAAGCCGGCACCGGGGGCGAACATCATGGTCTCCCCCTTGTCCTCGAAATCGGTGAGCAGCCACTCCTGGAACCGCTCCGTGTCGTCCACCGGCAGCTTCGCCATCATGTAGAACGCGCCGCCGGGGCACTCGCACACCACGCCGGGGATCTCCTTGAACTTCCGGTAGGCCACGTCCCGCCGCCGCTTGTACTCCTCCCGGCTGGCCAGGAAGTAGTCCGCGGGCAGGTCGTACATGGACACCACCGCCGTCTGGTCCAGGGTGGCCACCGCCAGCCGAGCCTGACAGAACTTCAGAGCGTGCTGCATGAAGGCCTTGTTGCGGCTGATCAGTACGCCGATGCGGGCGCCGCAGGCGGAGAAGCGCTTGGAGGCGGAGTCGATGAGGATGGTGTTCTCGGCCACGTCGTCGAAGCTGGCCATGCTGCTCAACTCCTCGCCGCCGTAGACGAACTCTCGGTACACCTCATCCACCACCAGGAACAGCCCATGCTCCTTGGCTATGTCGGCGATCATCCGCATCTCCGCCGGGGCAAGGACGGTGCCGGTGGGGTTGCCGGGGTTGGTGAGCATGATGGCCCGGGTGTGGTCGTTGATCAGGGCCTCGATCTTCTCCCGGTCGGCGTAGCGGTAGCCGTCGTGGGGGGTGGTGTCCACAGGTCGGATCGACGCGCCGGCGGCCTGGACGAAGGTGTTGTAGTTGGGGTAGAAGGGCTCGGGGATGATGATCTCGTCCCCATCGTCCAGGATGCAGTTGCAGGTGATAGAAAGGGCCTCGCTGCCGCCGGCGGTGATCAGGATGTCCTCCTCCTGGAGGGCCACGCCCACATTGTTCCGGTAGTACTTGGCCACGGCGGCGATCAGCTCCGGGATGCCCGGGGAGGGGGCGTACTCCAGCACCGGCAGGGCGAAATCACGGACGGCGGCGAAAGCGGCGGGGGGGGTGGCGATATCCGGCTGTCCGATATTCAGATGATAGATCTTCTTCCCAGCGGCTCGTGCTGCCACTGCGAAGGGGTGGAACTTGCGCATGGGGGAGTAATCGCATCGCTGCACCTTGCTGGAAAACTTCATAGTGAGTGCCTCCTGTTCTCTGTCAGAATATCCCGGAAAGCGGCCTTGGCCGCTGCAACGGTCGTGTAAAATATGCCCAGGCCGCCTTGCCCCAGGGCAGACCGGCCTTTATAGCTATCATATCATACCATAGTCTTTTCAGAAAATCTAGCAGTTCCGCAACAAAATTTTTAGGCGCGAGAACGCCCCGCCGGTATGGCGGGGCGTTGGGTCAGATCTCTAAATTGGCGTAGGCGTTCAGGCGCATGTCCGCCGCCGCCCCCTGGGCCAGCTCGTAGAAGGCCTGACAGCCGATCATCGCCGCGTTGTCCCCGCACAGGGCCAGGGGCGGCAGGTAGAGCCGCAGCCCCGCCGCCTGGCAGGCGCGCTGGAGGTCCCGCCGGATCCGGCTGTTGGCGGCCACGCCGCCGGCGGCGATGACGGTGGAGCGCCCCTGCTGCCGGGCGGCCTGGATGGTCCGGGGGACCAGCTCGTCGCTGACCGCGGCGGCGAAGGAGGCCGCCAGGCCGGCCCGGTCCAGGGGCTCTCCCTTCTGTCCGGCGTTGTGGACCAGGTTCACCACCGCCGTTTTCAGCCCGGAGAAGCTCATGTCCAGCTCCGCCCCGTCCACCTTGGACCGGGGCAGAGCATAGGCGGTGTCGTCCCCTCCCTGGGCCAGGCCGTCCATGGGCTTGCCGCCGGGGTAGGGCAGGCCTAGCACCCGGGCCGCCTTGTCGAAGCACTCCCCCGCGGCATCGTCCCTAGTGGCGCCCAGGATCTCCATCTCCGTATACCCCTTCACATCCACCAGCATGGTGTTCCCCCCGGAGATGCACAGCGCCAGGAAGGGCGGCTCCAGCTCCGGGAACGCCAGGTAGTTGGCGGCGATATGTCCCCGGACGTGGTGGACGGGCACCAGGGGCTTTTTCCATGCCAGGGCCACGGATTTGGCGAAGCTCACCGCCACCAGCAGCGCCCCGATCAGGCCGGGGCCGTAGGTGACGGCGATGGCGTCGATCTCGTCCCGCCCCACGCCGGCATCCCGGAGGGACTGCTCCGTCAGGGCGGCGATGGCCTCCACATGCTTCCGGGAGGCGATCTCCGGCACCACGCCGCCGTAGAGGGCGTGCATATCTGCCTGGGACAGGATGGCGTCGCTGAGGACCCGCCGGCCGTCCTCCACCACCGCCACGGCGGTCTCGTCACAGGAGCTCTCAAAGGCCAGGATCCGCATGGTCACACCTCCTCCGTCCACTCCACCGCTGGGATAGGCGCCTCGCCGGGGGCCAGGGGCAGCTGGATATACCGGTCACAGATCGCCTTTCCCAGGTCCGTCTGATAGATCTCCTGGTGCATCCGCAGCACCTCGCCGCTGTCCCCCTCTCCCCAGAGGAGGGTGCGGAAGTGGACGCCGAAGAGGGCGCAGTCATAGGGCAGCAGCCGGGCGCCGCAGCGCTGGTAGAAGGCCAGGCGGCGGGCGATCAGAGCGTCCCGCGCCGGGTCCCCGGTGAGGGCCTCGCTCTCCGCCAGGAAGAGGGTGCTGTCCAGGTAGAAGGACCGGAGGCCCCGGAGCATGGCCGCCCCGATGCCCCTGCTGCGCAGGGCGGCGGGGACGCAAAGGTAGTCGATCAGCCCCAGCTTCCCGCTCCTGTGCCACCACAGCAGCAAAAAGCCCAGGGGCGTCCCGCTATCATCCCGGAGGCAGAGGGGGTCGTAGACCTCCCGGTCCATCAGCCGCTCCATCGCCCGGAGGGGCTTCAGCTCTGACGGGGGGAAGGCCTCTCTGAGGTGCGTATCATATGCCCAGGCCAGTTCCTCCCGGCTCATTTCATCCAGTTTCACGGTGTATTCTCCTTACGATAGTAATAGGTCATCAGTAGGGCGTTCTCCCTGGGATGTGTGTAGTAGTTGGGCCGGACCCCTACAGTCTCAAAGCCGTACTTCCGGTACAGCCCATAGGCGGCCATATTGCTGGGCCGGACCTCCAGGGTCAAGAACGCCAGCTCCCGCTCTGCTCCCCAGGCCAGGAGGGCCTCCATCAGCCGGGAGGCCACCCCCTGCCGGCGGCAGTCCGGGCGGACGGCGATGTTGTTGATATACCCCTCGTCCAGCACATACTGGGCGCTGGCGTAGCCTAAGAGCAGGTCCCCCTCCTGGGCGGCGATGTTATACGCGTTCTCCAGGGCCAGCGTCTGTGCCAGCAGCTCCCTGGACCAGGCGTCTGTGAAGCAGACCTGCTCCAGCGCCGCCGCCTGGTCCAGGTGCCCATCCGTCATCGGGACCAGCATCATTTCGCCTCCAGCCAGTTCTGCCCCACATGGGCCTCCGCGGGCAGGGGGACGCTGAGGGGCATGACCCCCGCCATCTCCTCTTCCAGCAGGGCCTTCACCCGGTCTGCCTCCTCCAGGGGGCACTCCACGATCAGCTCATCGTGGACCTGCATGATGAGCCGTGCCGCCAGTCCCTCCTGCTCCAGCCGGCGGAACACCTTCACCATGGCCAGCTTGATGATATCGGCGGCAGTGCCCTGGATGGGCATATTGAGGGCCACCCGCTCCCCGAAGGAGCGGGTATTGTGGTTGCTGGCGGTCAGCTCCGGCAGGGCCCGCCGGCGGTGGAACAGGGTCTCCACATAGCCCTTCTGCCGGGCGGTCTCCACCACCGTGTCCATATAGCGCTTCACGCCGGGGAACCGGGCGAAGTAGGCCTCCATATAGGCCTTGGCCTCCCCAGTGGTCACTCCCAGGTCCTGGGAGAGGGAGAAGGCAGAGATGCCGTAGACGATGCCGAAGTTCACCGCCTTGGCCGCCCGGCGCATCTGGGACGTGACTTCCTCCAGGGGCACATTGAACACATGGGAGGCAGTGACGGTGTGGAAGTCCTCCCCGGACAGGAAGGCGTCCCGCATGGCCGTGTCCCCGGAGATATGGGCCAGGAG
The DNA here is from genome assembly GCA_947173485.1 of uncultured Clostridia bacterium. Lineage (GTDB taxonomy): Bacteria > Bacillota > Clostridia > Oscillospirales > Oscillospiraceae > CAMWFH01. The sequence goes on along the minus strand of CAMWFH010000031.1, from coordinate 120 downwards.
CCGCAGCTCGATCTGGCTGTAGTCCGCGTCCACCAGCACCTTCCCCGGCGCCGCCGCGAACATCCGCCGCAGCTCGCTGCCCAGCTCCGTCCGGGTGGGGATGTTCTGGAGGTTGGGCTC
>CAMWFH010000030.1 GCA_947173485.1 uncultured Clostridia bacterium | reverse complement strand
ATATCCCATTCGATGCCGCCGTAGAACTCTATGAGAATGCGAGAAAATTGATTGCAGCAAGTGCCCGCGATGTGCTACATCCGAGAAACTATCATGCAGGTCGCCTTGATGATTCCATCCAAAAGTTCGTCAGCCAGTGCCGTTTCGGGCAGACAGAGGTAGGAAGCTATGTTGTTCCGCTGGTGTGTCCATTTATAGATGTAGACAGCGGCTCTCATGAGCAACTAACGATTTTTGATAAAGCGGACGAATGCGCGGAATCACTGACCAGGAAAGTAACACGGCATCTTATAGAGGGCATTCATTCTATTAAAGCCGCCATTGATACAGAGTCGGAGTTGGAGATACCGGTAAGCGCCAATTTTTGTGATGCCATTGTCGGCATCTGTGGTCAGCGTGCGGAGGCTTTGGTTGACTTTCATGCACAATGGTCACCCGCAGTCAGAAAGAATATTCCCTCTTTCTCAAGCGTCAGGCTAAACAGCGATTATATTGCGCCCATAAAAGCTATATCCAAGACGCTCAAGCCAAATCAGGAACAGACAATGAAGATTTTAGGGCGAGTAAAGGAATTGAAGGCCAATCCTTTGCTGGAAAATCGGCAGGGCGGGCATATCAAAGTGTCATACCTAGGCAAAGACGACAAAGCGGGCATTCTGACTGCGGCTTTAGATGCCGAAAGCTATGCCAAAGCCATTGAAGCTCACCAGAAAGGATTGTATGTTTCCTTAGAAGGTACAATTTCAGAAGGAAATCGAAATATGGATTGCTCGTCATTCAGCATAATTGATGATTAAGAACGCCTCCTCCTGACAACAGTGGAACCATGTACAAAGAAAATCTTTTAGAGCATATTGTTGGCCTTAAATCTTGTTGCCAAAAACCAGCAAACTATACAGGATAAAACCGCCCCCAGTGCCAGTGTACTGGGGGTGGCCTATCAAATATGGGGGGTGGAGAAAGTGCGATGTAAAAAGTGCCGGAAGGACATACCAGACGAGAGTTTGTACTGCCTTTTCTGTGGCACGAAGCAGGTGAAGGAAAAGAAGAAGGCCTTGAAAAGGGCAAACGGGACCGGGACCGTTTATAAGCTCCGAGGGCGCAGGAAGCGGCCCTGGGCGGCTGCGAAGAACAAAGTGGTGATAGGATACTACGAAACGAAAACGGCTGCTCTGGAGGCGCTGAACCGTCTCACAGGCCGCTCCTTGGATGAGCGCTATAATATGACCTTCACGGATGTGTTCGAGGCCTGGAAGGTCGAGCATTACAAGGAGATCACCAACGCAGGCCGCGCCTCTTATAACCGTGCCTTTGATGTGTTCTCCCCGCTCCACAAGAAAAAGTTCCGGGACTTGAGGACGGCAGACTTTCAGGCGGTATTGGACCCGTACATGAAGCAGTCCCATTCCACGGTGTCCAAACATAAACAGCTCATAACCCAGATGTCATCCTGGGCCATACGGGAGGAGCTGCTGACCACTAATTTTGCATCCTTTGTAAAGCTACCAGAGAACAAGAAGAAAGAGAAGGATATCTTCTCCGACGCCGACATAGAAAAACTGGAGGCAGACGGGAGCGATACAGCAAAGATAGTCCTCATGCTGATCTACACAGGTATGCGGATAGGAGAGCTGTTCTCCTTGCCACTGTCCGACTATCACGAGACATATGTCATTGGCGGCGAAAAGACGGCCGCCGGGAGGAACAGGGTCATACCCATCAAACCAGAAGGGCGTGCATATTTCCGGTACTTTGCAAATCTGTCGGAAGGGGAGCTGCTCCTTTCTGGATACAGGGGGCAGAAGATTCCCAACAATTTTAGAAAGCGGGACTACTACCCATTGTTGGACAAACTCGGCATCGCCAAGAAAACGCCCCACGCGACCCGACACACCTATGCCAGTCGTGCCAGGCGGGCAGGGATGGCACCGGAGGTGCTCCAAAAGATACTGGGACATAGCGACTACAGCACGACCGCAAATATCTATGTACACACGGATATCGAAGAGCTTATCAAGGCCGTAGAAGGCTGATTTTTTGATGGTGATTTGTTAGTAACCAAAAGAAGTCTCTTCTGATTATACTTGATTTTTATTTTTGAAAACCGCTGATAAATCGGATATGTACGGAATAGGACATTTTAGGATGCAGGACGATAATGCTTCACACGCATGAGGCCACTGGTTCGAGTCCAGTAGTCTCCACCAAAAATCCGTTGAAATCGCAAGATTTCAACGGATTTTTCTTGTTTTTCGTCACTTTTTAATAGTTTTATAGCTCTCACATTTTTGCCTGACCCACGCCGTGACCCACACGGGATTTTTTACATCGCCTGTGCGATGACCGCGCCGATGGTGTCCGCCGCATCCTGCTTCATCTGGGTCGTGGCATGAGTGTAGGTGTTGAGGGTCAATCCGGCAGAGTAGTGGCCTAGGACGCCGGAGAGCGTCTTTACGTCCACGCCATTTTTGAGGGACAGCGTGGCGAATAGGTGCCGCATATCGTGGAACCGGACGTGTTCTGCACCAATCGTTTTCAAAATCTTGTCGTGGATACGCCGGAAGGCATCCGGGTCATACATGGTCCCTGTCTTGGGAGATGGGAACATATAGGGGTTGCCTGGATGTTTGCTGTGTTCCTCGACCAGGAGGTCCACCGCTTGCTGCGGGAGGGCCAGCATTCGGATGGAGTTCTGCGTCTTAGGCTGGCTGACTAAAAGTTCACCGTTGATACGATGGACCTGTTTCGTTATGGAGATCGTCCTAGCCTCTATGTCCAGGTCTGTCCAGAGAAGAGCCAACAGCTCACCTCGCCGCAGGCCGGTTGTCAGTTCAAGATAGAACATCGCCAGCAGTCCGCGCTCCTCCGCCTCTGCCAAGTATAGACCTATCTTCTCCTGTGGCAGGATGTGCATCTCCTTCTTCTCCAGCTTGGGCAGCTTGCACCCGGCAGCCGGGTTCGTTAAGATCAGACGTTCTGCGACTGCCTGCTCCAGACAGTTGCTGAGCAGCGTATGGACGCCCCGCACCACCCTCGGACTGAGGCTCTTGTCCTTCAGCTTAGCCTGTCCTTCTCTTTGTACACGTCCGCTCTTTTGCAGCTTGCTATAGAATTTCTGTATCTGGATGGTCGTGAGTTTCTCCAGCTTGATACTGCCAATGTTGGGGATGATGTGGTTGTGGATGTAGTTCAGGTAATAGGCTTTAGTGTTGGGCCGTATCCGCGGCTCGGCGTAGACCTCGTACCAGGTGGTCAACCAGCTTGCCACTGTATAGTTGCCAGTCTTGCTGACATCCAATTGCTGGCTGTCTGCGATGGCCTTGTTCAGCTTCTCCTTCGTTTCCGCTTGGGTTTCACCTAGGACATTCTTCATGATACGCTTGCCGATCGTGGGGTCATAACCTGCGGTGTAGCGTCCTTCCCAGCGACCGTCCTTCCGCTTACGGATATTGCCCTCTCCGTTCGCTCTTCGTTTTGCCATATACATCGCCTCCCTTGGACCACACAACATACCACAACTTTTATGAGATAGCCAGCGCATCCGGACAGAGTTATCAGAACGTTTTTATTTATACATTTCCCCTTCCCCACAGGAAGGGCATACACTCAGTCCTGCCCATTTGGGTATCTGACAGCTTCCTCCAGCGTGACACTGCCGTTGGGCTTCTTCACGTTTTGGATACACCGGCCACGTAGCCTTTGGAGTTGGTCGTCTGGTATCTCCATCCCCGCCGCCAGGACGTTCATCACCATATCCTGCTCCACCGCCAGCTTGAACAGCAAGCGGCAGATACGGTTTTCCGTATCCTGTACCGTAGCACGCAATGCGGACAGATACATAGGCGCAAGGACAGCCGTGCAATCCCCAGCGGTCAGGTAGTTGCAGTAGAACCGCAGTGCTGTTTCGACGAATTCATTTTGACTGCGGCAATTTGCCAAGGGCATTGCCGCTTTGATCTTCCGGTCCGTCTCTGGGGCAATTCTCATTTGAAATCGTACTTTCTCTTCTGCCATAACTATGTCCTCCTGATACACATAAATTTCGGCTTTGCCAGTTTTGATGTCACGAAAACTCTCTGGGAAACCGCCGTTTCTGGGCAATATCATGTCATTTCTGACGCCACCGCAGAAAAAGTGGCGCCATTCTACGTTTTGCACAGTTTTTCTCAAAAAGTGCCGGGAACTACTCTATCTCCACGGACTTCCCGTTCTCCGGCCCGCGTTGCGGGCCGGTGTGGACTAGCGTGGCGGCCGCAAGGCGCCACGCCTTTATCCTGCTATACTTTCAACCAGGACGATCTCTGCAAGAATATACGCAAGGTATGCAGCGCCGGTCTTCGTGATCTTGGTATCCTCGCCACGGGTGGCGGTGATATACTTTCCTCGCAGGCAGAGGTCCCCTTCTTTTATCCCTGCGGCATCCGTCCGCTTCTTGCAGCATGGGGCCTCTATCTTATGAGAGTTCATTGTTGAGCCGGATGCGGGAGCGGCAGCTCTCCGCTCATCTCGAAGCAGGATATGGCTCATAAGAGCGTGAGGACTGTCTGCAAATTTTAACGGGATGGTGTTTGCTATGTTCATCGTTTGGATCGATATCGCCAAGCGTAGCCATATGGTCCGTGTCATCGATGATGGGGGGCAGACTGTGTACAAGCCCTTCTCTATCCGCAACAGTTGCTCCAGCTGTAACATGATGCTGGAGCGTCTGCGGAAAGAGGGATACCAGGTGGTGGTACTGGATCCGATCCAGACAGACTCCATGCGGGGGATGCTGATGCTGGAATCCAAAACGGATGGACTTGATACACTGGTCATTGCGGAGACGATTCGGTTTGGCCGGTACAAGGCCAGCAACGTACCGCAGGAGAAAATGATGGCGCCGCTCTGCTGGAATGCAGGATGGCAGAGCTCCTCTCCCAGTTCCATACGCCTATCACATCGATCTCCGGTATCGGAGCGGTGTTGGGCGCCGTCATCCTCAGTGAGATCCGTAACATCTCACGTTTCCCTTCCGCTGAGAAGCTGGTCTCTTATGCAGGTTTAGACCCAAAGATAAAACAGTCTGGAGAAACGAAGAACGTTGGTGTCCATATGTCCAAACGTGGCTCTCCTTATCTTCGCCGGGCCATCTGGATGGCCAGTTCCATCGCGGTACAGTACGACCCCATGTTCAAAGCCTACTACGAAAAGAAAGCCGCCGAAGGACTGCGCTATATGAACATCATCGGCCATGTGTCAAAGAAGATGACCGCCGTTATTTTCGCTGTCATGAGAGACAACGAACCCTATCGCCCCATCTTGCATACTGTGTGATCGTGCAGCCTACATAATTTGGCCCAATTGGCATGGGCCTGGTCCTGTGTGCCCTTTGCCCCTTGCTTTATCCAGATGTTTCTGAATTTTTATTCTTGACATTTCTTTAGCCGGCTGCTATAAAATCGACCGGTCTACGACAGCTTATTTTCGTGAATCTGCCGATAGCCCTCTTTCCGCCACAGAGGCTCTGCGTTTGCTGCAGCGCTTGCGGCGGGCAAATGGATACCGACATCCCAGACAGCGATGACCTATGTCTGTGTGCGGAGGAGAAGAGAGCTTGGTTCAAGAGATGGATACAATAAAACGGCCGACGTGGTTCTTTTCCACGCCAGCCGCTTTTATGAGGCCGACATCCCTATGAGCAGGCAGTCTGCCTTTGCTAGGCATCCCGCTGTTCTGGTTTCTTGACCGAGAACTCCGCCAAGATCTCCGGTCGATGGACCAAACTATCCGCCTCGCTGATCTCCCGAATCACGCGGCAGGGGGACCCGGCCGCAAAGCATCCGGGCGGTACGTCCCTAGTCACCACGCTCCCTGCGCCGATGACGCAGCCGTCCCCGATGGTCACACCGGGGCACACCACCACATTAGCCCCCAGCCAGCAGCCGCTGCCAATGATGACTGGCTTGGCATAGCACATGCAGTGGGGCGTCCCGTCCGGCGCATAGAGCGCCTGGCGCTCTTGGGGGACCATCGGGTGAAGGGGCGTGACGATGGTCACATTGGGGCCAAAGTTGCAGTCGTCGCCGATGGTGACGGCGGCATCGTCCTGGATGGTCAGGTTGAAATTCCCAAAAAAACGTTTGCCGATTCGGGTGTGCGTTCCATAGTGGAGATAGACCGGCCCCTGGATAAAGGAACCTTCCCCGATCTCCCCCAACAGCTCTCGCAGGATACCGGTGCGCTGTTCGGCCTCGTTCTCCGGCAGGGCGTTGTAGCGCATATCGAGCCGGTGGGCCTTCCGCTTGATATCCCGCAGTACCGGGTGGCTGGGGTCAAAGATCTGGCCGGCAAAGATGCGTTCCTCCGGACTCGTCATAGCAGCTCCCATCCTCTCTTTGCTCCCACGCCTACAGCACCGCGATAACGGGCCGCAGCAGGACGCGGCCCTGCACGGTCATGGGGACCGTCTCAAAGTGGACCGGATAGGTGAGCAGCGTGAGCCCATCTTGGCCCAGCAGGAAAGCGTCCTCCGTCTTGGCGCCGTCGATGACGGGATTGAAGCAGTAGGCCCGGTCCGGTCCGACCGTGCGGTCCGTATCCGCTGTGAACATATGCTCCCGGGGGAGATACCCCTGGCAGCCGCCCTGGCCGTGGCGGGCGAACATCTCGGGCCACCCCTGGGCGGTGTAGCCCGCCTGGATCTGCCGGCAGACCTCGCTCCCGGCTGCCCCTGGTCGCATGGCCTCCATCCCGGCGCTCTCCACCGCCAGGCAGGCCCGATAGCGGGCCTCCACTTCTGGGTGGGGCGTCCCGATGCTCACCATGCGGCTCACGGTGGTGATCAGCCCCTGGTACCGGCCATTGACCGAGACGATCAGGGACTTTTTCAGCGGCTTGCCGGTGGGCAGGCCGTGGCGCAGCCGGGCGGTCCGCTCATCTGCGGTGACCAGAAGCATCACCGGGTCGATCCCCTGCCGCCAGAGGGCCTGGCTGATGCCCCCGGCGATCTCATATTCCGTCATCCCTGGCCTTACGGTCAGCAGATAGCCCTCCAGTGCCTCTGACAGATGGTGCCCCAGCCAGCGGTAGCGGGCCTGCTCCCCCTCTGTCAGATCATAGCGCAGAGGGGCCAGCAGGTCCTCCCGGCTGGGGATCTCCCCCAGGGGCCGGTCCGCGATCAGGCGCGCCGGGTCCGCCCGTTGGGCGAGCAGCGCCAAGGTCTCATCCCGCTCCCAGCCGAAGCACGCCAGGGAGAAGCCCAGCTCCTCCAGCTGCTCCTCCGCCCGGATGCGGGGCTCCTCGATCACGCTGCAAAAGGCGAAGCAGGCCTCCCGGGTCACCAGCAGCGCTGTGGCGCCGGCATCGAAGCAGGAGGCCACATAGTTCCGCCCTCCGGCGGTGAGCCAGCTGTAGTTGTAGTGGGTGGTGAACACCGCGCCGTCCAGGTCCTGGCGGTCCAGCAGCGCCCGGACCCGTGCCAGCTTCACGGCGATCTCCGCCCGACGGGCCGCGATCGTCCCCTCCATCATAGGCTCCCGATGTCCACCAGGCCCCCGCCCTGCTCCGCGCTCTTGGCGCAGGCGAAGATGGCCCGCATGGCCGGCAGCACATCCTCCGCGGAGATGACCGGCGCTGTATCCCGCAGGATGCAGTCGATGAACAGGTCGATGATCCCAGACTTGGTCTGGCTGTCGTTGGTCTGGATGGCATCGGTGTCGAAGCACGTCCGCTCCGTCCCGCCCCGCTCGATGACGATGGCATGGGCAGGATCCTTGTAGATGTGCATCGCGCCGGTGGTCCCATAGAGGGAGGTGGCGTTGTCCTCCCGGCCATAGTTGGTCCAGCTGGCGTGCATGGTACCGGTGACGCCGTTTCGCATCACGAAGGTGCAGAAGGCGTTATCGTCTACGGTGATGGGCGTGCCGTCCGGGTACTTCTTTTGCAGGGTGCCGATCACCGCCGACGCCTGCACGATAGGGCTGCCCAGCAGATACACCATCAGATCCGTCTTATGGACCCCCAGGTCTGCCATAGCCCCGAAGCAGCTGCGGCTCCGGTCCATGAACCAGGAGCTGCGCCCGTCGATGCTCCACTGGTCCGCGCCGCTGTGGGAGAAGCCGGTCTGGAAGGTGATGACCTCCCCGATCGCCCCGGCCTGGAGCAGCTCCCGGGCCTTCTGGTGGGCCGCCGCCAGCCGCTGGTTCTGGCCGATCATCAGCTTGCGCCCCGTCTCCCGGGCCGCTGCCGCCATGGCCTCGCAGTCCGCCAAGGTGGTGGCCATGGGCTTTTCACACAGTACATGCTTGCCCGCCCGCAGGGCGGCGATGGCGATCTCCGCGTGGGTGAAGTTGGGAGTCAGCACGCTCACCGCGTCGATCGACGGGTCCGCCAGCAGAGCTTGGTAGCTCTTATAGGCCCGGCCGCCATACTGGCTGGCGATGTCCGCCGCCCGCTCCTGGTTCACGTCAAAAAAACCGATCAGCTGGGCGCTCTTGTTGTCCAGATACTCCGGGATGTGCCGCACCTGGGCGATCTTCCCGCAGCCGATGATACCGATCTTTACCATACTGTCCCCCTTGTCACTCCAGACCATATTCCTTGAACCGCCGCAGGCGGCTAGCCCGGGTCTTGCTCTGCCAGCTCTGCTCCGACGGGTCCAGGTCGGCGGGCACGCACTGGCGCAGGAAGGCCGCCGCCTTGGGCAGGGCGTCGGGGATCGAGAGGACCTCGCACTCCATCTCGATGCTGGCCACATAGTCGTACCCGGTCCGGCGCAGCTCGGCAAAGATCTCCCGCCAGAAGCCCAGGCCGTGGCCAAAGCCCACTGTGCGGAAGTTCCAGCTCCGGCGGCGGGGCTCGTCGAAGTAGGCGGTGTTGATCAGGCCCTTCTCCCGGACCCGCTGCTCGTCGATATAGATATCCTTGGCGTGCATATGGTAGATCATCCCCTCCAGCTCCCGAATCACCAGGATGGGGTCCATCCTCTGCCAGAGCAGGTGGCTCAGGTCCAGGTTGACGCCGATCTCCTCCCCGCAGGCCGCCCGGAGACGTTTAAGGGTCTTGGGGTTGAAGCAGGCTTGGCCGGGATGGAGCTCCAGGGCGATCTTGGTCACATGGTGTTCCCGGGCAAAGGCGGTGAACTCCCGCCAGAAGGGCAGCAGCCGCTCCTCCCACTGCCAGTGGTAGAGCTGGGCGTAGTCCATGGGCCAGCTGACGGTGACCCAGTTGGCCAGGGTGGCCGTGTCGCTGTCGCCGGGACAGCCGGAAAAGCAGTTGATATGCTCGATCCCCAGCTCCTCCGCCAGCAGCACCGCGTTCCGCATGGAGCGCACGCTCAGCTCCCGGGTCTTCTCATTGGGCGAGACCGGGTTGCCGTGGCAGGACAGGGCGCTGATGCCCACCTGGTACTTCTCCAGCAGTCCCTGGAAGGCCGCCAGAGCGCTCGGGTCCGCCAGGAGCCGCTCCGGGTCGCAGTGGGCGAAGCCGCTCTCCTCCCCGCAGCCCAGCTCCACCATCTGGATGCCGGCGGCGTGGATCCTCTCCAGGGCCTCCTCCAGGGGCAGTTCCCGGAAAGCGTTGGTATAGATGCCGATCTTCATAGTTCGTTCCCCTCCTTATTCCGGCAGAAAGGTCCGCTGGTATGCCTTGATGCTCTCCTTCCACCAGCACACCGATGCCTGCTCCCGCACGAGGATGCTCTGCAAAAAGGCCACGCTCTTGCGGATGCCCTCGTCCTGGCCCAGGGTGTTGTCCTCGTGCTCGATGCTGATGGTCCCATCGTACCCGGTCTCCGCCAGGGCGGTCATGATCTTCCGCCAATAGCTGACGCTGGTGCCGTTGCCGGGGATCCGGAAAGAGAAGGGCCGGCGGAAGTCCTCAAAGGCCCCCATGGGGTCAAAGAAGCCGTTCTTCCCCATCTCCTCCCAGTCCACATAGGTGTCCTTGGCGTGGAAGTGGTAGATGCAGCCGGTGAGCTTTCGGATGGCGGTGGGGATGTCGATGCCCTGCCAGATCAGGTGGCTGGGGTCGAAGTTGGCGCCGATCTCCTCGCCAACGGCCTCCCGGAGGCGCAGCAGGGTCTCCGGCTCATAGACGCAGAAGCCCGGGTGCATCTCCAGGGCGATCTTGGTCACATGATGGGCCCGGGCGAAGGCGGCGAAGTCCCGCCAGTAGGGAATCAGCCGCTCCTTCCACTGCCAGTGGTCCGCCGCCACCGCATCGAAGGGCCACACGGTGGTACACCAGTGGGGATACTTGCTCCCCGGCTCGCTGCCGGGGCAGCCGGAGAAGCCGCAGATGGTGTCCACCCCCAGCTTCTCCGCCAGCAGGACGGCGTTGCGCATGATGGCGTCGTACCGGTCCGCGATGGCCTGCACCGGGTGGACCGGGTTGCCGTGGCAGGACAGGGCGCTGATGCCCATGTGATACTTCTCAAAGAGGCCCCGGAAGGCGTCCAGCGCCGCCTCGTCATGGAGCAGGACCTCCGGGTCGCAGTGGTGGATCCCCGGTGTACCGCCGCAGCCGATCTCCGCCATCTCCAGCCCCATGTCGCTGAAGTAGCGCAGCGCCTCCTCCAGGGAGCGGTCACACACCACATTGGTCAAGATCCCTAATTTCATATGCAAAGCACTCCTATCATCGATCCATTAGAAAAATTGGGCGATATGCCGCCGCGCCAGGTCGATCCCCTGTAGGATCTGGGCATCGCTGCCCTCGAAAGTCTTATCCTCCACCTCGACGCAGGCGCTGCCGGTGAAGCCTATGTCGTAGAGGGCGCTGCAAAAGGCGGCCCAGTCGATATCCCCCAGGCCCGGCAGCTTGGGGACCATGTACGCCAGCGGATAGGCCAGGCGGCCCACCCGGTCCAGCTTGTCCCGGAAGATGTGGGTGTCCTTGAAGTGGACATGGAAGATCCGGTCCCGGTACTGATAGAGGGGCTTGATGTAGTCCATATCCAGGATGACGCAGTGGCTGGGGTCGTAGTTCAGGCCCAGCTTTTGGCTGTCGATCAGGCGGAACATCTCGTCCCAAATGGCCGGGGTGCAGGCTAGATTGTTGCCGCCGGGCCACTCGTCCTGGGTGAAGAACATGGGGCAGTTCTCGATGGCCACCCGCACGTCCGCCTTCTCCGCCGCCTCCAGGATGGGGGACCAGACCTCCTTATACCGCTTCAGGTTCTCCTCCACGCTCTGGGACCGGTCCCGGCCGATAAAGGTGTTCACCAGCCCCACGCCGGTCTGTCCGGCGGCCTCGATCAGCCGGTAGATATGGGAGACAGCGGCCTCCCGCTCCTCCTCCACGGGGCTGAGGGGATTGGGATAGTAGGCGAAGGCCGACACCTCCACCCCTCTGTCTTTGGCGTAGTGCAGTTCCCTCTCCAGCTCCGCCGGCGAGAGAGCGCCGATCTCCAGGTGCGTCACGCCGCCATAGCGCCGCTTGGCCCCCTGTCTGGGCCAGCAGGCGGCTTCCAGTGCCGCGAAGCCCATCTCCGCGCAGAGATCGACCACCTGGCGGAAGCTCCAGTTGGCCAGGATGGCGGACAGCAGTCCCAGCTTCATATGTGTCTTCTCCTTCCGTTCAAAGTGCTGGCCAGGGAAGGGGTCTTCCCTGGCCAGTTTGGTGGTGGGGACGCGGTGCCTTACAGCACTTCGCACATCTCCGCCAGATTGTCAAGGGTGATATCCAGCCAGGCATTGCCATAGATATTGGTGCCGTCCACGGTGATGCTGTGATAGCCCTCGAAGCCCAGGTCGTCGCCGGTGGAGATGGTCTTGCCCTCGATCAGCCGCTTGCCCACCTCATAGCAGGCATACTGGGCCGCGCCGGGGTACCACATAGCGCCATAGACGATAGTGCCGCTCTCGTAGTAGGTCTTCTGGCCGGAGGCGGTGCCCACCGCCAGGACCTTCACGCTCTCACCCAGGCCCAGCTCCTCGATGGCCCGGCAGACACCGGCCACGCAGGAGCTGGAGCAGACGTAGAACACATCCAGCTCCGGGTGGGCCTGGAGGAACTGCTTGGCCATGGTGTAGGAGGTATCGCTGTTGGCGCCGCCCTCCAGGGGGACGATCTCGCCGCCGTCTAAGTCATTGGCGCAGGTCATATTGGGGTAGTTGGCGTTGGCGTGGGCGAAGAACGCCTTGGACCAGGCCATATGGGCGGGGGTGGTCAGGGTGCCCACCACGCAGGCGTAGGTGGCGTCGGCGCCGATGAGCTCGTTGCACTTGTCGGCGAAGTTGATGCCGAAGCCCTCGTTGGAGAAGGCGTCCACGTTGAAATCGATGTTGGTCAGGCCGGTGCCCTCGTGGGTGACCACTTTGGTGCCCTGGCTGCGGGCCTGGGCCAGCAGGGCGTCGCAGGCGTCAGCGGCGATGGGGACCACGGTCAGCACGTCGGGCTGGAGGGCGATGGCGTCCTCCAGGCACTGGAGCTGGGCGGCGGAGTCCATGGAGGTGGGCCCGATATAGTGGTGGTCCGCCCCGTTCTCCTCGGCCCACTTGGTGCCCTCCCAGTCCATGGAATCGAACCAGTTGCTGCCAATGGCCTTGACGACCGTAGCTACTGTCAGCTTCTTCTGGGGCTTGTTTTGGTCTTGGTCCTGGGTGCCCTGAGAGGGCTGGCCGGCATTGGGGTCATTGGGGGTGTCGTCCTTCTGGCCGCAGGATACCATCGCCAGTATCATGCACAGTGCCAGCGCGAGAGATAGCATCTTTTTCATGTCATGATCCTCCATTTTTTATATAGGAACACAGCGGTCAGGCTGCGTTTCCCTTGTTGGGGGCCCTCCGGCGCGCCAGCCCCTTCAGACGGGACAGCCGCTGCTGGATGGCGGGGGTAGCGGCCAGCAGGATCGCGATCAGCAGCGCTCCCCAGATGGTGTTGCGGGTGAAGTTGCTGGTGCCGCTGAGGGTCAGGCCGCTGGAGATGATCTGGATACAGAAGAGGGAGATGAAGATGTTCATCACTTTGCCGCCGCCGGCCACCACCCAGGCGCCGCCCATCAGCACCACCAGCATGGCGGTACTGGTGAGGGAGTTGCCATAGTCCGACCGGAGGGCGCACATCCGAGAGTAGCTGACGATGCCGCCGATGGCCGAGAAGAAGCCGGAGAGCATATAGCTCTTCATCAGGGTCTTGTAGTTGGAATTGCCGCTGTACTGGTTGGCGGTAGCGTTGGCCCCCAACAGCCGGCACTGGGCGCCGAAGGCGGTCTTTTCAAAGACGAACTCCGCCACGATATAGCACCCCAGGGCCAGGAGCAGCAGGTAGGGGATGCCCAAGAGATTGTGGGTGCCCAGGGCGGAGATGGCCTCCGGCGCGCCGACGATGGCGTTGCCCTTGGTGATCACCAGGGCCAGGCCTTGGAAGAGCTGGCTGGTGGCGCTGGTGACCAGCACCGCCGTCAGCCCCAGCCCCGCCACGAAGTAGCCGTTGAGCACGCCGCTGAGGACCCCGATGACCACCGCCACCAGCAGTCCCACCAGCAGCCGGGCCAGAGGGCTCACGATCACGTCCCCCAGGATCAGCCCCTGCATCACGCTGCCGCCGCAGATCGCCGCCAGGTTGGCCACCGCCACGATGGACAGGTTCAGGCCGCCGGACACCACGATGACGAACATGGCCAGGGCATAGATGCCGATCTCCGCCAGCTGCCGGGTCATGGATTGGAAGTTCTGGGCTGTGAAGAACTTGTCCGGGTTGAAGGAGCCGATGATCACGGCTAGGACCACGGTGATCAGCAGCAGGGAGATGGTCTTTCGATTCTGTTTGTTGCCCAATACTCGTTTCATATCGGTCCTCCCTCAGCGGCCTCTGTTCCGCTGGAGCCGCTGCTCGCTCAGGGTGGAGAACAGCACCCCCAGCAGGATCATGGCCCCTACGGTGAAGGTCACATAGTACACCGGCACGCCCAGCAGGATCAGGTTGCTCTTGATCACGGTGATGATAGCCACGCCGGCCAGGATGCCGCCAACGGAGCCCTTGCCCTCCTTCATGTTGCACCCGCCGAAGATGGCGGAGGCGATCACGTCGCTGCCCTTGTCGGCGATCATGCCGGGCTCGAAGGTGCCGGCGTTGCTGTAGAAGTAGATGCCGGCGATGGCTACGCAGGCGCCAAAGACGGCGTAGGCGATCAGGGTGATGGTCATGGGGTCGTAGCCTACCCGCTCCACGGCCACCTTGTCCCCGCCCAGGGCGTAGATCCCCCGGCCCAGCTGGGTCTTGTTGAGGAAGAGCCACAGCGCTGCCGCCGTCAGCACCAGCACCACGATGCCGATGTTCAGATTGGCCGCGGTGCCGCCGCTGGACTGGAGGGACAGGATGGCGGTGGTCCGCACCTTCAGCAGGGTCTGGGGCATGGCGTCGGTCTTGATATAGGAGGAGCGGAGGAAGATGAAGAACACGCTCCCGAAGATCAGGTTGGTGCCGATGGACACCACGAATCCGGAAAGACTGAATTTTTGGCTGATGAATCCGTTGATCATGGCGATCAGAGCGCCGAAGGTGCCGGCGATCAGGAACATGGTGATGAAGTCGCCCTCATAGCCGATGATGTTGTAGAACTTCAGGGTCAGGAAGGCAGAGAGCATACTGATGCTCATGCTGGACAGGTCGAAGGCCCCGGTGATCATCACCGTCATCATCCCCAGGGCGGCGATGCCGTTGAAGATGGAGTCATTGATCATGCTGCATACGTTGGTGGCGGAGAGGACCGCCGGCTCGATGATGGCGAACACGGTGAGGATCAGCAGGAACAGGACCACCCGGATCGTCATGTCATTGATCTTCGCTCTTTTTCTCATGTTGCCGCCCTCCGCTCAGGCTTTCGCCAGCATCCCCTGGAGAGTCTCCTCGTCCAGGTCACAGGCCCCATACTCACCGGTAAAGCGCCCCTTGTTCATCACCAGCACCCGGCTGCACACCGAGAGGATCTCCGGCAGGTCGTCGGAGATGACGATCATGCCGATGCCCTCGCCGGCCAGGGTCTTGATGGTCTCATGGATGTTCTGCTTGGAACCCACGTCCACCCCCACGGTGGGGCAGTTGAGCAGCAGCACCTTGGGGCCGATGGCCAGCCACTTGGCCAGCACCACCCGCTGCTGGTTGCCGCCGGAGAGGCTGCTCACCGGGTCCTGCAGGTCCCCCAGCTTGATCTGGAGCGCCTCCACCTGTGCCGCCACCTCCCGGTGGAGGCCGGCCTTGTCTATGATCCCCAGGGGGTTCTGGCTGAACTTGCGGATGATGCCGGCGGAGATGTTCCGTTCGATCTCCACGTTGAGGAACAGCCCCTGGGTCAGCCGGTCCTCCGGCAGATAGCCGATGCCGGCGTTGACTGCGCTGTCGCCCCCCTTCAGGTGCAGCTCCTCCCCGAAGAGTGTGAGCTTGCCGCCGTCCAGGGGCCGCAGGCCGAAGATGGCCTCCGCCAGCTCCGTCCGTCCGCTGCCCAGCAGGCCAGTGATGCCCAGGACCTCCCCCCGCCGGAGGGAGAAGCTGATGTCGGAGAAGGTGCCGGCCAGGCGCAGTCCCTCCGCCTGGAAGATCGTCTCTCCCAGCTCCTTCGGCTGGAAGGGGGTGAACACCACGTCCCGGCCGGTCATATAGTAGGAGATCTTCGCCTTGTCGAAATCCTCCTTGGGGCCGTCGATCACGTTCTTCCCGTCCCGCAGGATGCACAGGCTCTCCGCCACCTTCAGCACCTCGTCCAGCTTGTGGCTGACGAAGATCAGGGCGATGCCCCGGGCCTTCAGCCCCTCGATGATCTTATACAGCGCCGCCACCTCCTTGGCGGTCAGGGCGGTGGTGGGCTCGTCCATGATGATGAGCTCCGCCTCCAGCAGCAGCGCCCGGCAGATGGCCACCACCTGCTTTTCTCCCACGGACAGGCTCTTCACCTCCGCATCTAAGTCCAGCGGCACACCGATCTCGTCCACTACCCGTTTCGCCAGCTCCCGGTCCCGTTTTTTGCTCACGGTCCGCTTCTTATGGAAGAGGTTATACTCCATGGCGATGTTCTCCGCCACGGTCAGGTTGGGGAACAGGGAGAAGTCCTGGTAGATCACTTGGATGCCCGCGGCGATGGACTGGGTGGGGGTCAGGGAGGTGTAGGACTTCCCCTTGATGACGATCTCTCCGCAGTCCGGCGTATAGACCCCGGATATGATCTTGATCAGAGTGGATTTCCCGCAGCCGTTCTCGCCGGCCAAGCACTTGCTCTCCCCAGGCTTCACCCGCAGATCCACCTGGTCTAAAGCGCGCACTGCCTGGAACGACTTGCTGACGCCGCGGATCTCCAAAAAGTATTCACTCATCCCGTTCCCTCCTGTCGTGATCTTTCAGTGGAGCCAGTGTAGCATAGCTCTTGAAAATTTTCAATAGATTTTTCTGAAAAATAAAATTTACGTCTAAAAAGTAGATATTTTGTTGGCTATTTTGGACGATATGACGAAAATTTTCTGAAAAATTCTGGTTCTATAAAATATTTATGAAAATTTTCAAAACACCATTTACAGAAAAACCATCCGCTGGTATAATGCAGGTATGAATAAAGAGCCTTGACGGATGCGCTCGTCTTTTGAGGTGTTGAGATGGAAAAAACGAAGATCCGCATTTCCGATGTGGCACAGGCTGCCGGCGTTTCCAACGCCACCGTATCGCGGGTGGTCAACAACCGCAGTGTGGTCAACAGCGAGACCTATCGCAAGGTCGTCAACGCCATGAACGCCCTAGGCTACAGCTACAGCCACGCCCTGTCCCCGGAGCCGGCCGCCGGGAAGGAGCCGGTCCGGGACCTGATCCTCCTCTGTCTCCCAACGATCAGCAACCCCTTTTACAACGAGATCACCATCGGCGCCCAGAACGCCGCCCAGCGCTTCGGCTATAAGATCCTGATCAGCACCGGCCCCCTGGACAACGACGGCCTGGTCCGGCTGATCGGATCGATCAAGCACGACCATGTGGCCGGTATCATCATCCTGACCAGCCTGACCCCTGCCGTCCTGGAGAAGCTGTGCGCCGTCACCCAGGTGGTCCAGTGCTGCGAGTATTGCGAGGGGTACAGCGTGCCCTATGTGTCTATCGATGACTACCAGTCCACCAAGGGTGCCCTGCAATACCTGCTCTCCCGGGGGCGCAAGCAGATCGCCTTCATCAACGGACCGATCAACTATAAGTATGCCCGGCACCGGAAAAAAGCCTATTTGGATTTTATCGTAGAGAACCAGCTCCCCGTCCGGGAGGACTGGATCATCCAGCTCTCCGACGTGGATTTCTCGATGGCGGTGTCCGCGGTCACCCATCTGCTCTCCAAGCAGGACCTGCCCACCGCTGTATTCGCCAGCTCTGATGTCTTTGCCAGCGCGGTCATCAAGGTGGCCCAGCGATACAAGATCCCGGTGCCCAAGGAGCTGATGGTGGTGGGGTTCGACAATATCGACGTCTCCTCCATGTGTGAGCCCTCTATCACCACGGTCAGCCAGCCCAAGAAGCAGCTGGGCTATATGGCCTGCGAGCTGCTGATCGAGCGCCTGACCGACCCTAGCGTGAGGCCGAAGCAGATCCTGCTGGATACGGAGCTGGTCATCCGGGAGAGCACGATGGACTAGAGGGCAACTCATGACCCGGAGGTCGTAGGTCTAAGTCCTGCCCTGTAACCAAAACTCTCCTGATTTCCAGAGAGATCAGGAGAGTTTCTTTTCTTTTCTGTACTTTTATAGTATGTTCATAAGGCTATGGGTCTTACGAGCGGTCTCTATCAGACGGGCTTATAATCGCACTTTTGACAGTGTATCATGGTATGGGCGCAGTCCTCTTTATAGTAGGCCCCCGCCCACTGACAGATGCCCCGCAGGATCGGCACGACAGACTGTCCCTTCTTCGTCAGCGAGTATTCCACTCGTGGGGGGATCTCCTCATACGCTCTCCGCTCCACGATCTGTCCGGCGAGCAGTTCTTTCAGTGCCGCCGCCATCACGGCGTCCGTGATGTTTCCCATCTCTTTGCGCAGTTCGCTGTACCGCAGGACCTTCTTGGCCGCCAGGACACAGATGATTCGGGACTTCCATTTGCCGCCGAACACCTCCAGTCCGTATTCCAGTGGACAGCGGATATCTTTTTCCAGCTTTGCCTTATACATGGTCATCACCTCTTGCGCTGAGTATAGCGTTTATGCTGGGCGGCTGCAAGTCACTATGAAATTTATGAGTAACTCATAAATTTGCTGATATCTTTACGCCGGCGATTCGGACGGTTACAATATAGCCACTTTCAAACGGCGGGGATCCCCCGCGATCTCAAAAGGAGGCTATCCCAAATGAGTCTGAACGAAAACGTGAAGAAGCTCCTCAAAGAACAGATGTGGTATCTGGCGACCTATGACCAGGAGCCCAACGCCGTGCCCGTGGCCTTTAAGGACGTGACCGAGGACGGCAAGCTGGTGGTGGGCGACGTGTTCCTGGAGACCACTCTGCACAACATCGAGAAGAACGGCAGGATCGCCGTCTCCGCCAGCAACGGCTCCACCCTGGAAGGCTACCAGATCAAGGGCACCGCCGAGTATATCACGGAAGGCCCCGTTGTGGACATCTTCAAAAAGCTGGTGGAGGATATGTTCAAGGGCGCCGCCACCGCCAAGGGCGCGCTGATCATCACCCCGGAGAAGGTCATCGTCACCACCCCCGGTCTGGACAACAAGAAGGAGCTTTGAGCGCAGAAAACGGCCCGTTCCAAGGAGGAGCGGGCCGTTCCCGGTGTTATGTGACCGGCAGCATATTATAGAGCTTCAAAAGGCGGATATCTTCCTTGGAGATCTTCAGCCGCTTCGCCAGCTCCTCCAGGGTCATGCTCCGCTTTTTGCGCATCCCCCGGATCCGTTTGTCGACCTCCATAGTGATCTCTGATTATTTTGACAGAGACGCTTTTTGTTTGCTAGACTGTATCCAGCAAGAGCAAAGCCCCAAAAAATAAAAAGGAGACGGCGCAACTATGTATGATTTTGATGAGATCATCGACCGGAGAAACACCAACGCCATGAACACCGACGGGTTCCGCGGCTACATCTTCCACGCGGACGAGACCATGACCTTCCCCTACAAAGACGAGGAGTTCATCCGTATGTGGGTGGCCGACATGGAGTTCGCCACCCCTGATGTGGTGATCGACGGCATCCGGGAGCGGCTGGACAGGAGGATCTTTGGCTATACCCGGGTCTTCGGCCAGGACTACTATCAGGCGTTCGCCCGATGGTGTATGGACCGCTATAGCTGGACCTTTCCCAAGGAAGAGCTGGTGATGTCCAACGGTATCATCCCCGCCCTCTACGAGCTGGTGGACTACATCACGGAGTCCGATGAGAAGGTCCTGTTCCTCACCCCCTCCTATGCCTACTTCAAATACGCCGCCGACTTCAACAGCCGGGAATGTGTGTGCAGCGACCTGATCGACACAGACGGGTACTACACCATCGACTTCGAGGACTTCGAGCGGAAGGCTGCCGATCCCAAGACCACCCTCTTCATCCTGTGCAGCCCCCACAACCCTTCCGGCCGTGTCTGGCGGGAGGAGGAGCTGCAAAAGCTGGGGGAGATCATCGAGAGGCACGGCCTCTGGGTCATCTCCGATGAGATCCACTGCGATCTGCTCCGCCGCGGTCAGACCCATATCCCTCTGGGCAAGGTCATGCCGGACTACGGCCGCCTCATCACCTGCATGGCCCCCAGCAAGACCTTCAATATGGCAGGACTGATGATCTCCAACGTGGTGATTCGGGACAAGGCGCTACGGGAGCGCTGGCTGGACCGGCACTACAACTTCGACAACCCCCTCAGCATCGCCGCCGCCCAGGCCGCCTATGAGAAGGGCGGACCGTGGCTGGAGGAACTGCGGGCCTATCTGGACAAGAACTTCGCCTTCACCCGGACCTATCTGGCAGAACACCTGCCCCAGGCCAAGATGCGGATTTCAGAAGCGACCTACTTAGCCTGGGTGGATCTCAGCGCCTACTTCACACCGGATGAGCATCTGCCCACCTTCTTCGCCTACGAGGCCGGGGTATTGCTGGAGGGCGGCAATATGTTCGTTCAAAATTCCGACTGTTTCATCCGTCTGAACCTGGCCTGCCCCCAGGCGACCCTGGCCGAGGGACTCCGGCGGATCTGTGAGGCCGTCACCACCAAGCACACGGAGAAGTACACAAAGGTCGTGTGACCCTTGCTTTCCCAATGACAAGGGCGTCGCACTGCGGGGCCAAAGCAAGATCTGGGAGCTCTGCGGGGAAGAGGCCCTGGGGGAATGCAGCCGCTGGTATGCCTCCGAGTGCTACAGCGCTTATCTGGCCAAGTATCCAGGCGTGTTGGGGCTGCTGGGGATACGCAATGCGTGTTATGGGAGCGGCGCCGCCCATCACAACGGAAAGTTCGATCGTCCGCTGGAGGGGACCTATCCGGCACTGCTGGACCTGCGGCAGTGCATGGCGGCGGAGGCCGTCAGAGACTTTGTCCTGAAGGACTGCCGGCTGGCCATGGACTACGGCGAGCAGTTCGGCGAGAACTTCAAGGGGTTCATTCGTCTGAACCTTGCTACAGACCCCGCCCTGGTGAAAAAGGCGGTCAATAATATCCTTGCCGGTTTAGAAAAAAGGGGCGTTTGACAAAAGGCCGGCGAGAGCAGACTTCTTAGATACTGCAAACATCAAATTCGTGCCCTATAAAATTTCTCCTGACCCATAAGCTGACCCAGAACAGGAAAAAGGCAGCGGAGGCAAGGGGGGCTGCCTCGCTGCGATGTTTCCATCGCTTTGAGACAGCCCCTCTTCTTTATATTTTCTCTTATTCCTGTTCGCTGTCCCCGGCTCCATCCTCGGACGGCTCATCTACGTCAGGGATATCCTCGACATCGGGTGTTCCCTCGGTATCGGGCACTTCCTCAACATCGGGCGTTTCCTCGATATCAGGCACTTCCTCAACATCGGGCACTTCCTCGATATCAGGCACATCCTCAACATCGGGCACATCCTCGACATCGGGCACTTCCTCGACATCGGGCGTTTCCTCGATATCAGGCACTTCCTCAACATCGGGCACTTCCTCGA
>CAMWFH010000029.1 GCA_947173485.1 uncultured Clostridia bacterium | reverse complement strand
CACAAAAGCTCCAGCTTCTCCAGCACCCGGTAGAGGACCGTGACCAGCTGCTCCCTGGTCAGCACGTCCTCCCACATGTAGTTGGGGCTCCCGTCCGGCAGCTTGCCACTGCCCTGTACCAGGCCGTTGCCGGTGAAGTAGGCCCGCGCCTTCTCACTGTAGCCGCTGCTGTCGTTGTCCTGGAGCTCCTGGCGCATCTCGCGCCACAGCTCCTTGAAACGTCCCAGGTCCATATCATCATCCTCCTGTACGATAGAGTAGTCTGGCCGGCCATAGCCGCCTATGCGGGCATAGTCCAATGGGTAGCTCTTGCGGCAGACGCCGCCGCCGTTGGCGATGACACCGCTGGCCCCGCTGGTGTTGCCCTCGATGGTGTACACCCTGCCCCCAGTGACCCGCTCCACGATGCCGGTGTGGGCCATGGTCTGGCCGTTGGTGTAGGTAAAAAATATCTGGTCCCCTGGCTGAGGGCCACTCCGGTGGAACCGGCCCGTCTGCCGGTAGTAGTTGGCGCTCTCGGTGCAGCCGGCGCCGTAGCCGCCCTTGGGCTGGCCGGTCATACGCAGGGCCACCTCTAGGCCAAACGTTTGCACAAAGCACCAGTCCACGAAGATATCGCACCAGGCGAAACCCTGCTTGTGGGCGTGGTAGACCCCCAGCTTGTCCAGGTCCCGGGCGTACTTGGTGTAGTTGGTGCTGCCGGCATTGGCGGTTTTGCTGTCCAGCTGGGCCTTGCTGGCCTTCTCCAAATAGCCCACCTCCGCCCCCGCTATTGCCAGCAGGCGCTCAGCCGGCGTCATCGGTCACCGCCCCTACGGCGTCCTGGACGCCCTCTACGGCCCGCTTGACGCTCTCAGCGTCCACCTTGCCCTCAGCCATGATGTAGGCCACCACGGACGCCACAGAGACCACAGCGCCCGCTACTGTGCTGATGGTGTTCTCGTCCAGGCCAAACACCATCGCCAGCCCGGTGACGATCCCCGCTATCGCCGCCCACAGCTTCCGACTGCTCAGTTTTCTCTTCCAATCGATGCTCATAGTCGTCTCCTCCTTAGACCAAACTCTCCTCATCGTGTGCCGCCTTATTGAGATGCTTTTCCAGCTTGTCCAGGGCCTCGGTCACCGGGCCGTCGCAGTCCAGCTCCTTCAGCCCCCGCAGGCAGGCCAGGATGCCGTAGCAGATCAGGGTCTGCTCCTTGCGGATGGCCCGCAGCTCCTCGTCCTGCTTTTTATTGCGATGGACGAACCGGAGGCACCAAAGCACTCCGCCGCCGATGACCAGCAGCGCCGTCAGCAACTCCGCCAGCTGGATGATGGTATCCGCATCGATGGTCACCATATCAGATCACCCCCTCTCCCACTGGCACGCCACCATAGATGTAAGTCTTATACCGCTCTCCCTGGATAGCAGGCAACACCCCCTCCAACATAACACTGAGCGCTGGATACCGCGCAGGGACAGCGCTGCCATCACAAGGCAGCCACTCCGCCTCTGGCAACGGACGGTGCCGTGCGGTCATCAGTTCCCCGATACTGGCAGTCCCGCCCGCCTGCTGTATGGTGGTGTCCAGTTCTGCGATCGCTGCATCTGCCTTTGTGATCACTTTATCGCTCAGACCAATGAGCCGCGCTACCTCCGCATCGATACCGCCAGTCAAATAGTCGTAGATGTATGATACATTCCCGGCGATGGCAGATAGAGGGACCACTGTCCCACAGGAGGCCGGGTCTGTCCGCATATCGGTCACATCTTCTGGCGTCAAATAGGTCACACCGCGGCGGACCCGGATAAGATATAAGACGATGCTGTAGGTCTTGTCTGTCCGCAGTTTTCCAGGCAGCTTGTCCAGATCCACGTCTACCAAGATCTCCAACGCCGCCTTTCTGGTCTGCTGGTCTACACGGACGACTAGTGCATCTATGCGGTCCTCGTTGTTGCTGGCAGGCTCCAGGCCTATCGTCAGTGGTTCGTCATTCTCCAGC
Organism: uncultured Clostridia bacterium; assembly: GCA_947173485.1. Lineage (GTDB taxonomy): Bacteria > Bacillota > Clostridia > Oscillospirales > Oscillospiraceae > CAMWFH01. The sequence continues at coordinate 19,211 of CAMWFH010000029.1, read as the reverse complement.
CAGTGCCCCGCTGCCAGCGCATACCCGGTCCCTACGGTGACGGTAAACCCATTGACACTCACCGCCATGCGGGCCCTGTTTGGTGATATCCCATCGCCGGCAACAGCCCGGAAGGCAGCCGCGACCTGTTCCGAGCTGTAGACACTGGACTGTTCTCCCAAGCAAAAGCCGTAGCTCAGGCTCATGTCTCCGCCTCCTTCGGTTCATATGCCTTGATGTAGGCGGGCACTCCGTCAGAGGCGATCATGGGCAGCCATGCTCCATCATTAGCGTAGTCATATAAATTGGGAAGGGCAAATTTGTAGACCACAGGAAGTCCCGTTGTATCCATACCACTGATATAGAGGACATTGTTGGATACATCACAAGTAAGACATCCGAACTGAGTGATCATACCGATGAATGCGGTCGTGTCGAGATATCCCCAGGTGCCACTGGTAAGACTTTCGGAAAACAATAATCCGGTCCCAACAAAAATGAACCATATACCTTGTGCGCCATTGTAGACCACGCTTTCCTTAAATAGTCGCGCTCTGCTGGGAAGCGCTAAAGGAATAGTTTTCCAATCAAATGCTGTTTTGGGATTATACTTTCCATAATATATAACAGCATTTTTGTTCTCAAGCTCGATGCACCACAGATATTCGTTATTACCGGCAATTGGAATGATATTTTGGGGAAGCCCAATATCTATACCAGAAAACTTTTTCATTAACTTTGCATAAACTGAGTCTTCAGCAGAAACGTAAACAGTATGATCGCCATATATGCACTGCACAAAAGAACCGATACCAAATTGAAAACTCCCATATGGGGAAAGATCGACCCCATTCATAGAAGCAAGGAGCATCTCGTTGGAATTTTTCTCGCTAAACGCAAATATGCTCGAAAACTTTTCCCATTTTGTTTGAGAGGATATTCCTAACGTTCTGGTTGTAAAGCTATTCAAATCACCAGCATCCCATACTGCAACGGAAAAATTGCAGTCGCCTGTTTTCCCTAATGCGATATGCTTTTCCCCTTGTATGTCTGTCACAGAAGGGTAGGCTATACTAGTACCACCTCCATACACGACCGTAGTCGGCAATCTCACCATGGATATTTGTGTAAGCGCATCTTCAAATTCAGCGCACTCCAGAAGGACAAATGTAGGATAAGAATAGTTGTTCTGAGCTAAATATAAAGACCCACCGCAAATAGAAAGAACAACATCCGCACCAGGGACTTCCGTGATAAGGTCTGCGCCAATCACAGAGATCTCTTTAGTGGAAGTATCAGAGACGCCGACCAACTTCTTCGATTTGACCAGGTAGATCCAAACAGTCCCATCTCGATAGACATGGTTGGAAACCTGTTCTGATACCGTTGTATGCAACAAGGCAGTAAAATCATCAGCCTGTGGAGTCAGTTTCCCCAGGGCCGCCACCAGCTCAGGATAGTCCGCCTCATTGACGAACCGTCCATCACAGGGCAGCCATTCCGCACCCACATTCTGGGAAGCAGAGAACTGGATAGCCCCAACAGGCGGCGGGGATATCCTGTCGGCCACCGCCTGGACCTCTGCAATCTTGGCATCCAGCTTCGCCTCCTGGACAGCGATATCCCGCTCCACCCGAGCCAGCTTGCTCTCGATCTCGTTGTCGATATAGTTGACTGCCCAGAGGACCTTGTTGGACAGTTCCCCAGCGGTGTCGATAACACCACAGAGGTCCGTATTATACCTGGTATCCTCGACAGCTGTCGGGGTCACGATGGCAAGCACCAGAGCATCTGGGTAGGCCTGCGCCACGCTGCGGACCTCCAGCTCGATCATGCGCTTGCCCAGGTCCAGGTGCGCAACGACCGCCAGCGGACCTGTTTGCCCAGCTGGGAGGGCGACCGCATAGCCTTTGTATGTGGCAGGGTCCTCCTCTGGCCCAGGCACGTTGGCCAGCCAGTACCCCTGGATAAACAGGTAACCGGGACGGAGCCACAGGGTGCCATCCTCGAACTCCGCTCTGTAGCTGTCCGGGGCATCATGGATACAGACGCCAGAACCGATGATCTTATCAAAGTATTTTGTGAAGTCACCGGACCCATAGGCCCGGTCATACTTTCCGGTCTCTTCATCCAGGACCGCATCAAAAAAGCCGTCATAGACTGCCATATCATTTCCCTGCCTTTCTGTTCAACAGCTCATATATGGTGGGCTGCCCATATCCGAGCGTGAGCGTCATGCTCTCTCCATCCCCGCTGACAGACCGCATCACACCCTGCACTACAGCGTCCACCGTGATGCCCAAACGGTCATCGGTGACCGTGATGGTGTCGCCCAGGTGATAGTCCTTGCCCAGCTTGTAGGTGGGGTCTAGGGTCCGTACGACGGCGGAGAAAGACTTCACCAGCTGATGCTCCGCCAGCTTCTCTTTTCCTCGCGTGGTCAGGACTTCGGCGTATTCCGCCGGAGACAGGGGCGCGTCTGGGTCCGCATCGGACTGGAGGTCGCGAGCGTCTATATAGAGTTCCCGGCGGTGGGGCCAGGCAGGCATATGTTCGGTCATATCGATCACGCTCCTGTCACTTCGATCAAACCAATATTGATGTAACTCCCTCCAGCGGCTTCGGCAACTGTATTCAAGAATCTCCGGCCCGAGATCTCTATCTCGGTCTGCATCTCTGTTGTGTAAGACTGCGCTGCTGGGATCCCAAAACCGCGGATATGACAATAGATACCTGTTAGCTGCCAGATGCCTGCCATCATCGGGACCAAAGGGAACTTCCCCTTTGCACTGTTTTTGTTCACATCTTTCCCATACAATGAGAATAAGTAGGAAATGTATACACCAGAAAAACTGGCAGGGTCGATCGTTCCGTCTTCGTTCAGATCTATACCGTTGGCGTTACCTCCAACACCAGGCGTATTGATGCTGGGATTGCCATATACAAAGACCATGGCATCTTTACCATTGGCCACGTTTTTGGCTTTCATAAAACGAAAACCAGTCGGCGCTACAGCCGCGGAGTTATACGCTTTGAACCGCAACGAAAAGCCTGTCCGCGGATTGCCTGCGAAGAGCAGAGAGAAAGAATATATGCCGGAGGACTGACCAGAAAACACACTAATAGAGTAGTTGCTGGTCGGCGCAGACGTATCGTAAGGGACACTCAACCATACCCCAGAACTATTGCTGCGGAGAACAAATAAAAATGGCACACCGTTCATCCAGAGCCATTTGTTCGTGTCTCCATAGCGGACTTCATATGCTGCATCCACGCCACATTCATCATGCAAAAAATCGGCGATCGTCTGATTGATAAAATCGAGTTTCACCTGGTAGACCGTTGCTGTTGAAGCTACTCCAAATATATAGGTCCTGTTGCTTGTGGAGCCAACAGATGGGAGCGTTCCAGAATATGACTTACTGATCTGCATCAGAGATATCCCTCCAAAACTTCGACCGTCATGCTGTATGTGGACAGAGACATCTCGGCCAATGTTATATGCCCCACGAAGATCTCTTTGTCATACAGCCAATCCTCTAAAACAACTATCCCACCACCGGAGCCGCCCCCGCCACTCTTCAGCGCCCGTATACGGTCCGGGAACGCAGGAGCCGGGATAAGCTCTGTACTGCTCTCCGCATAGCGTATCGCGTCCGCTATGGCGGTCAGTTTGCTCTCCTGTATGCTCAATAGCTCGCCTCCCAACTGGCGAGGATGGCCGCCTGGATAGCGGCGTTGACCTGCTGCATCGTGGCCGCTCCGACCTGCGCCGCCGTGTAGTCGCCTTTTTGAGGCACGACCACTCCTGTTCGTCCATTGAAGCTGGACACTCCGGCACCCGGCGTCCCGCCGCCTCCGCCGGACAGAGCATTCGCAATGGCAGTGTCGATCTGCTGTCCTGTGTAGGCGCTCTTATAGGGCTCATCGACCGGCGCCCGGACAGAAAAGGCTCTCCCATCGGAAGTCAGCATGACCACCGTACTGTCCGCTGGGATAAAGCCGGTGTACACCGCAGGCTCGGGAGCCACACCGCCGGTCACCGTCACATGGACGCGCTCCTTCCCCTCGCCCTCTCCAGCCACCAAGGCCACATTGCGGTAGTCCTGGGCATTATAGGCATACTCAGAAGACAGCACATCGTCCAGCTCCGTGGAGTAGAATACATGCTCATTCTCTGTCTGTCCGACAGTCCGGTCGATACTAGGCCGGGTCCAAAATTCCATCCTCGGGACCTCTGGGACGAAACGCACACCAAAAGCCACACCGTATGCCTCTCCCAGCTCTTCCAGCGCCTCCAGTAGCGTCCCGCCGGTCTTCTGGGTACGGATGGCAGGGATAGTCGCTGATGCAGATAGAGCGGAAGCAGTTGCAGCGGTAGCCAGCGCAAAGTGAAAAGCAACACTATCTGTTGCGGGGATAGATGTCGTCACAGTATCTCCTGCAGTTTTTACATTCCCAATCGAAATATTGTTGACTTGTATTTGTCGCTCTTTGCTGATAGCCTTTGAAAGCCTGTAAGATATATCGATATTCCTTTCTGTGGTCGTGATCGATACAGCCGTTTCAGAAATCTGCTTACCTGCTATCATCAGCATTCCAATGGAAGATATCATGTTTAATGCTGTCGATGCACCGGAAACATCTGTCACACTCACCTGGATAGTTCTTTCGATTGGCTCTGGAGATACTGGAGGGAATGAGATGTCTCCCTCCAGCACAAGGCCGGGGATGGTCCTGTTCTCCGCATCGCCTCGGGTGGGATGGATACAGCAGTCATCTACCAGCCTGCGCATGATGTCCGGGACAATCCCGCTCAGGTCATACTGTCCCCACAGGATACAGCGGTCCAGGATGCCGGTCAGGTCCCGGCCTTTGACGGTGATATAGGGGCCCTCCTCCCCGGCTTGCTGCTGCACATACTCGATGACGCCCGCCGTCTCACCCTCTATCCAGATGATGTTTTCTGGCACCAGAAGGGCCCGTGTATCCTCTGTGATAAGAGAATCGACAGAAAACGAACCGGAGGAGAAGGCTCTGCTCTCCCACATGACGGAACTCTGTATCTCCAGCAGGCCCAGCAGCTCCAGATAGGGACTATAGACCTCCATCTTCAAGTCCATCACTCCACCTCCAGATATAGAGGGGTATAGTATAGGGTCACGTCCATGTTGGCCCGCTGGTCCAGATCGGCACAGTCAAGGGCGATATGATTGTCTCCAGGCCGGAGCTGTGTGTCGAAGGATGTCTGTACATCCCGATATCTGATAAGGTCGATCTGCTGGCCGTCTGATGGCCACAAGGTCATATGCTTGCTGCCAGGGATAGTGGAGATCTCCAGCTGCTCCCCCCGGGTGAAAGTCCGCTTGACGCCCACCATCTTCCCGGTGGTCAGGTTTTTGATCTTCGGGTCCCGGACCTCGCCGGCGAAGCGGATACGGGCGATAAAGCCGGTGGAAAAGCCTCCCCGGTTGTTGACATGGATGCTGTACGCCTGCCCGGTGACTGCGAACACCAGCGGCTCCAGCTGCCCAAAGCCCGTGGGGAACCGGAACAGCTCACCAGTCGACTGGAAGGGCACGGCGGTATCCTCTTTATCGGAAAACAGCGGGAACGGACACGTCCCCTGGATGAGGAACCGGCGGACCTTCTCGTTGTTCTTGCTGTACTCCCGGCTATAGGCCACAGAGATATCCGGCCGGAACTCTATCTTCTTCCCCTTGTACTCCAGGAGATAGGCCTCCATAGGCGAGATAAAGGCGTTGAGAAAGTCGCACCGGTCCTGTATCTTGCCTTCCCCGTCCACCACCCAGCCAGTAATGGACAGGGGGCGGGTGCCAACAGTCGTGTCAACGATGCTGGCACCTACCTGGTCGTAATAGCTATAGGTCTGATGTCGGCCTTGGACCTGGCCCCAGTCCACCGGGCCCAGCCAGTAGCCCCAATACTCCCGGCTGCGCAGGAACAGCGTCCCGCGGCCGGAGAGGGATGTGATCTTGATCTCGTCTATCATGGGGCCTCCTTACACATAGCCTAGGGCCATCAGCTGCTTCGCCTTGCGCATCTCCCTGGCGGCGGACACCGGGTCGAGAGCTTTGGGAGAGTAGAAGTTGAACGTATCTCCGCCCCGCTGCGGGGACTGCTGCATCGGATAGGGATCGTGTCCGCCGCCATATGCGCCGGCAACGCCGATGGAGACTGGCGCAAAGTCCAGGCCCCCCTCGATCTGCCGCTTGATGGCCTTGTACTGCCCGTCCCAGCCGTCCGCCAGGCCCAGAGCCATATTCTTCCCGATGCCGGCAAATACAGTAGATGGGGAGTGGATGCCCAGCATAGCCTTCACCCCGTCCACGATACCGCCCACCTTGCCATCCAGCCACCCCATGAACGCGCCCCAGGCGCTGGAGATACCGTCCCAGATGCCGCTGACGATGCTGCCGCCGATCTCAAAGAACCGACTGCCGATATCAGAGAATACACCGATGATCTTGCCGGCAACATCGCTGAAAAAGCCAGCCGCTCTCTCCCAGGCAGAAGTCACCTTGTCCCAGGCTTTGACCAACGCCCCTCCTACGGCCTCTGCGGCGCTGGCAGCGGTCCCCTTGATGCTGTCCCACACCTCGCCGAAAAACGCCACAGCGCCCTCCCAGGTGCCTTTGATGGCCTCCCAGGCGTCAGAGAACAGGCCGGACAGGGTATCCCCGACCGCTTCAAAAGCCCCTAGGGTACCGGCCACGATGCCGGTGAAAAATTCCACAGCCGCCGCCCATGCCGCTTTCACCGCATCCCAAGCGATGGAGAACAGGTCGCCCAGGAACCTGCCGATATCGGAGAAAGCTCCTTTGATACTATCCACGATACCGGAGAAGAACTCGCCCGCGTGGCCCCAAACAGCCTGCACCGCTTCCCATGCTCCGACAAAATAGCCCTTGATAGCCTCCCAGATAGCGCCTACAGCATCTCGAAACGCCTCGCAGTTCTGCCACAACAACATGATAGCGGCGATGATGGCCGTGACCACGGCCACCACCGGGTGAGCCAGGATGAGTGCAAACAAGGCTTTTATCCCACCCATCAAAACACCGCCTATACGCATGATAGCAGAGATGCCACTGGTCACAGCTCCAGCCACGCTGCTGACTGCGCTTCCGATGGTGCCCAGCGCCGTTATGAGTTTCCCTATGACGATGAGTACAGGGCCTACGGCGGCAGCGATACCTGCTATGGCCAGTATGAGCTTTTGTGTCTCTCCATCCAGATCGTTGAACCATTGTACGACCTCCGTCACCTTGCGCACGATATCAGTAAAAGCTGGTATCAAGAACTCGCTCAAACTGGTGAACAGGACATTGATGGCAGAATGCAGCATCGCCACAGCTCCCGCGGCATTGTCGTTCATGACCGCAGCCATTTCCTGGGTCGTACCCGCCGAATGACCGATCGCCTCTGTCAGTTTGTTAAAATCTTCTGGCGCCGCGTTGATGATCGCCAGCATTCCAGACATAGCCTCTTTGCCGAACAGCATCGAGGCAGCGGACGCCTGTGTGGACGCATCCAGGCCGCCCATCTTATCCCGGAGCTGGCTCATGACATCAGCGAGGGAGAGCATATCCCCATTCGCGTCTGTCAGAGTTATGCCATACTCTTCCATCACCGCAGACATATCCTTAGTGGGAGAGGCCATATTGGTGATAGCTGTGCGCAAGGATGTACCAGCCTGACTGGCCTTGATACCACTGTTCGCCATCAAGCCCAGGGCGACTGACGTATCTTCGACAGAGTATCCCAGCGCCCCGGCTACCGGGGCAACATACTTGAACGATTCCCCCAGCATGGATACGTTGGTATTGGCACTGTTGGAGGCGGCCGCCAGAACATCTGCAAATCGTCCGCTGTCCGCTGCTGTCATGCCAAAAGCAGTCAGCGCATCTGTCACGATGTCAGAGGTGGATGCAAGGCTCTCACCAGATGCAGAAGCGAGCAGCATGATACCAGACAAACCATCGATCATCTGGCCTGTGTCCCAACCGGCCATCGCCATATATTGATATGCCTCAGCGGCCTCGGATGTGGAGAACTTGGTCTGTGCAGCCATACGCATGGCTTCATCGCCAAGCAGCCTGACCTCTTCCCCGGTCGCACCAGAGATCGCCTGGACCTTGCTCATGCCGGCCTCGTAGTCGCTTCCAGTCTTTATGATGGCAGCCCCAAGCCCAACGATAGGCAGTGTGACGCCCTTTGTAAGCGTCGCGCCGGCCTTTGCTATCATCTCTCCTGCTTTAGAAAATTTTTGAGAGGCCTCGCTCAACTCGCTGTCAAATTCGCTCGTATCTACCCGGATCCGTGCGAACAGATCGAACAGGTCCACCCTTCTTCCCCCCTCTCAGCCGCTGCAGCATATATGCCCTGACCTCCTCCGGCGTGCGCGTCTCCTCCGGCGGAGCGGGCTGCAAGAGGTCGATGAACCTCTTGTCTGTACATCTCCCATGAGCGAGGCCCCACAGGGTGTCCGTCACATACACCCGATATGCTTTCTCCTCCTGGTCCCGCTCCAGCCGGGACGCGCAGTAGCGCAGGAACGGCCCTACTCCGCCTGGGCCTCGATAGTCGCCGATGCAGAGCCAGAGGAGGCCGGCGTCTGCCTCTGCAAGCCGAAAAGCGCCATCAGCTCTGGGTCGGAGAGCAGGTCCAGCACCCCCAGCAGGACGCTCCCTGCAGTGCAGTGGTAATCCGCTGGGTCCTTGCCGTCCAAGATCGCCAGTATATCCATCACGTCCTGGCTGTGGCGCTGCAAGAGAGCGGAAGCAAAGTCTCCCATATGGCGATGGTGTTCCCGGAGCGCAGCCAACTCCTTATCGGCAGCGATATTGCCGATGGGCGAGAGCAGCTTTGCCACCACCTCTATGCCCTGCTCATCCTTGAAGTCAGACAGCCTCATGCCGTCACCTCCGGGGCGCCACCCTCTTTGTCAGGGTCGATGCTGTAGAACTCCATCGGCACCTGCTCCTGGGTCTCGATGGTGACGTGGCCGGTGAGGTCGACAGAGGTATTGCCCTTGCCGTTCTTGCTGGTCTTGAGGGAGAACCCGCTGGTGGACAGCGCCTTGCGGACCACCGCCGCCACAAAGCCTCCATCGGCCCGGTCGCCCACCCACCAGACATCTGCCGCGTCTGTCACTTTTAGGCTCTTCCGGGGGATGATATGGGTGGGGTCGCTGCTGTCGATGTCCGCCGCGCCCAGAGCCAGGCGGATGGACTTGGGGGACGTGCCCAGACTGGTGAAGGCCAGGCCGCAGTCCCAGCCGTCTATCTTTTTCAGCTCCAGCAGGTTGGCGGGGCAGTTGTCCACATCCTCGCCCATGTCGGAGTAGGTGGGCGCACACCGCACCGTCACACCGCCGGTGGTGGGGCAAATGATGTCCTCATCCTTCACCTCGTCCGGTCTGGCAGGGTCAAAATCATAGAGCAGGATACCGGCGTCCGTCTGGATCTGCTGGAACGTGTCCGCCGGGATGCGCGTAAATCTCATGCTGCACTTCCTTTCTCAGTTTGCTGTTCAGCTTGCCGTGAGATATTCAGCAGTGACATTGATGTACCGCCGCTTGATGGTAGGACAGGCTTCGTCCCGCAGAGACTGGCACCAGGGAGATCCCCGTTTCAGCCAGATGTAGCCGCCATCGCAGGGGACGATCTTCCCGCCCAGACCGATGGCCTGGGACAGCTCCTCCGCCTTGGCATTGGGTCCGTCCTCGCTCGTGGTGTAGAACCATAAGTTGACCGACAGCCCCACTTCTCCACCCCCCCAAGCGCCGGTGATGAGGTCATAGGTCAGGTAGGGGAAGTCCGCGTCCTCCGGGACACTGGCAGCAGCATAGGCGGTCATGCCAAAGGAGGAGAAAAAGCGATGGAGAGCATTGGCTTTGGTCATAACGGCAGCTCCCACGCCTCCGCCGTCACTTGTGAGAACTGGAACGTGGCCCGCTCAGGGGTCTGCACATCGTTCCCATCGCTGGTGACACGGAAGGTCTTGCCATCAGACAGCCGGCGGAACACATCGTGATACGCCAGCCTGGCCCCGGGCGCACAGGTCACGATATATACGCTGGATACACCCTGCTTTTCCGCCGCTCTGGTCTGTGAGGAGCGGTTGCAGACCACAGCTGCGCGGAACGCTGCGCCGTCTGCCCAGGATGTGGTCCAGCCGCCCTCTCCATCCGGGATACGCCGCTCCTCGACCATCTGGCAGGGCGTCATATACTCTTGCAAAAGGCTCATCAGATCTCCCTCAACTTTCTGTATGGGTCCAGCCGCGCCCGGAACGCTGCCCGCCAGCCGGCAGGACCCCTACTGTCTCCTACGCCGCTGGCCTTGCTATAGGAATAGCCAGCAAAGCTCTCGCTGGTGTAGGGGCTGCCGGCGGCCTCGCCATATCTCTCCTGCCAGGCATCGATCTCCCTGGCCAGTGCCACCACGGCCTTGGGGATGGCAAGCGCCCAGACTGCTCCGGTAAAGGTCTCGTCCTCCAGCGGCTCTATCTCCGGCCCGTACCGGTGCAGACCGTCGTTGCACACGCTGCCGGTGATACGGAAATACTGGCCCTCCCGCAGGAAGGGCAGCGTGATACGGCCGTCCTGGATGGTGTATGTCCCCGGATGTATGCCGCCCGGGACGATGAACCAGTTCTTCGTCTCCTGCAAGACCTGCTCCAGCATCACGCCGCCCCTCCCTTACTCGCCGGTCGGACCAGAGGACGCCTTCGCGGCCTCGCCACTCTGGGCGGATGCCCCAGCAGCAGCAGCGCCGATGGTGCCCACTACCACGCCGTCCAGCCGCTCGGCGAACAGCTCCATGCCGCTCACTACGGTATCGGAGGCGGTCATATTGGTATAGTCCGGCTCCTCGTGGATGCCGATATAGCCGGTGTCATCGCTGGTGAAGCTGAACGCCTCGCCAAGGTCGGCGCCGTTGACCGGGACGTAGTAGAGCACCAGGTTGTCCTGGGCAGTGGCATAGATCTTGCCCTTGGGAACGCTGGTATTGAAGAACACCCGGCCCAGTCCCAGGAAGTTCTCCACATAGGTCATACCGAAGGCGGTCTGCAAGGTGATGCTGGCAGTAGACAGATAGTCCGCCACGTCCAGGGGATTGAGGAAATAGACGGTCTGCACCGTATCGTCCTCGAACAGCGCCTGGAGCTGCCCCCAGCACTGGGCCAGCGCCGCCTGGAAGGTGTCCCCTGCCGCCGTGCCGGTCCCGGTGCCCAGGAAGGAGAAGAAGTCTTTACGGATGCCCTTCTGTACGTCCAGCAGCATCCGGTCTGTGGTCATCTCTACCGCCTGGTCGTAGCCCCGGTCTACGATGGCTTCCGCGCTGGTGGCCTTGCGCCACTTCTTCAGGACGATCTCCTTGTAGGGGACCGCCTCCGTCTTATAGTGGCTCAGGGGGATGGTCTCGCCCTCTGCCACCTTGCCGTCTTCCAGGGTACCGGTGGCCTTGTAGGTCTTCAGCACCGTCCCCGCCTGTTTGGGGATCTTCCGGGTCACGCCCAGCGCCTCTAGCAGTTTCTGGATGCTCTCGCCGAACAGGTTGACGAACTCCACCTCACGCACCCGCGCCAGGTCCTCTCTCTTGATCAGGTTGGTCTCCATGTGTCATTCTCCTTTCTGGAACAAGTCCATGTGGGCGGCGATGGCAGCCCGCCGTTCTGCGCGGTCCTTGATCGCCATGATCTCCTTCTTGCTCGTGTAGCCACCGCCGGTGTCAGGGGGCGGTGTGGCGGCACCGGCGCCCTCCGTGCGGGTCTGGCTGACCAGACCGGAAAAGTCTCCAGCTACCAGAGCATCCAGCACCGCGGCATCCTTGATCTTGCCGTCTGCCCCCAGCTCCAGCGCCTCGATCTCTGTTCCGCTGCCCCGCATAGCGATCTCCAGGGCCTTGCCGGTGATGCCTTTTCCCTGGTAGTAGGCCCGGACGGCGGCCTCCTTGGCAGCTTTGGCCTCTTTAGCGGCCACACCGGCCTTGTACTCGTCAAATTCCTTCTTGACCTTGTCATGCGCATCCTTCCAGCTGCTGTCCTTCGCGGCTTCCAGGGATACCTTCGCCTCCACCAGCTCCTTTTGGACCCCGGGGAGGGCCTTTGCCGCGGCCTGTGCCTTTTCCAGGCTCTCCTTCAGGCCGTCCACCGTTTCGGTGTGGGCTTCGATGATCTGGTCGATCTTTTCGTCCTCCAGACCCATCGCCTTCAGCATCTTGCGTGTCAGTGCCATATCCGTTCTCCTTTCCTTTGGCCCCAGTCCTTCGGGGGCGAACGTTGTATAAAGACCGCTATCCTCTGCGGCTCTTACCAAAAGAAAAGCCGGCTACCGGAAGGCCGGTAACTGGCTCGTGTTTTCAATATGCAGTTTTATCCGTGCAGCTCTCTCTCGATGATGCCCCTATACTGCTGCGCATGGTCCGCCACAGCCGGTTTGAGGAAGGGCTGTGCCCGCTGGCCGCGGGTCCGGTGCCAGCGCCCTCTGGCGTCCTGATAGATCCAGGGCGTCTGCCGCCCCCCAGGGTAGTGGATGCCGGTGCCCAGCTCCACATAGGGGCCATACTCGCTGTTGGTGCCGATATATACAGCCTGCTCCTCTGGTTGGACCTGGTGGGTGATGCTGTTGCGCAGATTTCCCGTATCCACGGGGCACAGCAGTTTGGCATACCCTTCTGCCGTCAGGCCGCACACCTCCAGGGCCCGCAGGACGGCAGCTTGCAGCTCCTCTCTGACAAGGCCGCTGTTGTCAGTGATCTCAACTACCATATTTGATCGCCCCCATGCTGTTTCATCTTCCAACCGCCATGCTGGCTGCTTTGATATCAAAGTCCCCGAATTGCATCATACAGGCAGTTCTCAGTCTGACACTTGACCTCACATGAATGACCGATTTTTTTGTATTGTAATTCTTTGCCGCATCTTGGACAAAACACTTTTCGCTGTGGATGCTTGAATTTTTCATCAAGCGCATGTAACTCTTTGTCTGTATATTTAGTAGCCATAAATAATTCTCCTTGCTGTTTCATCATACCCATCAAAGACCCCAGCTTCTTTTTTACGGTCATAAGCATCCATCATAAGATACATCCTGTCTTCATCGGAAAGGTTGGGCGCATTCACTGCCGCCATATAGCTTGCCCGAAATTCATCGCGCCAATCTCCTGGCGGATATTCTGATGGATGATGCAAGTAGTGCCCGTAGTATTCATGTGCCAGGACTGCACGCTGTGACATGCGGTCACGAGCCATCGTGGAACTTGTATCCGGCAAAATGTCGCCTCGAATGTATATAAGTCCGCTACTGTCCCTAAAACCTGTCTGGATGCCGTCATTAAAGAGTAGTACGGATACGTCTATTCCTATGGCTTCCGCATCTGCTTTAATACTTGCGATCTCACTCTCCGTTAAAATATGTGACGGCGCCCGTCGAAGCCCCATTGCCATATTTCTGGCATTTATTATAGCAGGTTTTCTTTGATCTGCAAGCTGCAAATATCCCTCTCCCCGTTTGGAAGCTTCCCACTGGGCATAGGTCATATCCGGCAGTGGGCCATACTGGTCCCGCCGGAGGGCATCGGACCTGTCCGTCCCCTTGACCTTGGCGATCATCGTGCAGCGGCAATTATAGATCAGGTGTCCCGGCCCGCTGGGGTCCCCAGGGTACATCAGCTCATAGCCGCCCACCAAGAACGGGGCATCCTCCTTCACTGTCTGCCCGTCAGCAACGGCGTGGTCATGGCGTGTGCGGCCATCCAGTGTAGCGACCCATTGTTTTTCCAGAGATATGCCCATCTCTTCCGCCCGGTGGTAGCTGTCCAGCCGTCCGGCGTTCTGGGCGCCGGTGACAGCCGTCCGCGCCGCCCGTATCGCACTGGTGCGGCTCATATCCGGGATATGGGTCTGGAGCCGGTCCGCCAGGTGCTTGATGCTCTCCCCTTGTAGGATGCCGGAGGTGACCTGGGCGGTGATCTGCCGCTTGCCCCAGGCTAGGTCTATCCCTCGCTGCACCGCCCGGGCCGGGGGATAATAGGGCATGAGGTCCGGCCGCTCCACGACCAGCCGCCGTACTGTCTGCTCATCCCACAGGGCAAAACCCACATCCCGGCCCACCTGCTGTTCGATGCTATAGGCAGCATAGTTGCGGTTAAGGGCATATAGACCAGGGGTCGCATCGTTGATATAGGCTGCCGCCACCTCGTTGGCCCGCGTCATGCGGTCCGCGATGCGGTCCCGCAGCGCCTCGAAGCGCTGTCCGCGGCCTATCTGGGCCAGCCGCCATTGGGTGTATTGCTGCTGGGTGATCTCCCCAGCCTGTAGCCTGGCCAGCTGCTCCGCGTCCCGCTGCCGGAACCTCTCAAAGTAGCTGTCTATCTTATCCTGCAGCTCCCCGGCGGCTCTCTGGTACTCGGCTGTGATGCGCCGCTCCAGCTTAGCAAGGGCCTTGTCCGTGCGGCGGTGTGCCAGGTCTGGTCTACTCCGCGCCATCGGTCATACCGCCGTCAAAGCGCCGCAGGCTCTCCGCTGCCCGGCGGTCCAGCACCTCCTCCACCAGGTCGGCATCCCCCAGGATCGTCAGGCCCTTAGTGGTGATATACTCGTCATCCACATAGGGGGCGAGCATCAGCAGGGTCTGCATCTCCTCCTGGGTGTTGATGATCTTATTGCGGGTGTAGGTCGGCTCATCGTCTATGCCTGCCAGCGCCAGGATGCCCTGGATGAACATCGTGACCTGCCGCTCGAAACGGTCCGTTTTTAGGTCCAGGGGGACATAGCTGGCCTTGATGGCAGTAGCCGTCTGATCTCCAGCTGTCACAGCCGCCGCGTCAAACGCCTGAAAATCCTGGTACAGCTTTTTCTCCAGCATATCGATCGTGGTCTGGGTCCCGGCGTAAGGTGCCTCGATGGTATGTGCCTCGGCTCTTGCACCGCTATCACCGTCTGCATGGACCACATGGGTCATACGCAGCTGCTCCATGAACTTCGCATCGTCCAGGTCATCCATGCCGCCGCAGTTGGTCAGGACCCAGTAGATCAGGTTCCCCTCGTCCACATTATTGACCATGTTGGAGCAGACCAGGTCTAGGGCGTCCACGGTATTGCGCCGGCCACACAGTTCCGAGCGGCAGTCCCGGTCATTCCGCAGGGGCACGATGGGGAGGGTGGGATAGTTCTCGCCCGCATAGGTCTCGGCCAGCTGGGTCCGGGTGATATGACGCTTATAGGGCCGCTTTGGCCGGAGGACGGACAGCTCCTCTCCCCGCCGCTGGATATACTCCGTATAGCCATCCAACTCGTAGAGGGTGCAGCGCAGGGGCCGGCCGGCCCCGATCTGCCAGAAGCGGATGCCCGCCATCAGCGCGCCGTTCTCCTCGTCATACAGTGGGACGAACTCTGTTACCCGGAACACCTGGATATGGTCTATATCCCAAAGGGCAAAGGACACGCCATCGACCAGAGCATACTCCGCCGCCTGGCTGACCTTCTGGTCAAAGTCCGCACCTAGGCGGTGCTTGTCCCCTCGGAAGGTGACCCCATTGCCCAATAGATAGCTGTTCTCCTGGTCCACCACGAAGCCGAAGAAGCGGCTGGCCAGCTTATGGTTGGCGGTATACATATCCCGGTGGGCCCGTCCCTGCATATCATAGATGATCTTCTCATAGCGGCGGATGGTCGGGTTCTCCCCGCTATAGTATAACTGGGCTGTAACGGCGGTCTGATAGAGGGCGCCGCCCTTGTGGTCCGCGATAGCCGCGGTGAGAAAGGATATGCGGTCGCCCCCGCCTGACATGCAGGCCAACAGGTCCTGATAAGTCTTCAAGCGATCCCTCCTATACCAAAACAGGCCGATAGGCTTGCCGGCCTTCCCGGCGGACCAGTTGCATCGTCCGCACAAAATACCGGATGGCGTCCATGGCGTGGTCGTTCTCCTTCAGTGGCACGTCCTCACCACGCTTGGCAGCGCTGGCATCCCACAGGTAGGAGGAGAACTCCCGCACGGTGCCCTGACATCCCTCCCAAAAGGCCAGGCCGTCCGAGCCCAACAGGGAGCAGACATCAGAGATGCCATCTAAGACCTCGTTCCGCGCATCCTGGACATGATAGCCCCGGCGGCGCAGCTCCACTTTGAGCGCCGTTGCCGATGGGTCCACGAACACCCGCCGGGGCACGATGCCGGCCAACATCTCCGCCAGACCGTCTGCCAGCTCAGAGACAGTCTTTTGCCGCCGCTCTTCCCGGCCTGCGTAGTAATACTCCCGCAGGCAGATCCAACGCTTGGTCCCCCGCTCCTTTCGCCAGAGGAGGAATACGGTGGCATTCTGGATGCCAAAATCGGAAGATACATAGTGGTCCCCCTCCGTCTCTGGCAACGCACCTCGGAGGAGATGGCGCTCCCGGTCGAACATCGGATAGACCGCTCCGCTCGCTGCCACCCACCGGCCCAGGATGAACCGGTCATAGAACACGCCGGTATACTCCCGCTTGATGTTCTCCACATAGTCGGCAGGGAGCGTAGTGTTATCATCGATGGTGAATTTCACGTCCAGGAAGTCGATCTCATCATCACGGCGGATATACTTCTCCATCAGCCAGTGGTTGGGATTGTCCGGGTTCGTGGTAGCAATCAGCTTTGCTCCTGGCAGACGCAGGCGGCTGAGCAGCATGGCGAAGAAGTCCTCCGGGAACTGGGTCAGCTCATCACAGTAGGCCCCCTGTATCGTCATGCCGCGGATCTTGCTCTCGGCCCGGGCGTCACTGGCCCCCTCCAAGAGGACCCGGCGCCCAAATAGCAAGCCCTCCTTTGCCGGAAGAGAGAAGCTGAAACGTTTGGCTCCCACCAGCTCCTGCAATAGGAGCAGGCAGTTCCGTTTCAACGTGGTCAGGGACTTCGCGGACATCAGGTAGAGCTTGTCCCGAGGCATGGTCGCCACCCAAAAGGCCCACAGCACCAGGGAGATCCAAGTCTTTCCCGAAGAGACAGAACCCTCCAGAAGATTGATGCGCCGCAGAGCGTCCCGCTGCCACAGCCCCATCAGCTCCCGCTGCTTAGGCGTATATATGCTCATTCCTTCAGCCCCCGGATCAGTTCATCCAACGCACCCTCCAGCTGCCGTTCCTGCCGCTCGAAGGCCCCCAGATGCCGTCCCAGCAGCTCCAGAGCGCGGACCTTGTCGTAGGTGCTGACCTCGATGCCGAACCGGCCTTCCTTGATACCGGAGACCGCAGCCCGCTGGTCCTCCGTCAGCGCCTCTGTGTCTGTCAGCTCCACTTGGGCCCCGCCACCGGTCACCCGTGCGTAGAAGGTGCCGTTGGCAAAGGCGACCTTTGCCAACTCCCGCACCACCATGTCCTGTGTGATCTCGGTCCGCTTCTGGCGTTCTGCCATGGCTTTCTGTACGGCGGCAGAAACGTTATTTTTCGTTATCAGCTGCCGCCCGATGTTGGGGTCTTTGTACCCGGCCCGCTTTGCCGCAGCGGTGGCATTGAGATCCACTAAATACTCCAGCACGAAGCGCTTCTGTTTCTCTGTCAGCTTTGCCACCCATCACCGCCTCCCGTACAAAAATGGGTAAGAGAAGAGCGGCCCCCGCATGGAGGTCGCTCCTGTCCGCTATCGCAACGATATCAGTATACCACAGGTCTTCTGAAAAATCGTCCCGTTTTTTTCCCAACTTTTCACGCAGTCTCTGTGGCACCGTAAAGCGCGATCGTGAACCGGCGCAGGGCGCTGTCTCGCTTGCGGTAAAGCGTGGACTTTTCCACACATAGCCGCTGGCACAGCTCTCCGGCACACCCAGGAGCCCGATGGATATAGAACCGGCCCAACACCAGCCTCTCCTCCTCGGTCAACACCGCCAGGACTTTATCGACCTGTACCACCCACAGCCGGGCCTCCTTCAGCCGCTGCTCCAGCTCCTGCCGGCGGACGATGTTGGACAGCATGACATCCTCCCGGTCCCTGCCGCTACCAGACACCCCGCCGCCACAGGCGGCCCGCAAGCCGGTATAGGCCAGCTCCAGCCGCTCGATCTCCAGTGGGATGCTCTCCAACGCCTGCCGGCGGACCTCATAGCAGCGCAGCTTATCTGCCGCCTCTCGTTTCCAATCCATAGCCGTCCCTCCCTAGTCAAAGTCTCGTGTCGCTCTCCCCGCCCACTCTGACAGCCCTATCGTCCCAATACTCATCGGCGCTGACCTTGCGGCAGTCGTTGCCATAGCGGGCGATGCGCTCCGGCAGGTTGGCATTGACGGCATCCAGGGCCAGCCCCCAGGCCGTGCAGGCGTCCACCGCCTCCTGTAAGTACGGCCCCGCCCGGCAGGTCCAGAGGATGACCGCCACCCCGGCGGCCTGCTCTGCCTGCGCCCGGCGGATGACCTCCCAGTTGGGCGGTCCGATGGCCGGGTAGCGGTCCTGGCAGAGGCAGCCGTCAAAGTCGATGGCGATGGCCTTACGCATCCTTAGCACCCTCCGGCCTGTGGCGGTAGGCAAGCCAGGTCTTTCCAAGATTTTCAAATACCGCCAGGCCACCGTGCGCTTCGCGGCAGAGTTCATATTTCGTATCGACCAGCATCCACGCATATGACCCCCCGTCCACCGGAGTAATGCATACCGGCTCCCCGTCCATCTCCCGGAGCTGTTCCAGGGTCAGCGGCTCGTTGGGCGGCGGTGCGATGGTTGGGGCATCGTTCACGACCTGCATGAACATGGATGCTATTTCGGTATCAACGTAGTCTCCCCACATTTCTAATAGTCTGTCAAAGAGCTCGTCCGCATCAATCAGCCTCATCATGCCCTCCAATGTCCGCCATGCTGAACACGATCCCCACGCAGAACACTTCCCCGTCCTCCATGACGTTGAACGTCTCATGTGGAATATCCGTCTCAAACGTCCAGCAGGGACCGCCCTCATCGTGCCACACGGCCTTGATGGTTTTGGCCTCTTTCCGAGCAACGGCGCAATACGGGCAGTCCACGATGCCACACCCTGGCTCATAGAAAAGACCATGTCTTGTGATGTGGATGGTAGTGCCGTTGAAGGCATCGACCTCCTCATCGATAGCCCCGCGGAGTTCCACATTGTCATCGGAGTAGCCGTACACCACGACTAAGCCGTCCACTTGGGCCTTACGTTCCTCACCTGGCCCGATCTCCATGCCGTACTCCCGGCCACTCAATGTGGCTGCTAACTCCTTTGCCGTCA
>CAMWFH010000028.1 GCA_947173485.1 uncultured Clostridia bacterium | reverse complement strand
CAAAGGGCTTTGCCCGTCTATGAAGAACCCCCGGCTTCGCCGGGGGGTTCCTATTAGGCAGAGGCAAAGAAGGAACAGCGTTCATAAGACGGCCGCCAACGGCCCATTAGCAGGAATTGACAAAGAGAACGGCTGCCTATATAATAGGGCGCAGAACGATATGCCACATGGAAAGGGAGACATTGCAGCATGAGATACATCCGGAGGACGCTCTGCGTCCTGCTCACGGCCATTTTAGCCAACAGCGTGCCCCTGTGGGACCTCCTTCACGGTATGTTCCCCTTCTGGCTGGTGCTGCTGCCGGCCTTCCTGGCCGTCAATATCCTGCCCTGCCCCCAGACGGCCCCCACTGGGCGCATCCGGCGTCTGGCGGAGGGGTGCGAGCTGCTGCGTCTGTTCACGGCGGCCTCCGCCCTGACGGTGTGCGTCCAGCTCCTCTGGCTGCGCCGGGTGCTGGCCGGCGGGTGGGACCGGAGCGCGCTCCTGCCGCTCCTGGCGGACGCGGCGGCGGTCATCCTGCCCCTGGGCCTCCTGTTCTGGAACGGGATGATCCGGGTCTACCTGACCTCCGTCCAGCTGGGCCTCAAGCACCGGGTCCTGGCCGCGGTCTGCGGGTGGATCCCCCTGGTCAATATCTGGTATCTGCTGAAGATCATCCGCATCGCCGGGGACGAGGTGGAGTTCGAGACGGAGAAGTGGGAGCTGGACGCGGTCCGGGCGGAGAGCGAGATCTGCAAGACCAGATATCCCCTCCTGCTGGTCCACGGGGTCTTTTTCCGGGACTTCCGCTATCTCAACTACTGGGGCCGGGTCCCCATGGAGCTCAAACGCAACGGCGCCGCGGTGTACTACGGCCAGCAGCAGTCTGCCGCCTCGGTGGAGGACAGCGGACAGGAGCTGGCGGCGCGCATCCGGCAGATCGTGGAAGAGACCGGCTGCGAGAAGGTGAACATCATCGCCCACTCCAAGGGCGGGCTGGACAGCCGCGCCGCCATCGCCCACTGCGGCATGGGCATCCATGTGGCCACCCTGACCACCATCAACACCCCCCACCGGGGCTGCATCTTCGCTGAGTATCTCCTGGGGAAGGTGCCGGAGGGGGTCCGGCAGAAGGTGGCGGGGGCCTACAACGCCGCCCTGCGGCGGCTGGGGGACCCGGCCCCGGACTTTTTGGCGGCGGTGACGGACCTGACCGAGAGCGCCTGCCTCAAACGGAACGAGACCACCCCGGACGACCCCGGCGTGGTGTACGAGAGCGTCATGTCCTACTGCAAAAAGGCCAGCCACGGGAAGTTCCCCCTGAACATGACCTATCCCATCGTCCGGCACTTCGACGGGCTGAACGACGGGCTGGTGTCGGTGGAGTCGGCCAAGTGGGGGACGCATTTCACCCTCCTGGCGCCGGAGGGGAAGAGGGGCATCTCCCACGGGGACATGATCGACCTGAACCGGGAGAACATCCCCGGCTTCGATGTGCGGGAGTTCTATGTGGGCCTGGCGGCGGACCTAAAGCGCCGGGGGTATTGAACGAGAGGAGATGTGACCTTACGCGATGTCAGAGATCTATCGACTGATCATCGGCTTAAAGGCCAAGGGGATGCCCGCAGATGAGATCCTGGACCTCATTTGCTGGATGGAGACTGGTGAAGAGCAGTATCGGACAAAAGAGCGCCCAGACACAGAAAACGAAGCATGATGATAGGAGAGGGGGCCGCCCGGGGGCGGCTCCCTTCTGTCATTCAGCGGCAGGCGCTGGGCGGGACGGCCCAGACCCGGGCGGGGATACCGCCGGTGCCGCCATCGGAGAGGGGCACATCATGGCGGATGAAGTCGGTGTACCATTGGAGGTTATCCACTACAGGGAGCTGGGTGTATCCGTAGTCCTGGAAGGCGTGGAGGTCGATGACGGCCTCGCCGGTCAGGCGATAGGTCCAGTTGCTCATAAAGTGGAGTGCCTCGTGGATGAAGAGGGCGGAGTACCAGTAGTTGGCCGGGTCGGCGTGATGAAGACAGTAGCCTTCGTTGATGGTGTTGATGAAGGAGTAGCCCGTCTGGCCGGGCAGACTGCCGCCGGTCAGGCCCCAATAGCCGGTCTTTAGGGTGTTCAGGTCGCCGACGGCGGTGATATGGTCGTATTGGCTGGTATCCACCAGGTCCCGGAGCAGCTCATAGCCGCCATTCTCGTCCAGCCAGTAGCCGTAGTCGCTCTTGACCAGGCCGGTGAGGGACACATCGGTGACCAGCACGTCCACATGGGCCCGAATCATCCCGTTGCCCAGCTCGTTCCAATCCTCCTCCAGCCGGCCGGCGGCCATTTTCAATGCCTCCACCTCCCGGCTGCTCATGACGCTGGTCTCCCGGCGGGTGCGGCCGTTCTCATCGGTGTAGGTGATGTCGTTATGGGTGAAGGCCACGAACAGGAAGTCCCAGTCGGTGGTCTCGGCGGGGATATGCTCCTCCAGGGTGATATCCGCCACATACAGAGCGCCGGTGCAGGGGACGTCGATATAGCCCAGGTTGAACAGGATATCGACGGTACCGTCCTCACCGCTGTAGAGGATGCGGGTGACCTTGGTCCAGTCCGTGTCGCCCTGGAACTGCCCATCCCGGTTTGGGCCGGTGGTAGTCGTGACGACCGGGCCGGTGGTGCCGCCTTGGACGCTTTGCAGGGCCTCCGTTTTGATGTAGGCGGTGAGGATGTAGAAGCGGTCCTTTTCCACGGTGAAGATCTGGCGGAATTGGAGATGATTGGGGACCTGGGAGGAGAGGCGGAGGCTGTAGCCGCCATCGCGGGTGACGCGGTAGTCCCTGGCGATCTGTCCGGCGGCATCCAGCTTGTAGGTGCCGAACGCCCCCGCTGGCCGGTAGAGGGCGTTATAGGCCATCAGCGCCACGTTGCCCCGGACGGCGGTCTGGTCAGGGAGGCCGTCGGTGATGCCATGCTCCTGGGCGGCGGCCAGATAGCCCTCCGCCCAGTTGGGGCCGGAGGAGGGGATGCCCTCGCCCAGGCCGGCGGCGCAGACGATCATCTTCACCGCCTCGGGATAGCTGACGGGGTCGTTTGGCCGGAACCGTCCGCCGCTGCCCCGGATAGATCCGGCCTGGTAGGCCGCGGCGATGTACTTCGCCGCCCAGTCGGAGGGGGACACATCCTGGAAGGGGACAGTGGTGCTCTGGGTGTCCAGCCGTGCCAGACGGCAGATGACCGCCGCCATCTCCGCCCGGGTGATGGTCCCGCCGGGACGGAAGGTACCATCGGAGTATCCCTTCAGGATACCGGCCTCACTGAGGATCGTTACGGCGTCATAGCAGTAGGCGCTGCCGGGGACATCGGAGAAGCCGTCGCTGGATGCGCGGGCCGCCGGCAGGAGCAGGAGGACCGCCAGGCAGGCGGCGAAGAGACGCTGGAGCAGTTTCATAGAGACCATCCTTTCTATCTGTCCTAAAGTTGGCCTGTGCGTAAGACCGGCCTGTGACTGTGGAAAGGATACCACCGCCGCCGGCAGGGACTTGACCGGCGTTTCCGCACAAAAGAAGAGCCCCTGCCGGCGGCAGGGGCCCTTTTGCATCGTTGGTCAGAGGGTCAGGGGGTCGTCCTTCTTCTCGCTCTTCTTCTGGGTGGGGGGCAGGGCGGAGGGGTCGGAGGTATCGGTCATCATGGTGCTGTAGCCGTTGAAGGTGGCGCCGTCCTCGATGGAGAGGGACTCCGCGATCACGTCCCCCTTGACCTTGCAGCCGCAGGCCAGGCGGACCTTGCCGTGGGCTTTGATGTTGCCGTCTACACTGCCGAAGATGAAGACGTTGGTGGCCTCGATGGTGCCCACGAAGACGCCAGTGACGCTGATGGAGACCGCGCCCTGGAGGTTGATGTCCCCCTTGAAGGTGCCCTCCAGGCGCACAGCGCCCTCGCCGGAGATGGTGCCCTCAAAGAACTGGCCCTGGCCCAGGACGGTCTCCTTGCTGCCGGCGGACCGGGGAGTGGAGACAGGGGTCATATCGCTGGCGGTATCCTCGTCTAAGGAGATGGATTCCGGCAGGGAATGGTAATCGTTGAGGTCGCTGTTCGGCTGGGTGCTGGGACGGAACAGGCCCATACTAATCACATCCTTTTCTTGAGTTTCTTTTATCTTGTCTGGGGGGTCATTCATTTCCCCATCGCTATCATAATACATTTTTGCTCGTTTGCCAATAGTTTGCGCAGAAATTTTTGAAATTTTTTGAGATCTGGTCAAAAAAAGGTCTCCAGAGGGGCTGTATATATTGTGGCCGCCGCCGGAGGCCGTTACAAAATGTAGAGAGGCCGATATAGTAGAACAGACGTTTTGAGTTACAGAAAAAGGATAGATTTTATCAAAAAGCGGCCTTTTTCGACAAGAATAGAAAGGAAATTTACTATTGACTTTTCCGCTCGATACGGTATACTAAATTCAAGTGGTGGAAAGTGGGGAGAAGTGTAGCCCCAGCCCATGCCGCCGCTGCCAAAAGAGCGGAGGTGGGGGAGAGGATGATCGGCCAGCACAGGCACAATATTGATGCCAAGGGCCGCCTGTTCATCCCCGCCAAATACCGGGAGGACCTGGGGGACATCTTCTATGTCACCATCGGCACAGACGGCTGCCTCTCGGTCTACTCCGACGAGAAGTGGGCGGAGCTGATGGCGAAGGTGGAGGCCATGCCCTCCGCCAAGATCCGCAAGCTGCGGGCCCTGTTCGCCAACGCCGCCAAGTGCGAGCCCGACGCCCAGGGGCGCATCCTGCTCCCGGGCAAGCTGCGGGAGTACGCAGCGCTGGAGAAGGAAGTGGTCATCACCGGCACCCCCAAGTGCGTGGAGCTGTGGGCCCCGGAGCGGTGGGCCCCCATCGAGGACGAGGGGCTGGACCCGGACAACCTGGCCGAGGCCATGGACGAGTTAGGGATCTGATATGGAGTATACACATGAGCCGGTGCTGCTGCAGGAGTGCCTGGAGGGGCTCCAGATCCGGGGGGAGGGCGTCTATGTGGACGGCACCCTGGGCCGGGCGGGCCACGCCCGGGAGATCTGCCGCCGCCTGACCTCCGGCCGCATGATCGGCATCGACCGGGACGCCGCCGCCATCGACGCGGCGGGACAGGCCCTGGCCCCCTTCGGGGACCGGGTGACGCTGGTCCGGGGGGACTTTAGGGACCTGGGCGCGATCTTGGAGGGCCTGGGGGTCCAGAAGGTGGACGGGCTCCTGTTCGACCTGGGCGTGTCCTCCCCCCAGCTGGACGAGGCCGCCCGGGGCTTCAGCTACCAGCACGACGCCCCCCTGGATATGCGGATGGACCAGTCCGCCCCCTTAGACGCCCGGCAGGTGGTGAACACCTGGAGCGAGGAGGCCCTGCGGCAGGCCCTTTTCACCTACGGCGAGGAGCGCTACGCCCCCCGGATCGCCCGGGCCATCGTCCGGCGGCGGGAGGAGCGGCCTATCGAGACCACGGCGGAGCTGGCGGAGATCGTCCGTTCCGCCATGCCCCCGGCGGCCCTGCGGGAGAAGCAGCACCCGGCCAAGCGGAGCTTCCAGGCGATCCGCATCGCGGTCAACGGCGAGCTGGAGGCCCTGCCCCCCATGCTCTCCGCGGCGGCGGACCACCTGGCCCCCGGCGGAAGGCTGGCGGTGATCTCCTTCCACAGCCTGGAGGACCGGATCGTCAAGCAGACCCTGCGGGAGCTGGCCACCGGCTGCACCTGCCCGCCGGAGTTCCCGGTGTGCGTCTGCGGCGGACGGGCCAAGGTCCGGCTGGTCAGCCGCAAGCCCATCACCGCCGGGGAGGCGGAGCTGACAAGGAACCCCCGTGCCCGCAGCGCCAAGCTGCGAATCGCGGAGGGGCTGGCCTAGGCCAGC
This sequence comes from uncultured Clostridia bacterium, assembly GCA_947173485.1. Taxonomy (GTDB): domain Bacteria; phylum Bacillota; class Clostridia; order Oscillospirales; family Oscillospiraceae; genus CAMWFH01. Next base: position 22,119 of record CAMWFH010000028.1, on the reverse strand, counting down.
CCTATATAGGAGGCCCACACTTTTTTTAGATCTTTAGATGGACAAAGGAGATGAGATCGTATGGCAAGTGCTGTGAAGCGCACCCGCTATCGTACCCCTGGCGTCGTCAACGGTTCTCTTGCCTACGATCTGGACGCGCTGGAGCGCCGCCTGGAACAGCCCGAGATCTACGCGCCACCCAAAAAGAAGAGCTCCGCCGAGGTCATCGCCAAGGCCCACGAGCATACCAAGGCCATGGTGCGCACGGCGGAGACCGTGTCGGCCACGGCGGTGCTGGGCTTCACCGCCCTGACGGTCATGCTGGTGCTGCTGGTGTTCTGCTGCATCGAGCTGACGGCTTTGAGCAACAGCGTGGTGTCCATGCAGAAGGAGCTGAGCGCCCTCCAGGCGGAGCAGGTGACCCTCCAGGCCCAGTATGACCAGGCCTTCGACCTGGCCAAGGTGAAGGCCGCGGCGGAGGAGGCCGGCATGGTGCTGCCCAGCGACAGCCAGCTCTACTATATCGATATCTCCCTGCCCGACAGCGCGGAGGTGTTCACCGGCGGCGAGACCGGCGCCTGGCGGCAGCGGCTGGAGAGCCTGGGCCAGGTGATTCAGACGGCGGTCGAATATTTCCGGTGACGGCGCATATATACAAACAGCAGGGGCCGCCGGAGCGGCGGCCCCGCTGTCCCGTCAAAGGGGAAGAGGCGACCGGCCAAGGAGGTTATCAAGGAGGCTATCTATGACGCAGCATCCCGGCGGAAGGCCGAGCAAAAGCACAAAAGGTAAGACTGTCAAGAGCGCAAAGAGCAAGAAGACCATGACGAAGCAGGAGCAAAAGGCCATGTTCGCCCGCCAGGCCAGCCAGACCATCCAGCGGCGGACGGTGGCCTTTTTGCTCGCGTTCGGCGTGGTCTGCTTCGCCGCGGTGGTCTGGAAGCTCTACGACCTCCAGATCAAGCAGCACGACGACCTGAAGGCCCGGGCGGTGCGCCAGCAGACCGCCAGCATCACCGTCACCGCCTCTCGGGGCACCATCTACGACCGCAACGGCGCCACCCTGGCCAGCTCCGCTACGGCGGAGACTGTTTTTATCTCCCCCAAGGAGATCAGCAAGTACGCAGAGGGCAAGGACATGGACGACCGGGACGTGTCCAAGCAGGACAGGAACAAGGTGGCCCAGGGCCTGGCCCGCATCCTGGAGATGGACGTGGAGACTATCCTAAAACGGATGGAGAACACCTACTCCCAGTTCGAGGTCCTCCGGAAGGACCTGGACCGGGAGACTGCCGATGAGCTGCGCCGGTTCATCAACGGGGCGATCGACGAGTACGGCGCGGCCGTCCTGGAGGACGACCAAGTCCGGCTCCACGGCATCTACTTAGCCGACGGCACCAAGCGCTTCTACCCCTACAGCTCTCTGGCGGCCCATGTGGTGGGCTTCGTGGGGGCGGAGAACTACGGCCTCTACGGCACCGAGGCCCTCTATGACGAGGCCCTCCAAGGCAGCGACGGCCTGATGGTCAGCGCCAAGAACGCCAACGGCACCGAGGTCCTTTACCAGTATGAGCAGTACTATGACCCGGAGAACGGGCAGGACCTCCATATGACCCTGGATACCACCATCCAATACTACCTAGAGCGGGGTCTGGAGGAGATGGTGGCCCGGTACGATGCCAAGAACGGCGCCACCGGCATCGTGATGGACCCCAATACGGGGGCCATCCTGGCCATGGCCTCCAACCCCAGCTACGATCTGAACGACTTCGCCGCCATCTACGACCCGGTCCTCCAGCAGCAGATCCCGGCGGAGGGGACCGAGGGCCGGGCGGAGATCATGAAGGGCCTGCGGGATAAGCAGTGGCGGAACAAGACCGTCACCGACACCTACGAGCCCGGCTCCACCTATAAGATCCTGACCCTCTCCATCGGGCTGGAGGAGGGGAAGATCGACAAGAGCACCACCTTTACATGCAATGGCAGCGTGACCATCAACAACCACTCCATCGGTTGCAGCCGCAAGACCGGCCACGGCCTCCAGAACCTCACCGAGGCCGCCGGCAACTCCTGCAACCCGGCCTTCATCAACATCGGCCTGCGGATCGGACAGCAGACCTACTACGAGTACCTGGAAAAATTCGGCCTGTTCTCCAAGACCGGCGTGGACCTCCAGGGGGAGGTCAAGGGCAGCTTCGCCGATGCAAAGACCTTCGCCAGCGCGGATATCTACCTAGCCTGCTATGCCTTCGGCCAGACCTTCACCGTCACGCCCCTCCAGCTGATCACCGCCCAGGCCGCCTGCATCAACGGCGGCTATCTCCACACCCCCTATGTGGTGGAGAAGATCACCGACAGCCAGGGAAACGTGATCTCCCAGCACGACTCCACCCCCGTCCGGCAAGTCATCAGCGAGGAGACCTCCGCCACGGTCCGGGAGATCCTGGAGTATGTGGTGGCCAGCCCCAAGGGCTCGGGCCGCAACGGCAAGGTGGCCGGCTACCGCATCGGCGGCAAGACCGGCACCGCCGATAAGACCGGCAGCGCCACCGAGGAGAACCCCCGGGGGGACCTGGTGGTGTCCTTCGTGTGCTTCGCCCCGGTAGACGATCCCCAGGTGATCATGCTGCTGACCTTGGACACCCCCAGCCGGACCACCGGTACCTATCCCTCCGGCGGCCAGATGGTGGCCCCCATCGCCAGCTCCATCATGACGGACATCCTGCCCTATCTGGGCATCGACCCCCAGTACACCGACCAGGAGATGACCACCGTGGACGCCACCGTGCCCTACCTGGTGGGCCTGACCACCGAGGAGGCCAAGGCACGGATGAAGGAGTACGGCTTCACCAACTACCGCACCGTGGGGGAGGGGGAGACCATCACCGACCAGACGCCTCTGGGCGGCGCCATCGTCCCGGCCAACGCGGAGCTGCTCCTCTACCGGGGCCAGGAGAAGCCCGGGGGGCTCTGCACCGTGCCCAACGTGGTGGGCCTGACGGCGGCCAAGGCCAACGAGGCCATCACCGGCGCGGGGCTCATCATGCGCGTCACCGGCACGGCGGCCCAGGGCAGCAGCGTGGTGGCCGTCCGGCAGTCGGACCCGGAGGGGACCCAGGTGGCGCCGGGGACGGTGATCTCCGTCCAGTTCGGCGACACCTCTGTGCTGGATTGACGGCCCTGTGGTTGGATGCTTTTCCAAATGGACAGGGCTGGCGTTTGGACAGTTTCTACAAAAATATGCCTTGTATTTTTAACCAGCCGCGGATATACTAAAGCAAACCGCGCATAGGAGGGGATCTGCTATGAAGCTGCGGGAGCTCCTGCAGGGGATCAATATCCAGTCCGTCCACGCGGATCTGGACCTGGAGGCCGGCGGCGTGTGTTACGACTCCCGCACGGTCCGGCCGGGGGATGTGTTCGTGGCCATGCGGGGCTTTGCCGCCGACGGCCACCGGTTCATCCCCATGGCGGCGGAGCGGGGGGCGGTGTGCGCCGTCTGCGAGGAGCCGCCCTCGGTGGAGATCCCCTATGTCCTGGTGGACAACGCCCGGCGGAGCCTGGCGCTGCTGGGGGCCAGCTGGTACGGCCACCCGGCGGACGAGATGACCATGATCGGCGTCACCGGGACCAACGGCAAGACCACCTCCACCTACCTGCTGAAGGCGATCCTGGAGCGGCAGGGGGCCAAGGTGGGCCTGATCGGCACCAATCAGAATATGATCGGGGCGGAGGTGGTGGAGACCGAGCGGACCACCCCGGAGTCCTTCGACCTCCAGGGCCTGCTGCGGCGGATGGCCGATGCCGGCTGCACCCATGTGGTGATGGAAGTCAGCTCCCACGCCCTTTCCCTGGACCGGGTGTACGGCATCCACTATACCGTGGGGGCCTTCACCAACCTGACCCAGGACCATCTGGATTTCCACGGCACCATGGAGGACTACTGCGACGCCAAGTCCATCCTGTTCCGCCGCTGCGACGTAGGGGTCTACGACCGGGACGACGCCTGGGCGGACCGGATCATGGCCGGCTCGGCCTGCCGCCAGCTCTCCTACGGGGTCCACGGCGGGGACCTAAGGGGGGAGGACATCGCCCTCCACGCCGCCGGAGTGGACTTCACCGCTGTCCACGGCGGGGAGCGGGTGGGGATCTCCATCGGCATCCCTGGCGCGTTCACCGTGTACAACGCCCTCTGCGTCCTGGGCATGGCGGAGGCCCTGGGCATCCCCCTGGCCGCCTCAGCGGCGGCCCTGGCCCAGGCGGAGCCGGTGAAGGGCCGGGTGGAACCGGTGCCCACCGGCCGGGACTACGCCATCCTGATCGACTATGCCCACACCCCCGATGCCATGGAGAACGTTCTCTCCGCCGTCCGGGGCTTTGCCAAGGGCCGGGTCATAGCCCTCTTCGGCTGCGGCGGCGACCGGGACCGGACCAAGCGGCCCAAGATGGGGCGCATCGGCGCGGCGCTGTCGGACCTGGCGGTCGTCACATCGGATAACCCCCGGAGCGAGGACCCCATGGCGATCATCAACGATATCCTCCCCGGCCTAGCTGGGTCGGATACCCCCTATGTGGTCATCCCCGACCGGGAGGAGGCCATCGCCTACGCCATGGACCACGCCCAGAGCGGGGACGTGATCGTCCTCTGCGGCAAGGGCCATGAGACCTATCAGGAGATCGGCGGCGTCAAGCGCCATATGGACGAGCGGGAGATCGTGGCCGCCCACCTGCGGGCGGCTGGCCCGTAAGGGCATCGGATACGGCGCGGGAGCGCTTTGGAGGGTCGTATGGAGATATTATTCGCCTGTCTCATCAGTTTCGCGGTCACCGCCATCGTGGGCGGCTGGCTGATCCTGCCCGCCCTCCGGCGGCTGAAGGCGGGCCAGAGCATCCGGGAGGACGGTCCCACCTGGCACGCCGCCAAGGCCGGCACCCCCACCATGGGGGGGCTGATGTTCATCTGCGGCATCGGTGTCACCCTGCTGCTCTGCGGCTGGCAGGACCTGCGCGCCGGCAGCTTCGTCCATCTCTATATCTACCTCTTTGCCCTGGTCTTTGGGGCCATCGGCTTCGCCGATGACTACGAGAAGGTGAAGCACCACCAGAACCTGGGGCTGACCGCGGCCCAGAAGTTCCTGCTGCAGGTGGCGGCGGCGGTGCTGTTTTTGACCCTGATGCGCATCGAGGGCCTGATCCAGGAGCCCCGGCTGTATGTGCCCTTTCTCAATGTGTACCTCCAGCTGAACTGGCCCGTCTATATGCTCTTCTCCGCCTTCGTCATCGTGGGCGCCGTCAACGCGGTGAACATCACCGACGGCATCGACGGCCTGGCCACCTCCGTCTCCATCCCGGTGGCGCTGTTCTACGTCTCCGTGGCCACCTGGTGGTCCGCCCGGTCCCTGGGCATCTTTGCCGGGGCCCTGCTGGGGGGCCTGTTGGCTTTCCTGCTGTTCAACGCCCACCCGGCCAAGGTCTTTATGGGCGATACCGGCTCCCTCTTCCTGGGGGGCGCCATCGCCGCCATGGCCTTCGCTTTCGATATGCCCCTCATCCTGGCGCTGGTGGGCATCGTCTACATCCTGGAGACCCTGTCGGATATCATCCAGGTGGCCTACTTCAAAGCCACCCATGGCAAACGCATCTTCAAGATGGCCCCCCTCCACCACCACTTCGAGCTGTGCGGCTGGAGCGAGATGAAGCTGGATGTCATCTTCACCATCGTCAGCGCCGCCTTCTGCGGCCTGGCCCTCTTCGGCGTCATGAACAGGTGAACTATTTTGGCGCACGGGTGCATATATAGTACAATATATGTTGCCGGGAAAGGGGGAGGTGTCCCATGACCAGAGAGGAAAAGCGCCGCCGGCAGCAGGAGAAGCGCCAGAAGGTCCGGGAGCTCCAGCAGCTGGCCAAGGGCCCTCTGGATGTGCCCTTCCTGCTCCTGGTGCTGATGCTGACGGTGATCGGACTGCTGATGCTCTTCTCCGCCAGCTTCCCCTCCGCGCTGTATGAGAAGGGGGACCCGCTGCTGTACATCCGCAGCCAGGTGGTCTTTGCCCTCCTGGGGCTGGGGGCCATGCTGCTGATGAGCAAGATCAACTACGACCGGCTGAAGGGCTTCTCCACCATCGCCCTGCTGGGGTCCCTGGCCCTGCTGGTGCTGGTCATTTTGCCTGGACCGAACAGCTCCGGCAAGCTCTTCGGAATCCGCCAGAACAACGCCGTCCGCTGGATGAAGCTCTTCCTGGTGGCCGGGCCCCGGTACCAGCCCTCGGAGCTGGCAAAGCTGGGGATCATTTTGTACTTCGCCACCACCATCGAGCAGCGCCGGCAGCGGATGCGGACCTTCAAGCATGGCATCCTGCCCTATGGCATCATCCTGCTGACCTTCTTCGTCCTCCTGTGGAAGGAGCCCCACCTCTCCGGCGCGATCCTGATCTGCGGTATCGGCGCGGTGATGCTGGTGGTGGGGGGCATCCACCCGGCCTGGGTGGGCACCGGCACCGCCGTGGTGGGCCTGGGGGCCTACGCCATGCTCTTCACCGACCTGATGGAGAAGATCGGCTACAACTCCGACCGCATCAAGACCTGGCTGGACCCCTGGTGGGACATCCGGAACAAGAGCTTCCAGATGGCCCAGAGCCTGATCGCCATCGGCTCCGGGGGCCTGCTGGGAGTGGGCTTCGGGAAGGGGCGGCAGAAGTTCCTATATCTGCCGGAGGAGCATAACGACTTCATCTTCGCCGTGGTCTGCGAGGAGCTGGGACTGATCGGGGCCTGCCTCATCATCCTGCTGTTCGCCCTGCTGATCATCCGGGGGTACTGGATCGCCATCCACGCCCGGGACCGGTTCGGCAGCCTGCTGGCGGTAGGGGTCACCACCCAGATCGCCCTCCAGACCTTTTTGAACATGGCCGTGGTCACGGGACTGATCCCCGCCACCGGCATCTCCCTTCCATTCTTCAGCTACGGCGGCACCGCCCTGGCGGTACAGCTATTTGAGATCGGGATCGTGCTCAGCGTATCGCGACAGATCCCGGCACCGAAAGCGGGGTAGGACAATGGCACAGCGGGTCCTTTTCGTCTGCGGCGGCTCGGCGGGCCACGTCAATCCGGCCCTGGCCCTGGCGGGGATGTTCCGCCAGCGGCGTCCCCAGACCGAGATCCTGTTCGTAGGGGGCGAAAACAGCATCGAGGGCCGGCTGGTGGAGAAGGCCGGCTACCCGATGGAGACCATCCGCATCTCCGGCTTCTGGCGGCGCAAGGGCTGGAAGGCCCTGCGGCACAACCTCCGGGCGGCGGAGCTGCTGCTGACGGTGGGCCGGCCGGCCGCCAAGATCCTGAAGGACTTCCGGCCGGATATGGTGCTGGCCACCGGGGGCTATGTCAGCTATCCCATCGTCAAGCACGCCGCCAAGCTGGGCATCCCCACTGCCATCCACGAGAGCAACGCGGTGCCGGGGCTGACCACCAAGATGGTGGCCCCCCACTGCGACCGGGTGATGGTGGGCTTCGAGGACTGCCGGAGCGCCTATCCCCACCCGGAGCGGGTAGTGGTCACGGGCACCCCGGTCCGGGGGGACTTCCTGGAGCTGACCCGGGAGCAGGCCCGGCGCAGACTGGGCCTGGGGCCGGAGGAGCTACTGGTGGTGTCCTTCTGGGGGAGCCTGGGGGCCCAGGTGATGGACCAGATGATGGTGGACTTCCTGGCGGAGGAGGCCAAGGCCCCCGCCTTCCGCCACATCCACGCCGCCGGGGCCAAGGACTACCCCATGATGCAGGAGATGCTGGCCCAGCGGCAGCTCAGCCTGCCTCCGGCGGTCGACCTGCGGGAGTATATCTATAACATGGCGGAGGTCATGCGGGCGGCGGACCTGGCGTTGTGCCGGGCGGGGGCGTCCACCATCGCGGAACTGACGGCCTTAGGGCTCCCGGCGGTGATGGTCCCCAGCCCCTATGTCCCCAATGACCACCAGGAGAAGAACGCTCGGGTCTTAGAGCGCCATGGCAGTGTCAAGGTGCTGCTGGAGCAGGAGCTGACGGGCCAGGCCCTCTATCGGGAGGTCCAAGGGCTGCTCTCCGACCGGGACGCCCTCCGGGCCATGGGCCGGGCGATGCTCCACCTGGGCGCTCCCGACGCCGCCGAGCGGATCTACGAACAGATGCTGGATATGCTGCGGTAGCAGCTGGATACACCCCTCCCTCCTCCATCGCATAGGATGGGCCAGAAAGGCGCGGAGGGGAGGGACCCTCCGTGTCCTGGACGACATGGAGGGTCACTATGGAACGATTTTACATAGAGGGCGGCCGGAGACTGGCGGGGGAGCTGGAGGTCCAGGGGGCCAAGAACAGCGTACTGCCGATCCTGGCTGCGTCCGTGCTCCATCCGGGGCAGTCTGTGCTGCATCACTGTCCCCGCCTGCGGGATGTGGAGGCATCTATCCGCATCCTCCGGCACCTGGGCTGCAAAGCCGGCTGGGAGGGAGACGACCTGGTGGTGGACGCCGCCACCATCGACCGGATGGACATCCCCGACGGCCTGATGCGGGAGATGCGCTCCTCGATGACATTCTTAGGCGCGGTGCTGGCCAGATGCGGCCAGGCGCTGGTAAGTATGCCGGGGGGCTGTGAGCTGGGGCCCAGGCCCATCGACCTGCACCTGGCGGCCCTGCGGCGTCTGGGGGCGGATATCCGGGAGGAGGGCGGGTCCCTCTCCTGCAAGGCAGACCACATGACCGGCTGTGAGATCGCACTCCACACCCCCAGCGTGGGGGCCACGGAGAACGCCATGCTGGCCGGCTGCGGCGCCGAGGGCGTCACCGTCATCTGCAACGCGGCCCGGGAGCCGGAGATCCAGGATCTCCAGGATTTTTTGGCGGGGATGGGGCATCATGTAACAGGGGCCGGTTCCTCCACCATCGTGGTGGAGCGGGGCGGGCACACCCACGACAGCGAACACACCATCATGCCGGACCGGATCGTGGCGGTGACCTATCTGGCGGCGGCGGCCGCCGCCGGCGGGGAGGTCGTCCTCCGGGGGATAGACTACCGGCACCTGTCCACCGTCCTGTCCCCCCTGCGGGAAGCTGGCTGCCAAGTGCGCAGCCAGCGGGATACGATCCACCTGGCCGCCAAGGAGCGGCTCCGGGGCATCGCCCCCATACGGACCGCCCCCTATCCCGGTTTCCCCACCGACGCCCAGGCCATCCTGATGGCGGCCCTGCTCCAGGGGAAGGGGACCAGCGTCTTTGTGGAGAACGTCTTTGAGAACCGCTATCGCCATGTGGATGAGCTGGTCCGCATGGGGGCGGATATCCAGGTGGAGGGCCGGGTGGCGGTGGTCTGCGGCGTGGAGCGGCTGAGCGGCGCGCCGGTGCGGTGTACCGACCTGCGGGGCGGGGCGGCGCTGGCAGTGGCCGGCATGGCGGCCCAGGGGGTCACCTGTTTGAGCGATGTCCACCATATCCAGCGGGGCTATGAGGACCTGCCCCGGGATCTGCGGGCCCTGGGGGCGGCGATCCGCTGCGAGGACGATGGATAGGCCCCTGCGCCGGCAGACATAATAGAAAGAAATAAGACAAGAAAGCGCCTGCGGCCGCGGATGGGAGACCGTGACCGGGACGGCGGAGGAGAACAGGATGGCCAAGCGGCGGCAAAATCGTAAATATAAAAAGAAGAGATTTCTGCCGCTGGCCCGCTTCCTGTTTTTTCTCCTGGTCTGCGGCGCGCTGGCCATGGCCATGACCCTCTTTTTCAAGGTGGAGCGGGTGGAGGTCTCCGGCAGCAGCCGCTACGACGCCGGCCAGGTCATCACCGCGGCGCGGGTGGACCTGGGGGACAACCTGTTCCTGCTGAACAAGTACGACATCGAGGACCGGGTGACCACGGCGCTGCCCTACATCGGGGAGGTGCGGATCCGCCGGCGGCTGCCCAGCACCCTGACCATCGAGGTCCATGAGACCCAGGCGGCGGCGGCGGTGGAGCTGGCGGGGGAGTACTGGCTGATCAGCGACCAGGGCAAGCTCTTAGAGCGCTCCGCCAGCCGGGAGGGGCTGGTGCAGATCGTGGGGGCCATGCCCCTGATGCCCTCGGCGGGGAGCGTGCTGGCCCTGGCCAAGGAGGCCAGCATCACCGTGGACCGGCTGCTGGAGCTGCTGCGGGTCCTGGAGGAGAAGGGCCTGGCGGACATCATCGGCACCATAGACTGCTCCGACCTGCGGATCCTGGCCCTGCGCTACGGGGACCGCTTCTGGGTGGAGCTGCGCTACGACGCCGACTTCCCCGCCAAGATGGACCAGCTGGTGGAGGCCATCGCCCTCCTGGAAGAGAACGAACGGGGCACGATTCGCATGACCTACGACAAGGGAGAGGTCCATTTTATCCCAGACGAAACGGGGACATAGAAGGGGCAGAAATGTTTTTTGACAAAAAGCGCTCTTTTTGCGGCAAATGCACCCCGTTCCGAAAAGAAAATCCGGTCTGGGAGATATTGGCAGTCCCTTTCGTCAAAAACTTCGCAGATCTGCCCCTTGACCTGGGGGCAAAAGTAGTTTATTATGTAAGGTACATACATAGCAGAGGACGATCTTAACCTTGGCATGTCCCTGGGCGGGCCAAGGTTTTTTACAAAGGCAGCAGGAGGATGAGGCATGGCATTTGAACTGGCGACCGCGCCGGACAGCGTGGTAAGGATCAAGGTGATCGGCGTCGGCGGCGGCGGGAACAACGTGGTGAACCGCATGATCGACACAGGGACCAGCGGGGTCGAATTTGTGGCGGTCAACACCGATATGCAGGCGCTGAACATCTCCAGCGCGGGATATAAGATCCAGATCGGCGAGAAGCTGACCCATGGACAGGGCGCCGGGTCCAACCCGGAGGTAGGGCGCAAGAGCGCCGAGGAGAGCCGGAGCCAGCTGGCGAAGGCCCTGGAGGAGACGGATATGCTCTTCATCACCGCCGGCATGGGCGGCGGCACCGGCACCGGCGCCGCGCCGATCGTGGCGGAGCTGGCCAGGGAGCAGGGCATCCTGACCGTGGGCGTGGTGACCAAGCCCTTCGGCTTCGAGGGCCGGCGGCGGATGCAGCAGGCGGAGAAGGGCATCGAGGAGCTGCGCACCCGGGTGGACAGCCTGGTGATCATCCCCAATGAGCGGCTCAAGCACGCCACTGACCAGAAGATCACCTTTGCCAATGCCTTCGAGATCGCGGACGACGTGCTGCGCCAGGCGGTGCAGTCCATCTCGGACCTGATCAAGAAGCCCGGCTTCATCAACCTGGACTTTGCCGATGTGACCGCCGTGATGAAGGACGCCGGCCTGGCCCACATGGGCGTAGGCCGGGCCGCCGGCAAGGGCAAGGCGGAGGACGCGGCCCGGATGGCCATCTCCAGCCCCCTGCTGGAGACCTCCATCAATGGCGCCCGGGGCATCCTGCTCAACGTCACCGGCGCGCCGGACATCGGCCTGGAGGAGGTGGAGCAGGCGGCCAACCTGGTCCAGGCGGCGGTCCACCCCGACGCGCTGACGATCTTCGGCTCCACCTTCGACGAGACCCTGGAGGACGAGATCCGGGTCACGGTCATCGCCACCGGCTTCGAGAAGCTGACTCTGCCCATCGAGAAGGAGGCCCAGCCCGCCGCCGCGCCGGCTGACAGCGGGACGGCGGCCCGGATGGAGTTTGAAAAGCTCTTTGGCAGCTCCCTGTTCTCCGGCGGAGCGGTCACCAGCGCCCCGGCGGCGGAGACGCCCGCCGCTCCCGAGCCGGAGAAGAAGGACCTGGACGACCCCTTCAAGGACATCATCAAGCTCTTTGAGAAGCAGCAGTGAAGCGCTGCGGATAGGACATAGATAGGATATAAGGCAGCCCCCGGATGGTCTCATCCGGGGGCTCGTTCTATGGTCCCTATGGCGGAGGCGGCCCTAGGAGGGGAGGAGCATCACTGTAAAGGCAGTCCCCTTTCCAGCCGTTCCCGCTCCGCCTGACTGAGGCGGAGATAGGTGGGCAGCAGGGCCTGGGCGGAGACGGTCTGTCCCTTTTGGACCATCTCCTCCCCGATCAGTCCCACGCCCACGGCGCTCTGCCAGCGGAGGTGGCTGGGAGCCAGGGCGCAGGGGATGGCGGCGGCGGTGAGGTGGTCATAGCAGAGCCGGGCCCCGTCCCCCAGGACGGTGAGGGGCCGGCTGTCTCCCCGCAGCTCCTCCGCCAGGGCCTCCAGGGAGACGGCCCGGTCGGGGCAGAGCCGGGCCAGGCCCTCGGGGCCGCCGGTGAAGAGGGCGTTGTAGACCTGCTGGCGGCGGGCGTCCATGGCGCAGACCAGCACCCCGGGCAGGTGGGAGAGGGGGCGGGCCATGGCCTCCAGGGTGCTGACCGCCGCGCAGGGCTTCTGGAGGGCCCAGGCCAGTCCCTTGGCGGCGGACACACCGATGCGCAGCCCGGTGAAGGAGCCGGGGCCGGCGGCCACGGCGATGGCGTCCATCTCCTCCAGGGCAAGGCCGCTGTTGGCGAGCATATCCTCCACCATGGGCATCAGGGTCCGGCTGTGGGTCAGGCCGGCGCACTGCCAGGCGGAGGCGATGGGCCCGCCGTCCTCCACCACCGCGCAGGAGGCCGCCTTGGCGGAGGTCTCCAGGGCCAGGATCTTCATAGTGCCACCCCCTCGATGGTGATGAGCCGCCACCCCTCCTTGTCCGGGCAGCGGCGGAAGTCCACAGTGACGGCCTCCGGCGGGATGGCATCGGCCACCTGCTCGCTCCACTCCACGGCGCACACGCCCCCCCGGTCCAGGTAGTCCTCCCAGCCGATATCGAAGAGGCTGTCGCTGCTCTCCAGCCGGTACATATCGAAGTGGAACAGGGGCAGGGGACCGGGGTACTCGTTGACGATGGTGAAGGTGGGACTGGTGACCCGTCCGGTGCAGCCCAGCCCCTGGGCCAGGCCCCGGGTGAAGGCGGTCTTGCCCATGCCCAGGCCCCCCCGGTAGGCCACCACGTCCCCCGGCCCCAGCCGGGCCGCCAGGGCGCGGCCCAGGGCCTCGGTCTCCGCCTCGCTGTGGGAAAGATGTTCCGTCATAGATCCATCTCGCTTTCTTTGCGTTTGCGGCCAGTATAGCACGATCTGGCAGGGAGGACAAGGCTCTTCTGGCATTTGTGAATTTTCTCCCAGGGCGGTTTACAAGCGGGGCCGGGTGTGCTACACTACAGATACGATCACTTATGACACGGAGGCACTATGAGAAGTACGTTCCGCTATATCCTGCGGCAGGCGGACCTGATCTTGCTGGGGCTGTGCGTCATCGCCAGTCTCTTCGGCCTGGTGCTCATCGCCAGCGCCACCAACTGGTGGAACACCAACTCCTTCGTCATCACCCAGGGGGCCGCCATCGTCCTGGGCATCATCGCCTACTTTGCCTGCTCCGCTTTGGACATGGAGCATATCTCCCAGAAGTGGAAGTGGATCTTCCTCTTCAACGTGGCCTTCATCCTCCTGCTGCTGACACCTCTTGGCTCGGGAAAATACGGGAACCGGGCCTGGCTGAGTGCCGATTGGATGCCCACCAGCATCCAGCCGGCGGAGGTGGTGAAGGTCTCCTTCACCCTGCTGCTGGCCAAGCAGTTCGGCTACTACAAGGACGAGTGGGGGATGCGGGGGCTGGTGCCGGTGTTCTCCACCGCGATCCATACGGTCTTTATGGTGGGGCTGATCTTCGTCGTCTCCAGCGACATGGGCAGCGCCTTGGTGTACCTCATCATCTTTGCCGGGATGGCCTTTGCCGCCGGGGTCAAGCTGCGCTGGTTCGCCCTGGGGGGCGGGGCGGCGGCGGGGCTGGTCACCCTGCTGGTCATCTTTGATAAAATACCATCCTATATGCTCAAGCGCTTTCAGGTCTTGCTGGACCACAGCTACGAGCCCGACGGGGTGGGCTTCCAGCAGACCAGGTCCCTGCTGGCCATCGGGTCCGGGCGTCTCTTCGGCCAGGGGCTGTTCAAGGGCATCCAGACCCAGACGCCGGTGGCTTGGGCCCTGCCGGAGCGGCAGACGGACTTCATCTTCTCCGTCTGCGGGGAGGAGCTGGGGATGGTGGGGTGTCTGGCGGTGCTGCTGCTGCTGGCGCTGATCGTCTACCGCTGTCTCAGCGCGGCCACGGTGGCCAAGAGCAGCATGGAGTCCTATATCTGCGTAGGGCTGGCCACCATGCTGATCTTCCAGATCGTGGAGAACGTGGGGATGTGCCTGTTCGTGATGCCCGTCATCGGGCTGACCCTGCCCTTCTTCAGCTACGGAGGCAGCTCCATCGTCACCATGTTCGCCGCTATGGGCATGGTCTCCGGCGTCCGCCGGCGGAGCCTGCCAGACTGGCTGCGGCATTGAATAAAGAAATTTGACAAAATAGGCCATCACATGATATAGTAAGACCGGCCTCCGGCAGGAGGCAGAACAGGACGCCGGAAAAGGCGGTCAGCCACTCCCTTGGGAAAGGGGGTGATGCGGATGGGAAACAGGCGCTGGGCGCAGGCCTGGCGGCTGCTGGTGTGTTTGCTCGCCACCCTTGTGGTGTTGGCATACATAGCCCCTAAAGCGTGTTGACCGCCCGGCTGGACCCCGGACGGTCAACAAGTTTGCTCGATCTGACAGTTAGGGGCTGACAGCCAAACAGCGACCCCTTCTGTTTCCATTATACCGGAGGTCCCCCGCTTTGTCAACCGGCAGAGCGGGGCTTTTTTGCCGGACTGGTTGCGGCATTAAAAAGCAAGCCAAAGCTGAGGACCGGCGGTCCCCAGCCCTGCTCTTTATCCCCCTATGAGGGGGAGGAGCTCCGAGAGGTCGGCACGATAGAGGGTGCCGCAGTACCCAAGGGAGGTCTCGTTCTGGATGCGGATGTACACACACAGCTCACCGGCGCTGTCATAGCAGTTGATATACAAAAGAGCCGTTTCGGGAGTTGGGTATAAAGCCCCGAAAGTGGATGCTGATGTCCGAGAGGGCGGTCACGATGCGCTCCACCTGGGCCGGGTCGTCAAAGGTCACCGTGCCGCCGCGGAGGCCGTCGGACACGGTGATGCGCTCGACCTCTTCCGGGATATGGATGTGCTGTGGGAGAAGGAACAGCCCCGCTAAGACCAGCAGGACAAAGGCCGCCGCCGCCCGCAGGATATGTTTCGTTTTGGACATAGGCGCGCCCTCCTTTGTAAGATAGGGAAGATAGGGATAGTATAGCAAACGTGCCATGGATCGTAAAGGCGGTCTTTGTCATGGAATTGTAAAACTTTTCTGAACGCTATGGAAAAACTGTCAGAAGTAAGGTATACTATAGCAAAGCACCCTGGAGAACGGGTGGGGTATCTGCAACTTAGATAAGGAGACTGCTATGGAAAAAACAAGAGTCCAACTGGGGGAGGGGGTCTATCTGACCTATCTCCCGGCGGTCAAGTTCAAGACCAACTATCTCAGCGCCCAATTCATCGCTCCCCTCCGGCGGGAGACCGCCGCCCTCAACGCCCTGCTGCCGCCGGTCCTCCGGCGGGGGACCGCCGCCCTGCCGGACCTGGCCCGTATGGAGGCCCATCTGGATATGCTCTACGGCGCGTCGGTCAGTGCCTCGGTGCGCAAGATGGGGGAGGCGCAGACCTTCGGCTTCCTTGGCTCTATCATCGACGACGCCTGCGCCCTGGACGGCAAGCCCCTCCTGGAGCCCCTGGCGGCGCTGCTGGGGGACCTGGTCTGCCATCCCGCCCTGGAGGACGGCGGGCTCGTCCCGGCCTATGTAGAGGGGGAGCGGGCCATCCAGATAGACGCCATCCGCTCCGTCATCAACGAGAAGCGGGCCTACGCCAACAAGCGGCTGCTGGAGGAGATGTGCGATGAGGAGCCCTTCGGCCTGAGCCATATCGGCGAGGAGGACACCGCCTCCGCCATCACCCCCTCCATCCTGACCAGCCACTACCGCCGCCAGCTGGCCAAGAGCCCCCTGGAGCTGTTCTACTGCGGCAAGGGGGAGCTGCCCCGGGTCCAGGACGCCCTCGCCGCCGCCTTCGCGGACCTGCCCCGGGAGGACGTGGCCCCCATCGGTCCTATCACCCGCCGGCCGGCCCGGTCCACGCCGAAGATCGTCACCGAGGCCCTGGACGTGACCCAGGGCAAGCTGGGGCTGGGGTTTCGGATCAGCGTGGAGGACGACGCCGCCAATATGCTGCTGAACGCCATGTTCGGCGGCACCTCCAACGCCAAGCTGTTCATGAACGTCCGGGAGAAGCTGAGCCTGTGCTACTACGCCTCCTCCCGGCTCCACCGGTACAAGGGCCTGCTCACCGTGGCCTCGGGCATCGAGTTCGCCAACGTCCGCACGGCCTGCGAGGAGATCCTGGCCCAGCTGGAGGCCATGCGGACAGGGGACTGGGAGTCCTGGGAGCTGGAGAGCGCTAAGAGCGGCTACCGCAACGCCCTCCTGTCCGCCGGGGACAGCGCCAGACAGATGGAGGACTTCTACCTGGGGCAGTTGGTGGCCGGCCAGGACGACACGCCGGAGGGCCTGCTGGCCAAGATCGAGGCGGTGACGCCGGAGCGCATCCAGGCCGCCGCCCAGTCCGCCGTGCTGGACACGGTGTATTTTCTCAAGGGAAAGGAGGAGGCGTGAGATGCAGGAGCGCTTCTATGAGAAGATCGGCGAGCGGGTCTACAGCCGCACCCTGGCCAACGGCCTCCCGGTCCGGGTGATCCACAAGCCCCACTACGCCCACAAGTACGCCTTTTTCGTCACCCGCTACGGCGGGATGGATATGCGCTTCCAGCTGGACGGCGCCTGGCAGGACACGCCTGCCGGCATCGCCCACTTCCTGGAGCACAAGATGTTCGACACCGAGGAGGGCAACGCCCTCCAGGAGCTGGCGAAGAACGGGGCGGAGCCCAACGCCTTCACCAGCAACGCCATCACCGCCTACCACTTCGACAGCACCGACCACTTCATGGAGAACCTGGGCATCCTCCTCCGGTTCGTGTCCATCCCCTACTTCACGGAGGAGAGCGTCCAGAAGGAGCAGGGCATCATCGGCCAGGAGATCCGCATGATCGAGGACACCCCCGACTGGCAGACCTACACCCATCTGATGCAGTGCCTCTACCACCGCAGCCCGGCCCGGGTCTCGGTGGCGGGCACCATCGAGAGCATCAGCCACATCTCCGCCCAGACCCTCTACGACTGCCACAAGGCCTTCTACACCCCGGCCAATATGGCCCTGTGCGTGGTGGGCGATGTGGACCCGGAGGCGGTGGCGGCCCTGGCGGAGGAGATCCTGCCCAAGGCGAGCGGCCCCGCGATCGACCGGGACTACGGGGAGGAGACCGACCTCTGTCCGGCGGAGCGGGAGCGGGTCCTCCATATGGAGGTGGCCCTGCCCATGCTGATGGCGGGGTACAAGTGCGCCCCCATCCAGGCGGGCCCGGAGCGGATGCGCCAGGGCCTGCTGGGGGACTTAGCCTGCGACATCCTCTTCGGGGACTCCAGCCCCCTCTACACCCGCCTCTACGAGGAGGGGAAGCTCAACGGCGGCGGCGGGGCCGGCTTCGACATCCTCCCCGGCGCGGCCTACCTCTACGTCTCCGCCGAGACCGACTATCCCAAGGAGGTCCACGCCGCCGTGACGGCGGAGGCGAAGCGCCTGGTGGAGGAGGGCATCGACGAGGACTACTACCAGCGGATCCGCCGGTCCATCTACGGGAACCTGATCCGCGGCCTCAACTCCTTTGAGAACATCTCCGCCAACATCGCCGACGGCTGCTTCCACGGCTATGACTACTTCACCTTCCCGGAGGTCTTTGCCTCCATCACCAAGGCGGACGTGGAGGCCTTCCTTCGGGAGAACATCACAGAGGAGCGCACCGCCGCCGTCCTCCTCTATCCGAAGGAGGGGACATGATGGCCCCTGTCAATGCCCTGGGCAGTATGCCCATCAGCTTCCCCGGACTGTTCGGGGACTGGGCGTTCACGGTCGACCCCAAGGCCCTGGATATCGGCAACGGGATCTACTGGTACGGCATCCTGATCGCCCTGGGGGTGCTGCTGGCGGCCCTGTTCTGCGCCCGCCGGGCCGGGGACTACGGCCTGACCGAGGACAACGTCTACGACCTGGTGCTGCTGACGGTGCCCGCCTGCGTGATCGGCGCCCGGCTCTACTATGTGATCTTCTACCTGGACCGGTTCCGGGACGGGGAGGGGAAGTTCGATCTCGGCAAGGCCGTTGCCATCTGGGACGGGGGACTGGCGATCTACGGCGCGGTGATCATGGCGGTGATCGTCCTGTTCCTCTACTGCCGCTATCGGAAGATTCCCTTCGGGGCGGCGGCGGACTTAGGGTCCATGGGGCTGCTGATCGGGCAGATCGTGGGCCGCTGGGGCAACTTCATGAACCGGGAGGCCTTCGGTGCCGAGACTACTTTGCCCTGGCGGATGCGGGTCTGGACCTCCGCCACGGAGTATATCGAGGTCCATCCCACCTTCTTCTATGAGAGCTTCTGGAACCTGATCGGCCTGCTGCTGATCGTGTTCGTGATCTCCAAGCGCCGCCGGTACGATGGGGAGAACGCCACCTTCTACTTCATCTGGTACGGCCTGGGCCGTTTCCTGATCGAGGGCCTGCGGAGCGACAGCCTCTACCTCTTCGACTGGACCTTCGCCGGCCAGCCGATCCGGGTCTCTCAGGCCCTGAGCCTGCTGCTCTTCGTGGGCGGCGTGGTCTGCTGGTGCTTTGAACGCTTTGTCCGCAGGCCGGACCCGGCGGCGGACCTGTATGTCAACAGAGTGGCGGCCCAGGAGCGGGCGGAGCGGGAGCAGAGGGAGAGCGAAAAGGCAGCCCTGCGGCCCCTCCAGGAGACGGTCCAGGAAACACAGGAGACACAGGAAGTACAAAAGCCCCAGGAGGAGCAGCGAGAAGAAAAGGAGACATAAGGATGAAAAAATTAGGATTTGGCATGATGCGCCTGCCCCTGGCGGACCCCAATGACCAGAGCCGGCCGGAGCTGGACCAGGTCTGCCGGATGGTGGACACCTTCCTGGAGCGGGGCTTCACCTACTTCGACACCGCCTATATGTACCATGAGCACCAGAGCGAGCGGGTGGTGAAACAGGCCCTGGTGGACCGCTACCCCCGGGAGCGCTTCCTCCTGGCGGACAAGATGCCGATGATGGAGCTGACCGGGGGCACCCCGGCGGACCAGGAGAGGATCTTCAACGAGCAGCTGGAGAAGTGCGGGGTGGACTATTTCGATTACTACCTCCTCCACAGCCTCCAGTCCTCCCACTACGAGACCGCCCAGCGCCTGGACAGCTTCGCCTTCCTCCAGCGCAAGCGGGCGGAGGGCAAGGCCCGCCATATCGGCTTCTCCTACCACGACAGCGCCGCCCTGCTGGACCAGATCTTGACCGAGCATCCCGAGGTGGAGTTCGTCCAGCTCCAGCTGAACTATCTGGACTGGGAGACGGAGAGCATCCAGTCCCGGCTGTGCTATGAGACCGCGGTCCGCCACGGGAAAAAGGTGGTGGTGATGGAGCCGGTGAAGGGCGGCCGCTTGGCCCGCCTGCCCCAGGCGGCGGAGGCGCTGCTGAAAAGCTGCCATCCCGACTGGTCCCCGGCCTCCTGGGCCCTGCGCTTCGCCGCCGGCCTCAGCGAGGTCCTGGTGGTCCTGAGCGGGATGTCCGACCTGGAGCAGCTGGAGGACAACACCGCCAGCCTGGACGGCGCCGCCCCCCTGACCCCGGCGGAGCGGGCCGTCCTGGACCAGGCCCTGGAGCAGATCAAGGCCGCCACCAAGATCCCCTGCACCGCCTGCCGCTACTGCGTGGAGGGCTGCCCCCAGCATATCGCCATCCCGGAGTACTTCGAGCAGTACAACATCGAGAAGCAGGTAGGCCGGGCGGACCGGGGCGTCTCCCTCAGCTGCTATAACTCCCTGATCCTCTCCCATGGCAAGGCCTCCGAGTGCGTCGCCTGCGGCCAGTGCGAGTCGGTCTGCCCCCAGCATATCCCGATCATCGACTGGTTAAAAAAGGTAGCGGAGACCTTTGAAGGATAAGGAAATAGTAGGGAGATAAAAATTTTTGTAAAAACCAAAAAATTTTTTTGAATAAGGGTTGATTTTTTGTTTAGGTGTGATATGATAGAGGTACAGAAAGGATGGTGGATATTTGGAGGCATACAGGTTGGAGTTGTTGCGGCAGATCGCAGATGGTATCGCTGCCCAATTTGGCAGTTGCTGTGAGGTCGTAGTCCATGACGTGGGGGAGGGAAGTCCCGAGAACTCCATCGTCTACATCGTCAACGGCCATGTCAGCGGCCGGAAGATCGGAGACGGCGGGTCGAACGTGGTCCTGGAGCAGTGGCTGCAACAGGACGCCCAACCGGAGGACCATCTGGCCTACCTGACCAGGAGCACCAACGGGAAGGTCCTGCGTTCGTCCACTATGTACATCCGCAACGACGCCGGCTGGGTGGAGGCACTGCTGTCGATCAACTTCGACATCTCCTCTCTGCTGGTAGCCGAGGGCCTGATCCGCGAGCTGATCTCCCCCAAGGACTCCACGGAGACCGAGCCGGAGAAGATCGTCAACATCACCGACGTGCTGGAGGACCTGATCGAGCAGTCCGTGGCCCTGGTGGGCAAGCCGGTGGCGCTGATGAACAAGGAGGACAAAGTCCGGGCCATCCAGTTCCTGAACCGCAGCGGCGCGTTCCTCGTGACCAAATCCGGCGACAAGGTCGCCAAGTACTTCGGGATCTCCAAGTATACGCTGTATTCTTATATCGATACCAAATTAGATTGAAAGCAGGAGGAAAAACGACATGGGAGCCATCGACCTGACCATCCACAAGGAGGGCCTTGCCCACAACATCCAGAAGGCCAAGGAGAACAACATCATCATCCCCACCATCGCCCAGATGCAGGACCCGGAGACCATCCCGGAGAAGATCCAGGCGAAGCTGAAGAACGTGGGGCTCTGGGATGTGGATCCGCTGAACCTGTTCCGCATCACCTGGAAGAACGAGGCCAAGGAGAGCGGCGGCCTATTCCAGGCCGTGCCCAACTATGTGGAGATCCCCAGCGCCCTCTCCGGCGTGCCCTGCCGGATCATCGCCATGGCCGGCAAGTGGTTCCCCACCGGCTGTCATAAGGTGGGCGCCTCCTTCGGCTGCCTGGCCCCCCGCCTGGTCACCGGTCAGTTCGACGCCACCTATCACCACGCCGTTTGGCCCTCCACCGGCAACTACTGCCGGGGCGGCGCTTTCAACTCCAAGCTCTTAGCCTGCGACAGCGTGGCCATCCTGCCCGCCGAGATGAGCAAGGAGCGCTTCGACTGGCTGAGCAAGATCGCCGGCCAGGTCATCGCCACCCCCGGCTGCGAGAGCAACGTGAAGGAGATCTTCGACAAGACCTGGGAGCTGCGCCAGGATCCCAGCATGATGATCTTCAACCAGTTCGAGGAGATGGGCAACCCCCTATGGCACTACAACGTCACCGGCTATGCCCTGGCGGACCTCTATGAGGCCGTGAAGCGCCCCGGCGACCGGTTCGCCGCCGCCGCCTTCACCTCCGGCTCCGCTGGCACCATGAGCGCCGGCGACCTGCTGAAGGAGCGCTATCCCGGCCTGAAGCTGGCGGTGGGCGAGGCCCTCCAGTGCCCCACCATCCTGGAGAACGGCTTCGGCGGCCACCGGATCGAGGGCATCGGCGACAAGCACGTCCCCTGGATCCACAACGTGAAGAACACCGATATGGCCATCGCCATCGATGACGAGGACAGCCAGCGGCTGCTGCGCCTGTTCAACACCCCCGATGGCCACAAGTACTTAAAGGAGGAGCTGGGCCTGGAGGACGAGCTGATCGAGAAGCTCAGCTGGCTGGGCATCTCCGGCATCGCCAACGTGCTGTGCTGCATCAAGATGGCCAAGTACTACGAGCTGGGCGAGCATGACGTGGTGGGCACTGTCCTCACCGACTCCGCCGCCATGTACCAGAGCCGCATCACCGAGCTGGACGAGATGCACGGCGCTTACAACGTCCACGAGGCCGCCCTGGACCACCACCTCCACATCCTGGGCCTCAAGACCGACAACCTGCTGGAGCTGACCTACGCCGAGCGCAAGCGGGTCCACA
>CAMWFH010000027.1 GCA_947173485.1 uncultured Clostridia bacterium | reverse complement strand
AGGGCCCCGGTGTAGCCGGTGCGGATGCAGTACCCCGCCAGGGCCAGCGCCCCCAGAGTGACCACCCACAGCAGGCAGCGGATATCCCGGATGAGCTGCTTGGAGAAATCCATCACAGCAGCCCCAGTTTCTCCAGCACCCGGTAGAGGACCGTGACGAACTGCTCCCTGGTCAGCACATCCTCCCACATGTAGTTGGGGCTCCCGTCCGGCAGCTTGTCGCCGCCCTGCACCAGGCCCTTTTCAATGAAATAGGCTCGCGCCTTTTCGCTGTAGCCGCTGCTGTCATTGTCCTGAAGCTCCTGGCGCATCTCGCGCCACAGCTCTTTGAAGCGTCCCAGGTCCATATCATCCTCCTCCTCTGCGATGGAATAGTCCGGCCTGCCATAGCCGCCGATGCGGCCATAGGTCAGGCTATAGCTCTTGCGGCAGACGCCGCCGCCGTTGGCGATGACACCGCTGGCCCCGCTGGTGTTGCCCTCGATGGTGTACACCCTGCCCCCAGTGACCCGCTCCACGATGCCGGTGTGGGCCATGGTCTGGCCGTTGGTGTAGGTAAAAAATATCTGGTCCCCTGGCTGAGGGCCACTCCGGTGGAACCGGCCCGTCTGCCGGTAGTAGTTGGCGCTCTCGGTGCAGCCGGCGCCGTAGCCGCCCTTGGGCTGGCCGGTCATACGCAGGGCCACCTCTAGGCCAAACGTTTGCACAAAGCACCAGTCCACGAAGATATCGCACCAGGCGAAACCCTGCTTGTGGGCGTGGTAGACCCCCAGCTTGTCCAGGTCCCGGGCGTACTTGGTGTAGTTGGTGCTGCCGGCATTGGCGGTTTTGCTGTCCAGCTGGGCCTTGCTGGCCTTCTCCAAATAGCCCACCTCCGCCCCCGCTATTGCCAGCAGGCGCTCAGCCGGCGTCATCGGTCACCGCCCCTACGGCGTCCTGGACGCCCTCCATGGCCCGTTTGACGCCTTCGGCGTCCACCTTGCCCTCTGCCATGATGTAGGCCACCACGGACGCCACAGACACCACAGCGCCCGCTACGGTGCTGATGACTGTCTCATCCAGCCCAAACACCATCGCCAGCCCGGTGACGATGCCCGCCACCGCCGCCCACAGCTTCCGGCTCGACAGCTTTCTCTTCCAATCGATGCTCATTTTCGTTCTCCTTTTCTTTCGTTCACAGTCCGGCTCGTCCTAACAGGAAACATACAACACCGGTGAGGATTGCCACCAGCACCGTCTCTACCGCCTTCTCCCACCTCTTCCCCGCCTTGCCGCTCAGCTCCCGGACCATAAGGGTAAGCTCGTCCAGTTTGCCGTCCACGTTCTTCCAGTGGGCGTTCTGGACCGCATTCTCGGTCTCCAGCGCTCCCAGCCGCCCGAAGATCTCCCGGTGTGTGGCACCGTGCTGCTCATTGGCCCGCTCCAGGGCATCCACACGGGATGCCAGGGGGCAGTCTCTGATGTTATCTGTGCATTTCTCGGGCATGGTATGTACCTCCAATCAAAAACAGTTACGGAACTCTCCGTGTTTGTCCTGCCGGAAGGGGCATTTCAGGGGTCTGTCGCTCATGGGCTACGCCTCCTCAAGGTCAACTATATTTGCGCTCACCGCCGTGCTGGCAACGCTCATCGCCGGGGCTTGGACTGCTTGCGGGGTAGAAAGCGTTGTGGTGGCTTGGTCGTTGGTCTTGGTATACTCAACATTTACATATAGATTATTACATTTTGTCGAAGCGTAAAATTGATGTATCAAAATGAGATAGTTTTGGTATGTTTGCATTGTGAAATAGTTGGTGCCATTTACATCAATAAAAGGAAGAACCATCGACATTCCGTTTGTAGATACATCGCAAACTCCATTAGCTGATATGACCCGTTTATCTGAAGTAGATATGAGATTTGTGTAACCTCTTGACGTTCCGATCGTAAATCCGCCACCATGTACCGTTTTTCTATACAGCGGCTTCCCATCTATCCACCGTCCTATCACCTGCTCCTCGGTGGAGTACACCTCCTGCGGAGTGTAGTCCTCCAGCTTCTCATCGATGGCCGCATTGACCTGGTCCATGGTCACGCCGCCGGAGCCGCCACCTTCCCCCGGCGGTCCTTGCGGTCCAGGCGGTCCCTGCTCTCCGGTGTCGCCCTTGTCGCCTTTATCTCCCTTCTCACCCTGTGGGCCAGCAGGCCCCCGCTCTCCTTGCGGTCCCTGTTCTCCGGGGACGCCCTGGATGCCCTGTACTCCCTGGGGGCCTTGTTCACCCGGTTCCCCCTGCGGTCCAGCGGGACCTTCTGGCCCCTGCGGCCCTGTAGGCCCGACAGGTCCTTCCGGGCCAGGGTCGCCCTTCTCACCTTTCGGCCCTTGCGGACCGGGCGGGCCCTGGGTGCCGCCGCCCTCGC
Source organism: uncultured Clostridia bacterium (assembly GCA_947173485.1). Classification (GTDB taxonomy): domain Bacteria; phylum Bacillota; class Clostridia; order Oscillospirales; family Oscillospiraceae; genus CAMWFH01. The sequence continues at coordinate 25,914 of CAMWFH010000027.1, read as the reverse complement.
CGCTCCCGGTGGCCTGGACGCCGGTGTCGGTGCCGCCTATCCACCAGTTGCCGTTCTCGCCGATGTAGGGGGTGTCTCCGGGGTCTCCCTTGGGACCGGCGGGGCCTGCGGGACCAGTAGGGCCAGTAGGGCCGGTAGGGCCAGGGACCCCGTCCTTGCCGTCCGCCCCGGCGGGGCCAGCGGGTCCACGGGGACCGGTATCGCCTTTTGGCCCAGGGTCTCCCTTGTCTCCCTTGGGGCCGGGAGGTCCCTCCGGCCCCTGGGGACCCGGCACCGGAATAAAGTCACCGTCTCCCCCGCCTACCACCGGCACGGAGGACAACAGCTTGTCCCCTGCGTAGAGGCCCAGCTGGCCCTCTGCTGTGTACGCCAGGGTGTCTCCCTTCCCATCCAGCGCCTGCTCCCAGAGGTCCGGCGTAGGCGGTCGGGCGTCCGGCCCCGGTCTGGCCCCCTCCAGGATGGTCCCCAGGCTGGCCCAGATGGTGGGCAGCACGATGTCCTCGCCCCGTGTGCCGTAGACCCCGACAGTTAACTGTCGGCCTTGGGAGGACAGAGCCTCCCAAGGAATGGTGCATTGGTCGCTCCCGTCCAGCAGGACGCTCACCTGCTCACTGCCCGCCGCCTTGAACACCGCCGTCCGGGTCAGGCCGTTCCATTCCTGGGAGAAGTCGAAGAGGACATCGTAGACGTTGACACTGCCGCTGGTGACCCGCTCCCTCTCCAGGACCTCTATCCTGTTCTTGTCGATTTGCAGCCGGAACATCTCACACCACCTCGCCGCCGGTCATGATCTCCGCCGCCTCGTCCTCGGTGATGTGCCCCTTCTGGGCCGCCAGGGCCAGCATGGACGCCCCCCAGAGGCCCCGGTCATAGTTCCGCTTGATGCGGGCAAAGGCGGCGCTGTGGGCCTGCTCTAGGCCGTTTGCGGCCCTGGCACGGGCAGGGGCGGCGGAGAAGGTGCTGACAGCCTCCGGCTCGCTGAGCATCACCTGGGCCTCCAGGGCGGCGGCGATGCGCTCCTCCGGGCCGGGCTCGTTGGAGCCAGGCGGGTCGTCCTCGAAGTCCTCGATAGCCGCCAGGACCTCCTCGTCCGTCATGCCGTCCGTGATGGCCGCTCCGGCCTTCTTGTAGTGTGCCACCGTGGCGGCGTACTCCATGGCGGCCCCGCCGTTGATGGGAGGGGCGGTGATGATCATCTTGACCCCCGGCAGCTTGCACCAGGGGTACCGGTCCGCCCACTCCTGGGCGGTGAACTGATGCCCGCTGGGGGTGATGATGTCGTCGGTCTTGTTCCAGATCTGGTATCGTGCCATGTGGATGTCTCCTTTCTATTTACACGGGTGGGCCAGCTACAAACGCTACGCTAGAACCTTCTTTTGTATGGAATGTATCCCCTATTAAATCGTACATCCCAACTTCTCCAGATGGAGCGATACAAGGGACCATGTCCACTTTGAGTTCGCCTGATAAATAGTATTGGTACGAGAAAATTCTTGCTCTCCCCGCAGAAGCAATCGTGGATGCATTTGTAAGATTAGGATAGACAGATACCGAATACGTCGGTGTAGCTATGGGAATTTCTTCTCCGTTATTGATTTTGCAATACCCTTCTGCACAATTAACATCACAATAAAGCCGCCTAAGCGTCCCATTGCTATCAATTTGCGAATAGTTACCAGTGTTAGTTGTGTTCGCTCCACGACCGTAAAAAATACCACTATTTGATATTCGTAAAGCGTTATAGGTATAATAATAAGATGTCCCACTTTTTCTAGCATAAGTAGCATTATACAAATAACAATATCCATTAGAGCCAATCGAAAGAGGCTCTATGTCAATAACAATTCGCATATTGCTGTTGATGTTTTGAGGGGACTTTATATAGCAGTATTGAGCACCCACGGCTGGCTGTTCGATATACTCAATTTCTGTATACCCTTCCGGCAATCTGCTGACATATTCCTGATAGACCGCCTTATATGTGACGCTTTCGGTGATAGTGAATGTGTACTCTTCTTCTACGCTCACGATCTCTCCGGCTTCGTTTTCCCATCCAACGAATTGATATCCTTGTGCCACATTCGCCGTCAGAACGACCGCAGAACCTGGAGCATAGTCACCGGCACCGGTAGGAGTTCCTGCTCCATCAAGACTGATAAGTATCGTGACCGTATATGCAGCCAAGAACGTTGCGATTAGACCTCTATCTCCGTCCATTTTGAAACGATAATTGGCTTCTCTGCTAACATATTCGTAAGACGGTTCTACCGAAACGCCCTCTCCGTGCGGTGTTTTATACTCTTTCCATCCTTCCAAAAATGAACCAGGGACAGGTGTAGCTACCGCCGTCACCGTCATCCCGTCTGTGACGATGCCGCCGCCAGAAACGGTCCCTCTATCCACATTGTCAGACGTGAGGGTGAGCGTGTGCGCAGTCTCGGGCAAGTCCGGCTTGATCTCGATAGCAGAAATGCGGTCCGCAAAATCAACAGCTCTGATGAGCGAGGTCGAGCCATCTTTTGCCCGTATCGCATCCGCTATTTGTTTCAACATAGTTTCTTGATATCCCATCTCCGCACCTTCCCGGGTCATTCTACCGCAGGTCCCGCTGTCAGTGTTCCAGTCCGCTTCCCATGGAACGTCCCATCTACAATGTTATAAAGCCCTGGAGCACCCTCGGTGTTTAAGCAAGGAACAAAATCACCTTTTAGCACATCGTCAACATAGACCTTTGCCCCATGTATCCGCATGGCTAGGCAGGCATAATCAACCGTATAATCGGTCATTCCACCAAATATCAAGCTAATATTAGCGTCGGTTGCTACCGGAGAGATATTGACGGTGGTACTTCCAATGGTGATTTTTTTGGACATTGTATTAAAGTCGAGGGTTATACGAACATCTTTTGCCATATTGTAAGTGAACGTACCAAACCCGTAGCTAGTGCCAGACGCTTGTGTCCATCCGCTCATATAGGCCATTTGATTAGTGGCTTTATTTTGCCGGAAGAAAACAGCATCCAACCCGCTCTGCCCGATGAACACATAACGAGCATAGGCGACTTTTTCCAATGGTGTAAAGTCTACAACGATACGGCAGTTTGTGGTATGCACACTGATACCGGAGCTTATCCCGCCATAGTTATTGGTCTCTACATATTCCACTTCCTGATATCCGAACGGAAGTCTTCCATCATAGATGAACTTTGCCGTCATATCTCTGTTGCCATCGACAGCAAAAAGGTATTCCGCATCTTCACTCAACAGCTCATCTTCTCCGCTGTACCAGCCGGTGAATTTCACGCTCTTTGCCGGGATGGCGATGGCCGTCAGGTTCACACCAGCAGAAACGAGCCCGCTTCCTTCCACCATCCCAAATTCCTCATTATCAGAATGTAGCGTGACTGTATAAGTATTTTGAGGAAGTCCACCGGTATCGAGCGACAGAATGCGCTCTGAAAAAGCATTTGCCGGGATGGGGGACGTACTTCCGTCTTTCACGCGAATTGCATCAGCTATCGCTTTTAGATTGACCTCCTGCACACTCAATAGCTCGCCTCCCAACTATCCAAGACAGCTTCCTGGATAGCAGCTGTCACCTCATCCATTGTAGCGGCCCCTACATCAGCGGCGGTGTAGTCCCCCGCTTCCGGCACGACCGGCCCCGTCCTGCCTTTGAAGGAGGTCACGCCGCCGGACGGCGGGTCTGTCCATGCGGCCCCATCCTCTGTTTTGGAGAGGACTTGTCCCGCCGTGCCACCCTCCGGGACGCCAGCGCCGGGAGGACCGGCAGGCCCAGGCGCTCCCGTTGCGCCTGTCGCACCCGTCTCGCCATGCAGGGACGCCAGCCACTCTGCCTCTGTCCCCTCAAAGCCGCTCTCAACGGCCAGCTGATAGGCGCTCTTGCCGTCCGCGCCGTCCTTGCCAGGAGGGCCCTGACGGCCCCCAAACCCGGCTACTTTCTTGCCGTCTACATAGATTGCCATTTCTTGTCCTCCTTAGACGTAGCGGTAGGCTTCGACTGTATCATAGTAAGGACTTGACCCGCTATAATATCCGCCAGCAATTAAAGCATAATCGTCTATCGAAGCAGATGCCGTACCGCTTCTAAAGCTTTTGTTCATTTTTGTTGCAATCGTTCTTGTCAAATAAGGGTCATACACGGTGGTATCAGAATACGCAAATAGCGCAAAGTCCCGAACCGTAGTAGCTGTTCCGCCATATCCAAAGCCTTCTGCTTTTTCGATGGTAGTTCTTGTCAAAAATAAATCGTACACATCAACACTTTCAACCAGTGCCAGCAAAATATAATTCCCCGCTCTAGCTGCATGGTCGTAACTCTGTTGTTTGCTCAATACCGTTGGTGTGCTTCTGGTCAAATTTTTGTCATATGCGGTCACTCTGTCTAAAGACCCATAGGCGAAGACTGCATAATTCTCATTTGAAGCAGCGTAACATTGCGAGTTATAACCCGGCGAAAAAGCGAGTTCAATCGGTGATGTTCTTGTAAGCGAACCATTGTAAGCATCCACCGATTTGTCGTTCTCGTTTTCGTCTGTTCCGCCAGCAAACAAAGCATATCCCCCAACTGTTGCTGCTGCTAAATTAGATCTAGCGGCGCTTAAATTTTGAGGTGTGCTTTTCGTGAGTGTGCTACTGTATGCATCTACATCCGCAACTCTAACGGTAGAACTAGATTGCCGATATTCTCCTCCACCGAATAAAGAGAAATCATTAACAGAAGTTGCAGCAAGGGCAAATCTGGATGTCGTCAATCCATTTGGAACAGTGTGTACTAAATTTTGGTCATATGCGTCCACAGATGAATGGGCGTGGTATCCAGACGAATATCCTCCTCCAAAAAGAGCATATTGAGAATTATTTGTCCCAACAAAGTCTTCTCTCCCTGTACTAAGACCAGTTGCTTCACCGTAATACTCGATATGCACCTCCGCCGTCAGGGCGGCGCTGTACTGGCTGGACACGTTCAGCGTCACGGTATTGTACTGGGCCACGCCCCGGACGGCGGTCACGCTCCAGGTGCCCTCCAGGGGCAGCTCCAGCACGACCGTCCCGGTGGTGGACAGGGCCTCCACCTTCGTCCCGCCGGAGTGGGTCGCCGTGACCACGGCTCCGGCATCCGCTGTCACTGTCAAGGTGGCCTTGAAGCTGCTCTCCAGCGCCCCCTCCACGCCAAACAGGGTCACGCCCTTCTTGATGTTCCCGGAGGTCAGGTTGGTGTCGCCCTTGATGGTCTGGGTCCCAGAGAGATACTGCCCGTTGGCAATGGTCCGGTCCGCCGTGCCCGGCGTGATGGTCTGGGCCGCCAGGGAGGGGATGGTGCCCTCCACCTTCCCGGCGGCGGTGTAGGCCGTCTTGGGGGCCAGGATGTCGAAGGATGTGGCCGTGGCGTCGGAGGTGTCGCTCCCGCCGCTTATCTGTCCGATGTTCTCCGCCATCTGGGCAAAGGTCGCGTCCTGCGCCGTGGGGACACCCTTGTCAGTAATGGCGGACGCGACCAGGCTTTTCCCACTACTGACAGAGGATTTTAAATCCTCAATGGCCTGCTTGACGTTCTGGGTCGTGCTGTACTGGATATCTTCGGCAGTCAGCGGCGGCTCTTCCTCGTCCGTGAACTCCACCATGTGGGGTGCGTCCCCGAACGCGGCGGCAAAGCCCATCTCCGCCCCGCCCTCGCTGGTCACAACGTTCTCCGGCAGGGGACCGCCTCCACCGCCGCCGGACAGCTGGCCGTTGTCCTTCCAGTCCAAGGTCACGCTGTCAAAAACGTAGATGTTGTAGGGGGCCTCCATACCGATACCATAGGCGTCCCCCACGTTTGGGGCGGGCACGGCGGCTTTCAGCGCGTCCATGGTGTCGTAGTAGCCCAGTATCTTTAGGCCCGTCCCAGGCGCTCCCTGGGGGCCTCTTTGCCCCGGTTCTCCCTGCGGGCCGGGGAGGCCCTGTTCCCCACGGGGCAGTCCAAAGGACAGACGGACTTTCCCATCCTTCATCGTCTTGGCGACGGTCGCCGTCTCGCTGGCGTGGGCGTCTACGGTCATGTCCGTGACGGCGCTCACGGCTCCAGCGGCGCTTTCTGCCGCTGCCTGGGCTTGGTCAAGATACTCCTGGAACTCCAGCTCAACGCCCTGCTTGGCGTAGCGCTTCAGCTGCGCTCCCGTCAGCTTCATCGAGGTCCCCTGCTGCTCCAGGACGAACAGCGCATCATCCGCTATGCTCGCCGCCTGGGGCAATGCTCCGATATGACTTTCTGCCATCCCATTCATCTCCCTTCCAGTGCGGATACCCGCGCATCGAGCTGTGTCACCGTGTTGGATATGTCGTTCATTTTTGCGGTCAGCTCCTGTATCGAGGTCTTTACGCTGTTCAGCTCGATCTGCATCTCGCCCAGGCTCTTTTGGATAAAGGCCCGCAGGCTGTCGACATCCCCGGTCAATTCCCGGCTGGTCTCGCTCCGGTAAGGGTACTCGTCCTCCAGCTCCTCTTCTCCGGGGGCCGATATATCGGCATAGCCGTCTCCCTTGTCGCTGATAGACGCCAGGAAACTGTACAGGCCGCCTACGTCCACGCCGTCCCCCAGCTCCGCTGCCGGGTCCAAGCCTGCGGCAGATGCGGAAAACGCCTGGTACCGGTAGTCTCTGGCCTGCAAAAGGATGTGCAGCGCCATGTCCTGAGTGGCGTAGGGGCAGATGGCGTATAGGTCCATGCCGCTGTATACGCCGGCTGTTATCACGTTGTCCCCGTCTACCTGTAATGTCACGCTGGTGATGGGCTGCCGCCTGCCGTTGTCTGTGCATCCTGTCACATCCAAGCCAACATAGAACTTGTCCGCGCCGGCCGCGCCCACCGCTGTCCCCGTCACAGCGCCGGAGGGGGACAGCAAGATCTTCGTCCCCCCGAACAGGATAGCGTCGCCATGCTCCGTGACCAGATAGCTGGTCTCCGGCGGGAAGGATATCAACGGTACCAGACGCAGCTTCCCGGCATCGCTGATATACCAGTTCCCGCCGTGGGCGGCGGCGATGTCCCGCAGGGCATCCCGGCGCATATACTCCCCAGCCGGATAGGCGTCCATCGTGTAAGGCTGGTAGACGTTCCGCTCATCCAGCTCTACCTCCATGCTCAGGGCGATGTCCCTGGCTGCCGCCTCCATCGTGCAGGGAAACGTGAAGCCGGGCCGTGGCGTCCAGGTGATGTCCGCTTTGAGCATGGCATCGTAGGCCTCGATGCTCCACAGCCCGTCCTCCACCTTCCGCCGGTTGGTGAAGAAAACGCCCTTGGGGAGCCATTCGGAGGTCTGCGCCCCGTTGGTCAGCCGGACATACCGCTTGATGACCGCGCCCCTGGGGACCTCGCCCGCGTATAGCTCCATCGTCAGGGTGGCCGACATGGCGTTGCCGATGCCGAAGCTGTCGAACAAGCTGCTGTCAACGGAATGGCTCACCTCGGCCTCCGGGCCGTACCATATGCCGTCTATCTCAAAGGCATACTCCCGGCGGGTGTTCCGGTCCCGGACCAGGGCCTGCCAGATGCTGCTCGTCTGTTGGGCCATATGTCATACCTCGGTCAACGTGAAGGGCTCAGACCTCCATGTGAACTCGTCGTCCCGCTTCGTCGTGGTCAGCGCGGCGCTGAAGCTGGCGCAGTAGAACGTTCGGGTCATCTGCCCGTGGAGGTCCATGTAAGTAGCGGTGAAGGTGCTTTGGCTCAGGTCATCGTCCAACTGGGCCAGCTCACGCCGCTTCATCCCGGCGACCTCCAGCGTCATCTTGCGCTTCGTGGCGATCTTGTCCCGCCGCAGCGTGCCGTCCTTCGTGCGGGTGGTATTGCCGCTGTCCAGGTCGTTCCGCGCCCACCCATAGCCGGAGACCGTGACGAATTTGGAATAGTCGTGCCCGTTGATGATCAGAAGGTCCATGATCCACCTCTCATGTGTACAGCGGGGACCTGCCGGAGGAGCGGGTCATGCTGTTGATATGGCGCACCGTGTTCCGGGCGATCACCTTGCCGTCCAGGATGCTCTCCACGGTGATGCGGATGTTGCCGCCGCCCATCCGGGACATGGCGTTCTCTACCGCTTTTTCGATGGTGGCGAGGGGCGCCTCCACGTTCATCCCGCTGCGCTGGTCGCCCAGGATAGCGGCAAACTGCTGGTTAGGCGGGATAACTGCGCCGTTGGCCAGCCGGGGGAGCGTGACTTCTGACACACTGGGGATATTGATGCCGAACCGTGTCCCGCCAATGAGCGGGACATCATCAGGGATATCGATGCGGATCTTGTTCAGTTGAGATATCAGCCAGTTGACGCCCCGGATAACGCCGTTTATCAGCCCTTCCACGTTGCCGATAAGGCCGTTGATGGTGTGCTTGATAGCGTTCCCGGCCGCGTCAAAGGCGGCTCTCAGGGGCTCTGTGACGTGCTGCGCGAACCAGCTCCCAGCCGCGCTCCACACGCTTTTGATAGCGCTCCAGATGTCCTTTGCAGCCTGCCCGATATTGGTCCACATATCGCCGAAAAAGCTGGCGACCGGTTGGATGACGTTTTCGTTGAACCAGTTGGATACAACGGTCCATGTCCCCTGTATAAACGCCCACGCATCAGACGCAAAAGTCTTTAGGCTGTCCCACATCTCGGAGAAAAACGCTTTAACAGGCTCTATGACGTTTGTTTTGAACCATTCGGCGATGGTCCCGGCGATCTCTTTGATGGTCCCCCACATCGCTTGATAGAAGTTGAGGATATCTTCCCAATGCTCTTTGATGATGATCACGGCGGTAGCGACCGCCGCCACGATGGCCGCCACGACCGCAGCGACCAACGCCGGCGCGCCCAGGATGATAGCGCCGACCGCCGTCAAGGCGGTGCCAAGGACCATGACCACCTCTTTTGCGATGGAAAAGCCGTTTTCCCACATGGAGAAAAAGCTGACAGCCGCCGTTGCGACACCGGCGATGATGGTGCCAATGCCGGCGAGGGTCGTGCCGATGACCCCCAGGACGGTACTGATCTTCTCCAAGATCGCGCCAAAGCCGGAGGATGTGATAGCCCCTGCGATGTTGCTGATCAGATTTGATACGATATCTTTTGCCAGCGGCGTTATCACCTTACTGACGATGCCGCCCAGCAGTTTTGAGCCAAAAAACGCCGCCGCGACCAAAAGCGTCTCCGGGTCTGCATTTGCAATAAATCCACCAAGCAAGCTCAGGCCGGCGGATACCATCTCTTCCAGAGCCCCTGCGATGGCGGAGATCACACCTGCCCAGTCAATGTTATTCAAGAACTCTGCGACCTGCGCCCCGATCTGCTCCCAGTCTATATTGGCCAGCGTGTCTTGCAGGGAATTGAAGTAGCCGATGGCGACCTGGCTGGCCGCCTGCGCCAGCTGGGCCATATCCAGCCCGAGCAAAAAGCCCGTGAGTAATTCGATGGCGATCTTGAATCCGGCGATCATCTTTTGCCCGTCCGCATACCAGTCGATCTCGGAGACAGCGCCGCTGACCATGGCACCCAAGCTCTTTCCAAAGGCCCCCCAGTCGAACTGATACAGGAAGTCCACTAAGAACTGGAGCCCCAAGTTGATGCCAGCGCCCAGCTTTTGCCCCCATAGCGTCCAATCTATCGCGGCAACAAGGTCATTGAGGGCGCCCGCCAGCTCTGCCCCCAGCTGCTGCACCTTTTCTTGCAGGCCAGGGAACGTAAAGGCGTCATAGAGCTTTTGGTTGAACTCGTTGAAATTCCCGGCAAAGTCCAGCAGTACGGACCGGAAAGCCGGTATGCCTGTCAGCATCCTGTCGAGCGTTTCAACGAATATCTCACCAAGGGACTTGAACGCTTCGGACAGCTGGTCTACTTCTTCGACCTCGGCTGTGTAGGAAGGGGCTGCCGCTCCCAAGTCCCCCATATCCAGTCCGCCGGCAGCACCGTCCACACTGCTGGACGCATTGTCCGCCAAAACGTTCAATTCATCGAACCCCGCCAGGACGCCCTTCATGTCCTTCGCGGCCTGCTTGGAGGCGTCTCCGGCGTTGGCTGTGGCCTCTGCCAGGCCGTCTGTGGCGTCTGCGGCAGAGGCGGCGGACGATGCGATGCCGTTCGCGGCCGTCACCTGGGCAGACTGCCCGAACAGCATGGCCGTCACTTGGGCGAACACGTCCGCCAGCTTGGTCAAACCGGCGATGATCGCATTGATACTGGGGAGGACCGCCTGCGCGATGGGGATGAGGGCGTTGCCCAAGGAGATGCGCAGCTGGTCGAAGTTGAGTTGGAGGATGCGCACCTGGTTGGCAAAGCTGCCGGAGGTCCGCGAAAAGTCCCCTTGTGCATCGGTGGTCACGCTGAGCAGGTAGTTATACCGGAGCAGGACCTGTTCAGCTTGTGACATGGCGTTGTAGCTCTTGGTGATGCCTTGTGCGAGGGCATAGGCCTCCAGGTTGGCAACGCTCATGTTGATGCCCAGCTGCTTTAAGGGCTCGGTCTCGCCGCTGATGCCGGACCGTATCTTCTCAAAGGCGGTGTCGGTGTCAAGGTTATAGAAAGATGCCACATCCCCTGCCAGCCCGGCAAGCGCTACAGACATCTCCTGGGCCTGCTTGGTGGCAAGCCCAGAGGATTTGAGCATGGCCCCCATCGTGCCCGTATACTCCTTCGCGGATAGCTCAGACAGGCCGAACGCCTCTGCCGCCGACTTCGCGAACTCTTCGATCTGGGCCGCGCCGTCCCCAAACGTCACATCGATAACGTTCTGGACCTCCGCGATATCCGAGGCCAGTTTGATGCTCTCTTTTCCAAAACGGATAAGTGCTGCCGTCCCAAAGGCCGCCGCGACCAAACCGCCTATCTTTTTGAGCGTGTTCCCGAAAGTCTGTACTTTCCCCGTCATAGCGGCCAGCCCACGGTCAAAAGCGACGTGGTCCAGGTCCGCTTTGATGCGGACAGAGCCGTCATATCCACCAAACGCCACGCGTTCACCTCCTTTGCAAAAATATCCCCGCTACCTCATATGAGATAGCGGGGGCGTGTAAACGTTTTGACCAAACTCTTCTTGCAGATCTTCCAGAAGTCTGCTATACTGTCCTCGGAGGCTGGTATTGGGTGGGGCGGAGGTCTCCCTCCGCCCCGTGGGTCTTACCGCTTGCTCCAGATGTCTACCAGGGCTTCATGCAAACTGCTGTAGGTCTTGCCCTTGTAGCTCCAGATCCCGTTCTGGAATTTCATCATCGGCCTCCTTTCTGCCGTCCGGTCTCGACCACCGGGCGGCGGTTTTTTGTCTCGGGGCTTTCCCCCTTGACAATTATAGTATAGCACTTAATTCGTGTGCTGTCTATTGACGATATACACATATTTTAAGTGTATTCTCTGTGCATTTTTACACTTGATTTATGTGTATATCTGTGCTATACTAAGGACACTGAAGGAGGTGGAGGAATGCCTATAAAGTACAAGATGGATATCCTGTCGGAACTAAAAAAAGCCGGGTATAGTTCCACACGCATCCGTAATGAACGCCTGATGGGACAGGCCACATTAACGCAGATCCGGCGTGGCGAGCTGGTATCATGGATGAACATCGAAACGATCTGCCGGTTACTTGATCGCCAACCGGGGGATATCGTAGAGTACACAAAGGATGAGGCCGGGGAGTGATCCCCGGTCTTCCTTTTGGGGGCCTTTTGTTTCCGCTATCTCGATATGAGGTTATCAAGGTGCAGGTGAGCAGCTATCTCAGCCGCTCCATGAACCGGTCTATGGCCTCCTGCTGCTCAGCGGTGTACTGGCTGGAGAGGGCAAAGCGCTCTTTCATGCGGATGAACTCCGCCCGCTTCTTTTTGTCCACCTCCGAAGCATCGGTAGACCGGATATCCATCACGCCGGAGAAGGCCGTACCATGCAGGTCGCCCAGCATGGAGACGAACTCGAACCAATGCAGCCGCTCCCGGCTCAAATCGATGCCGAACACCTTTCTGAAGGCGGAGACGATGCGGCCGGCGTCCTTCTCGAAGGAGTAGGCCGGAGGCTCGCTGTCATCGCCGCTGCCGGCTGCCGCCTCGCCGCAGGACATGAACCAGGACAGGCCCTCTATCGCCGTTTGCAGGTCCGGCATCCCGTTCCCGTACAGGAGATACAGCGCCGTCCCGGTCTTCTCGCTGTCGGACAGTTCTGGGTCGGAGAGGCAGAGCTGTATCTGCACCCCGATACGGTAGTCTGTCCGAATGAGCCAGCCCTGGTAGTCCTCCGGCAGGCGGTCCAGCATGGCGTTATACATTGCCGGTCCTAGCCGCGCTGTACTTGCTCAGACGCTTGGCCCGCTCCCTGCCGAACTGCTCGAAATAGGGCATCAGCTGGGTGAAGAAGTCATCGAACAGCTCGATGCCCGGCACGATGTCCCCGAACACCTTCCGGCAGGTGTCCGTCCCGAAGAGCGCGTCTACCTCTGCCATGACCCCTTCATGCAGCTCCCGGTACAGCGATGCCGCCGCCCGGAGCATCTCCTCGCTCCCCGGCTCCAACCGCCCCTCCAGCTCTTTCGCCCGGGCTTCTGCCGCGGCGGCGTGTTCCTGCACCCGGTCCACCATCGAGAAGAACCGGTCCGGGAAGCTGCTGTCGCTCAGGTTCAGGACGATATAGTCGCCGTTGTCGTTGACATCTATCTTTTTGTCTCCTGTATTGACGCGGATGCCTGCCATCTTCACTCACCCTTCCTGTCAGCGAATGCGGCAGGAGCCGCCCCCTCGGTGAACGTCTTGGTATCGGGGTCGAAGGTGCCCGCCGTGCTGTTGCCCCGCCAGTTGATGGTGTAGCCGATGGACAGCGGGTCAGACGCCGCGCCGCCATAGCTGTCTATCTGGATGGAGACAGGCTGCTTTGCAGCGGGATAGGCGTTGCCGGTGGGCGTATCGAACACATCCACCATGACCACGTCTGTATGGGCCTCGCTGCCGATGGGGAGCGCCTTGCGCATATCGTTGATAAAGTCAAAGGCAGGGTCGCCCTTGACCACCTGGGAGGTGACGGGGGCATTGGGCTGGTAGCCGGTCAGCTCCGTGTTGGCGGTGTCTTGGTGGATGTACTGCACGGTGTTGGTCTGGGGATTGTAGGAGATGGTCAGCTCCGTCACCCCATCGCCCACAAGGGCATAGGCCGCCGCCGTCTCTTTGGGCGCTGTATTGATGAAAAGCAAAAATGCACTGCGTTTTTCTGCCATGATGTCCTCACTTTCTTGGGGTGACCTTGTAGGTCATCCGCATAAATATCTGGTGGTCCTCCCAGCCGTCCTCCATGCGGGCGAACAGAGACGCCCTGGTGGCCTGCTCTATCTCCTGGACCTCCAGCCCCTCGCCGATATCCGGCTTTTGACTGCTGGCCCAGTCGCCCAGGCGGTCCAGCAGCTCGTCTGCGTTCAGCCGCTTGTCCGGGCTGTTGGGCTTTGCACGGTAGATGACCTTGAATTGGTATTCCGCAATGTAGGCGCCGCTGATGAACCGCTCAACGATGTATGTGCCCTGGATAAGGGACATCGCCATGCCGGCCATCCCGGCAGACATAAATTCATAGTTGATAAGGTCGATGGACATGGGGATCCCCGGAAAAGTGTTCAGCCACGCCAGCAGCTTCCTGGACACCTGGTCCTCTTCCTTTGCGGATACGAACTCGACCGGCCTATCTTCGGAGCTCACGGTCCACCACCCTTCCTGCCACGCGCCGCCATTTGGGCAAATTCTGCGCTTTCGATGCCTCGAACCAGTGTGCTTGGGCTTTCCCATGGACCGCCCTGCTGATATCAAGGTCTGTGCCTGTCACCACCTTGGTCGCCCCTCTTGGGGCCCAGGCGCTGCCGGTATTAGGATCTATCATCAGCTTGCCAAAATAGAGGAACCGGGCATAGGGACCGGGGTAGATGATGACATCATCCTGGACGATGGTCCTGTTGGCCAGGGACTTTGTACGGGCCGGTACATAAGGCTCGGTATCTTTCGCCATTTGGACGGCGATGGTGTGCTGTGCGCTGCTGCCAGCCCGCCGGATATTCCGCGCCAGGTCTCTTAGACCTCTCTCTGTCAGCGTGAACCGGACCATATCAGTTCCCTCCCACTTCCCAATGGGCCATACTGCCGCCCACGTCCTTTTCATCTATCGATGTGATATCATACACATGGTCATACATCATCTCGATAAACTGCACATCCCGGTCCGGCTCCACGGCCTCCCCCTTGACAAAGAAGGTGTTCCCGCCGGTGGAGAGGGTCCACAGCTCCCGCTTGTCCTCCGCCCGCCAGAACTCCAGCGGCCACACATAGCGCTTCGCTTTGCCTGTCACGCCGTCCACCGCGTCCACCGAGAAGGGGATATACAGGGCGACAGCATCCGCCCCCTCCAGACCGCTCTGCCGGACGTTGACGGCCTTGGTGGCATCCAGGAACACGCCCCGGAGGATGGTGATATAGCTGGTGGTCACATCTTGCAGGGTGGCCGGGTCTGTCTCCGTCTGGATGTTGTAGAGGGTGACGGTGTGGGGGAACATGGAGGGCTTATCCACCGCACCCAGCCGCCGGGAGCGGCTCTTTCTCACAGGTGCCGGCATGGATAGCTCCTCACACCGAACAGACCAGCAAAGGCCGGCAATGCCCCAAGGTACAGGCGCAGCGCCTCCCTCTTCCGCCCATCGATGTACGCCGCCTCGGTCCCAGAGAAGGAGGACGCTTTATAGCTCCGGCTCCAACTACCGACCGTCTCGCTGGACACCGCCTGCTCCCCGCTGAACGCGGCAGCAGTCATGATGCTCTCATCCAGCAGGATATCGGCGATAGCGCAGGTGCATTTCTTCACGGCCTCCAGCTGCCAGCCGTCCGCGGCGTCGGACAGTCCTTTCGTGGCTGCCCGGATATAGTCGGAGGCCCGCTCAGACAGCCGGGGGAAATCCTCCTCTGCGATGGCATCTCCGAAGTAGACGTTGAGATAAAAGTCATAATCACAGTAAGCCATCTGGCGGGCCTCCTCTCTCACTTCTTGGCTGCCGCTTTGGCGGGTTGGCTGTCGGACTGGGAGCTGACATCGGACTGGGAGCTGACATCGGACGGTTTTACGGTCGCGATCCACAGGCTGTTGGGGTCATACAGCAGGGGGATGAACAGACCGCTGGCCTTCGTCCACAGGACGGCGGGGTCCCACTCCATCTTCTGGGTCACATACACATAAGGTGCCTCGCCGCTGGCGTTGACGGGATAGAAACCAGCCAGCCGTGTCTCGGGCGGGTCGCCCCACAGCCCGGTGCCCACATATCCGGCAGGGTCGGTCACAAAGAAAGAGATCTTGTTGTCGGGGAAATACCGCTTGCGGTCGATGACGGGCCTCCCGTCGTTCCCAAGCTTGGCGGCCGCGCCATAGGTCAAGTCGTGCGTGACGATACGGCTCAGCCCGAACTCCTGCTCAAAGTGGGCATAGAGCGCCGCCTGACTGACCAACGCTCCCGCGGCGATATTGCCGTTGATCGCGGTCTGGAGGCTCTTGTTGCGGCGCATCTTGGTGATGTTCTTGCGGGACGTGATGAACCCGGTGAGCGTCACGCCGACGTCTGTTGCCGCATCGATGATGCTCTGGATCTGACCATCAACGTCCGCCTCGGGGGACAGGTCCAGCTCAAAGCTGGAATGGCTGGCAGGCACACCGTAGTCCACAGGGAGGTCCAGGCCGTTCTCCTTGATGGTCATCCTGCCGGTGGCCAGCATCTCCGCCTTCGCGACCTTCGACCGCGTGAACACCTGGTCCGCCAGCCGGATGCCGTCGTTGAGGACATAGTCCTTCAGCTCGTCATCGCCCTGCACGCCGTTGTTGATGTACTCTTGCAGCAGCTCGCTCTGGTCGATCTTGACCTTGATGAGCGCCTTCTTGATGTTGTGGGTATCCACCGGCACGCGGATGGTCTTATTGGCCTCCACGTCAAAGGCGTGGAACTGCGCCATGATGGAGGTCTGATACTCCGCCGCGATGGACTGCCACTTGGCCATGATGTTGCCGGTGCGGATATCACCCACGAGGCCGTCCAGCGGGTCGTTGGGCCGCCTCACCTGGAAGCCCACATCGAGCCACTCCTCCTGGGGGATCAGGCCGTTGAATTTTTCTGCCATCTGTCGTTGCTCCTTTCTCAGTAGGGCCGGGTCACGGCGGGGCTCGTCGCGATGAACGTGAAGCCCTTCCCGGACAGCGCCGTCTTGGCGGCGGTCGCGATCTGCACAGGCAGGCGGTCCTCATAGACCCGCCCGGCAAGGACCACGCTGCCCGGCATATCGCCGGAGGTCACATCGATATCCTCATAGACGATACCCTCCGCAGTGGCATCATTGGCGGGCCAGACCGTCCCCATCGGGACATACTTGCCGCCATCATCCCCTGCCTCGGCTCCGCTCTGCGCGATCTGGCGGGTCTTGCGGACAACGCCCACCTCGCTCTCCAGGAACCATCCGGGCGCAAAAACGCGCCCCTTCTCTGTTGCTCCGATAAAAGCCATATCATCTCACTCCTTTTTCACTTCGCCATAAAGGCTGGCATGATGTTCTGCGGCGAGCTGTGCCGCTCTGCTCGGTGTCTTGGGCGGCTCCCCGTGTCCCCCTCTGCCGCTGTTCCCTGTCACGATACGGGGCGGGGCCTTGTCCGGGGCGAACGCCTCCGGGTCCGCCTCCTTCTGGGCCTTGATGAAGTCGTCTAGGCCGGTCAGCTCCCCGTCCTTCAGCGCCAGCTTCCGCTCCCGCAGGGCAGCGGTGAAGGCCCGCTCCGCGCTCTTGCTGGAGAATTTCAGCCCCCGCCCGGCGATGGCCCGGCTGATGGCATCGCCGTAGTCCCGGTCCGCCAGCTGGCCCTGGAGGGCTTTCGTGTCGGTGTCGTACTTGGCTTGCAGCTCGGTGAGCTGCTGCCGGACAGCGGCGATGTCGCCGCCCGCTGTCTTTAGTCCCTCCAGCTCCGTCTGGGCAGCGGTGAGCTGGCTTTGGGCCTCCGTGAGGGCCGCTTTGGCCGCGGTGGTCTTGGCTTTCTCCTTCCCGATGTCGTCCATGTTCTCGTCCAGGATCTGGTCGATGGCCGCGTCCTCCAGGCCCAGCTTCTTCAAAAACTCTCTCGTCATAGTCTCTCCTCCACAGCTGCGCTTTTTTCGCGTGGGTCGCCTCCACTGCTGCCCCGTAGTTTTGCGACTTCGGGCCGGTCAAAAATAGAAGAGCCACCAACTGCCGGTCATTTCTCGGCAATAGATGGCTCTTGGCTCACTGGCTCTTGGCTCTTAGATATTCACTTCGATGTCGTGCTTACAGGCCTTGCACCGGAATGGCATATGCTCGATGCGAGTATCTTCCCGTACCGGGAACAGCGCCTTGCCACAGTGGGGGCAGCAGTACCATGTCTGCCCGTGGATGGTCTTTATCATGCGCTACTCTTCCTCCGTAAACAGACAAGCGTATTCCTTTTGCAGCTTTTTTAGTTCCTGCGCATATTTCTTGTGGACCGCTGTCAACGGTCCGTCCTGTCCACCAGAATACGGGATCTTAGATGCTTCCTTTTGCCCACGCTTTGCAAGTTCCTCGCATTTCCTTATGTATTCTGGGTACAGCGGATGTGCTTTGTCAACTGTCAATCCTCTTCCTCCGTTCATAGAAAAAGCGGTACTCTTTACTGAGGCGAAGCATCACCGTATGATAAGCATCCACATCTGCGTTGATCATTCCACCAGCCGCTAAACGCATCGCATCAGACCAATAGATCTCATCAAATCTATGATACACCACATCCGGCGATACTGCAAGGGTATCTGCCGTTCTTTCCATGACATATTCATACAGATGATCAGACGCCTTTGCATATGCCGCTCCGCTCTCGAAGAAGAAGCGCACATCCTCCGCGCTGAAAGAGAACCAGGTCTGGTCCGCCGGGTGGTTGTGGTAGGAGTAGGAGCCTGTCAGGCCGCTCGGGATAGTGGAGGGATCAACAAAGCCGCTCTCGCCGGATACCCGCCAGACTTTCCCGTCCGTAGTCACCGTGTAGTTGACCTCATGCTCCAGCCCCGCTGTTTCCGTCTGGGCGGCATCCATCTGGTCCATGACTGCTCTCCTATCAGAGAAGTTCACATCACCAATCTGCACTGGCACACCAGGACGTCCTATGCCAGCGTTTCCAGCGCTCTGCCCATGGGGAGCCGCCCTATATCCATCCAGCACCTTCAGCCGCTCCCGCTGTTCCGGCAGGCCGGCGGCCCTGCTGAACTGGTGGTACTTCTCGTTCAGACGCCGCAGGCGGATATTGGCGGCCTGTGCGTCCTCCGTGAGCCCCGCGGCCTCATAGGCGGCCTTCCGGCGCTTCTGCTTGCGGATGGTCCGCTCGATGCGGCGCTGCATCTGGGTAGCCTGGTAGTCGTCATATTCCCGGCCGTCAAAGACGGTCTTGGGCCGGTTCTCCGGCTTCATCCCATCCAGTTCGGCATCGGTGTACGTCCGCTCGGATACGCCCTCGATGAACGGCCAGAAGCTGTGCCGGCAGTTGGCCCCGCCGATGCCTGTCACACTGCCATAGCCGCAGGCCTGCTCGAAATCGGGGTAGTCCGCCATCGCATCACCAGCCTTTCAAATTCTTTGATTTTCCTCTTGCAAAATCAGCGATGGGCGAGTATAATAAGAGTAACGGAGCACATCGTTGTCGGTTATCCTCAGAAATGGGGTGTGATGGCGGTAGGCTCCTTTTTTATGGCCTTTTTAGGATCTTTTCAATTTCATCGTCTCGGACTATGATCAGTTCATCAACAAACAGTGTATCTCTATCTCTAAAGATCTTCTTTAACTGCTCATCGATCACTTCATCCAATAATCGTTTTGCTTTTGTTACATCGATCACAAATTTATGCGCTTGATTTTTTGCTTTCTTAACACGGTTAAAAATAGTGTTAGGCCCAGCATCTGGTTCGATCGTTTTTAGGTCGTACGCTTCCCCACGGAACAAATAGTCTGGCGTCCTCAAACCTTGTGGGGCATTGATCCTCGGGACCATAAAAAGCTCTCCGCCAAGCTTTCGCTCCAAAAGTTCAGCGACCGCTCTTTCATGCGGTGAGTAGTCCAGAACGACATTGTGGCCATCCACTGTGTATGTAACGCCATTGACCGTATAAGACATCAAGTCCTGAACGATATGGCTGTTTGGCGTGGCAGCGTCCAAGTATTCCTGGGTCACGTCCTCTGGCACTAAAGCGCTTCTCTCAACGGTCGCTCTGCTCATATCCGGCACATCCTTCGACACAGTTTCCCCTATTGTACCAGATATCGCCTGCTTTGCAAGAGGCCCGGCGGTCTCGCGCGATGCGCCGCCGTCCCACGCGCACAGACCTATAGGCAGCCGCGCTTCAAGATGGCCTCAATGGCCTGGATCGTCTTTTGGTCCATGTGGTCCTTCCTGTTCGCTGTCCGCTTTCGGCGTATAGTGGTACCCATCCCCGCACTCGATGGCCTGGTCCTCCATGACTGCATCGATCTGGTGTGCAGGTATGCCTTTCGGGTATGCTCTGCATTTTGCATAACCAAGATAATATGCACAGTC
Organism: uncultured Clostridia bacterium; assembly: GCA_947173485.1. Classification (GTDB taxonomy): domain Bacteria; phylum Bacillota; class Clostridia; order Oscillospirales; family Oscillospiraceae; genus CAMWFH01. Next base: position 6,333 of record CAMWFH010000027.1, on the reverse strand, counting down.
ATTACACGGAGGGCTGGCTGGTAACGCCGGATCTGTCAGGCGCATAACAAACGCCTCATGATCAGACAATTCGCCACATCTCTTCATGCGCTCTTCTGGCGGTAATTGCCAAAACTCATGTGCAGTTAGATCTCTGTCAGCCATAGCGTATCCCCCTCCCTTTTCTCCACAATAAACTTCGCTCCCCTTTGAAACAAGACCTCATGTTCCGAAGGATTATAGATCCGCATATCGCGTCCGCTCTTGCTTTGGATGATCATTTGGATATCCATGGTCTCATCATAAACGACCGTGCCCGTGGATGTATATGCGTGCTCTCTAACGATCTTTCCGGGTGTGTACCTCTCCCAAAACGCTGATACATCCACCATATCCTGACTGCGTAAAGACCGATATACAGTTCCTTGATATGTGGGGAGTTTCTCCAATGCCCGGTCGATATCTAGCGTGATCTGCTGATAGCCTTCAGTCATAGGCGCTTCACCACGCAAGATAGAATTTAACGGATATGCGACATTTGAACTTTTATACTGGTCGATGGCATACACATCTTCCTCACTCAGTATACCAGAACTTTCCGTATTTGCAAGGAGCGCCGGTGTTTTGGGCAGGGTATTTGGCAAGCTGTCCAGCCCCTCCGGCCGCTTTCGTTGCTCCAGCAGACCGGCGACCTCATAGGCCCCGCCGCCGTTCCGTCGCCAGCGATAGACCTTCCCCTGCCAGGCAGCGTGGTTCTCCCAGCCGTTGGGCCCGTCCACGTTCCGCGCCCCCAGATGGGCTGTGACCTCCACCAGGTCGGTCTCCAGGTAGTCCATGGACTGTTCCCGGTACCGCTGGTTCAGCTGGTTGACGCCGGTCATCACCGCCCGCCGGACGGCCACGTCCACGCTGTCCACATGGCCGCTGTCATAGCTGACGGTCCTCAGCCCACTGTCCGCCAGCTGCCGGATAGCCTCGCTGATGGCCTGCCCGTAGCTAATGGCCCCGGACTGGACCTGGAGCGCCGCCTGGTCCAGCGCCCACTGATACGCCCTCGCGGGGTCCAGCATGGCCGGCCGTCCGCCCTGCCGCACCAGGAAGCCCATGGACCGGGTGATGTTCCGGTACTGGCCTCGTGTCTGCTCGTAGATGGCCCAGATGTCCTCATGGCCCAGGAGCGTTTCCGGGGCGGTCACCTGGGCCAGGTCGATGAGGCTCGTGTAGTACGCCTGGTTCCGGGCCACCACATCGTCCAGCAGGGCCTCCAGCTCGTCCATCCCGGTGCCGGTGGTTTGGGCGATGGCCCGCTGGATGTCCCCCAGGTCGATACCGTGGGCCCGAAGGGCCCGGATGTCCTGGACCGTGACCTCGTTCAGCTGGCCCGCGGCTTTGAGCCGGGAGCAGATCTCTTCCAGCAGTGTCAGCTCCAGGGCACGGAACAGCTCTGCCAGTTCCTCCGGCAGGGCGTCCAGCACCGCGGGACTGAAGGGATACCGCGGCATCTCATTCCACCTCGTCCTGATCCTCGTCCGTCAGGTCTTCCAGCTTGGGCAGCATCCTCTTGGCAGTCTCCTCGTCCTCACCGTACCACTTCATGCGGAACTCCCAATCATTCAGCAGTCCTTGCCCTACCAGTGACGCATCCAGGGCCATATCCTGCCGTCGGGTATCCGGGTCGTCCAGTACGCTGTCTCCCCAGTTGAACGCCGTCTCATAGACCCCGGCGGGGGCCAGCTGGGCCAGGTCGCACCATGCGTTCATGGCGTACAGCAGGCCCTCCAGCGTCCCCTGGAAGGCGGTCTGGATGGCTCTCCCGGTGATGAACTGCCGCTGTTTTGCCGCCAGGATCTCCGTAGCGGTCCGCTCTACGCTCTGGGGGTCCGAGATGGTCCCAAACGCCAGCCCCACGTTGAACTCTATCCTCTGGAGGATGCGTTGGAACCCGTTGTAAAATGGATCGTCCCGCATTTCTGGGTTTAAGAACTGGAAGAAGTTCGGGTCGCGGAAGGTCCCATACTCAAAGAGGCGGTCCTTTACCTGTCCGGCCCAGACAGCTGAGCGGTCCATGAGGACCTTCCGCTCGCCGCTGTCATACTCCCAAAAGAGCTTTTCCCACATCTCATCGGCCTGCCGTATCAGGTCCACCGTGGCGCCCGCATAGACCGACACGCCCAAAGGGGATGCCGGATCTACATGGTTTGCCTGCGGCGGCTCGAACCATGCAAACAGAGGGCCCTCCAAACCCGCTATCTCCCAGTGTTCCTCCAGTCCGGCCCATTCCGGCACACTGTCCAGAGACACACCAACGCCTTGCCCGCCGTCCTGACCGCTGCGGAACGCCTTGTTCTCCACCACATAGACGGAGCTGCCGTCCTCCCGGCGCAGGAAGTCATGGTATTCCAGCTTGATGAACCACTCTCGTCCCACTCGTACCGGGTCACTTCGGAATACGCCCCCAATGGCTTTCCCCGACCCGTCAAAGCGGGTGGGGGTAAAGCGAGTGGTGAACGTCTCCACCAGGATGCGCCCTCCATCTGGGTAAGGCTTCAAGGCCACGCCTCCCAGGCAAAGTCCCATCTCCAGATCAGAGCTGAACTTTTGGACGACCGCCTGCATCTGCCGGTCGATGTACTCCGCTCTGGCGCTGCCGGATACAGACATCGAGAACTCTGTAAGGACATGTCGGGCCAGCTCCCGGCCGATAGCCTCTGGCAAGCCCAGCGGCCGCACACAGGCCGTCTCCCAGGGCGGGTGGCCGGTGTACATGGCCCACCACAGGTCGATGCTGTCCTCCATCTTCCGGGAGGCGGCCGGCTGCACACCGAACTCCCGCTCGATGATACCGGCGGGGATGGTCTCCCTATGCAGTTTCCCCAGCCCGAACAACTCGCGGGCCCAGTCGAAAAATCCCATGTTCACACTCCATCCATCCGCATCTCCCGCTCCATGATGGTCGCAACGAAATACCGGCAGTCATCCATAGCGTGGTCGTCCTCCTTGATGACCGTGTCCTTCGCCGCATCCGTATCCCAGCGGTAGGTCTGGAACTCACGGATACAGTCCTTGCAATCCCGGTGTATCTTTATCCTCCCGGCTTGCAGCAGTGTGGCCGTCAGGCGGATGCCGTCCAGGACGCTGTTGTCCGCATCCCACACCGCAAACCGGCCGTGCCGCTGGATAGTCTCCTTGAAGCTGGCAGCGGAGGGGTCCACGATGACCCGCTCGATGCACCGGTCCCCAGCCAGGTGCTCCAATGCGGCATAGTGTTCCTCGTCTGTCCTCCGGGCCCTGCCAGGGACACGGCTGTCGTAGTAGTATTCGCATACCCGGTATGCAGTCCCAGCCCACAGGCACCACAGGCCAGCAGATGTGGGGTTGACCGTCCCGTAGTCCACAGAGATGGACCATTTTCCGCGCTGTAGGGCCTGCCAAGGGATATCATCGACAACGTGGTCCGCTGCGCAGAACATGGGGTAGACGAGCCCTTCAGCGATGACCCACAGTCCGCGGACATACTGGTCGTAAAACACGCCTGCGTACATAGACCGGTAACGCTTCAAGGTCGCGTCACTGAGGCTGGGGTTGTCGGTCATCTCGAAGTGGAGATACAGGGCATTGCGCTCTTCCCGCTTGTCTATCCACTCTGTTTTGAACCAGTGAGACGGATGCCCTGGGTTACAAGAGAACCACAGTTTTGCACCCTCCACACTGCACCGGGCCAAGGCCTGATCAACGAAGCTCTCCGGCATCAGGACCACCTCGTCCAGCAGCACGCCGGCCAATGTCCGGCCCTGGATGAGGGTAAAGGAGCTCTCGTCCCGCCCGCCGAATACCTCGAAGTAGTTGACCCGCCGCCCCCGGCGGACCTCTAAGATCTTCTGAGACCGCCGCCAGTGGATGGTATAGCGGTCCTTGGCATACGTCCGAGATATGTACGGGATGACCATATTCTCCGTGGCGCTGCCTACGGTCTTCCCGCAGATGCCGAACCGCTGGCCGGAAAACTCCCGCATGGCCCAGTCAATGAAGGCCACGACCATGAGCGAGGTCTTACCGGACCGGACAGCGCCGTCGCATATGAGAGCGTCGTAGCGGCTGTAGGGGAAGGCAAGAATCTTCTTTTGCTTATCACTGATCATCGCTCTCCAGTCCTTCCCCCAGCTCCCGTAAACTTCGGCTCAGATCGTCCTCTTCGCTTTCGTCCTTCGGACCGGTATCCTTCGGCGGCTCCCAGGTCCCGAACCGCTTGCCCAGCAGCTCTAAGGCCTTGAGCTTGTCAGCCAGTTTATATTTCCTGACATATCCGATAAAGCTCCCGTCTGAGCCGGTGAGGTCCTGCACATCCAGGCCCACCAGCGCGGCGACGGTATCGTCATCCAGTTCCGATATGGGCAGCGGTCTCCCGTTTTTATCGAACAGCTTCCTTGCATCGAAAAAGGCCAATTTTGCGGTCTCTGCAATGATCCTTTCCTGGGTGACCTCCGTGCGGTCCTGGAGCTCTCTCCGTGCCTCTTGGATGGAATTTTGGATCTCAACTTTTTTCAACAGGCGTTGACCCATACTGTATGCGGTCTTTTCGTTATACCCCGCCCGCTTCGCCGCAGCGGTGGCATTGAGGTCCACCAGATATTCCTGCACGAAACGCTCCTGCTTCGGTGTTAATGCCATACCACCACCTCTCCGTCAATGATCTGTCTGGTACAGCCCCCGGCTCCCGCGCCTAGGGCCTGCATATGTCGGCATCTCCTCCCGCCTGCGGGGCGGTCGCCCGCCCCAGGCAGGGAAGGAGGAAACTCGGCCGGGATGAACGGGCCCGGCAAGGCTATTATCTCATACTTTTTTCAGGTCTGGCCCCCCGTGGGGGGGCACGGTCAAAAAAATTTTTCCGGCCCAGCAGATAGTCTGTAGAGACCTCAAAGAAATCTGCGATCTCGACAAGGGCTTTTGTGGATGGCTCCTTCTCTCCTCGCTCATATCTGCCAATCATGTTCTTGCTCAGCCCGCAGCACTCGCTCAGTGCCTTACGGCTCATCCGGCGCCCCTCCCGCAGCGTGCGCAGCCGCGCCGGGAACCCACTGCACATCCGCTCACCTCCCTGCCGTATGCCATCCGGCACTCTGACGGCCCTATCGTCCCAATACTCGTCGGCGCTGACCTTGCGGCAGTCGTTGCCATAGCGGGCGATGCGCTCCGGCAGGTTGGCGTTGACGGCATCCAGGGACAGCCCCCAGGATACGCAGGCGTCCACCGCCTCCTGTAAGTACGCCCCCACCCGGCAGGTCCAGAGGATGACCGCCGCCCCGGCGGCCTGCTCTGCCTGGGCCCGGCGGATGACCTCCCAGTTGGGCGGCCCGACCGCCGGGTAGCAGTCCTGACAGAGGCAGCCGTCAAAGTCGATGGCGATGGCCTTACGCATCCCTAACGCCCTCCGGCCTGCGGCGGTAGGCGACCCTGGTCTTGCTATACGTCCTGAAATGCCCCGTGACACCATCGCAGACGAAGCCATTTTTCCGGGTCTGGTTTCTGACATAGCCCATGCCGGCATTTGCAGGCACCACCACGAAACACCACCTGGGAGGCCGTCCGTCCAGCGGCGTGACCCATACCGCGTCCCCATCCATCTCCCGGAGCTGGTCCAGGGTCAACGGCTCGTTGGGCGGCAAGATCATCAGATGTCCAGCACGCTCGGCCTCCATGATGGCGTGGAACCGTCCGAACGGAATCGGCAAGAGAAGTTCCTGCACCGCTGTTATCTCCTCCGGCGTCAGCCCGGTATCCTCATAGACAGCAAGACGGCAGTACAACCTCGGTACGATACAACCTCTTATGCACCCACCCAAATCATGGCAGCCGCGAGTGCAGAAATGGTCCAGCCCACGCATTTCCCACGGGTCAAGATTTCCCCAACATTTTTCAGTCAGTCGTTCCATAACTAACCTCCAATATCTGCCACGCGGAACACGATCCCCACGCAGAACACTTCCCCGTCCTCCATAACGTTGAACATCTCATGTGGAATATCCGTCTCAAACGTCCAGCAGGGACCGCCCTCATCCTGCCACACAGCCCTGATAGCCTTGGCCTTTTCCCGCACTTTGGCAAAATAGGGACAATCACAGTCTTCGGCACAGGAGCAGGCAGGAGCCTCAAGGATGCCGTTCTTGGTGAGGTAGACGGTAGCGCCATCGTAGGACCCAATTTCATAGTCAATGGCCCCGCAGAGTTCTACATTGTCATCGGAGTAGCCCTACACCACGACTAAGCCGGCCACTTGGGCCTTACGTTCCTCACCTGGCTCAATCTCCATGCCGTACTCCCGGCCACTCAATGTGGCTGCTAACTCCTTTGCCGTCA
>CAMWFH010000026.1 GCA_947173485.1 uncultured Clostridia bacterium | reverse complement strand
GCCGCAGCTCGCTGCCCAGCTCCGTCCGGGTGGGGATGTTCTGGAGGTTGGGCTCGGTGGAGCTCAACCGCCCGGTGGCGGTGACCGTCATCTGAAAGCTGGTCCGCACTCGGCCGTCCGGGGGGATGACCTTCAAAAGCCCGTCCACATAGGTGCTTTTCAGCTTGCTGTACTGCCGGTACTCCAGCACCTGTCCCACGATGGCGTGGGCGGGCCGCAGCTTCTCCAGGACCTCCGCATTAGTGGACCAGCCGGTCTTGGTCTTTTTCCCGTGGGGCAGCTCCAGCCGGTCGAAGAGGACCTCGCCCAGCTGCTTGGGGGAGTTGATATTGAAGGGGCCGGCGTGGGCGTAGATCTTCTGCTCCAGCTCGCCGATGGCATCGGACAGCTTCTCCCCAAAGGTCCGCAGGGCCTTGGCGTCCACCTGGAAGCCGCTGCGCTCCATCTCCGCCAGCACCCGGCACAGGGGCAGCTCGATGTCGAAGTAGAGGTGGTCCACACTGGTGGCCGTGAGCTTTGGCTGCATTTTCCGGTACAGCTCGTCCACCGCCCCGGCATAGCTGTCCAGGGCCAGCTCCGCCTGCTGGACATCCCCCAGCAGGCCGAAGGCGTCCGGCTCCAGGAAAAGGGGCTTGGGCAGCTCCTTGTTGCAGTAGGTCATATACAGCCGGGAAAGGTCGTAGTTCCCCGCGGTGGCGTCCAGGAGATAGCCGGCCAGGGCGGTGTCGAAAAGGAACCCCTCCGCAGGCAGGCCGCTGTCCAGCAGGGTCCGGGTCAGGTCCTTCACGTTGTGGGTCACCTTTTGGATGTCCCCGGCGAAGAGCTCCCGAAGGAGGCCGTCCCAGTCCCCCTGGTAGTGCCGCTGGAACAGCTCCGCTGTGACGGCGGCATCTTCCCCGGTCCAGCAGACCACCGCCGCCCCGGTCAGGTCCGGCAGGGCCAGCAGGGACACATGGTCCGCTCCCCGCCAGCTCGCCAGCAGCGCCGCCGCCTGGGCCGGCTTCGTCACCCGTTCGATGGTCCAGGCCGGGGCGGGCCGCGCCTCCGCTGGTTCCTCCGGGGCATCCGCGGGAGGGGTCAGGCCCATCTTGGCGATCAGCTTGTTGAACTCCAGCCGCAGGAAGAGGGGGTACAGGGCCGGCTTCACCGGCCGGCGCAGGTTCGCCGCCGGGTCGAAGTCCAGGGGCGCGTCGGTGACGATGGTGGCCAGCTTCTTGCACAGCGCCGCCATCTCCTGCCCCTCGGTCAGCTTCTTGACCAGCCCCGGCTTGGCGGGGGTATTGGGGGCGGAGCAGATATCAGGCATATGGTCATATAGATGCTCCACGGACTGATAGAGCTGGATGAGGGCCATAGCGGTCTTTTCCCCCACGCCCTTGACGCCGGGGAGGTTGTCGCTGGAGTCCCCCATCAGGGCCTTCAGGTCGATGATGTGGATGGGGTCGAAGCCGTACTCCTCCCGAAAGGCCGCCTCGGTCATGTCCTTCGTGGTGGTCTGGCCCATACGGGTGGACACCAGCTTCACCTTGGTGTGGTCCGTGATCAGCTGGAGACTGTCCTTGTCTCCGGTGACGATGACGCAGTCCCACCCGGCCCCCTCGCACTTCCGGGAGATGGTGCCGATCAGGTCGTCGGCCTCGTAGCCCGCCAGCTCATATCGGGGGATGTCCATAGCGTCCAGCACGTCCTTCAAAATGGGCATCTGCATCGCCAGCTCCTCGGGCATCCCCTTCCGCTGGGCCTTATACCCCTCGTAGGCCACATGGCGGAAGGTGGGCTCCCGCCGGTCGAAGGTGACGCAGAGCCCCTCCGGCGCCTCCTCCGCCAGCAGCCGCTGGAGGGTGGTGATAAAGCCATAGACCGCGTGGGTGAAGGTCCCGTCCTGGGTGGTGAGGGGACGGATCCCGTAGTAGGAGCGGTTGATGATGCTGTTGCCGTCGATGACCATCAGTTTCATAGAGCAGTCCTCTCTTCCTCTGTTTGGGTCTGTTTGGGATAGTATACCGCTTTTTCCCGGAATGTACAAGAGGGCAAAAGCCCCAGGGCGGCAGGGCCCCTGGGGCTGGCGAGAGCGGTCGAGTCCGCTGAAGCTGTTATGAAGGCGGCCCCCTTTTGCATATGCAGGTAGTACGAGCAAAGGGGGATCGCCTTGAAACGAGGAAACGACATCTTTTACGGGACGCTCCTGCTGACCCTGGCCGACCTGCTGCTGCGGCTGGTGTCTATGGGCTTCCAGGTCTACCTGTCGGACCGGATCGGGCCGGGGGGCATCGGACTGATGCAGCTGATCGCGTCGGTGGCGGGGCTGGCCCTGACCATAGGCGCGGCAGGGAGCCGGGCGGCCAGCCTGTACCTGACGGCGGGGGCCCTGGGGCGGGGACAGGGGAGCGGAGCGATCCTGACCGGCTGCGTCCGCTACGTCCTGCTCTTTTGCCTGCCCACGGCGGTAGGACTCTGGCAGCTCGCCCCCTGGCTGGCGGAGGACTGGATCGGCGCTGCCGCCGCCGTCCCATCCCTGCGGCTCTACGCTCTGACCCTGCCGGTCGGGTGTCTCAACGGGGTGCTCATCGGGCATCTCACCGCCGCCGGCCGGGTCCGCTCCCTGGTGGCGGTGGAGTTTTTGGAGCAGGGCTGTGCCATGGCCGTCACCTGCCTCCTCCTTGCCGGCTGGGCGGGCGGGGAGATGGGCCGGGCCTGCCTGGCGGTGACCGCCGGCCGGACCGCCGCTGCCCTGGCGGCTCACCTGGCTTTCCTGCGCCTTACTCGTCCGGCCCCCGCCAGAGAGCGGCCCCCTTATGGACCGATCCTTCGGACCGCCCTGCCCCTGGGGCTGGCCGGCGTACTGCGGTCGGGCCTCGGCACCCTGGAGCATCTGCTCATCCCCAAGGGCCTGGCCCGCTTTTCCGGCACGGCGGACCCCATGGCGGACTACGGCGTCCTCCACGGCATGGTCTTCCCCCTCCTGATGCTGCCCGCCGCCCTGCTCAGCGCCCTGGCGGAGCTGCTGACCCCGGAGCTGAGCCGCCGGGCCGCCGGGGGCCGGCCCCGGGGGGTGCGCCACCTGGTCCGCCGGGGGATGAAGATGGCCCTGCTGTTCGGCCTGGCCTGCGCCGGAGGGCTGTTCCTCCTGGCGGACAGCCTGGGGGAGGGGCTGTACCACACTGCCGCCGCCGGGGCCTACCTCCGGCTCTACGCCCCCTTCGTCCCCCTGCTCTACCTGGACTCGGTGATAGACGCCATGAACCGGGGCCTGGGCCAGCAGAACGCCAACGCCCGCTACAACCTTCTGACCTCCGCTCTGGACATCGCCCTCCTCTGGTACCTCCTGCCCCGCTATGGCCTGGGGGGCTACTACGCCAGCTTCGCCCTCACCCATCTGGTGAACCTCTGCCTGAGCCTGGGGCGGCTCGTCAAGGTGTCCGGGGTGGGGGAACTGCCTTGGCGGGCGGCGCCCTGCACCATTTTGGCGGCGTTTTTGGCGATGTTCCTGCCGGGGGCCGCGCCGCCGGTCCTCTGCTATCTCCTGCTGCTCGCCCTCCTCTGGGCCCTGCTGGGGGTGGTGGACCGGGAGGACCTCGGTTGGCTCTGGAGCCTGATCGCCGGCCCGTGATGGCGGGCGGGCCCTAGATATCGTCTCTGGGGACCGCGCTCATCTCCCAGAAGCGGCGCTCGTGGAGGGAGCAGGCATAGAAGATCTCACCGCACCGCCGCTGCCCCGCCTCGTCCAGCCCCCGGCAGGCCCAGTCGCCGAAGGCGGTCCATTTCTTGCAAAGGCCATCGTACCGGTCCCCGGTGTAGTCCCGGACGAAGGGCCCAAAGGGCCCCTCCAGCACCTGGGGAGACCGGCGGAGGATCTCCCGGAAGATCCAGCCGTAGCTGAGCATACAGGGCAGGCACGCCATGGCGCAGGCGGCGCTGCCCCCGCCGTCCCGGGCGGCGGCGAGCATATCGTCCACATAGGCCCGGTTCTCCGGGCGCAGGGGCAGGACCTGGATCTGCTCGTCCGTCAGACCGTAGCGGCGGAGGTAGTGCCGCCGGGCGGCATCCTCGCTCTCGTTGACGAAGGACAGCAGGGAGTAGTAGACCCGGATCTCCTCCATGCTCCTGGCATGGAGGATCCCATAGGCGAACACCTTGGCGTACTCCCGCAGGTAGAGGCTGTCATCCACGATATACCCCTTGAAGCACGCCTCGTCCAGGGTGCCGTCAGCGAACCGCCGCAAAAACGCCGTCTCCAGGCAGGACTGCCAGACGGGCATACTTTGCTCGATACAGCGCTCTAAAAACGTCATCGTTCTTCCCCTTTCTTGATAGCCCTGCGCAGCCTCTCCAGGGGCAGCGCCAGCAGCACGGCGATCGTCAGCAGCCCCTCCGGCACCTTGGAGGACAGGTGATAGGACAGGCTGTAGCCCCAGGCTCCCCAGCCGTCCCAGGCGTTCTGGGCGAAAAAGACCACGCCGGAGAGGACCTGGCCGGTGAAGCGAAGGAAGATCGCCAGCAGCGCCCCGGCCGGGACCTTCCACCGCTCATCGCTGCCGAAGATACCGGCATAGCCCAAGCAGGAGAAGGCCGTCAGATGCTCCACGAACACCTGGGCCCAGTGGACCGGGGCCCACAAGGGCAGCAGGATGAGGGCCAGCAGCCCGGTGGCCCAGCCGGTCAAAAAGGCCAGCCGGGGGTCGTCCAGCAGGGCCAGCAGCATCAGGGGCAGCATGGACCCGGCGGAGATGGAGGCCCCGGTGGGCAGAGGGATATAGACGGCGGACAGCGCCAGCGTCACGGCGCAGATCAGCCCGCCGTGGGCCAGGGACCGGGCGGTGAGCCGCAGCCCCCGGCATAGCCAGGCGGTGAGTGCCAGGTAGCCTGTAGTGAACACCGCTGCGATGACAGGGGCGGTCATGATACGAAGTCCCCCTCCAGGGCAAAGAGATGGTCCAGAGGGCCCCGGCCCTTCCCCAGATCCAGCATGGCCGACAGCGCGCCGAAGAGGTAGTCCTTCCCCCGCTGGATGGCGGTCTCCAGATCGTGGCCCTTCGCCAGGTTGGAGGCGATGGCGCTGGAGAGGGTGCAGCCGGTGCCGTGGGTGTTGGGGTTGTCCACCCGGGGGGAGAGGAACCACCGGACCTGGCCATCGGCCCGGCAGAGGACATCGTTGGCGTCGTTGACCTGGTGGCCCCCCTTGCAGAGGACGGCGCAGCCGCAGCGCTCCGCGATCGTCCGTCCCGCCTGGACCATATCCTCCGGGGAGCGGATGGTCACGCCGGCCAGCAGCTCCGCCTCCGGGATATTGGGCGTCAGCACAGTGGCCAGGGGAAAGAGGCGCTCCTTCAGGGCCTCCAACGCGTCCGGGCTGATGAGCCGGTCGCCGCTGGTGGCCACCATCACCGGGTCCACCACGATGTTCCTGGCCCCGTACCGCCCCAGCCGCTCCGCGATGACCTCGATCAGGGGGATGCTGGCCACCATGCCGGTCTTGACCGCATCGGGGAAGATGTCCGTAAAGACGCAGTCCAGCTGCTCCCCCAGAAAGTCCGGGGCGCACTCCACGAACCGCCGGACCCCAGTGGTGTTTTGGGCCACCACTGCCGTGACTGCGCTCATGGCGTAGACGCCGTTGGCGGTCATGGTCTTGATATCGGCCTGGATCCCGGCGCCTCCGCTGGGGTCTGTCCCAGCAATGGTCAATGCTGTTTTCATAGAATGTTTCTCCTTTCCTCTCATACAGCATAGTTTTCTTACGCGATATAAGGTGGTGCCCCCAATATACCGCAAAAAACGGCCTTTATGGACGTTTTTCTCCTATTGACCCCTTCACCATCCTGCCGGACAGCGCCGACAGCTCTCTCGCCGCCGCCAGTACATCCTCCGCGCCGAACAGGGCGGATACCACCGCCACGCCGGCCAGCCCGCAGCCGCTCAGCTCCAGGATGTTCTCCGGCCCGATGCCGCCGATGGCCACCACCGGGATCTCCACCGCCGCCGTGATGGCCCGGATGGTCTCCCGTGCGATGGGCCTCGCGTCCGCCTTGGTGCCGGTGGCGAAGGCCGCTCCCACGCCCAGGTAGTCCGCCCCCGCTGCCTGGGCCGCCAGGGCCTCCGCCACGCTGTGGGCGGACACCCCCAGGATCTTCCTCGGTCCCAGCCGCTCCCGGGCCAGCGCCGCCGCCAGGTCCTCCTGTCCCACATGGACGCCATCGGCCCCCGCTGCCAGGGCCAGCTCCACATCGTCGTTGATGATGCTCACACACCCCAGCCGCCGGCAGAGGGCCGTGAACCGGGACGCCAGGGGCAGCAGATCTCCGCCCCCCTTCTCCCGCAGCTGGACGATCCCCGCACCGCCCCGGATGGCGGCCTCGACCTGTCCCAAAAGGGCCTCCCCGTCCGCCGCCCAGGTCCGGTCTGTCACGGCATACAATCCCAGCCGCTCCCGTATCCCTTCCATAAGCGCTCCTTTCTCCAACAAAAAAGCCGCAGATATGCCGATACCGGTACATCTGCGGCGCTATACGCCCCATATCTCCCTACGTTGGCATGATCCAAATCAGGTCATGGGTCAAGACCTAGCTGGTCTACTCTCAGCCCGCGCCAGCGGACCCCCCTCTTGTCCCTGCTATCATACAACGCTTTTTTTGCTTTTGCAACCCCTTGACAAAGTTTTTCCCCCGTGGCATAATGGGGAACGAAAACAGGGGAGCCCCAGGGGGCTGAGAGGAAGCGGAGCGCTTCGACCCTAGACCTGATGCGGGTCATGCCGCCGTAGGGAGTTTTGTCCAGCTGTCCTGTCGGGCGGACTCCCTGTGGGAGTCCGCTGTTTTCATATCCTTGTGACAGAAAGGGAGGGCAGGAGACGGGCCGAGGGGGAGCGCCCTGGGCCTTTGGCATATGCAGCGAGGGAAGCCGTGTTCCGGCGTGAGAGGGGGCCAGTGAGCCTCGACCGACTTTTCCCAGACGGCCACAGAGCCGCCGGTCACCCGGGAGGGCGCTGCATACCGTCAACGTTTTCTCCCGCTATCATCTGTAACAAAGGAGAGTTTTATGATGCGTTCCGATTCCACGAAAAAGCTGGCCGCCGCCGGCATCCTCTGCGCTGTGGCCGTGGTGGGCAGCGTGTTCTTCACCTTCCCCGTCCTGGGCAGCAAGTGCGCCCCCACCCAGCATATGGTCAACGTCCTCTGCGCCGTCTTTCTGGGCCCCGGATACGGCGTCGCCGCCGCCTTCACCGCCAGCCTCCTCCGCAACCTGCTGGGGGTGGGCAGCATCGTGGCCTTCCCCGGCAGTATGTGCGGGGCCCTGCTGTGCGGCCTTACTTACCAAAAAACGAAAAACCTCCCGGCCACCCTGGCCGCCGAGGTCCTGGGCACCGGCATCCTGGGCGCTCTGGCCGCCTACCCCTTGGCTCGTGCCTTCCTGGACCCCGCCGTCCTCCCTGTCGCCTTTTACGGCTATGTCGTCCCCTTCCTGCTCTCCACCGCCGCCGGGTCCATCCTGGCCGGTGCGCTGGTCTTTGCCCTGCGGCGGAGCGGCGCTCTCCGGGCTATGGACGCCGCCCTGAAGCGCTGACGCCCTAAGGAGGCACTATGTCGAGCCTGTCCATGATCCGTGAAAAGCGCCCCCTGGTCCACTGCGTCACCAATCTGGTCGCCGCCCACGACTGTGCCAGCCTGCTCCTGGCGGTGGGGGCCAGTCCCATCATGGCGGTCGCTCCCCAGGAGGCGGCGGAGATCGCCGCCTCCAGTGCCGCCCTGGTGCTGAACACCGGCACCCCGACCCAGGAGCGCTTCGAGGTCTGCCTGCGCTGCGGCCAGAGCGCCCAGGGGCCCGTCGTGCTGGACCCGGTGGGCATCGGGGCCAGCGCCTGGCGGCTGGCGTGGGTGGAGCGGCTACTGGACGCCTTCACCCCCACGATCCTCCGGCTGAACCTGGGGGAGGCTCTGGCTCTCCTCACCGGTGAGCGGGCCGGCCGGGGCGTGGACAGCGGGGCAGAGGCCACGATGGACCAGCGGCGGTGGGCCGCGGCGGACCTGGCAGTGAAGTACCGGACCACGGTCCTCCTTACCGGTCCTGTGGATATCATCACCCGAGGCGGCGTGCTCTATGAGGCGGAGGGCGGCAGCCCCCGCCTTGCGGGCATCACCGGCTCCGGCTGTATGCTGTCGGCCCTCTGCGGCGCCTTTGCCGCGGTGGAGCCCGACCCGCCTGCCGCCGCCTACCGAGCCGCCGCCTTCTGGCGCGCCTGCGCCGCCCAAGCCAGCCAGGCCCCCGGCCCCGGCAGCTTTCACGCCGCCCTGCTGGACTGGGCGGAGACGCTGTCCCTCCAAGGGGACGATACCGAGCCTGTGTAGCGCTCCTGCTGCCAGGCACCTCCGCGGCAAGGGCCGCATAAGATAGGACTACAGGAGGGACGATCAAATGGCGACGATCTTGCTCCCCGGCCAGCCGGGGCGGTTCCCCAACTATGAGCGGGCGCTCCAGCGGGCGGGCCTGTCTATCGGCCATGCCTTGGAGGACTGCGATGCCCTGCTGCTCCCCGGCGGCGGGGATGTGGCCCCCTGGCGCACAGGGGCGGCGGAGGGCCTGGCCCGGGGCGTGGACGAGGCCCGCGATGCTCTGGAGCTGGAGCTGACCGCCCAGTTCCTGGCCTTGGGCCGGCCCATCTTGGGCGTCTGCCGGGGGATGCAGGTGCTGGATACCGCCCTGGGCGGCACCCTTCTCCAGCACATCGAGGGCCACCAAGCCATAGACGGCGTGGATGGCCGCCACGCCTCCAGCGCCCTGCCCGGCAGCCGCGCCGCCCGGCTCTACGGCACGTCCTTCACGATCAATTCCGCCCACCACCAGGCGGTGGACCGCTTGGGCCAGGGCCTGCGGGCCGTCCAGTGGTCCCCGGAGGGCATCATCGAGTCGATGGAGCATGAGACGCTGCCGGTCTGGGGCGTCCAATGGCACCCGGAGCGGCTGGAGCTGCCGGACGGACAGAAGATCTATGACCTCTTTGGGGAGGAAGTAGAAAAATATTTGCGGGAGAAATAGAAAAAGGGGTTGACAAGAGAGGGAAGATGTGATATCCTAATCAGCGTCGGTATTCGCCGGTGTGGTGGAATTGGTAGACACAAGGGACTTAAAATCCCTCGGTAGCAATACCATACCGGTTCGAGCCCGGTCACCGGCACCAGTTTTCTTTCATATCGCGGGGTAGAGCAGTTGGTAGCTCGTCGGGCTCATAACCCGGAGGTCGTAGGTTCAAGTCCTGCCCCCGCAACCAAAACTCTCCTGATTTCTCTGGAAATCAGGAGAGTTTCTTTGCTTTTCTGTACTTTTTGGGGGGCATCCATTTTTGCTGATGCCGCCTCCCTCTGGGATAGGCCGCCATCTGCACAGGTCAAATATCCGTCTATTTTGACGAAAAACATCCAGCTCATATATAGACTTACAATAAAAATCAAAGCAACTCGTTGGAATGATGCTCCAACGAGTTGCTTTTTGCATTTTTCTGTGCCAAATCTACTCATAAAGCACACATCCTGCGCAGGATGTGTACCATGCCGCTTACTTACTTAATCGGCCCGAACTCCGAAAAGTTTAGCCCTTTTTGAAAATTTTTTGGAACTTCATTTTTCCTATATAGGGCTGCGCAAAACGCGTACTTCTTGCGCAGCCCATTCACCCAGAAAGGAGGGGGCGTATGCCATCTGCCCAGCAGGAGCGCGAAAGAGCGCAGATACAGGCCAAGCTGAAAGAGCTGGCGGAGGAGATCTCCAGCGACCTCTCCCGATTGGAAAGCGCCCAGGGGAAGGAATTGCTGAGCGACTTCGTCTCGGAGCTGTTCCTCAGCATGGCGAAGCAGGACCAGCAGGCGGTCCGCCGTCAGAAGCAGGCGGAGGGCATCGCCGCCGCCAAGGCCCGTGGCGTCCGGTTCGGCCCCTCCAGGAAGCCATTGCCGGAGAATTTTGCTGCGTGCTATGAGGCATGGCAGCGGGGACAAATGACCCTGACCCAGGCGGCGGAGACCTGCGGCATCACGCGTTCCGCCTTTTACCGGGCCATCGACCGTATGAAAGAACTCAACAGCTGTCCCGCTTGACAGGGACCGCAAACGGCGGGAAGGACCCCGCCGGAAGGAGAAAAGGAGATACCGATGCTCAAATTGACCTTACTGCCAGACGAATACCTGGTCATTCGGGACGACATCATCGTCCAACTGGTCCGGGCCGCCGGGGGGCGGGCGGATGTAGCCATCCAGGCCCCTAGGGAGTTCCCCATCGTCCGTGGGGCGGTGCTGGAGCGTAACGGCGGACAGCGCCCCGCCTGTCTCGTACCACCGCCGAAGAAGAAGGGGCGGACCTACCGGGACCAGATCTTCCGTTGGAACGATGACCGGGAACGGGCTGTCCGCATCATGAAGCAGGTCCTGGACCGTCTGGACCAGAGCGAATATCACGAGGAGGCCAAGGTCCTCCGCACCCAGCTGGACCGTATCATCCCCGCCTTTTGGGAGGACGATCTGGCAGAGAAGTAGGTTTCACCCGGTCACGCGAACCGGTTGAGATATCGTTCCTCACACCTAACTGTTCGGGTGTCCAAAGGCCACGGCATTTGAACAGGGCGGTGTCCCACCCAGCGCTGGGACAGGGAAGTCTCGGCGCACCGGACCGCATATCCCCAAAACATTTTATTGAAAGGAATCAAGACGATGCGTATCCAACACAATATCATGGCGATGAACGCCTACCGCAACTACAACAACAACAACAAGGCTCTGTCCGGCAACCTGGAGAAGCTCAGCTCCGGCTACAAGATCAACCGCGCCGGTGACGACGCCGCCGGTCTGGCCATCTCCGAGAAGATGCGCGCCCAGATCACCGGCCTGAACGCCGCCCAGAAGAACGTCAAGGACGGCATCTCCCTGGTGAAGACCGCCGAGGGCGCCATGCAGGAGATCCAGGACATGCTCAACCGCATGGACTACCTGGCCACCCAGTCCGCCAACGGCACCTATCAGGACGAGGTGGACCGTGAGGCCCTCCAGAAGGAAGTCAACCAGCTGAAGGACGAGATCAACCGTATCGCTGACAGCGCCAACTTCAACGGCATCAAGCTGCTGGATGGCACCTGGGACGTGGACGGCCAGCAGAAGGCCATCGACGCCGCACAGGCCGCCATCGACGCCGCCAATGACCCTGCTAAGGTCGATCCTGTCTACAATGACAGCATGACCAACAAGCAGGTCCAGAACCTGATGCTCAAGGGTCCCACCGCTGGTGCTGGCAATGCCGCCTCTGTCGGCCAGATCACCATTCTGGAGACCGATGCCATTGACCGCCAGAAGCCCAGCTTCGAGGTCAACTTCAACGGCATGAAGCACACCATGGGCTCCACCAACAACAACGCTGCTGCCAGTGGCATCACCCTGAACGTTAATAGCACTACTGTCACAGTGATTACCGAGCAGGACATTTATAATGCCACCGGCAAAGAGATCGGTGAGGAAGTCACCAGCGAGGACTTGGCCAAGACCTTTGCGGCAAAGCTCCAGAATGCCACGACTCCCGGTCAGGTAACCATCAATGGTCACCAGTGGAACGTGAAGCAGGATGGCGAAAAGCTGGTCTTTGAGTTCGCCGACTCCGTTAATACGGAGCTCAACGAGCACTTCAATGTCGGATTCACCAGCGGTGCGGCCACTGCCCACGTGAATGCCGATGGCAAGGTGTTCACCACTGGCGCATACAGCGTCGGTACTGCTGGTCAGACTTCCACCTATACCATCAGCGCCGAGGTCAACGGCGAGACTGTGGAATTTACTGTTGATCTTGCTGCCGATACCACTGCAGCAAGCTTGTCGGCAGGCCTTGCTGGCGCTAAGGGCACTCTGTCTGATGGCACTGAGGTCAAGCTTTCCGACTTCTTCACAGCGTCTACGAGTGGTACTGCTATTAATATTAAGAGCAAAGAGGGCGAGGGTGAGCTCAGCGGTAATGTGATCAACAGTGTTACTCTGACAGCCGCTGGCGGCGCAAGCCTCGCTGACGGCAGCGTCACCAGCGAAGGCAAGGATGGCTACACCCCCGGCACCACTGGCTACCTGAACGCCGGTACTGAGGTCACCGTCATGGGCACTCCCGCCGCTCCCGATCAGCTGGCCAGCACCAGCATCGATCTGAAGAAGCTGAATATCACCGACGGCATGCAGATCAAGCTGGGCAACGAGACCTATACCTTCGCCGTTGGCAAGGACAGCGTCATCGACACCGCTGGTGACAAGGTCATCGACCTGACTGCTTTCGAGGCCGATCAGCTGAAGGCTTCCTCCACTGCCACCACCGCTCAGAACGTGGCCGGTACCAAGCTGGCCGAGGCCGCCAAGGACAACGACATCTTCACCGTGTCCCACACCGGCACCAACGGTATGGTCGGTCTGAAGCAGCTGGCCGAGGCCAAGGACAGCACTGACATGACCACCATGGATAAGTTCGCCAGCTATATCAGCGTGACCACCGTGGACGAGAAGGCCACCGCTGAGGCGCTGAAGGAGGCTCAGGCTCAGAAGGCCAAGGATCTGGCGAAGGCCAAGGAGGATCTGGCCGCTGCCGAGGCTGGCACCGCCAAGGCTCTGAACCTCCAGATCGGCGACACCAGCGACGCTTTCAACCAGCTGGGCGTGAAGATCGGCAGCATGAAGACCGACGCTCTGGGCATCACCGACCTGAGCGTGGCCACCGCTGACGATGCCGCCGCCGCCATCAACGTGGTCAAGGACGCCATCAACTACGTTTCCTCCGTCCGTGGCGATCTGGGCGCTTACCAGAACCGTCTGGACCACACCGCCAACAACCTGTCTGTGATGGCTGAGAACATCCAGGACGCCGAGTCCACCATCCGCGACACCGATGTTGCCGAGGAAATGATGAGCTACGTCAAGAACAACATCCTGGTCCAGTCCGCCCAGGCCATGCTGGCCCAGGCCAACCAGGTGCCTCAGGGCGTGCTCCAGCTCTTGGGCTAAGCCTTACAAGATCTTACATCAAGCAACACAAAAGGGGGCCGGGCCTCGCGCCCGGTCCCCTTCCTTGTGCGGGACCGCTGAGAAAGCCGGGCGCACCCGGTTTTCTCAACCGCCCTGCTGACATATAGGAGGACCATTTATGCCAAAGCCATTTTTGTCCATCGGAATCATCTTCAAGAATGAGATCCGCTGTCTGGAACGGTGCCTGAAGTCCCTGGCCCCTCTGCGGGAGGCCGTGCCCTGTGAGCTGGTCATGGCGGACACAGGCTCCGACGACGGCAGCCGGGAGATCGCGGAAAAATATGCGGATATCATCTTCGACTTCCATTGGATCAACGACTTCGCCGCTGCCCGGAACGCGGTGATGGACAGGTGCTCCGGCCGGTGGTATCTCACCATGGACGCCGATGAGTGGCTGGACGAGGACGTGAAGGAGCTGTCCACCTTCCTGCGCTCCAACAACCGGAAGGACCTGGACGTGTGTACCGTGGTGATCCGCAACTATGCCGAGGCGGACAATTTTGAAGAGTACAACGACTTTCTTACCATCCGAATGCTGCGAATGTCCACAAAGATCCGCTATGAGGGAGCGGTCCATGAGCTATGGCGGGGGCCGGAGGACGGGTTTGTCAACAAGACGCTGTCCCACACCATCCTCCACCACGACGGCTACGTTGGCCTGAACGATGAGTCGGGCAAGGCCAAGCGCCGCCGGAACCAGGAGCTCCTGGAGGCGCAGCTGGAGCAGGACCCGGAGAACGTGCGGCTTCTGCTGCAATATATCGAGAGCAGCCGCCCCGACCCCCAGCATGTGGACTACATTCGCCGGGGGGTGGCGGCGGTGGAGGAAAAAAAGGAGGGCTGGCAGGCCTTCGGCCCGGCGGTGTTCCGCTACGCCGTGCTGGCCGCCCGGGACAATGACCTTCCAGAGGGGGACGAGTGGACCGCCCGTGCTATGGAGCTCTTCCCTGACTCCTTCTACTCCCGAATCGACATCGCCTTTCTGGCCTTCATCAACTGCTGGGAGAAGAAGCGCTTTGCGGAGTGCATCCCATGGGGGGAGATGTACATGGCCGCACTGGAGGATCACGATGCGGGCCGCGGGGATCAGGTGGCCCTGCGGGTGAGCACCCTCCTGGGGACGACCCACCAGTGGCGGCAGAAGATGCTCACCAGCATGGCTGTCGCCTACCGCGAGGAGGACCAGCCTGCCCAGGCTGTCCGGCTGTTGGAGAAGGTGGAGGCGTTGGATGGAGATCTGGTGGGCGAAACGCTGAAAAATCTCCAGGAGTGGCAGGTCACCACCGATGAGGATACCGCCCCCGCCATGCTGCGTCTCTATGATCGGATCGTCGGTGAGCCCAATGAAAAGCGGGCCAAAGAGCTGATGACCGCTTTCCTCCAGACGGCCCCTCTGGCCTTTGGCCCCGATGTCCGGGAAAAAGAAAAAGCACGGGAGGACTTCCACCGCTACAGTTACACCCTCTATCTGCCCCTGGCGGGGAAGTGCGAGGTGGGGACCGCCGCCGCCGTCATGGAGACGGAGGATGTGCAGAAGCTGGATGAGCTGCTAGGCACGGTAAACAAGTGGGGTGATCTTTCTGTCTCCGCTCTGCTCCACGCTTTGGAAAAAGGAGCCTCCTTTCCACCTGCCGATCTCCGCACGGAGGAGATGGACCACACCGCCAAACGGCTGGCCCAGTACCAGGGGCGGTTTTACGATGTGGCTGTCCAGACCGCTCCAGAGCTGTGTTCCGGCAGCTGGCGGCAGCTGACCTGGGCACGGAGCATGGTCTTCGCCGCCGTGCAGGGCTTCGACTGGAAGGACGAAAAGCGGGGCCTGGCCCTGGCAGAGGCCTTTGTCAAAGTGGTGGGGACGTTTGTCTCCCGCTGCTATACGCCGGAGGTACTATGTGAGGAGAACATCACCATCCTGCCCTCTCTCCACCGGTTCGGCTGGTACAGCGGCAGGGCCTTCGCGGCGCTGGAGGCTGGGGACACCGCCGGGTATGTCCGCCTGCTCCGCGCCGGACTGGAGACCTGTCCTGAGATGAAGGTCATGGTGGAGTTTTTGACCGAGCATACCCCACAGCTAAGGCCGTCCCCCTCCCAGGAACTGGTCGCATTGGCCGTACAGGTACGGACCCTGCTGGCTGCCTACGACCCGGAGGACCCGGCAGTCGCCGCACTGAAGCAAAGCCCCGTCTACCAGAAGGTGGCCTATCTGATCGAGGGGGCGGAGGGCCCTGTGATGGGAGGTATAGCACAATGAAAGTCGTTATCTTAGCCGGCGGCCTGGGCACCCGCATCAGTGAGGAGAGCCACCTCAAGCCCAAGCCCATGATCACCATCGGGGACCAGCCTATCTTGTGGCATATCATGAAGTACTACTCCAGCTTTGGGTTCCATGATTTCGTCATCTGCTGCGGCTATAAGAGCCACGTTATCAAGGAATATTTTGCTGACTACTACCTCTATCGTTCCGATGTGACCTTTGACTTCTCAACGGAGAACGAGATGACCGTCCACCAGAACGTGGCGGAGCCCTGGCGGGTGACCTTGGTGGACACCGGGCTGAACACCCAGACCGGCGGGCGGATCGCACGGGTGCGGAAGTACATCGGGGACGAACCCTTCATGATGACCTACGGTGACGGGGTGAGCGATGTGGACCTGGACGCCCTGTTGGAACAACACCGGCAGTCCGGGAAGATCGTGACCCTGACCGGCGTCCAGCCCGGCGGGCGGTTCGGTGTGCTGGACCTGGACGAGACCGGTCGGACGGTGACCGGGTTCCGGGAGAAAGCCAAGGAGGACGGCGGCTGGATCAACGGCGGCTTTATGGTGATGGAGCCGGGGATGTTTGACTATCTCAGCACGGATGAGAGCTGCGTCCTGGAGCGCCGTCCCCTGGAGACGCTGGCCCAGGAGGGCAAGCTGGGCATCTATAAGCACCCCGGCTTCTGGCAGTGTATGGACACCCAGCGGGACCGGTTCTGGCTGGAGGAGCGGTGGGAAAAGAACAACGCGCCGTGGCGGGTATGGTGAAGGAGATGCTGGATCTTTATAAAGATAAAAGAGTTTTCGTCACGGGACACACGGGTTTCAAGGGCTCTTGGCTGTGTACGACGCTGACCATGGCCGGGGCAGAAGTGACTGGCTATGCCCTGCCGCCTGTCGAGCCAAGTTTGTTCCAGATCAGCGGCCTGGAACACAAAATGCACTCCATCTACGGCGATATCCGGGACCTGGACGCGCTTTGGACTGCGTTCCATGCCGCCCAGCCGGAGATCGTGTTCCACTTGGCCGCCCAGCCCATCGTTCGGGAGAGCTACCGGGACCCGGTAGGCACCTACTCTACCAATGTCATGGGCACGGTACATATCTTGGAGTGCGTCCGGCGGTCTGATACGGTGCGCAGCGTCCTGAACGTGACCACGGACAAGGTCTATGAGAATCACAAGTGGCCCTGGGGCTATCGTGAGACCGATACCCTCAATGGCTATGACCCCTACGCCAATTCCAAGTCCTGCTCCGAGCTAGTGACGGACAGTTACCGGAAGAGTTTCCTCCTGGAAAAGGGGATAGCGGTCAGCACGGCCCGGGCCGGGAACGTGATCGGCGGCGGGGACTTTGCGGCGGACCGCATCATCCCAGACTGCATCCGGGCGGTCCAGGCCGGACGGCCCATCCAGCTCCGTAACCCCTGGTCCGTCCGGCCTTACCAGCACGTCCTGGAGCCGCTGTCCGCCTATCTGCTCATCGCGGAGCGGCAGTGGGAGGACCCAAGCCTGTCCAGTAGCTACAATGTGGGCCCGGAGAGCGGTGACTGCTTGACCACCGGTCAGTTGGCGGACCTGTTCTGCCAGTCCTGGGAGGAGGGCGCCCGCTGGGAGCACACCGGCGAGAGCGGCCCCCACGAGGATGCGGTGCTGCGGCTGGACTGCTCCAAGATCCGCACTGTACTGGGCTGGTACCCCAAGTGGGACGCGGCGCGGGCTGTGGCGGAGACGGTCAGCTGGACGAAGGCGTGGCTGGCAGGAGAGGATATGTCCCAATTTATGGAGCGGCAGATAGAAGTATTTATAAAGGGTGCTTATCATGGAACAGATGATAAAGATCAACACTGATCGGATACGATCCCTCCAGGCAGACAACGATCTTTTCCAAAATCGGGCATCTATCGCGGAGCTGCAGGGGATGGAGACTGGCGTAGAAGTAACGATCATTGTTCAGGGATATGACCGTATTGAGAAAACGAAGCGATGTGTGGAGAGCGTCTTAAAATATACCTCGGGCATCGACTTTGAATTGATCCTCATCGATCACGGATCGAAAGATGAGACATTGGAGTATTTCCAGTCCGTGGCATACAGCAAGAAAAAAGTGATCCATATCACCAAAAACTTGGGCGCATCTTATCCTCCGTCAGTCTTGAACTTAAAGGATCTGGGCCGGTTCGTGTGCCCCCTGATGAATGATGTGATCGTCACGCCGCATTGGCTGGAAAACCTTTTGATCTGCATGAGATCGGATATCAAGATCGGGATGGCCAATCCGGTCAGTTCCAACACGAGCAACCTGCAGGGGGTAGACTTCCCGTATACAGACTATGATGACATGCAGAAAAAAGCGGCGCGTTTCAACCATTCTGACCCAAGGAAATGGGGAGACCGGCTGCGTCTGATCACATTAGGTACCTTATTTCGCAAAGAGGCGCTGATCGCAGTGGGGTGGCCGTATATGGACGCCGGTTTTTTTCATGATTTCGCCGATGACGATATCACGTTCCGCATCCGGCGCATGGGCTATCGTACAGTCTTGGCCGGAGATACCTGGGTCTGCCACGATCACGATATGCGGAGCAGGAACAGGAAGGAGTTGGCGGAACTCCAAAAGTCGCTGAGTATCGGGAAAGCAAATTTCCAGGAGAAGTATTTCGGCGTGGATGCCTGGGAGGACGTCAATAACTATTACATCCCCTATCTGCCCAGTATCCCTAGGCCGGGCGCAAAAGGTACTGCGAGGGTGTTAGGGGTGGACGTCCGGTGCGGCACTCCGATCCTTGATGTAAAAAATTGGCTGCGCGGGTCGGATATATTCGATACCGAATTGTCCGCCTTTACACAGGACCCCAAATATTGGATCGATTTGAAAACGATCTGCACCGGTGCTGTCGTCTGTGACCGGGAGGAATTTTTGCTGGACTCTTTTTTGCCGGACTATTTCGACTACATCGTTGTGGACCGGCCGCTGAATCGGTATCATGAACCGCAGAAGATGATCGACGACTGCTTTTCGCTGTGCAAAAAGGGCGGGGTCATGCTGTTCAAGCTCAAAAACTCGTTCTCCTTCCGCAGCTACTTGTATCACCTCGGGAAGCGGGACCACTATGACCAGGAATTCTCCTATGACCTCCCCGTCGAGGCGGTGGAGGCAGCACTGAACAGGAAGGGGACGGTGAAAAAGATCATTGCGGTCCCAATCGGACTTGAGGAGGATTCGCGGCGGGCTTTGAAGGAACTTCTTCCGGCGGAGCTGCCGGCAGATCAGCGGGCAAAAGCGGTGGAGCGGATGGACACTCAGGAATATCTGCTGGTCGTAGAAAAATAACAGAGAAAAGGAGCGGCTTTTTATGTCGAGATTTCTGACACCGGAGGATTGCAATTCAAAGCGTGAAGCACTGCACGAGGTCCTCCCTTTGGTCAACGGACCGTTTTGTATCCGTTTTATGGTAACGCTTGCCTGCAACTTCAAATGTTATTACTGTGACTATCAGAATCGGGAATTTAAAGCAGAGACGATGACCTTTGAGGATTTCAAAAAATGTGTCGATCATCTGGATGGCTTTGAACGGTTCAAGGTGTTCAATTTTACGGGCGGGGGTGAACCGCTGACACACAAAGACATCGCCAGGATGGTAGAGTATGTAAAAAATAAGGATATCACGAAGACGATCGAGATCACGACGAACGGTTCCCTCTTGACCCATCAGATGAGCGACGCGCTGCTGTCTGCGGGAGTGGACAGGGTGAAGGTGTCCCTCCAGGGCCGCTCCAGCCAGGCATATCGGGAGACCTGCGGCGTGGCGGTGGACTATGATGAGCTGAAAGAGCAGCTGTGCTATTTTCGGGACGCGAAAGGACCGGATGTTATTCTTTTTGCCAAGATCATCGACCAGATGATCCCTACTCCCGAGGAGCGTTCGAGCTTTATCCATGAGTATCAGGATATCGTGGACGAGTATGAGATCGACTGTCTATTCCCCACTCCCAGCGCGAAGGAGGCTGTAAGCTCCGAATACAACAATACTCTGTAGGGCCATAAGGTCGTGCAGTATTCTATATGTCCTCAGCCGTTCTACTCTGCAACGATCTATCCCAACGGCTATGCCTATCCCTGCTGCCCGCTGCCAAATCCCGCCCCGCTCTGCAATATGGTGACGGAACGCTTGGCTGATCACTGGCACGGACCGAAGCATCTCGCCTTTTTGTGCCAGCACTTGAGAGGGGAAAGAGATAAGATCCCAGTCTGCTCGGAGTGTACATTGTTCCAATATATCAGTGCCCCGAAGGATGCGCTGGATCCATACGCAGCAGAGCTGCTGAAAAAATATGAGGATCTGTAAACAGTGACCGGATCTGCAGCTGAGGGGGAGAAAAATGTCACAATGCAAATGCCCTGTCTGCGACAGTGGCCAGCTTGAGGATGTATTTGCTTTTCCAAGCATCCCGGTCTTTGTGAACGTGCTTGCGGATACGCCTGAAGAGGCCATGTCGTTCCCGCGGGGAAAACAGAGCTTGACGCAATGTACCCGGTGTGGTTTCGTGTTCAACCGGGACTTTGAATCCGAAAAAGTCCAATATGCCGATGGCTACCATGCGGAGCGGGCCCATTCAGGATATTATAGCCGGCATATGCAGGAGGTGATCGATCTTATCGAGGAAGTGACGCCGCTCAAACGGAAGCGCGTCCTGGAGGCCGCCTGTGGGACGGGAGAGTTTTTGAGCCTGATCGCACAGCGCGGCGCGACATGTATTGGGGTAGACCCGAGCGCGCCGGGGATACAAGGCGGTGGGCTGGAGCTGCACCAGGCGCTCTTTGATCAGGCGTATTTGGCAAGCATGACGGATCCGGCAGACGTATTGATCAACCGGCATATGATCGAACACATCCTCCATCCTCTGGAAATGCTGCGTCTGTTCCATAAAGCGTTGGCGCCGGATGGGATCCTTTATCTGGAAACGCCCCGATTGGATTGGATCTTAGAGAACAGAGCATTTTTTGATCTTCCATATGAACATTGTGCTTATTATACAGATGATCTGCTGGCACGTCTGCTGAGGACCGCCGGGTTCTCGACAGCGGCGGTGAAGTTCAGTTATAGCGGGCAGTATTTCTCTATCTGCGCAAGAAAATGTGACTGTATAGCCATGGAGGATGCTGCGCCGGAACAGTTGGCGCATATAAAAAGCAGATTTTCCGAAACATACCAGGCATATCGAAACGCCAACAAAAGATCCGCTGTCTCCTCTGTGCCAGAAAACATCTATCTTTGGGGCGCATCGGCCAAAGGCGTGATGTGCTCAAATCTTCTGGAGCATCTCCAGATCAAGGGAATCATCGATAAGAATCCCCATAAGCAAGGGAGATCCATCCCCGGTACAGGCTGTCCCGTGCTTGCCCCCGAGGACATATCCACAGTTTCGACGGCGGTCATATTTGTGGAAAATCCTGTGTATTTGCAGGAGATAACTGAAGGAGCGCGGCAGATCGCTCCACAAGCGCGAGTGTTTCCACTGGAGCTCCTGCTGGAGCATGGTCGGGACGGTACCCCGGCCCATATGTAAAGATCGGATGCAGAAAGGGGGGTGTTTATGATACAGCGGATATCGATCCAGCCATATCAGATTCGGGACTATACGGAGCTGAAGATCGATTCTCCAAGTGCTATGAAGGGTTTCCCGCTGGTGGCCGTTGACACGGATAGCTATATCGTTGGCGCTGAGATACAGAGCGGCATCAACTTTGAGCTGGAAGCGGGACGTCATTGCATCGCAATCGGCAAGGGCTGCTCCCTGGCGGAGGGAATCACGTTCATGATAGACCTGAACCACGATCATGCCGCTGTCGTGCAGGGAGTGCTCTCCTGCTTGCGGGATAAGAAAGCAAGGTATAAGAGCAGGCGAAAAGGGTCTGTTGTCCTCCAAAATGATGTCTGGGTCGGCCACGGTGCAACGATCATGGCGGGCGTCACGCTCCATAATGGCTGTGTCGTGGCGGCGAATGCGGTGGTGACGAAAGACGTACCGCCCTATGCCATCGTTGGGGGCAATCCGGCCAAGATCCTGCGCTACAGGTTCGATGAGGATACGATCGCCGGGCTCCAGAAGATCGCGTGGTGGGATTGGCCGCCTAAGCTCCAGCAAGCCCGCAGAGAAGATCTTGCGCTGCCTGTACTGGCATTTGTAGAGAAATATCTGCCAGAAGCAGAATCGAGGCTGGAGACGCTCCAGCCTCCGCCGGTCAAGACCGGCGGAGAAGCAGTGCTCTTTGTCCCCGATATCGGCGAGCCCTTCCCGCTCTATGAGAAAGTGCTGGCACAGTATTTTGAAAAAGACCGTCCCGGTCAGGAGCTCCTGCTCTATCTGCCGCAGAAGATCTCTACGGCAAAAAACGTGCAGATGATCGAGCGGATCCTAAAGAGATACGAAGACCGTGATTCCTGCGTTACGATCCAATCCGGAACGGACCTGGATGAGCACATGCTGTTCCGGTATGCGGACTATTTTATCACCACCCGCAGCCGGGAAACTGTGTCCCGGACCTGTCTGGCGGACCTTTACCATGTGGAGGTGCTCTACGGAACGGATGAGCCCATCTTTCCGACTGAGCTCGTTTGAGGACCCTTTTGGATGAAGGAGGACGCTTTTATGCCGCGATTCGAGTTTCAGGATACATCTATCCCTGGCTTGACACTGATCGAGCCCTTCCTGGCCTCCGATTCCAGAGGATATCTTTCCAAGACCTTTGAAGCAGACATCTTCGGCACTCATGGGATCCCCTTTACAGTGGCGGAAGAATTGGAGTCGAGCTCTCAAAAGGGGACCCTCCGTGGCCTCCACTTCCAGCGCCGTCACAGCCAGGACAAGCTGGTCCGGGCCCTGTCGGGCGAAGTATACGACGTGGCGGTGGATATCCGCCCCGCTTCGCCCACCTTCGGGAAATGGCAGGGCTTCTATCTGACAGCGGAAGACCGGCAGATGCTCTATATCCCCAAGGGGTTTGCCCACGGCTTTTTGGTGTGCAGCGAGCAGGCCGTCCTGCATTACCTCTGTGGGGACCGCTACGACCCAGACAGTGAGAACGGGATCCTCTGGAACGACCCAGAGCTGGCGATCGACTGGCCGCTGGATGAAGCTGCGGCCCCGATCCTCTCTGAGCGGGATCGGTCCTTCCAAAGCTTTGCGACGTTTCGCAAGGAGCTTAGAGCGGTATGAAAAAGGTCCTCATCACCGGTATCACCGGCTACATCGGCTCCCATCTGGCCCGCGCCTTGCTGCCGGACCACGAGGTCTACGGCCTGGTCCGGGACCCGCTCCGCACGGAGTATATCTCGGATATCCAGGACCAGCTCCATCTCCTGACCACAGATGGCAGCTATGCCAGTATCGAGACCGCGTTGCAAACAGCCCAGCCTGACTTAGTCTACCACATGGCCACCTTCTATACAGGCACCCACGGACCGGAGGTGACCCCGGCGCTCATCGCGTCAAATATCACCTTCGGGGCCTACCTTCTGGAGGCCATGTCCGCTTGCGGCTGCTCCAAGCTGGTCTACGCAGATACCATCATGGCCCACTACGGCGGCGAGGCGGACCGGCCTTTGAACCTCTACGCCGCGACGAAGCGGGCGTTCTCTGATCTTGTGGGGTATTACGCAGGGACAGGAGCGGTCGA
Source organism: uncultured Clostridia bacterium (assembly GCA_947173485.1). Lineage (GTDB taxonomy): Bacteria > Bacillota > Clostridia > Oscillospirales > Oscillospiraceae > CAMWFH01. The sequence goes on along the minus strand of CAMWFH010000026.1, from coordinate 14,330 downwards.
TGCGGCGGCAGTGGTGCTGTCCGACACCTACGGGCCAGGGGACTGGCGTCCCAAAGTTTTGAATCTGATTCGCCGGGCTGTCCTGGAGGGGACCTCTCTGGCCCTGACCTCCGGGCGTCAGATCTATGATGCCGTCTACATCGACGATGTGGTGCGCGGATTCGTCCAGGCTGCCGCCGCGCTGGACCCTTCAGCTCCCGCACACCGGGTCTTCCAGCTCTCAGGAGAAAGGCCCCGCTCTCTGCGGGAGACCGTGGAGCTGATGCTGGAGGTCAACGATCTGCGTTTCCGGCCCGGCTGGGGCGGACGGCCAGACCCAGACTACATACTGGAAGATCCGCTGCGTATTTTCCCCCTGCCGCCCGGATGGAGCCCCTGTGTCCCGCTGGAGGACGGCCTCCGGCGGTTCTGGGACGGCACTTTGCTAAAAGGAGGAGATCGGATTGGATAACCGACACTGCCGGTTTTGCGGCCATGAATTGAAACACACCTTTGCGGACCTGGGCTTTTCCCCGCTGTCCAACGAGTATCTGACGGCGGAGGACCTGGACCGGGGCCAGATGTCTTATCCGCTGAACGTCAAGGTGTGTGCGCACTGCTTTTTGGTGCAGGCCGCGCTCTACCAGCGCCCAGAGCAGATCTTCGGGGAGTATCAGTATTTCAGCTCCTATTCGGACAGTTGGCTCCGGCACTGCAAGGCCTATGTGGATATGATCGTCCCCCGTCTGGTGCTGGACCGGGAGAGCCACGTCCTGGAGATCGCCTGCAACGACGGCTATCTGCTGCAATATTTCCAGCCCTATGGAATCCCGGTCAAGGGGATCGAGCCGGCGGAGAATGTGGCGGAGACGGCACGGGCGAAGGGAATCGAGGTCCAGTGCTGCTTCTTCGGCGCAGAGACCGCCCGAGAGATCGCGATGGCGGACGGCCTTTACGACCTGGTGATCGGCAATAATGTGCTGGCCCATGTCCCGGACATCAACGGATTCGTGGAGGGGCTGTCCCTAGTGCTCAGTCCCGAAGGCACCATCACCATGGAATTTCCCCACTTGATGCGCCTGATGGAGCAGAGCCAGTTCGACACCATCTATCACGAACACTTCTACTACTTATCCCTGACTGCCGTACAGCAGATCTTCCAGGCCCATGGGCTGGAGATCTATGATGTGGAGGAGCTGGAGACCCACGGCGGCTCGCTCCGCATCTACGCTGCGCACAGGGAACATGCCCGCGAACAGATGAGCCCCGCCGTCTCGGCGCTCTTGGCGCGGGAAGAGGCGTTTGGACTGAGGGACATATCGGCCTATTCTGACCTTACGGACCGGATGCAGAGGATCAAGCTGGACGCGCTCCAGCTGATTACCGAAGCGAAGCGGCAGGGGAAGCGAATCGCTGCCTTTGGAGCGGCGGCGAAAGGCAATACATTTTTGAACTACTGCGGCATCAAAAGCGACATGATCGAGTTCGTGGTGGATTCCAATCCCCACAAGCAGGGCCTCTTCCTCCCGGGCAGCCTGATCCCCATCGTGGGGCCGGAAGTTCTGCGGGAGCGCAGGCCCGACCTCCTGCTCATACTGCCATGGAACCTGACAGAGGAGATCGCCGGCGCGGCCAGCTTCGTGCGGGAGTGGGGATGCCGGTTTGTGACCTGTATCCCGGAGATAAAGATCTTCCCAGCTGTATAGCTGGAAGACATTAAAAAGCACACAAGTGGTGCTTAAGACAGTGGAGGCGATGGCGCGAAGAGCATTGGAAAGCACGTGGCCTTGGCTTAGACAGTCCGCGAAAGCGCCAAAAATGCCTGGGCCACGGTTCAGAGCGCAGCTCATGACCCGGAGGTCGTAGGTCCAAGTCCTGCCCCCGCAACCAAAACTCTCCTGATCTCCACGGAAATCAGGAGAGTTTCTTTGCTTTTCTGTACTTTTGAGGAGCGTCCATTTTTACTGATGCCGCCTGACCCAAACGCCGACCCATACGGGGAAATATGCGGAGAGGGCTAGATGGCATCAGAGAGGATACTGCCCATCGTTTTCGCCGCCTCCCTTTGGGCCTGGGCGGTGACATGGGCGTAGGTGTCCAGAGTGAAGTCTACAAAGTAGTGGCCCAGCATCCCGGATACCGTCTTGATATCCACGCCGTTCTGGAGCGCCAGGGTCGCGAAGGTGTGCCGGAGGTCGTGGAAACGGACCTTCGGCAGTCCCGCCTGTTTCAGTACCCAGTGCAGCATATGCAGGACGCTGTCCGGCGAGATAGGCCGCCTGCCGGCGAGGGGAACACATACGCGCTGCCCCCTGCTTTTTCCATCTGCTTTTTTAGGTTCTCTGTCATGCCACAGCTCTGCTTTTCTGCCCCAAGTAAGCCACAAAAGCGGCAACGGTGGCAATAGCAGCCAAAACAAAAACCGCCATGACCGGATAGCTGACATACATTCCGAACACATTGAAACCCTTATATCCGCCGAATACTTCCTTCATCAGCGTGACATTTGCCAGCCCGAAATCCACCAGTGCCCCAAGCCGCTGGGTCACGGTATCGCCCATCGCCGCCAGTCCCACATTCACAAACAGGATCGCCAAACTGACCCCCGCTGTCCCCATCTGGCTTTTCATGCGGGAGGAAATCAAACAGATCATCAGGCTATAGACCGCGCCGGTAAAAATAAGCCATGCGGCTCCGACTGCGGCAAGCTGCCAGATCTTCCAGGGGAACATGGACCGGGCATAGGTGGGAATGGACTGGATGGAGGCATTCCAGCCATGGAAACTCCCGTGGGGCAGAAAGCCGAACAAAAATGTACCGGCCAGGTACAGAGCGACCACGACCGTGGAGGCGGCGAGTACGCTCAGCAGCTTTGCTGTGACGATCTTCCTTCTGCCGTTCCGGGAGCTTAAAATCAGGTTATCCATGCCGCTGGAGCATTCCAAGGCGAACACCGGGGCAATGACAAAGGTCAACGGCACAAACAGAAGGAACTGCATCATATGCTCTCCCCAATTATTGAACAGGTTCTCCCACAGCAGGGCGTTGGCAAACTCCGGCTCCCCCAGCTCTTCCAGCCGTTCCAGGGCGGCGGACAGCTCCTGATAGTCAAAGGAATCCTGCCTCCCCTGGCTTTCCAATTCTGCAAGCTTCCCTTGCAGAAGGGCGATACCATAGGGTTCCTCGGCGCTCTCCGGCGGTGTACCGTTCCAATATTCCTCCACCCGTTCAGCGTAGGCGTGGTAGTTCACCGCCAGGATGATCTCCGGCTGGTCTTTGACGCTCCGGGAGATCATCCGGGCATCTGTGCCGTACCGGGCGCTGACTTCCTGATAGATCATTTCCGATTCTGCGGCTTTTTCGCTGTCAAAGGGACCTTCCCAGTTGGCGGCTAGTTCCTCGTAAGCGCGGTAACTGTCATTGCTGCCGATCAGGAACATGGTGGAGGTCAGACCGACCACGCTGTAAAGGACGAACAGGCACAGCAGCAAAAGTAGGGCTTTCCTGTTGAGAAGCAGTTTTCGCAGTTCAAATCGAAACAATGACATGGCGTTACCTCCCGGCCTTTCCTGGCAAGTAGTTGAACAGATATAGATAGGCATCCTCCAGCGTTGGTACGGCCTGTACCGCGTCAGGGGCGGGCTTTGTGTCCGAAATGATGCGGACCTCCATGCAGCCGTCTTTCGCCCGGACGTTGCTGATGACCGCCTGGTTTTGATAGGCCATCAGCTGTTCGGCGGGCATCTCCGCCAGCCAGACTCGGCCTTTCATCTGCCGGATGTATTCCCCGCTCGTGTGGATGTGCTGGATATCGCCATACTCCATCATCATGATCTGTGCGGCAATATGCTCCACGTCGGATACGATATGGGTAGAGAGCAGCACCAGACGGTCCTTTGCGTAGGCGGAGATAATGTTGCGGAACTTGATCCGCTCATAGGGGTCCAGGCCGGAGGTGGGTTCGTCCAGAATCAAAATCTCCGGGTCGTCCAGAAGGGCCTGGGCGATCCCCAGCCTGCGCTGCATCCCGCCGGAGTAGGCGGCGCATTTCCGTTTCAGATCGTCCCAAAGACCGACACTGCAGGCCGATTCCTCGATCCGCTTTTTCGCGCGGGCTTTTTCCATCCCTTTCAGCGCCGCCGAGTATTCCAGGTGATCCCTGCCGGTAAAGTCACCGTAAAAGCTGACATCTTGGGGCAGATAGCCGATTTTTGCCCGGTATTCATCCCCTACGGCGCGAATATCCCTCCCGTCATACAGGACACGCCCATCTGTGGGGTGCAGCACGTCGGCCAGTATGCGGATCAGGGTGGTTTTTCCCGCCCCATTGGGACCCAGCAGGCCATAGACCCCCGCCCTCATGGTGAGGGAGATGCCCTTCAGGACCTGTTTACTCTTGTAGTTTTTTGTGACAGCTTCCAGTTGCAATTCCATAACTTACCTCCTGGCGGCGGCCCCGCCGCCCCGCACCCCCGCGGCGACCTTGATGGTGGAGAAGTCTGCCCGGTCGAATTTGTGGACGCACAGCACAAAGAAAAACGTCCCGATCAAAATAGTGATGGCCAGTCCCATCAGCGGCGTGATGACAAATCCGCTGAGGTCGAACGCCATGCCTTGTGCTATCAGTTCCCTTGTGTCCAGCGTGTGCGCTCCCAGGGCGATATAGCGGAAAATGGAGGTGGTATAGGTCAGCGGGTTCAGGTAGACGATGGGCAGTAGAAAACCGGGTATCATGGGGGTGGGGATATAGGCCCCGGAAACAAAGGTCAGGGGCATCATGATCATGGAGCTGATGGTCTGGAAAGCGGGGGAGTTGCGGGAGACCGTGGCCAGAAATAGGCCGATGGCGCTGAATGTCATAGCGGAAACCAGCATCACCGCCGCCAGCAGCATAATTTGCAGGATGCCCGCCCGTAGGCCGAGCACAATACCGCAGATCATAGTAACAACGCCTTGCAGCGCGGCAATGACCGCACCAGACAGAATGTGTCCCATGGAGATCTGTGTCCGTGGAACGGGCGCTACCAGGACCTCTTTCATGTAGCCGCTGGAAATGTCGGTCAGAATATCAGAGGAGTTGTTGACACTGACTTGGAACACGCTCATGATGATCACGCCGGAAATGAGATAAGGCATGGGGGCGTCAAGTCCGCTCATGGCGGATCTCATCAGAAATGAAAACATCACCAGCATGAACATGGACATAAACAGGGCGCCGAATACCCGCCCTTTGCTGCGGATATAGTTCAGTAAATTTCTCTGCACGATCGCTGTGATCGGGTTCATCCTCGAATCTCCTTTCCGGTTATCGCCAGGAACACCTCGTTCAGCGTCCCGTTTTTCACTTCAAAGTCGATGATCTCGCCCTTGTGCGCGGATAGAATTTCCAGCGCAGCGGGCGCTTTTTTCGTGTGGAACATCAGCTTGTTTTTGACTTTCCGATAGGGAATATTTTGCTCCTGCAACGCAGATTCCAACGGTTCGGTCCGGGTACAGACAACGTCCACCTCTGTGCCGGTATATTGATGCTTTAAGTTCTCCGGCGTGTCGTGAGCAACGATTTTTCCGTGGTCCATAACAACGACCTTGGAACAGACCTCCGCCTCATCCATATAGTGGGTGGTCAGGAAGATGGTCATATTCTTCTGCTTCTGGAGCCGCTGGATATACTCCCACACATTGGCCCTGGTCTGCGGGTCCAGGCCGGTGGTGGGTTCGTCCAGAAACAAAACCTTGGGGTCATGGACCAGCCCTCTGGCAATCTCCGCCCGCCGTTTCATGCCGCCGGACAGACTGCCCACCGCCGCCCGCCTCCACTGTGTCAGCTCCACCAGGTCAAGGGCAAAGCCGATGCGCTCCCGCACCTCGTTCTTCGGCACCTTGTAGAAGGCACAATGATATTTCAGGTTTTCTTCCACGGTCATCTGGGCGTCCAGAGTGGAATCCTGAAAGACGATTCCAATATCCTTCCGCACCAGACTGCGCTCCCTGGAAACATCATGGCCGTTGATGGTCAGCGTGCCCTCCGTTTTGTCCAGGATGGTACACAGGGTGTTGATGGTCGTGCTTTTACCCGCGCCGTTGGGACCGAGGAAGGCGAAAATACTGCCCTCGTCCACTGTGAAGGAGATGTCGTCCACCGCCGTAAAACCCCCGTACCTTTTCGAGAAATGTTCTACCTGTATGATTGGGTTCATTACGATTACCTCCTAAAAAATGAAGTCCTATGCGAATTGCTCGCATAGGACTTATCTCCATAATAATCATGGTGCCTTGTCTATTCTATTTTTGGGGCCGCCGGGTCTGCCAAATTCACCCCTGTCTGGAACCGGACCGTCATAATCCGGCGAGAAGCGCTCCGCTCCCGGTATATCCGCCAGCTGGCCTCCCCAGCCAAAGGAGCCGAAAGCACGCTCCCGCATGGACATCAGCCGCTCAAACTGCTCTTCGCCCATACGCGCTCTCGCTTTTTCCATCCAGTCCTTCATGGCAGTTTCATCTCCGCCCTCCTGCGCTCGGAAAGCCGCAATAATGCGGTCTAAATAACTTCCGAATTGCCGCAGCTCCTCCTGGGATAGGCAGCCGAGGACCGCCTCATGATTCGACATGGGCTGCTGTACGGTTTTCCCCTTTTCCGTCAGATGGACCACCATGACCCGGCGGTCTGTTTCGGAGGATCTGCGTTCCACATAGCCGCCCTTTTCCAGCTTGTTTAGCAATTCGTTAAGGGACTGCTGCCGGATGCCCAGCAGATAGGCCAGGTCTTTTGTAGCGATCTCCGGCTGGATTCGCAGCATGGCAAGAATGCGCCCTTGTCCGCGGGATGTGTCGGCGAAAGGGCCGAATCTCACCTGACTGGACATCTCCTGCCGCCGCATGAGTCCTTGCAGCACAGAAAGCTTCTCGTAAATTGTGGTAGTGAGTTCGTCCACCATAGCGCCCCTCTTTATGTCCTAATGGTACCTGTTTAAATTTATTATATAACAATCAGTACAGTTTGTCAATAGGTACCTGTATAAAATAATTTACACGAAGAATTCTGCATAGTCGCCACTTCGCAAAGCTGCAAATAGGTGTCAAGCCCTAAAATGAAAAAATCTTGAAGAAATTTGGCAGCCGAAAAAGGGTATAGCAAAGCAAACCGGTCAACGAGAATTTTTGCGAACCGACTGAAAGTGATCGTTGTTTTCGGTTAAGCGGCGGTATTTGCCTCAGCGTCTAGCACCGCCAGGTGCGCCTTTACCCTGGCATAGTAGATGCGCAGGAACTTGGCGGCCCCGGCTGCAGTGTAGACGTAAAAATGCTTGCCCTCGGCCCGTTTTTTATCCATGAACTGAAATATGGGGTTGGCTGGGTCGGAGTGCTGGAGGATCGTGCTGGCGACCATGAACAGAGTTTTTCGCAGATGGGGCGAGCCTCGTTTTGAGATGCGGCGGGATTTGAAATCGAAAGTGCCGGACTGGAAGGGCGGTGCGTCCATACCTGCGAAGGCCACCAGAGCGCCCTTGTGGGTGAACCGCCACACATTGCCGATCTCCGCCATGAGCTGCGGCCCGGTGACCTCACCAGCGCCCTGCATCTCCATGACCACATCGAATTCCGGCAGCAGGGAGGCCAGACGGAGCATCCCTCCACGCAGGATGTGCAACGCATCATAAACGGCCGTTCAAGCTGTCCACGGCCTGAGCAATCAGCAGCTTGGTGCTGTCGTTTTTGGGAAATGTAGCCACGGCGTTTCTGGCGGCGGCGTGGAGCTTTTTGGCATCAGGCTGGGAGAAGCGGTAGCCGGATTTAGCGTACCATTTGCGGTAAGCGTCCGAGAACGCGGCGAGGGAAATGCCCGCCACACAGTCCTTGTGCCAGAAGCGTTTTACGAAATCTGCCCACTTGAAATGCCCATTGGACCGCTTGGGTTGGATGTCAAAAAGCGTGTTGACACTGGGGAAGGTCTGGTCCAGCAGGGAGATCAGGCCGTTGCGGAGGACCACGCTGGATTTCTTGGTGCGCAGATACAGGCGGTTCTGCATTTTCAGCATCTGCCGGGTCTCGTCCTCCGGCGAGTAGTCCCGCAGCTCCGCCCAGAAGGACAGGGCATAGTTGGCGATCTTCATGGAGGCCGCCTTGTCTGTTTTGACCTTGCGCAGGGAGTTGTCGCTGAAATCGTGGATGAGCATGGCGTTGACCACGTTGACGAAGAAACCAGCCTCCTTCAGCGCCAAGGCGATGGGACGCCAGTACATCCCCGTATGTTCCATGACGATGCGAATGTCCCCGCCGATGTGGGGCGGTGACGTAAGAAAACATTTTAAGCGAGGGTCGGCATAGCGTCAAGCTGCGTCGACTTTCGCATTATTTTTGTCTTGGGTAGTTTGGGATCGCTCCCGCGCTTCCTCAAAATCAGATGCACCAATGAAGTTATAGACGATCTCAATTTCCCGGATTTTCACCCGCTTCTGCTGTTCGCTGGTCTGTCGGACACCCTGATCTGTTCCACGAACTCACGCAGGATGGTGGCGCCAAGCTGGGTCATGTCCCTCCTGTTCATAGTCACGGGACAGCTTGCCGGAAATGTTGTCCTCAGAGAGCTTTTGTCAAGGGTAAATTTCAAAGCGCAGGCCATTTGTCTATGTTACGACAAATGGCCTGTGCTTCATACGTTCTGTTGTGTTACATTTGACGCAAAGATTTTTGCTGTTTACTTTCTTGGTCCTCTATAAAGTTCTTCAGCATCCGCGCCGCCTGTGCGCGGGTGGCCCGCCCCTGGGGGCCGAGCCGTCCATCGCCGTAGCCGTTCAAGATGCCGTTCTCCACGGCCCAGCGCAATGCCTCCAGCGCATGGCCGCTGATCTCGTCAACATCATCGAAGTTCAGCTCTCCGCTGGCGGCTGGGCTGCCGGAGTATCGCCAGAGCATGACCGCCAACTGCTCACGGGTGATTGGGTCGTTGGGGCCGAACGTGCCGTTGCCATAACCGCGCACAATGCCCTGGCTGGCAGCCCAGCGAACAGCCTCGGTGTACCACGCCTCACCCGTCACATCGGAGAAGTCCATCTGGTAGTTCACGACCGGCCTGCCCTCCTTATTAAAGAGGATCTGAGCGAACTGAGCGCGGGAGAGATCATCGTTTGGCCCAAACCGGCTATCACCGTAACCATTCATCAGCCTCCGCTCCTGGACAAACCGTACCGTCTCATAGTACCAATCGCCCCCGGAGACATCGGAAAAGGGGTCGTTCCAGGGCTGATCAATGGGCTGGTAGGTCACTTCGATCGTCATTTTGCCGTTGGCCTGCTGAAAGGTATAGGTTCCGTCTGGCTTTTTCGTAACCTCCACAGGCTTGCCGTCGCGGTCAAGGACGGTAATTTTGTCTACCTCATAGCCCTCATCCGGCTTGGGGGTGATGGTCACGGTGTCGCCCTGCTTCGGATCGGACGGGGAGATGGACGGTGCACCGCCGCCCCCGCCGGACTGGATCACCTGAGGCTTGTAGGTAGGTGAGGTACCGCCGCCGTTTCCGCTGCTGCCACCGTGATCGCCGCCGCCACTGCCGCTGTCTTTCCAGAGGGCGTATATCGTAACGTCACCGGTAAATGTATGGAATTCGCCGGTCTCCGCTGTATCCCCGCTATCTGCGTTTCCGATCGACCATCTGTCAAAAGTCTTACCCACTGGTGCAGTGAAGGTACATGCGGGCATCGCAAAGGGCATCCCGGTCACTGCGCTTTCTGGCTCCATCGTGCCGGCACCGCCGTTGGGCTCAAACTGGATCCTGATCGCGGTATTCGCTATAACTTCGGGCAGTTCCGTTTTTATCTGAAGCGTGTCCGCAGTGACATTCTGCCAAGGGACCTCCGGCTCCTTTTCACGTTGCTCATACTCCTCGTAGGTCTCTTTTTCCAAATCGATGTCGTCGGGATACACATCTCCGTTGATACGCGTCTCATATGTTGCCCGATCCGCCGGTGTCCCGTTCACATACAGCTGATCGTCTGCTTGTGCGAAGGAGACCGCCTTGTCCATACTTCTCCCGGTGATGCGCAGTTCCCTGTAGTTGTCCGGATCGGCGGAACTCTCCAGACAGATCGTGTAGGCAGCGTTGGGGTCCCCCAGCCGGACATAGTTGACAGCCGGTTCGCCGCTGCCGCCGTCATTCACGATAAAGGAGACGGCATCGCCGCTTGTGGTGATGGTGGCCGCGCTATCCACATGGACCATGGTGGCTTTGAACTCGCTGACGCTTTCGTCCGTATTGAGTACGGAATACTGCCCCACCGGCACCCAGATCGCGTTGATATCGTTCTCCAGCAGTGAGGGCGTACCGTCCCCCGGCTCCGCTGCGGCAAGAACCGGGTAGACACCCTCCGTTTTCGCCTCGAACCGCCCGTCAGACAGCTCCGCCACCACGGCTCCCTGGCTGTCCAGGACCGTCCCTTGGCTGGAATTGACCAGCAGCAGCTCCATCGTCGGGTCGATCATGTTGTTGCCTTTGTCGATATCTACCCGGTCCAGCCAGGAGGGGATCGGTCCGTTGTTGATGCTGTAGGAGAGCGAATGATCGAATCTCCAATAAGAAAAGTGGGTGTACGGGCCGTTTGGCGAATCCTTGGTCAGCGTGATGTATTCGTTCCGGGACAGCGGAGCATTGCAGTCGTATACATAGACCCGCCCCTCCGTGTCGCTGACCTCCTCCACCCGGTAGCCCACCAAGGCGTGGCCGGGGCCCTCTCCGGGGGCGGGGTACACCCCGATATAGACAGGATATTCTCCTGTCTGATAGAAATGATCCACCGCGTCCCACAGATCAGTCAAGCTATTATACATCCCCCTTGCGGAGAGGCAGGAATACCCGGCCATCCACATCCCCTCGGTCAAAGCCCGCACAGAGAGGTCCCACTGGTGGGTACTGAATCGATTGGTACGCCAATCGGGCCGGAGTGCAGAGAGTTCCGTTGGCTGTGTGGTAATGCTGGGTCCGCTGCGGAAGTCCCTGAAATCCAGGTCCGTGTCCGACCGGTAGAATATCCCCGAGAGCGCGGCCATGCCGCCGCAGCTGCCTGCCCACGGCTTCGCGTTTTCATAGTAGATCTTTGCCTGGGCAGTTTCGCCATAGACCATCTGGAACCGGGCGTAAGGGATGCGGTATCCGGGCCTATATCCAAAGTCGCCGCTGGAATTGGAAAAGCCAAAAGACAGCAGGGGGATATAGTCCACCAGCCAGCGGGCGTACAGGGTCAAACCGGCATCCGCCTCCACACGGGACGCGGCCTCGATCCGGACGCCGCCCTCCTTCGCTGTGTACCAGCCTCCAAACTGGTACCCGTCCCGGGTGGGCACAGGCAGCTCTCCATAGGGCTGGTCCTGTGTGACCTGTTTGCTGGCCGTGGTGACCGCGCCGCCGTTGGCGTCAAAGGTGACGGTAACGCCTCCTTCCACCACTTTTTTTGTCCAGTGGGCATACAGAGTGTGGTCCTCCGCCAGCTCCACGGTCGTGGTGCTCTCTATTTTCGTTCCGCTTTGCGCCGCGGTGTACCAGCCGTCAAACTGGTACCCGTCCCGGGTAGGCACGGGCAGCTCTCCATAGGGCTGTTCCTGTGCGGCCTGTTTGCTGGTCGTGGACACCACGCCGCCGTTGGCGTCGAAAGTGACCGTGTACAGTTGGGTCCAATGGGCATACAGGGTGTGGTCCGCCGTGGTCTCCACGGACGAACCAGCTGTGATCTCACTGCCGCCCTCCGCCGCGGTGTACCAACCGTCAAAACGGAAGCCGGTCCGGGTGGGCGCAGGCAGTTCGCCATAAAGCTGGTTCTGCGTGACCTGTTTGCTGGCTGTAGTCACCGTACCGCCATTGGCATCGAAGATGACAGTAAATTCTCGGGCCGCTTCCTCTGTCCAATGGGCATACAGGGTATGGTCCTGCTCCTGCGTTACGGTGTCCGTACTGGTGACCTTTGTTCCGCCTTCCGCCGCAGTATACCAGCCGTCGAAGGTATGATCCTCCCGGACCGGAGCGTTTGGCCAGCCGCCCAGGGCGTTATAGGCTGCGCCGGTCTCTACCGTGATGTCGGCCGGGGCCGCGCCGCCGCCGTTGGTGTCAAAGCTGACTGTATATTGCCGGACCCAGTGGGCGTACAGGGTATGATCCCGGCCCTCGCTTACGATGGTTTCACTGGTGACCTTTGTGCCGCCCTCCGCCGCCGTGTACCAGCCATCGAAACGGCAGCCGGTCCGGGTGGGTTCCGGCAGATCCTCGCCGTAAGCGCTGTCCTTCTGACAGGAGATACTGCCGGAGGGGGTGGTACCGTCCTGATACTCCAGGGTGACAGTAAGGGGAATGTCTTTTTCAAACCAGATCGCGGTGGCCGTGACGTCCTCGGCAAGGCCGGCAACGGAAAATTTGTCTCCATTCCGATAAAGTCTCCCGTTGATCAGCCAGCCCTGGAATGCGCCGCCTGCAGGAGCCGTGGCGTACTCAAAATAAGTTCCCGAAGTACCTGTTGTGGGAAGCTGGTCTTTGCCCGCCGTGGGCGCGGTGAGTGTGACCTCGGTATCCAAACTGTCAAAGAGGGTGGCCGGCTTTCCATTCGGCGGAGCATCGTTATACCGCCCAGCTGCGCCATTGAGATCATAGAAGATCTTGTGGGCTACTTGACCGCTGCATTCAAACGGGACTTCAAAATACGCGGCATTACCGGGCTGTACCGTCACATTGTTCCGCCACTGCGCCGCTGTTCCCGCGTACTTGATCTCTGCGGCATCGGGGTCCTGGCTGAACGCACCGGAAAACATGGAAGCATAGTCGAGCTCTCTCAGCGAGAGGGGCAGCGACAACGTTTTCAGGTTGCTGCCGGAACCGTCAGAATGGTTAGCAAAAGGAGCGATCGCGCCGTTGCAAATTTTCTCAACGCCCTCTTTCAGCGTTATGCTGGAACAGTCCACACCGCCCAGAGCGGATTGCCCAAGCGTTTTGACTGAGCCGGGAATGACGATGTCGCAGTCAACAAACAAGAAAGCGTTCGCCCCGATAGATGTTACCTGCTCCGGGATCGTGAGTGCCTGTAACCTATTACAATTGGTAAACGCACTGTCGCCGATCTCCAGAAGACCATCGGGCAAGGTCAGGGACCCCAATTTTGTGCAGCGGCTAAACGCCCCGTTGCCGATTCTTGTCACGGTGGCGGGGACTTCATAGGAATTTGGGCATACCGCCGGGAGGCACACCAGAAGGGTGACCGGGTTTCCTTCCTCAAGTCGGAAGAGGGCGGGGGCCTCAAACCGGTAGTTTGACCCACCGCCGACCGTGATGTCTGTCAACTGCCTGCATTCCTCAAAGGCACCCTCGCCGATGTCGGTCACACTGGCCGGGATCGTGAGCGACGACAGTTTTGTATTTGAGAACGCCTCCGTCCCAATCTTTTGCAGGTTTTCCGGCAAGGTCACTGTCTGGAGACCGGAGTAGTTAAACACCTGGTCCTCGATCGTTTTTAATGTACTTGGAAGTGTAATGGAGGTCAGGCTGCTGCAGCTCCCAAAGGCCTCCCACCCAATGACAGTCACGCCTTCCGGGATGGTGATGTCCGTCAGGCTCGTGCAGGATCTAAAAGCGGAGCTTCCAATTTCTGTTACAGTTACGTCCTCAAACGTAACAGCCTTTAAATTGGTGCACCCGTAAAAAGCATTATTACCTATTCTCGTCACCCTGTCTCCAATGACAACCGATCTTATGTCGGCAGCATAATTATCCCAGGGCTGGTTTGCAAAAGAATAATCCGGCATATCATAGTCTGTATACGACGTTGCCTCCGGGTTTACAGAAATGGTGAGCGTCCCCGCGTCGTCCAGCGACCACAGGAGCGCGTTGCCCAAGAATCCGTCCTGTACTACACTGGCAACAGAGGCTCCTTCGCTCCCCTCAGCAACCAAGGCCTGTGTTGGCAGAAGAGACAGCACCATGCTCAACGTTAAAATAACGGACAAGATTTGCTTTTTCATATTGTGATACCCTCCCTGATTCCAAATGTGTACGGACCATTTTCCCGTGTCTGCGCAGAAAATCTATTAGAAACGACTATCTTAAAAACATCTTTATTATAGCACAGCAAGTAGCCTTGCGCAATATAAAAATAAACGAGCGTTGCCGCTATTTGAAACTCTTTGGAAAAATGCCAATGCTCTGAATGTGCGTCCAGTAAGCTTGTTGCCCTGATCGAGGCTGGAATAGAGCAAAATAGTTGATAGTATAGGACGAGGTGCGGTAGTAGCAGCAAACAATGGGCCGGTATATACCGGCGCCAGTCTGTCGAAAAAGTCTGCCTTAGGGCAGACTTTTTCACGAAAGTATGATAAAATAGGAA
>CAMWFH010000025.1 GCA_947173485.1 uncultured Clostridia bacterium | reverse complement strand
CGATATCAGGCACTTCCTCGATATCAGGCACTTCCTCGATATCAGGCACTTCCTCAACATCGGGCACTTCCTCGATATCAGGCACATCCTCAACATCGGGCACATCCTCGACATCGGGCACTTCCTCGACATCGGGCGTTTCCTCGATATCAGGCACTTCCTCGATATCAGGCACTTCCTCGATATCAGGCACTTCCTCGATATCAGGTGTCTCCCCAACGTCAGGCTCTTCTTCATCGTTGGGCTTTTCCTCAACGCCGTCAGGATCTTCCACGGGAACGTCCTGGACACCATTTTCCGGCGGCAGAGCGGCATCGTCCAGCCGGACCATCACGACCGCCTCCATCGCAGGGATCTCATTGACCATATTCGCCGCCAACTGCCAGGGGATACCTGCCATAGTAGGGGCCGTATTTACGCTGTTAGCGACAAAATCAAATCTGTTTTCCCATTCGGGCGCGGACTCGTAATAGGTCACGACTTCATCGAAAAATGCGTTGGCCCAACTGGCAACTGGTTCATCGCAAAGCTCGATGTACAGCTTTTCACCACGATAGTCGGAGAGGTCCATCACATAGGTGCCCATATCAGCCCAAGAACCATCCGCCACATTGGGGAAGTTGGTATCACTGAACCGATTCTGCTTGTAGTAGCCCACTGGCGTACCGTCTTCCTTAAAGACTTTCACTGCTGCGGCGTGGCCGCCCATGCGGACGGAGATCCAGCCTGAACCTTGCAGTGTAAAGGTGCTGGAGCGCACGGCCCAGGTGTCATTCTCAAGAATGCCGGTATTCCAACCATCCAGATGATAGTTGCCCGCTTGGTTATAGGGCAGATTCTCTCCCCAATAGGTCTGGGCGGAAATAACTGCCGTGTTGGTATTGAAACCCTCGGTGAGCGCCGTCCAGCCGGTGAGATCACCAGTCTCGAAGCCGCCATTTTCGATTTGCGCGCCTTCCGGGGCAGTCCCAGGCTCGGGATAACTTGCCCTGGCCAGATTTGCAGCCAGTTGCCAGGGGATAGTTACTTCCCCTCTATCATTCTCCGGGACTCTGTTATCAGAACTGTTTTGGACAGTATCGCTCATGTTCTGCCAATCAGGCGCAGTCTCATAATAGGTCACCACTTCATCGAAAAACGCATTGGCCCAACCGCCAACTGGTTCATCGCAAAGTTCGATGTACAGCTTTTCACCAAGATAGTCGGAGAGGTCCATCACATAGGTGCCCATATCGGCCCAGGAGCCAACCGCCACGTTGGGGAAGTTGTTATCATTGAACCGAGTCTGCTTATAGTAGCCCACCAGAGTGCCGTCTTCCTTAAAGACCTGCACCGCCGCCGCATGGCCGCCCATACGGACGGAGATATAGCCGCTGCCGCCCAGCGTAAAGGTGCTGGAGCGTATGGCCCAGGTCTTGCCCTCTTCAATGCCTGTATTCGTTAGGAAACCGTCCAGATGGTAATTGCCCGCCTGGTTATAGGGCAGGCCCTCTCCCCAATAGGTCTGGGCTGAGATGACCGCCGTGTCGGCGTTAAAGCCATTGGTGAGCGGTGTCCAGCCAGTAAGATTACCGGTCTCGAAGCCGCCGTTCGCGATCTCATATCGGGTGTAGATGATGGTGAAGCTCTTTTCCGACGATGTTTTCCCACCGCAGGCGGCCTGGTAGAAGACCCGGTATTCGCCTGTCTCCTCTACCTTGAACGCATCAAAGCCTTCGGTATACGTTGTACCGCCAAATGTGACTTTCGTGATCGAGATCGATTCTACCGGTCCGCCCTTGTAAGTAGCCTCGGCCTCGGACAGCTTTGCCGTTAGATCGACCGTTGCCGCCTCTGTAAGGGTGATATTGGACGGCTCCTTGGTGAAGCAGAAGTCCTCCACATAGACCCAGGGGATCTCCACCCGCTCCGGCGTACAGCCGACGCTGTTCTGAACGGTATCCTTCCGGCCCCGCTCCGGCGCGGTCTCGTAATAGGTCACCACCTCATCGAAGAATGCGAAGGCCCAATCGCCGCCGCCTTCATCGTGGAGCTCGATATACAGTTTTTCACCGAGATGGTCGGAGAGATCTATCACATAGGTGCCCATATCGGCCCAGGAGCCAGCCGCTACATTGGGGAAGTTCGTATTACTGAACCGTGTCTGCTTATAGTGGCCCACCAGAGTGCCATCGGACATAAAGACCTTCACCGCCGCGGCGTTGCCGCCCATACGGACAGAGATATAGCCGCTGCCGCCCAGGGTAAAGGTGCTGGAGCGCACGGCCCAGCTGTCGGGTTCGGCGATGCCAGTATTCCAGCCGTCCAGGTGGTAGCTGCCCGCCTGGTTATAGGGCAGCTTCTCGTTCCAGTAGGTCTCAGCCGAGATGACCGCCGTGTTGGCGTTGAAGCCCTCGGTGAGCGGCGTCCAGCCTGCCAGGGTGCCGGTCTCAAAGCCGCCGTTGAGGATCGTGTTGCTGTTCGGATCGGCCGGCGGGAGGTGGCCGTTGGCAGCCAGCCGCCAGGAGATCTCCACCAGCTTCGGCTCACAGCCGGTGCTGTTGGTGACGGTATCTTTGCTGTTTTGCAGATCAGGCGCATCCTCGTAATAGGTCACCACTTCGTCAAAGAATGCGTGGGCCCAAGCGCCGCCGCCCTCATCCCAAAGCTCGATGTACAGCTCCTGGCCGAGATAGTCGGAGAGGTCCATCACATAGGTGCCCATATCGGCCCAGGAGCCGACTGCCACATTGGGGTAGCCCTCATCCTTGAACCGTGACTGCCTATAGTGGCCCACCTGCGTACCATCGGCCTTAAAGACCTTCACCGCCGCGGCGTTGCCGCCCATGCGGACGGAGATATAGCCAGAGCCGCCCAGCGTGAAGATCCTGGAGCGCACAGCCCAGCTGTCGGGTTCGGCGATACCGGTATTCCAACCGTCCAAATGGTATTTCCCCGCCTGGTTATAGGGCAGCTTCTCGTCCCAATAGGTCTTGGCTGAGATGACTGCCGTGCCGGTGTTGAATCCATCGGTCAGCGGCGTCCAGCCTGCCATGGTGCCGGTCTCGAAACCGCCGTTGAAGATCTGCTCGTCCGGTTCGTCCGACAAGGCAACGATGCTGAACTTGCCTGTCTGCGTTTTCTCCGCCTGATCGAACATGTACTCAACGACATAGCAGCCTTCGCCGATCTGAAGCTCGTGATAGTCACCTTTTACCACACTGTATGTGCCGTCATAGTTGTAGATCTTCACACTGGTGAAGGTCAAGCGGCTCCCCACAAGATCGTAGCCCCCCAGCCCCTGGGCTGCCGTAAAGTATTCATACAGGTCCAGGGAAGTTCCAGGCTCTATTTCGCGGGAGATATCCTTCAGGGGCGTCAGGTCCGACGGAGACGGCGGGAACCGGCTGATCAGACCGTCATAGTATTCATCGAGATAGATCCAGGGGATGGCGACCTCCTGGGGATCATCGGTCCACTCATGATATCCATCGGTCACATAGTCCGCATACATCATGGGACGCTTAGGATAGTAGGTGACGATCTCGTCAAAGTAGGCATCCGCCCAGTTGGTCTCGATCTCCTCGTCCATCAGCTCGATGACCAGCTTCTGGCCCAGATAGTCGGACAAGTCCATCACATAGGTGGCCATATCCCGCCAAGAACCGCCCTTGGAGAGATAGGGGAAATTCACATCGTTGAACCGCCGCTGCTGGCAGTAGGCAATGATCTTGTCGTCCTCCACGGTCCGCACCCGGAACGCTGCGGTGGCCCCGCCCATCTTGATGGAGATATAGCCGCTGCCAGCCAGGGTGAAGGGAGAGGAGCGGATGGTCCAGGTCTCCTCCTCGTGTATATCGACTATCTTATTCTCCTCATCGCTCCAGACCTCGATAGCCCCGACTGCGTCATGTCCGCTGAGGATATAATTCCCCGATGTATTGTAGGGCAGCTTTCTCGCGTCCGTAACAACGCCATTGTCCACGACATCCAGGTTGTAGTCCGTGGCAGCAACAACGGCGGTATGCAGCCTGACAGGCCCGTCTACTACGGTCCAGCCGTCCAGGCTGCCCAGCTCAAAGCCATTGTTCCGGGGGTTGTAGAGGTTGTTGACCCCGATCACCGTGGGGATCCGGGCCTTCCCGGCCCGCTCGCCCGCCCTGTGGCCGTCCGTCACCCACTGGCTGCCGTTCGCCGTGGGCTTTGCCGGATAGTAAGTCACCACATCGTCAAAGAAAGCGTTGGCCCAGCCCCCATTGATGGGGATGTCGCACAGATCGATATACAGCACCTCGCCCAAATGGGCGCTGAGGTCCAGCAGATAGGTGGCCATGTCACACCAGGAGCCGCCCTTGGAGATATAGGGGAACTCCTTATCGCAGAACCGGCTCTGGTCGAAGTCGCCCACCAGTGTGCCGTCCATCCGGTAGACCCGCACCGCCGCGGCGTGGCCGCCCATCTTCACGGAGATCCAGCCGCTGCCCTCCAGCGTGAAGGGGGCCGACCGCACCCGCCAGGTGTTGGCCTCGTTGCCGCTGAGGGCCCAGCCGTTCAGGAAATACTCGCCGCTCTTGTTGAAGGGCAGCTCCTCGTTCCAATAGGTCCCGGACGAATCGGCGGCGGGCAGGCCGTTTCGGATGGGGAAGCCGGAGCCGTAGACCGTCCAGCCGCTCAGGTCGCCGGTCTCGAAGCCGCCGTTGGGGATCTGCCGCGGGGCCTCCTCGCTCACCTTGGGGACCAGCACCCAGGGGATCTGGGCGGTCTTGGCGATCTCTCCCGGCATATGGCCGTCCGGCACCGTATCGAAACGCCCGGAGACCTCCGGGGCCGTCTCGTAGTAGGTCACTACGTCGTCAAAAAAGGCGTTGGCCCAGCCGTCGGTGATGACCTCATCGTGCAGCTCGATGTACATCTCCCTCCCCAGGTAGCCGGACAGGTCGATAACATAGGTGGCCATATCGCACCACGCGCCGCCCTTGGCGATATAGGGGAAGTCAACATCCCGGAAACGGAAGTTCCTGTAAGCCCCGATCTGGGTGCCGTCGCTCAAAAAGACCTTGGTCACAGCCGCGTTGCCGCCCATCTTCACCGAGATATAGCCGCTACCGCCCAGGACGAAGCTGCCGGAGCGCACCGCCCAGCCCTGCCCCTCCGGGATCCCTGTGCCCCACCCGTTGAGATGGTAGGACCCGCTCTGGTTGTAGGGCAGCTCCTGGTCCCAGTAGCTCTGGGCGCTGACCACCGCGCCGGAGGCGTCAAAGCCCTCGGTGAGCACTGTCCAGCCGGTGAGATCGCCGCTCTCGAAGCCGCCGTTCTCGATGTCGTTCTCACTGTGGTGCCGGGAAAGGTCGTAGCCCTTGACCCAGGGGATCTGCACCGCGGAGGCCGAGCCCAGCTCCGTGTGTCCATCCATCACGGTGTCGTACCGGAACGTGGGATCCGGCGCTACATCGTAATAGGTGATCACATCATCGAACAGGGCGTTGGCGCCCCCTGCCGCCTCGCTGCACAGCACCACATACAGCTCACGGCCCAGGTGCTCGGACAGGTCCATCACATAGGTCGCCATGTCGTCCCAGGAGCCGCCCTGGCTCAGATAGGGGAAACCCACGTTGCGGAAACGGTTCTGGCGGTAGTAGCCCACCTGGGCCCCGTCTGCCAGAAAGACCTTCACCGCCGCGGCCCGGCCGCCCATCTTCACCGAGATCCAGCCGCTGCCGGACAGCAGGAAGGTGGAGGAACGGATCTCCCAGCCCTCCGCCGCCGGGATCCCGGTATAGGATCCGTTGAGATGGTAGCTGCCGCTCTGGTTCGTGGGCAGCTCACAGGTCCCATAGGAGGGGGCGTTGACGACGCCTGCGGGGCCGCCCTGGCCATCGAGGCCCCAGCCGGGGGTCAGGACGGTCCAGCCCCTCAGATCGCCGGACTCGAAGTCCCCGTTCTTCACAAGAGCCCGGCTGTCGGGCCTGTTCGCCGCCAGCGCCGCCGGCGGCGCCATCGATACCAGCATGGCGCAGACCAGCGCCAGAGGGAGCAGCTTCTTTTTACAGATACATTTCACACGATAGACGATATCTACTCTATCCATTTGATCTCACCTCAAATATCAACATGATTCAGGTCCTGACAAGGTCTCTTTCCCCGGTGCCATAGCCGGAGGGACCGATCACCTCCCGTTCGATGTGCGCAAAGGCCCACAGTCATATAACGTTTCATTTTCACATGAGTATATTTTTACCCCATCTATCCGCCGGTGTCAAGTCGTTTTTCTGCTTCTCCTAGGAAATCTATGTATTCTACAAGGGCGCTGTTTACATTTTGTCCATAAAGCACAAATGTTTTGTAAGAACAAAGTTTATATTGACAAAGTCCCGGATGTGTGGCATCATACTTTCATATAACGTTTCATTTATCGTTTTCTCAACACTTCAATGACAGGAGGAATCTTATGTCGATCTCAGGGAGAAGGACCGGGCGCGTCCTGCTGTCATGGCTCTGCGCGCTGCTGGTCATCGGGAGCTGCTGCGGGCAGTCCACAGCAGCCGCTCTGTCCGCAGGCCCCGCCTACACATATGTGGACGTGCCGAACGGGGACTTCGAGCTGGCCCATGAACGGGGCGAATGGACCGGCTGGACAAGGAGCGAGGGAGCGTTCCATGTCCGGGGCCTGAAAAGCTCGGACACGGTGGACGGTGTGCCGGTGGAAAAGTCCGGCAGCACCTTTTTCAGCGGCTGCGATGCCGGGCTGCCCTCTATGCGGGGCACGCTGACCTCCGATGTGTTCCAGCTCACCGGCACCGGCGTCATCTCCTTTATGATGGGCGCGGGACTGCACAAGGATCTGGTCTATGTGGAGTTCTTCCAGGAGGGCGATGCCAGGCCCCTGGCCCGGGTCTCCAATACGGACTGTGACGGCGTGTTCATCACCGAGCAGCTGATCACCCGCACCGTGGATCTGTCCAGCCACCTGGGGAAGCAGATCTACATCCAGGTGACGGACCTGGACGATGGCAGCGAGCTGGCCTACGTCAATCTGGACGCCTTCCATGTCTGCCGGACCCAGGCGGAGGTAGACGCGGCCCAGGCCCAGCGAGCCCGGCAGCTGAAAGAGTACAAAAAGGGCAAGACAGCTTTCGTAGAGGACGAGACCTCCACCACCATCGTCAACGGCGGCTTCGAGACCGGGGACCTCACCGGGTGGAAGCTGCTGGAGGGCCGGGCTCTTCGTGAGAGCTGCGTCGTCCCCACCTCTCAATATTACTGGGAGGACCGCATCGTGTACGGCGAGGGCAGCTACTACTTTGACGGCAGCAACAACGGCGCGGTCCGGGAGCGCCTTACCGGCGCCATGCGCTCCACCAAGTTCACCCTGGGCGGAGACGGATGGATCTCCTTCATGATGGGCTGCGGGAATGGGAATTGCTATGTAGCCCTGTGCGACGGCAGGACCGGCAAGGAGCTGATCGTCCAGCGGAACGAGGCGTTCAATGACCCCGCTCTGCCACTGACCCTGCTGCGGGTCTATATGGACGCCAGCAAGTACATCGGCCAAGTGGTCTATCTGAAGGTCGTGAACGGCAACCCCGCCGCCACCGGTTTCGCCTTCCTCAATGTAGACGACTTCCGGGTCTCCCTTACCCGGGAAGAGGTGGCGGCCCTGGAGGCGGCGCAGATCGAGTCTGTCTATGGGCAGACCTATAGCTCTGCGTCCTATGACGACTTGGCGGCCCTGCGGGACTACTACGACAGCTACCCCTACCCCGTCCCCATGAAGCCGCTGCTCATCCGCGATGGCGTGGGCGATCAAGTGGTGGAGTGCGGCAGGGTGGATGTCACCGCCATGCTGGGCGAGGGCCGTGCCACCTATGACGGCCAGTCCCTCACCAATTTCTATGTAACAGGCGTGACCTTCGAGGGCCGGCCAGTGGAGGGAGAACCGGCCTCCGTGGATATGCGCGTCCCCGGCCAGTACCAGGTCCGCTACGCGATCGACCACGCTGGGCATCACGCCGAGGCCTCCTTCACCGTGTTCGCCGTCAAGGACCGGGGCCAAGTGGTCAACGGCGGCTTCGAGACCGGCGACCTCACCGGCTGGACCGTGCTGACCAAGGGCTTCAACCGCCACACCGCCGTCATCTCCGCCACCTCCTACTGGGGCGATGCCCTCCCCTACAACCAGGCGGGGGACTATCACCTGAACGGCTGGAACACCGGACTTGGCGAGGCCGACACCTGGTCTGTCCGCTCCAGCACCTTCCGCCTGTCGGGCTCCGGCTATATCTCCTGGCGGATGGGCGGGAAGGCAGCGGCGATACGGGTGTACCGCGCCGATGGCACCCAGATCGCCTATGTGCGGCAGGCCCGCTTCCGGGATGTCAACTTCCCCTACCTGTCCAAGGGCGGCTCCTGGGCGGATATGGGGACCTATGTGCTGGACCTGTCCGCCTATCTGGGCGAGGACCTGTATATCGTTTTGCAGGACGAGGCTGTCGAGGGCGGCTGGGCCAACGCGTTCTTTGATGAGATCGTCACGCGCTACGACACGCCCCCAGACGTGGCCCATAGGGCGGACAAGGTCTCTGACAGCAGGACCCGCGCCAGCATCACCATCCCCTGGCGGATGGCGGTCAATCTGACTCCCAGACTCTAACGGAGGTGAGATATCTATGGAGCATAAGAAGAAAAGAACGGCTGGTTGGAGACTGTCCACGCTGGCCCTCTGCTGCTCTCTGGTCCTGTCTGCCCTTTTTAGCGCCGTCCCGGCCCGCGCCGCGGCGGGCTCCCAAACGGCAGACCCCCATAGGAGGGACCTGCTGCTCTGGCTGGGCTTCGATGAGGGGAAGGGCACCACGGTGTCCGACCTGTCGCGCCATGTGGCGGATGCCCAGGTGCAGTACGGATTCACCAACGCTGCCTTTATGGACAGCCAGGACCCACAGTGGCGGGACAAGGGCGCGGAGGGCGGCTGCCTGCTGTTCGACGGCTGCACCACCTATGTAGAGTATCCGAACAGTGCGCTGCGGGTGTCCGGCAGCACCCTCACCGTTAGCGCCTGGATCGCGCCCCGGGCCTTCGACTGGGACGACCCCAACGGCGCGGCCAACGGGACGGACACCCTCACCGCTATCGTGGACCAGGCCGACCGGGCCGGGAAGCGGGGGGTCATCCTGGGCTACCAGCGCTATGGCGCGCTGAGCTTCCAGGTGGGCACCGGGGATGACTGGCTGACCATCTGGTCCAACGGCGACAACCTGGACACCTACGCCTGGAACTATGTGACCGCCACCTTTGACGCCCAGGCGAGAGAGATGGTCCTCTACCTCAACGGCGAGCGGGTCGCCTCCCGCTCCCTCCCCGTTGGGGCCAAGATCGAGCCCAGTGATGCCCCCCTGCGGATAGGACGCAACGGCAGCGCCGGCCGTTATGACGCCAGTCTGCTGAATCTGGTCAGCGGCTACCTGGACGAGGTGAAGCTGTACCGCTGTGCCCTCACTGCCAGTGAGATCGCCGCTGTTTATGAAAACGCCGCTCCCTCGGAGATCGTATTTGGGGAGCTGTGGCTGCAAAACATCCTGACCGGGGACTATACCCGGCCCCAGTTCCATGGCGGCCCCTATCAGTTCTGGATGAACGAGCCCCACGCGCCGCTGTACTACAACGGGATGTACCACCTGTTCTTCCAGGAGAACATGACCGGTCCCTACTGGAAGCTGATCTACTGGGGACACCTGGTGAGCCCTGACATGGTGAACTGGAAGCCCGTCAAGGAGGCCATCGTCTCCACGGAGGACTCTGTCGTCCCTGACGGCGTCTGGTCCGGTGGCTCCACCTTGGACAAAAACGGCGTGCCTCTGCTGTTCTTCACGGCGGGCAACGACAGCTACAGCAAGGTGGAGGGCCTGATCTCCAACCAGAATATCGGCGTGGCCTATCCCAAGGACCTGAGCGACCCCGAGCTGACGGAATGGGAGATCTATGACGAGCTGGCGGTCATCCAGAAGAAGGGGGAGGGCCGGACGAAGGAGTTCCGCGACCCCAGCATCTGGAAGGTGGGGGACACCTGGTGCATGGCGATCTGCTCCGGTTCCGCCACCAAGGCGGGCGGCAGCGTGCTGCTCTATACCACCGACACCCTGGAGCTGCGGGAGGACGGCACCATCGATATGGATTGGCAGTACAGAGGGCCGGTCTACGAGATGCCCCACCAGCCCACTATGTACGGCTCCTCCTGGGAGCTCCCGGTCCTTCTGCCGCTGACCAATGCGGACGGGACCATCACCAAGTATATCTTCATCATCTCCCCAGCCCCCGCCGGCGTGGCAGACAATAAGATCTACTACTGGCTGGGCTCCTTTGACCTGGAGAGCGGGAAGTTCACCCCGGACAAGGCCTTCGGGGACACGCCCCGGCTGTTGGACTACGGCTGCAACGTTTTCACCGGTCCCAGCGCCTTCCAGGATTCGGTGAGCGGCGATGTGGTGATGTTCAGCATCATGCAGGACCAGCGCTCCGCCCAGGACCAGGGGGCCTCCGGCTGGGCCCACACGGTGGGCCTGGCAAGGAAGCTCTGGCTGACAGGCGACGGCTCCGATGTGAAGATCGCTCCCATCGAGGCGATCGAGGGCCTGGAGGAGCAGGTGCTGGTGGATGCGGCTGATATCTCCGTAGCAGCTGCCAATGAAAAGCTGGCCGCCGTCAAGGGCGATATGCTGCACATCCAGGTCACGGCAGACGTGAGCCAGGCGTCCCGGTTCGCGATCGACCTGAAAAAGGGCGGCTGGATGGACTGCACCAGCTACACCTATGACACAGCGAGCCAAACGATCCAGGGCTGGACCAAGAACAAAGCCAACAGCGCGCCTATGCAGACGGTATCCGGCCCGCTGGCCTGTAAGGACGGCATCCTGGAGATGGATATCTATGTGGACCGCTCTTTGATCGAGGCGTTCTTCAACAAGGACAAGGCCATCACGACACGCGCTTATACAGTGGACCCTAACTCCCAGGGCGTGGCCCTGTTCGCCCAGGGGAACGTGCGGATCCTCAGCCTGCGGGTCGCTGCGATGGGCTCTATCTTCGACTGATCCAGATCTGGACCGAGGGCTGTGTTTGACCTTAGCTCTCGCACAAGCATGACCATATCATCCATTATGGCAGATAGGTCCAAGTCCTGCCCCCGCAACTATCTAAGGAGGGTCATTCTGATACAGAGGGTATCAGGATGACCTTCCTTATTTTTTGTCTAAACCGCCGGAAATGGCCGCTTTACTAACTCTTTTGAAAAAAGGCCTGCCGCAGGCTGGATAGATCCCTGGACCAACGGTGGGCCTTTTTGCGTTTTTGGGGCTTTGGGGACGGGGCTGTCGTCAAGTTATGGAGCAGGATCTGTACGACCAGATCTCTCCACGATCTGTTCCATAGCGTCAAAACCTGTAGAACACATTCCTCTGGATGGGTAGCTCCGCCGCATCCGCTAAGGTGTAGATGTTCAGCTGCGGCATCACGTCCACGGGCTTATCGTCGGACAGCGCAGAGATCTCGCCGCTCTCCCGGTCAACAGCGAACTGCCTGCCATAGTGCCACAGGATCAGGTGCGTATCTGATCTGCAGACTTCCGGCAGCCGCTTACAAATATCCTCCTGATCCATGGTCAGAAACTGCTGCCGCCAATCCTCGCGCTGCTTTTCGTAGTTGTTCATGCCATGTACCTCCTATCCATTTCCATACTTGACTTCACCTCAGTTATATGTTATTTTATCTTTAACAGCAAGAGCATCATATCATGTGTTTTTATAAATTGCAATAGTTTTTGAAAAAACTTTAGGAGGGAGAGCATGAAATATCCCACACGGGTCAGCGATGCTGTGCATATCATGGTATTTATCCATCTGGACCCGACCCAGGACCTATCCAGCACAGCCATTGCGTACAGCATCAAGACCAATCCGTCCTATGTGCGGCAGCTCATGGCCGCGCTGAAGAAAGAGGGACTGCTGAACGGCACACGGGGACAGGCCGCGCCATCGTTGGCGCGGGTACCGTCCGCCATCACGCTGCTGGACATCTACCGGGCGGTGGAAGGGGACAAGCCCCTGCTCCACTTGGATACCCACACCAACCCAGAGTGCGGTGTAGGCGTCAATATCCAACTGGCGCTCAGTGACTACTATGCCGAGATCCAAAAAAGCGCAGAAAAGCGGATGGCGGAGATCACACTGGAAAACATCATAGAAACATATCATCAATACGTTCAGAAAGTTACAGCAACTCACTGAGTCCACCTATATAAAAGCAAGCCGATCATAAAACCGGCTTGCTTTTATGAAGAAAAGTCCCCGGCGGGCTTGCCTGTGCCCCGCCCT
The DNA here is from genome assembly GCA_947173485.1 of uncultured Clostridia bacterium. GTDB lineage: Bacteria > Bacillota > Clostridia > Oscillospirales > Oscillospiraceae > CAMWFH01. Next base: position 25,149 of record CAMWFH010000025.1, on the reverse strand, counting down.
TCTGTGCCTATATCATCAAAAGGCAGATCGGACTGATCACAGGCCCGCCTCCTTTGCCCGGTTCATCCCTCGGAACACAAAGTCGTTGTAGCGCTTCTGTACCGTCTGCCGCTCCCTCCGGCTGATGGGCAGGACCTCGCCGTTTTTCAAATGACAGTTGGCGCTGCCCAGGTGCAGCACCTCGTTCAGATCGACGATACAGCTCCGGGAGATCTGCACAAAGTCAGCTTCGTCCGCTAACTGCTCCGCCGCTTGCCGAAACGGGCAGGGGAACCACTCCCGCCCGGTCTGCAAATGGATCTCTATCCCCCTGTCCCGGCTCAACAGGTAGCATATCTGTTCCAGAGGGACTTGCCGCTCTCCCTGCTGGTCTGGCAGGGTCAGGCAGCGCGGAGGGCGCTCAACGTGGGTGAAAAACCGTTTCAGCAGTTCCTTGCTCTTTTCCACTGTTACAGGCTTCATAATGTAATGCAGAGCGTCCAGGGAGAAGGCTTCTACGGCATATTCCCGGCTGGTGGTCAGGAATGTGCAGGAAAGTCCGGGTATCAGGCCGCGCAGAACGCCAGCGGTCTTGACCCCGTTTTCCTCGCCCATATAGATATCCAGAATAGCCAAGGCGGGCCGCATCCCTCTTTCCACCGCTTCGGCCAGCGCCGTGCCGGAGGGGTATGCGGCGATCTCTATATCGGCGGACAACTCCAGCGCCGCCGCTGTCAATGCCGCTTCTATGGCCTCCCGTTCCCGCCGCTCATCGTCGCAAATGGTGATCAGCATAAGTCTACCTCTCATAAAAAAACTATCAGGTGGCGTCATGTGCGTATATACGCACATGACCGCTGCATACGCAGCGGTCATCAGTCCTCTTGAATCACATTTTACCCTATACCCAAAGGGAGCGCAATACCTTCGCCTTACCACTCATGCACATTTTCGACCGTTCATGTGATTTCTGCATTTTGCATAAAAATTTTTGCTTATTTTGTATGTGTTGATCTTACGGCTGGGAAAAGTTTGCCTTGGGTCCGCATCATTGACAAACGCAGACCTTTTATTTTGAGCCGCATGGTGGTATACTGTTCATAGATAGGGGGGTGGCCGAACTTGCGTGTGTATCTTGATATGTGTTGTTATAACCGCCCCTATGATGACCAGTCACAGATCAGGGTATCTCTGGAGGCCCAAGCAAAGCTGCACATCCAGGATCTGATCCAAGAGAAACGGCTGGAGTTGGTCACCTCGTATATGCTGCGTTACGAATGTGGGCAAAACCCCTATGAAATGCGCAGAAAAGCGATCATGCAGTTTATCGATATACATACGATGGCCTATGTTGGTGTGGAACGGAAAAACACGATCGAGGCTATGGCTGCGGAGATAATGCGTACAGGTATCAAATTCAAGGACGCTTGTCATGTGGCGTCGGCCATTTATGCGAAATGTGCGTATTTCATCTCCACAGATATGCGGCTGCTGAAGTACAAAACAGATAAGATCAAAATGGTGACTCCAATAGAGTTCATTACAGAAACGGAGGATGGATGATATGGCTCCCAGTACAGCTGAGATCATGAGTAAAGGAATGAAGTGTTTGATGGAGCAGTTGGGCGTTGTGGAAGCGGAGCGTTTTGTCGCTACGGTCATCCGTGAAAGATTTGACTATACCCGTTGGCAGCAAGAATATTTTGCCGGAAAGTCTCCAGAGGAGATCAGTCGAGAGGCTGAAGCTTTTGAAGCAGACGAACCTTACTGTGGCAGTGCTATACGGCTTTGACCCATAAGCTGACCCAGAACAGGAGAAAGGCAGTGGAGGCACGGAAGCTGGCGCGGCTGCAAGCGCATCGGTTTCTCCCTCGTAGACGGCTGAGGGGGCCCGCAGGGCCTTTTGTCAAAAAGTCCTTGGATCTCGTTTGAGACCCAAGGACTTTCTCTATTCAAACACTGCTCCCTCCAGGTCCACCGTCTGGCCGCACCGATCGTCAATGTCCGTGCCGTTTTCCGTAAAGCGGCAGCCGGGGAAGGAGAGGGACTCCACATCGGGGACCTGCTCCAGCAGGACGGCCGTGCCGTTGCGCCGGAAGAGGTCATCGTCATAGATGGAGTGGGAGACCGAGCAGCCGGTGGCGTTGAAGTGGAAGCCCACCTCGTTGTCCTCCACGGTACATCCCCGCAGGTTGATCCACACATCGCTCCCATAGGCCAGCACGCCGGTCCGCCACCCGGCCACCCGGCAGCCCGTCAGGTGGAGCCGGGCGGAGGCGGAGACGCCTACCCCCTCGCCGGGGCCTAAGATATCGATTCCCTCCAAGTAGGATATCCTCATCTTCCAGCCCGTCACCCGGACGGGGCCGGTAAAGCTGGTACGGCCCCCCGCCTCGTCCTCGCTGCCGTAAATGGTCACATTGAAGCCGTCCACCGCCAGGCCCCCCTCATACCGCACCGGGGGCAGGGTGATCTCCACCCCGGTGTATTTGCTGGACAGACGGTCCGGGATGCTGTCCACCAGGGCTTGCAGCTCCTCGATGGTGTCCATGGGGGTATCCTCCGAGGTGAAGCGCAGAATCTGATAGGGCTGGGCCACAAAGTGCTGCCGCAGACAAAGCAGGTCGCCGTTTTTCATCTCGATCTCCCAGACCATATCCCCCTCCCCGCTCCAGGCGGTGAAGTGGATGCTGGCCACCCGGACGGCGCCGGGGGCGTAGTCCGGCTGGGGGATAGGCTCATCGCAGGTCCAGGGCTGGTCCTCGTCATCTGTTTGGACGAACCGGGCAGTGATTCGCTCCACCCGCTCCAAAAAGGGCTCCCGGGCATCGGCCCCATTGGCCGGGTCGTTGATGTAGAGGCACTGGGGGAAGGTGTAGAGCATCTCCCGTTCCTCCACCGGCTGATACACCGTCTGCGCCCCCTCAAAGCGGTCGTCGATCCAGCCCACCACGATCTGATACTCGGTCCCGTCCAGGGTGTAGCGCAGCTCCGCCCCGCCCGGGTCCAGCACCTGGGGCCGGGCCCCATACCGATATGCCCCGGCTGCCAGGAGCGCCGCCAAAATGACCAGGACGGGCCGCAGGGACCGCCCCCACAGCCTGGGCGGCCTTGCCTCTTTGCGCAGCCGGACGCCTTGGGCACAGTGGGGACAGAAGGCCGCCGCCTCTGGCAGCGCCGCCCCGCAGTGGGGGCATTTTTTCATTTCTGACATAGTGCCTCTATCCCTCTCACTCAAAGATCGCCTGGGAGATGTCCGTCTCGTGGCCGCACCGGTCGTCGATATCGGTCCCGTTCCTGGAGAAGCGGGTGCCCTCGAAATACAGGGCCTGCTCATTGCCGGGGACGTTCTCCAGCAGCACGGCGGTGCTGTTGCGGAGGAACAGGTTGCCGCTGTACATATGGTCGTTGGCGTTTTCCCCGGTGGCATTGAAGTGGAACCCGACGGTATTGTCCTCAAAGGTACAGTCCTTAGCGTTGACCCAAGACTGGCCGTAGCACAGCACACCAGTGCGCCACCCGGCGAAGCGGCAGTCCCGGAAGTTGATTCGGGCAGCGGCGGACACGCCCACGCCCTCTCCGTCTCCCGCGAAGTCCAGACCCTTGAACTGGCAGATGTAGCCCCTCCGGGCCGTGGCCTGGAGGGTCCCGGTGAAGGTGGTCCGAGTCCCGTCCGGTCCCTCGCTGCCCACCAGATTCATGGACCGCTCCGCCAGCGCCAGACTGCCCTCATAGGTCACGGCGGGCAGATGGAGGTAGACGATGACGTTGGCGGGGATGGTCTCGTTGACTGTATCCACCAGGGCCTGGAGGTCCTCCAGGGTCTCCATGGGCATGTCCTCCGGGTAGAAGTGCCGGGTGGGGATCACCCCCAGCTCCATCCGCTGATACAGGCGGATGATGTCACCGTTTTTCATGCGGATGGTCCACCGCAGCTCCATGTCGCCGCTGCGGTCGGTATAGGTCAGGATGGTCCGGTAGGCGGCCTCCTGGTCGTAGTCCGAGATGGCGGGCCCGGAGGACTGCCAGGGTTCGGGGCCACCGGGGCGCAGAAACTCCACCGTGACGTCCTCCACCTTCCGGCGGAAGGCCTCCTTGGCGTTGACGCCGCTGTCCACATGGTTGACCAGCAGCCGGGAGGGCTTGTTGGAGGTGGTCCCCTCCTCCACCTTCTCGGCGTAGTCGGTCATGGGCTGGAACCGGTCCCCGAAGAAGTTGAGCAGCAGCTGGTAGCGCCCGTCCTTGTCGGTATAGACGATCTCGGCGGTGCCGTTGTCGTAGACCTTGGGCCGGGTACAGTGCCAGAGCGTCAGCCCCGCCGCCAGGGCCAGCAGGAGGAGCAGGACGGCGCGCAGGGCCCGCACCGGCATCCACCGGCGGGGCAGGATCTCCCGCCGCTGGCTGACGCTCCGGGCGCAGTAGGGGCAGAAGGCGGCCTCCTCCGGCAGGGACGCGCCGCAGTAGGGGCAGGCCTTTCTCATCCCGTCCATCACAGTGCCTCCATCAGGTGCAGCACATCCTCATAGCGCTTGGCCGGGTTCACCCGGGTACAGTGCTCCACGATCCGGCCCATCCGGCCATCGGCCAGCCGTTTCGATGGGTGTTCCCCGGTGAGCATCACGTTCATCAGCACCCCCAGGGCATAGATATCCGTTCGGACATCTGACTGGCTCAGGCCGTACTGCTCCGGGGCGGCGAAGCCGGTGGTGCCCAGGATGGTGGTGTCGGCCTCGTGGGCCGGCTTGTGGAGGCGGGCGGCGTCGAAGTCGATCAGGACGGCGTCCGTCCCCCGGATGATCACGTTCTCCGGCTTGATGTCCCGGTGGACCGCCGCCATGGAGTGGAGGACCCACAGGGCCTGGCAGAGCTGGCGCACGATGGCCCGGGTCTCCTTCACCGACAGCAGCGCCCCCTCCAGCAGGAAGCGGAGGGTGTCGCCCTCGATGAATTCCTCCAGGACCACCGTCTCCCCGTCCCGCTCCACCACCTCCAGGGTCTGGGGCAGATAGCGGCAGGAGCAGCCCAGCAGGCGCTGGTAGACCTCCGGGCTGCCGGTGAAGCGGCGGAGGATGAAACGCTGCCGGGTCTGCTTATGGGAGAGGAGCCGGACGCTGCCCCGCTCGCTCTGCTTCAAGATGCGTACCTCTTCAAATTCGGAAGCCAATGCCTCTAAAAACCAAGTATAGATATCCCTCACCCCGACCAAAATTTACGACACTATGCAGCCCGCATATTGTATCTGGCAGTCAAATCTTGTATGATCAGTATATACGGCTTCGCCAGGAAAGTAAAGGGGGGAAGAGGGCACATATGAAGGAAAGACCCACCAGTGAATTGGATAAAGAGTTGATGGATCCCGATCTGGGCGCCTATATCCACAAACACCAGGCACTTTTCAAGGAGACGAACATATCCGCCTGCCTGGCGGCTGCCTACAAGCAAAAGGACATCACCAAGGCGGAGTTGGCCCGGCGGGCGGGCATGAGCGAGGTCTACCTCCACCAGGTCTTTTCTGGAAGGCGCAAGCCCTCCCGGGACCGCCTGCTGTGCATCTGCATCGGCCTGGAGGCCACACTGGAGGAGACCCAGCAGATGCTCAAGGAGGTCGGCTATGCCCAGATGTATCCCAAGATCAAACGGGACGCCATCCTGATCCATGGGATCCTCCACCATACGCCTCTGGGGGATATCAACGACCGGCTCTTTGCCGAAAATGAGAAAACGCTGTTTTAGCGCAACGAAGATCTTTATGGAGGGATATTGGAAATGAAGAAGAAACTGCTGGTGCTCCTGGCCGCGGCGGCGCTGCTGCTGACGCTGGTCTCCTGCGGGAAGAGCGAGGCCGCCAAGGCGGTAGACGAGCAGATCGGCGCTATCGGCACGGTGACCCTGGACAGTGAGAGCGCCATCGCCGCCGCGGAGGCCGCCCTGGCGGGGCTGAGCGAGGACGACGCGAAGCAGGTGGACGGCAAGGAGACTCTGACCGCCGCCCGGGCCGCCTACGAGCAGCTGGTGCTGGAGAGCGCGGCCAAGGAGATCTCGGACGCGATCGCCGCCATCGGCGCGGTGACCCTGGACAGCGGCGCCGCTATCGATGCCGCCCAGGCCGCCTTTGACGCCGCCCCGGCAGAGGTCCAGGCCCTGGTGGCCAACGCCGGCGACCTGGCTGCCGCCAAGGAGAGCCTGAGCGGGCTGCGGGTGAACGAGGTGAGCGGCCTGATCAGCGCCATCGGCGCGGTGAGCATGGACAGCAAGGACGCCATCGATGCCGCCCAGACCGCCTATGATGCCCTCTCCCCCGCCGACCAGGCCAAGGTCACCAATGCCGGGGACCTGAGCGCCGCCGCCGAAAAGCTGAAGGAGCTGAAAAAGGCCGAGGGCGCCAAGCTGCTGGCTGGGATGCGTTTGGAGGAGGACAGAGTCCGGGGACTGAAATTCTACTATCCCAGTGCTTTCCGCTTTTTCTCGGACGGGAGCTGGGATGCCGCCACCCGCTGCTTTGTCCTGCCCTATCTAGGGCAGGAAGGTGACCGGGCCTGGGTCCGTCTGCTGTTCAACTATACCGGTGATGACTGGGTGTTCTTCAAAAAGGTCACGGTCGTCGCAGATGAACAGCGGTTCTACAAGTTCTTCAACTATTTTGATATCGTGCGAGACAACGGCGGTGGCGATGTCTGGGAATACATCGATACAGACGGTTCCTCTGATATCGAGATGCTTTGGGCCATCGCCAACTCCGCAGAGACCATCGTCCGCTTTGAGGGGGACGACTACAGCCATGACTTTACTGTAAAAGCCAGTGACAAGGAGGCTATCCGGGCGGTGCTGACGGCTTACGAAGCGCTGGCGTGAGCGCAAGGGCAGAAATAGAGCAGGGCGGCACGGTCTTTCGTGCCGCCCTGGATCTGATATCCTGAAAATACCGGCGCACGTCCCTGGCAAGGACAGCCCATCTGAAAGGAGCGACCAGACACCATGCAGACAGACCAGATCCGTTGCTACAACTGTTTCCAGCACATAGAGGACCCGTCCCAGCCCTGCCCTTACTGCGGCTTTGACCTAAACGACAACGTGCAGAAGTTCCCGGTGGCCCTCCGGGCGGGGACAGTGCTGAACAGCCGCTATATCGTAGGCCGGGTCCTAGGCCAGGGCGGCTTCGGCATCACCTATGTGGCCTTCGACACCCAGCTCCAGGCCCGGGTGGCCATCAAGGAGTATATGCCCAGCGAGATGGCTACCCGTGTAGAGGGGACCACCGTGTCCATCATGATGGACACCCGGGCGGAGGACTTCGTCTACGGGGCCGAGCGGTTCCAGGAGGAGGCCCGGACCCTGGCGAAGTTCATCGGGCACCCCAACATCGCCGGCGTCAGCAGCTACTTCGATGAGAACGACACGTCCTACTTCGTCATGGACTACATCGAGGGCGTCAGCTTCAAGTCGTATATCGCCAACAACGGCGGCAAGGTGTCCGTAGACGAGACGCTGAACGTGATGATCCCCGTCCTCCGGGCCCTGACGGCAGTCCACGCCGAGGGTTTCATCCACCGGGACGTGACCCCGGACAATATCTACATCTCCAAGGACGGCAACGTCAAGCTCTTGGACTTCGGCTCCGCCCGGTACTCCATCGGGGATAAGTCCAAGAGCCTGGACGTGATCCTGAAGGTGGGCTACGCCCCCAAGGAGCAGTACATCCGCTGGGGCCGCCAGGGGCCCTATACCGACGTCTACTCCTGCGCCGCCTGCTTCTACGCAGCCCTCACCGGATTCTTGCCGCCGGAGAGCCTGGAGCGGATGGACCAGGATACCCTGGTCCCCGTGTCCCAATGCGGGATAGACATCCCCGACTGGCTGGACCGGGCCATCCTGAAGGGCCTGGCCGTCCAGCCGGAGGACCGGTTCCAGTCCGCCGCCGAGTTTTTGGACGCCATCGAGAACCAGCTGCTGGTGGAGGTGCCCGTGGCCGGCGGTGTGCCGGCCCCTGTCCCCGCCCGGAAAAAGCCTTTGGGCCTGATCATCGGCGCGGTGGCGGCGCTGCTGGTGCTGGCGGTGGGCATCGGCGTCTTTGTGGGCAACCGGGGGGGCGACATCCCCGGCGTCCCTGACAGCAGCAGCACCGGAGAGGACCGCGCCCCTCTGAAGAGGGCGGAGGTGCCCTATATCACCATCCGGGGCGAGCAGTACAGCACCGACCTGCGAAAGCTGGATCTGGAGAACATGGGCCTGACCGACGAGGAGATCGTGGACCTCAAATATATGATCAATCTGACCCAGCTGCGCCTGCCGGGGAACGACATCACCGACCTGTCCCCCATCGCAGGGCTGACGGAGCTGCGCTACATCGACCTGCGGGAAAACACGTCTCTGGAGGACTTCTCCCCCCTGGCGGGACTGACCAGCCTGGAGCAGATCAACTACTACAACACCGCCATCCAGGACTACTCCTTCCTGGCCGGCATGACCGGCCTGAAAACGCTGGAGTTCTATAATGTTTCGGCGGAGGCGGACCTGAGCTGCCTATCCGGTCTGACCAATGTGACCCAGATCTACTGCAACGGCGGGCGCAACCAGATCAACGACCTCGGCTTCCTGAGGGGGATGACCAAGCTGACCCAGCTCCATCTCCAGCTGGGCTCGGATATCGAGGAGATCGACCTCTCCCTTGTGGCCGGCCTGACAGAGCTGACAGAGCTGAACCTTTATTGCAACGGGCAATCTTCCGTCGTGGTCCGGGACATCTCCCCCCTGGCGGGGCTGACCAAGCTGCAGATTCTTCAGCTGCCTGCGGATGTGGAGAGCCTGGCCCCTCTGGCAGGGATGACAGACTTAAAAAACCTCTCTCTAGCGGTAAATGGGAACAACAACGAGTATTCCGATCTGACTGACATCAGTGCCCTTGCCAATATGCCCAAGCTGACCAGTCTGTCCCTGAGCCTGGGCGATGTGCAGGACCTCTCTCCGTTACAAAACCTGACAAAGCTGACGGAGCTGTACTTATATGGAAATTTCACGGCGAAGGACTTCACTTTCCTGCAAAACGCGGTCAAACTCCAGACATTGAATTTCAACCCTTATAATGATGGCTCTCAAATCGGCCTGGATAGCTTCCGGGGGCTGGAGAAGCTGACGGAGCTGCGGGACCTGGGGATCTATTGCGTCGCCTCGGACTCCTGCACCAGCACGGCCCCTCTGGCGGGTCTGACCAAGCTGACCACTCTGGTCCTGCCCTACAATTACAATTATGATGACAAGACCTATGCCATCGACCTCAGCGGCCTGAGCGGTCTGACCAAGCTGCAGGATCTGACGGTGAACGGACGGGCAGCCAGTCTGGAGCCTCTGCGGGGCCTGACGGGTCTGCGCTCTCTGCGTATGTACAACGCTGCCGACTGGCAACACCCTCTTCAAAGCCTGGAGGTGTTCTCCGGCCTGGAAAACCTGCGCTCACTGAATATCGGCCTTGTGGCCGAGGGGACTGACACCAGTCCGGTCTCCCATGTGACCGATCTCAATATCAACTACCGTTAGATCAAAAAGGAGGACGATATGGCACAGATCGAATGCGGCCGGGGCCATCTCTATGACCCGGACAAGTACCCCACCTGCCCCTACTGCGGCGGACAGAAGATCACCGTGGCCTCCGCGGGCCGGACTGCGCCGTTGGGAGGCCGTCCGGTGACAGCCCCCAGCAGGACCGCCCCCGTAGGCGGCGGCATTCCGGTGATGGCTCCCAGCAGGACCGCCCCCGTGGGCGGCGGCATCCCGGTGACGGCCCCCAGCAAGACCGCCCCCGTGGGCGGCGGCATCCCAGTGACGGCTCCCAGCAAGACCGCTCCTGTAGGCGGAGGCATCCCTGTGACGGCCCCCCAAAAGACCATGCCGCCCAGCGGGTATACGCCGGCTCCCCCGCCCCAGACAGCCCCGCCTCCGCCGCCCAGAGAGCCTATCAGCGTCACGGCGGCAGGCAAGACCATGGGCGTGATGCAGTCCCAGATGGGCTTCGACCCGGTGGTGGGGTGGCTGGCCTGCGTGGCTGGTCCCAGCCGGGGCAAGAGCTACACCATCCGGGGCGGCATCAACTCCATCGGCCGGGGGGACCGGATGGATATCGTCATCACCGGGGACCTGAAGATCTCCAGCGAGGACCACGCCAAGATCAGCTACAGCGAGAAGAACGACCGGTTCCATATCTTGCCCGGCGGCGGACGGAACATCGTCTATCTCAACGATGAGGAGGTCTTTTCCCCCATGCTCCTCCACCCCTACGATCTGATCGATTTCGGGGACACCAAGCTGCTGTTCGTCCCCCTCTGCGGGGAAAAATTTACCTGGAAAGCGGAGGGGAAGGATGGGGCTGTTTGATCGGTTCCGCCGGCCCTCCCAGCCTGTCCGGGAGGAGGGGCCTCTGGTCCTGCGGGCGGCCAACCTCCAGGGGATCGGAGAGCGGGAGGGCCAGGAGGACTCCTTTGCCGTGTGCAACATCACCGACGCCGCCGAGATGGAGCGGCGGGGCCTTCTGGCCCTGGTGGCCGACGGCATGGGCGGCATGGCCGATGGCAAGGCCGCCAGCGAGTGGACGGTGGAGCAGCTCCTCCGACTCTTTTGGGAACGGGAGGCGGGAGAGGCGGTCCCCGCCTGGGCCTACCGGAGCGTCCACGCCGTCAGTGACAGCGTCTATCAGCGCTTTGGCGGCCGGAGCGGCTCCACGCTGGTGATGGTGCATATCCAGGCGGGCCGGCTCCACTGGGCCAGCGTAGGCGACAGCGCCATCTTCCTCCGCCGGGGCGGCGGCGTCTTTCAGCTCGACCGGGAGCATACCTGCCTGAACCGTCTCTACCTCCAGGCCCTGGCCCAGCCCGTCATCGACAAGACGGCGGCGGAGCGGGACCCGGAGGCCCCCCGGCTGACCTCCTTCATCGGCATCGACTGCCTGACGGAGGTGGACCTGAGCCTGCGGCCCCTGCTCCTACAGCGGGGGGACGCTCTGCTCCTCTGCTCCGACGGCATCAGCGGCATCCTGGCCCCGCCGGAGATCGGGGAGGCCATGGCCCTGCCGCCGGAGGAGGGATGCGCACTCCTGGAGCAGATGGTGGCGGAGAAGGGCGTGATCGGGCAGGACAACTACACCGCGATCCTGCTTTCCTGCGAATAAATACAGAATGGAGTGGATCTTATGAAAAAGCTGCATACGATTCTGGCGGCGGTGCTGGCGACGCTGCTGCTGGTCCTGACTGCCTCCCCCGCGCTGGCGGCCTTCGACCAGGATGCCCTGGACGGTATCGTGATGATCACCACCGGCGCGCCGGACCGGAACGGCGCCATGCAGTATTGGCGGGGCACCGGCTTCTTCGTTGGAGAGGCCGGGAAGGGCCCCCAGTACATCATCACCAACTGCCATGTGGTGGAGGAGTTCATCCTGGCGGGCAAGGCCCTGGGGGGCGGGGAGCTGCACGTCCTTTTTGACAAGGACGACCAGGTGGAGGCATACCTGGTGGACTATGACGCGGAGAAGGACGTGGCGGTGCTGCGCCTGTCGGAGGCCACGGACAAACGGTCCTCCCTCCAGCTGAAGGTCCCGGAGGAGAGCAGCCTGGGCACGGAGGCCTATGCCGTGGGCTATCCCTTGGCGGCGGACCTGACGGTCCAGGCGGTGACCTCCTTCAGCAAGAAGGATGCCACGGTCACCACCGGCAGCATCAGCCGGTTCCTTACAGAGAGCGGCACAGGCCGCAAGCTGATCCAGACCGACGCCTCCCTCTCCGGCGGCAACTCCGGCGGTCCTCTGATCGATGGCAGCGGCGCGGTGATCGGGATCAACACCGGCGCGTCCAACCTGGACAGCAATATCTTCTATGCTGTCAGTGTAGAGGAGGTCCTGCCCCTGCTGGACAAGAACAGCATCCCCTACACCATGGCCGCCCCGGAGAGCGGCAGCAGCCTGCTCCTCTATGCCGCCATCGGCGGCGGGGCCCTGCTGGTGCTGCTCATTCTGCTCCTGGTGCTGTCCTCCAATGCTAAGAAAAAGAAGAAAAAGGCCCAACAGCAGCAAGCCCAGCAGACCCAGCAGGCCCAGAAGCAGCTCTCGCCGGTCCTCCGCTCCGTATCGCCCCAGCATAACGGCATGGTGGTGCCTCTCCACGGCCAGCCGGTGCAGCTGGGCCGGGATACCACCATCTGCCGCTTGGTCTATCAGGACGGCACCCCCGGCGTCAGCAGCAAGCATTGCCAGGTCTACTACGAGCCCCGGGAGCGGGTCTTCGTCCTGACCGACTTGGGCTCCACCTATGGCACATTCCTGGCCGATGGCCAGCGACTCGCCCCCAACACGCCGGTGAAGCTAGCCCCTGGCGCCTCCTTCTATCTGGGCGAGGCGGTCAATATGGTCTATGTGGATATGGAGTGACCGATGAGGGTATCCGCATACTGCTATACCAACCAGGGGGGCCGGGACCACAACGAGGACAGCCTCCGCTGTCTGGCGGAGGAGGGCGTCTTCGTCCTGGCCGACGGCCTGGGGGGCCACGGGAAGGGGGAGGCGGCCTCCGCCCTGGCGGTCGAGACCATCGCCGCCGGCTGCGTGGAGGGAGCGCGGGACCAGGAGGGACTGCTGTCCCTGTTCCAGACGGCCAACGAGGCCATCCTGGCGGCCCAGGCCCTCCCCGGTCAGGAGGAGATGAAGACCACCGCCGTGGCGCTGGTCATCACCGGGGACCAGGCCGTCTGGGCCCACTCCGGCGACTCCCGCCTCTACCGCTACGCGGACGGGGCCCTCTGCCACGCCACCCGGGACCACTCTGTCACCTATATGAAGTATCTGGGCGGCGAGATCGGCTATCTGGACATCAACCACGACGATGACCGCTCCAGCCTGCTGCGGGCCCTGGGCAAGCGGGAATGCCGGCCGGAGACCGGGCAGGCACCCCTGGCCGCTGGGGATGCCTTCCTCCTCTGCTCCGATGGCTTTTGGGAATATATCTATAAAGAGGAGATCCTGGCGGACCTGCTGAAGGCGGAGACGCCCCGGCAGTGGGCAGAGGGGATGCTGCTGCGCCACATCCGCCGCGCCCCGCCGGGGAACGACAACTTTTCCCTGATCACGGTCTTTGTGGAGGAGGAACGATGAGACGTCTCATATCGATCGCCCTGGCTCTGGCGCTGACAGCTCTGCTCGGTACCCAGTCCGCCGCCGCGGCCAGTGCGGAGATCATCCGGGCCTTCGTCTATGAGGGCACGCTGTATACCTATGTGTCCATGGCAGACCTGGAGGAGCCAGTGACCAAGGCGGAGGCCAAGCTGGGCGGACAGTCCTTCGCCGCCTCTGGCCGGCTGGAGACGGTCCGGCAGGCCGGGTCCCCGGTGACCTGGCTGCTGCTGGTGGACGCCTCCACCTCTATGCCGGCCTTCCGGCAGGAGGCGGAGGACCTGGCAGAGAGCCTGGCCCAGTCCGCCGGGGAGAACACCCGGTTCATCCTGGCCACCTTCGGCGATGCCTTTCAGATCGTGGATGAGGATGTCCCCGCCGGTGAGCTGGCCGGCACCCTGGCCGCCGTCCCCTTCGATGAGCGGGTCACCCGGCTCCACACCGGCATCGACCAGGCCCTGGACTACTTCGAGGGCCTGCCCCGGGCCCGCAGTGAGCTGCGGTGTATGGTCATCCTCTCTGACGCGGTGCAGTACGACCCTGCCGGGGGCGTCCCCTATGAGACGTTGCTGGAGCGGGTCAGCCGCTCAGACGTGATGCTCCACTCGGTGGGGCTGGGCAGCGACACCGCCTCTCTGGACAGCCTGGGCCGTCTGTCGGAGGCCTCCGGCGGGCTGCACCAGGTGGTAGGAGGCGTATCCGCCGGGGAGGCCGGCACGGCGCTGGTGGAGTTCGGCAACGAGCTGTTCGTCACCGGCTTCGCTCTCAACGGCTATACCTCCGAGGGCGGGACCGAAACGGTATCCGTCACCTTTGCCGCTGGCAGTACGCTGCTCTGCCGGACGGAGACAGAGGTGGAGCTGCCGGAGCTGACCGGCGAGCTGCCTCCGGTCCAGCCGGATGCGCCGGGCACATCTGATATGCCCGGCACGCCCGGGGTGCCGCCCTCTGTGCCGGACGCTCCCGCCGCGCCAGATACGCCCAGTGCGCCAGAGGCCGGCGGACTGCCGCTGCCGGTCCTGCTCGGCGCTGGCGGCGCCATGGCAGTGACGCTGCTGCTGGTGGTGACGGTCCTCCTGCTGGGGCGGCGCAAGAAGAAAAAGAGAGCGGCCCCGCCGCCGGCGGACGCAGCCGCTCCTGTCCAGCAGCCAGCGCCTGTACCAGAGGGACCGGCTGGAGTCTATATTTCTGTGGAACTGGCCTCGGGGGAAAAGCAGGCGCTGACCTTGCAGGACACCTTGACCATCGGCAGCGCGCCGGTGTGCGACATCCAGCTGTCCACCGCCGACCAGCGCCATGCCCGGCTCCTTCTTCAGGACGGGGCTGTCTGGTTGGAGGACCTGTGTTCGCAGGAGGGGACCCGGGTCAACGGCGAGGCCGTCACAGCTCCCCGCCGCCTGCGCAGCGGAGACGAGATCACTGCCGGCAAGTCGGCTATCCGGCTGCGCTTTTAGCCGGCCTTTGTCCACGTTGTGTTGGTCCTATCAGATCTTATACTGCAAAAGCGAGCGGCACTGCATTTGCGGCGCCGCTCTGTCTTGTTAAAAAAGCCTTTTCAAACCCCTAAAAAAGTAGTACGGTAGAGGGGGCAGATGTGGGCGTGGGGGAAGTCGCTTCGCATCCTCTGGGCGCAGTGCGGGAGGAGATCTGATGTCAAACGAGAAGTCGAGGGCCTTTGGCCCGGACCTGGTCCGGGCAGCCGCCGTGGTATTGGTGCTGTCCGTCCATTTCTTCTTACATTCCGGCTTTTACGACCTGCCGCTCCAAGGCCTGGACATGGGGCTGAACAGTATGATCCGCATGGCCTTTATGACCTGTGTGCCCCTGTTCCTCATGCTGACCGGCTATCTGTGCATCGACCGCCCTTGGAGCAAAGGCTATTACAGGAAGCTCCTCCGTGTATTGCTCTGCTACTTTTTCGCCGGCGTGTGCTGTGCAGCGTTTCGGATCCTTTGGCTGGGGGACACCTTCGTCTCCTGGAAGTCCATCCTCCCGCCCTACGGCTGGTATATCGAGATGTATATCGGGCTGTTCCTGCTCATCCCCTTCCTGAACGCGATGTGGCACGGGTCGGGCGGACCGGGACGGACCGCTCTGCTATTGACCATGCTGGCGTTGACATCGCTCCCATCCACCGTCAACTCCTTTGGAAAACTGCTCCCGTCCTGGTGGGGCGATATCTATCCCCTGACCTACTATTTCCTGGGGGCATGGCTGCGGGAGAGGCCGGTCAAGTGCAGGAGCCGCTGGCTGCTGCTGGGCTGGCTGGGCTTGGCGGCTACAGCGGCGGCGATCGTGTGCAGCATGGCCGGCGGAGGCGTTTTTTCCTGGAGCGGGCTCAACGATTGGCCCAGTCTTTTCGTGGTGGGGGAGAGCATATGCGCTTTTTCCATCTTCATCCGGTGTGACGGAAAGGGATGGCCTGTCTGGGTCCGGCGGTCCGTGTCCTGGCTGGCCCGGGTATCGCTGGAGCTGTATCTGCTGTCCTACATTGGAGACAGCATCCTCTATCCGTATCTGACCAGCGCCGGTCTGGCCCCCGGCAGACGGCTGCTGTGGCTGCCGGCGATCGTGACGGTGAACGTGCTGTTCTCTGGCGTCCTGGCCCAACTGGCACATCAGGCGATAGAGGCGCTGATGCAGCTGCTCCCCGTCAAAGCGCGGGACGCGGGCGCCGTCCAATGCCGCGATACCAAAAGTTAAGAAGGGAAAAGCTTTCAAGCAAACAGAAAACGTCCGCCAAGATCGTTGGATCCCGGCGGACGTTTTGCGCGGATAGCGGACCGCTACAGCGTCTCCTCGCAGAAGCGCTTCAGCGCGGCGGCGGCAACCGCCTCATCGGTCCCCTCCAGGGTGAAGGTCACCGGCTCGCCTCCCTTGACGCCCAGCTCCATGACATCGAACACCCGGCGGGCGTCGGCGGTCCGTCCGTTGGCGGCCATGGACGCCCGGCAGGAGAAGGGCCGCAGCGCCTTTGCCAAGGCCCCGGCAGGCCGGGCGTGGATGCCCAGCGCGTCCTGGATCACAAAGGTAAATCGTTCCATAGGAGCCCTCCTTTTGTTTATGGGGCGCGGTAGAGTGTCACAAGCGTGTCATAGGGCATCGTGAGCTGTCATAGGAGCTGTGCGCCCAGGTGGCCTGGCAGGTCCCAGAGGCTCTCCAGCACAGCGCTGGCGGCGGATCGGGCCGTCTCATCCGGCGGGACCAGATCGGGGATCAGCACCGTGTAGGCCCCCGAAGCCGCCCCCGCCAGCACGCCGTTCCGGGAGTCCTCCACCACGGCGCAGGCATCGATGGGCTGTCCCAGCTGCCTGGCCGCGGAGAGGAAGATATCCGGGTCCGGCTTGGGGACGTAGTGCTGGTCCGCGGTCAGCACCGCCTGGAACCGGGGCGTCAGGCCGGCGGTCTGGAACAGCTCCTCCATCCGGCTGAGACGGCTGGAGGTAGCCAAGGCCGTAGGGACCCCGGCGTCCCAGAGGGCGGTGAGGACCTCCCTGGCCCCTGTTTTCAAGGGCGCGCCGGCCGGGTCCCAGAGCTTCTGATTCATCTCCATCCGAAACCGGTACACCCGCTCCGCCAGCGCCCGGTCCCCCAGCAGCTCCGTATAGACCGCCACCGGATCGCCGATGCGGCTGGTGCCCGCCAGCCGGGCAAAGATCTCCTCGCCGCCGGTGAAGCCGAACTGGGCCTCCGCCAGCTTCCAGGTGTGGAGATACAGCCGCTCGCTGTCGAAGAGGGTGCCGTCCATGTCAAAGACCAGGGCCCGGACCGGCCGCCCTTCCGGCGTGATCAGGTCAATACTGCTCGACCCCATAGTACTTCCTGGTGGCGGCGCTCAGTCCGGTGACCGCCTCCAGATGGGGCTGGACCTCCGCCTTCAGCACCAGGGTGGTCAGCGGGGCGATGATGTAGGGCAGGAAGGCCCGGTCGATGCCCTTCAGATCCACTTTATCAAAGTCCAGCACATAGTAGTTGTGGGAGAAGCGCTCCAGGAACCGCTCCACCCGCTCCTCCAGGGCCCGGTTGCCGTCCACGTTCTTCACCAGCACCACGCACAGGTCCCGGTCCACCAGCTCGAAGGGGCCGTGGAAGAACTCGGCGGAGTTCACGGTCTGGGTCTTGATGCGCACCATCTCCTCCACGGTGCAGCCGGCGTAGCGGGCGCACTCCGAGTAGGCCGCGCCGCTGCTGAGCCACAGGATGAAGCCCTGGCGGGCGGCGGTCTGGCCGAAGCTCCGGCCCCACTCGGCGAACTGCTCCCGCACCGAGAGGAACACCTCCGGCAGGGCCTGGATCTGCTGGGCGAACTGGGGGTACTCCAGGAAGCCGCCCACGTTGTGGAGGACCTTGTAGCAGAAGAACTGGAGCATCAGATACCGCAGGGGCGTGTCCCGCTCCTTGTTGCACAGCACATAGTCCGCCTGCTGCTCCACCGGACAGCCCTCCACGCCCACGAAGGCCACGATGGTGGCGCCCCGGGCCTTCAGCGCCTGGGCGGCCTGGGCGATGTCGGAGGTGCCGTTGAGGGTCAGCAGCACCGCCAGGGAGCGCTCGTTGATCTGCTTGGAGCCGCAGGTGACCACCTCGGCGGCGGACATAGCGTAGGCGGGGATGTCGCTCTTTTGGAAGAAGAGGTAGCGGAAGGAGTCCAGCATCATCAGCGAGCCGCCGGAGCCGACGAAGAAAATGTTCTGGAAGCCCTTCTCACAGACTGCGTCCGCCATCCCCTCGGCCTGGGCCCGCAGGGCGTAGTTGGCCTGGCCGGCGGCGAGATATCCTGTACGATCCATCTGTCGTTCCTCCTTCTTTTACAGCAGGCCGATCGCGCCCAGGGCGAAGCCGATGAGGGCGATGGCCACCAGCAGGGTAGTGGACTTCACGTTCTTGCGCAGGACACCGTAGATGCCCAGGGTGCAGACCAGCGGCAGGAACTTGGGCAGCAGCTGGTCGAAGATATCCTGGAAGATGATCTCCGTCTCGCCGATATGGGCGATGAAGGGGGTGGTGATGCCCACGTTCAGGGCGATCATGGCCCCTATGACGCAGACGCCCACGATACCGGCGCAGTGGGTGATAAGGCTGAGCTGGCCGGTCTTGCTCATCTTCTCCATAAAGCTGCTGCCCTGCTTATAGCCGATGAAGAGGCCGTAGTAGCGGACCAGCAGGTTGGGCAGGTTGAACAGCAGCAGGAACACGATGGCGCCCAGGATGCTGCCCTGGAGGGCGAAGGTGACGCCGATACCGGCGGCCACCACCCGGAACACGCCCCAGAAGAAGGTGTCGCCGATGCCGGAGAGGGGGCCCATCAGGGCGGATTTGACCTGGTTGATGGCGGCGGGGTCGATCTCCCCGTCGGACTTGGCGTACTGCTCCTCCATGGCGATGGAGATGCCCATGATGAAGGGGGCCATGGCCAGGGTGCAGTTGAAGGCGTTCATATGCCGGGCCAGGGCCGCCTTGAAGTCCTCGGTCCTGTCCTTGTAGATCTTCCGCAGGGCGGGGATCACCGCGTTGCAGAAGCCCATGCCCTGCATACGCTCATAGTTCATGGTAGCGTGGATGGGGAACTGCCGCCAAAAGACCTTCATCAGGTCCTTGCTGGTCACATTGGACTTCGGGTCAACGCAGGACTCGGTGAACTTGCTCATAATGTCTCCTCCTCACTCATGGCGCTCTGGGCCGCGGACTGACTGCGCTTGATCTGGTAGATGACCAGGGCAACGGCGGTGGCGATCAGGGACACCGCCAGGGCGTTCAGGTTCAAATAGGCTGCCAGCACGAAGCCCAGGATCAGGTAGGGGACCAAGGAGGCATCCAGGGTCACATGGAGCAGCAGGGCGAAGCCGTAGGCGGGGAACAGCTTGGAGATACCGGTCAGGCCGTTCATCACCACGGCGGGGATGGCGTTGACCATGCTCTCCACGGCGGCGGAGCCGAAGTAGACCGCCAGGAAGCAGGGGATGAAGCCCAGCAGGATGCTGAACACCAGCATACCTACCATTTGCAGGGTCAGGATGGCCTTGTCGTTGCCCTTCTCGATGCAGGCGTCGCCCACATGCATCAGGGCGGGGGTGATGGTGGCCCGGACCAGCACGTTGGCATACTGCATCAGCAGCGCCACCGGCAGGGCCAGGGTCAGGGCGACCTCCAGGCTCGCGCCGCTGGTGATGGCGAAGGCGGTGCCGATGGTGGAACCGATGCCCACGTCCATAGAGGGCGTGGCGCCGATGCCCATGATGCCCATCCAGACCAGCTGGAACTCAGCGCCCAGGATCACGCCGGTCTTTAGGTCCCCCAGCAGCAGTCCCACCAGGGCCCCCATGACGATGGGCTGGCTCAAACGCCACTCGCCCAGGAGCTTGGAATCCGCCTGGCTGATGAACCCAACGATGCCCACCAGCACGGCCTGCATAAACAGTCCCATAGTAATTTCTCCTCCTCTTTTTTACACGATGTCCGAGAGCTTCTTGGGGGTCTCCGAGGACAGCTTGCGGACCTCCACCTTGGCCCCCGCGGCCTCGATCTGCCGCAGGTCCTCGATGTCCTGCTCGCTGAGGCACACCAGGTCCGCCAAGCGGCGGCGGCCTTCCGCCATCTTCTGTCCCCCCATGTTCACGGTGATGCCCTTCAGGCAGGGGCAGTTCTCCACCAGCCGCCGGGCGTCGGCCACGTTCTCCACGATGACCAGGGAGTCGTAGCTGAAGCCATTGAGCTTCTCCATGGCGGCGATGCCCTCCTCCACGTTCTTGATGAACAGCCGGATGTCCGCCGGCTTGGCCACCGTCACCGCCATCTTCTTCATCTCATCGCTGGCAACGCTGTCGCTGACGATCAGGATGCCCTGGATGCGCAGATACTTGATCCAGCTCACCATCACCTGCCCGTGGAGCAGGCGGTCGTCGATCCGTATCATTTTGACCATAGTCGCTTTCTCCTCCTTTTTCCTACACCAAACGTTACTTACAGGGTCTCTTCCTCCGCCGCCTGCTGGGCCAGGGCGTGGGAGACGAACAGGGCATCGAACAGGCAGATGTCCTCCTGTCCCAGTCCCATGGCCTCCTGGCACCGTCCGCCCAGGTCCTCGTCCTCGTCGCCGGACAGCAGCGATGCCGCCAGGGCCAGGTTCATCCCGGTCAGGATGCGGACGTTGGGCCGGGCGCTCAGCTCCATCAGCTGGTTGTGTACGCTGCCGCCCTTGATGTCGCACAGGATGACGCAGGGGCCCTCCGTCATGGCCGCCCGCACCGCGTCAGCCAGACGGAAGGGGGTCTCGTACTGGTCCAGGGTGAAAGCCCGGACCCGGGGGTCCTCCCCCACGATCAGCATGGCTGTCTCCATCATGGCCTGGGCCAGGGACCCGTGGGATGCGAAAAAGATCTGTTCCACACTTCTCACCACCTTTCTTTGCCGTTCTTTTTTCTTCGCTGCCTATATACATAGCAAAAAGCGTGCCAACCCGACTGTTGACACGCTTTTTTGTTGTATCTATACAATTTTTCTGGTGATTTTTGATGGATATCACAGTGCCGGCCGCGCCGCTACTGCGGCGCGGTCCCTGGGCCCAGGGACGATCTCGTCACTTCTCATTCGTTTTTCGACACTTCCTCCCCGCCGGCCTCCTCCACGGCGTAGTGGATATACTCGTAGAGGTAGCCGATCTCGCTGACGGGGATCTCCACCCGGTAGCCCATCTCCACCTGGCGGAAGCACTGGCGGGCCAGGGCGATGAAGTCCGGGCGGGCGGCGGCGAAGGCGTCCTCGTTGGGGTAGTCGGAGATGTACTGCCCGGTGATCAGCCGCTCGATCAGGCAGCTGATGTGGACATAGAGGCCGAACACCGTCCCCTGGCGGAAGCGCATCCCCAGCACCTCCTGGATCTGGTCCACGATCTGCTCCACCTGGGTGATGATCTTCTCCGGGTTCAGGATGGTCAGGTGGTCCAGCAGGTTCATCAGGGAGAAGTTCTTCACCAGCTGCCGCTCGAAGACCTCCGCCTCCCGGCCATTCAGATGGCCCTGGAGCAGGGCGGACAGGTCCGTCTCCCCCTCTCCGGCGATCAGGCTCTGGAGGGGAACGAAGGGCACGTCCGGCACGCCGGGGTCCATGGTCCCCACGATCAGCAGGACCTGGTCGCTGGCAAAGACCGGGCTGTCCAGCCCCAGGGTCCGCAGGGACTGGAAGTCATAGGGCAGGATGGTCAGCTCCCGCTCCGGCGGCAGGCTGCTGCGCAGGAGGGAGGCGATCTTCTCCGCGGTGAAGGTGCCGGTGGAGCAGACGGTGAGGATCACGTTCCGCCGCCGCCGGTTGACCCGGTAGGAGAAGGAGAAGCTGGAGCGGGTGCAGGCGGTCTCCAGGGCGTCCTTCAGCTGGTCGCCGGCCAGGATGGCGGTGCCGATATCCAGTGCCAGCTTGGTGGTCACGTTGTTGGCGAAGCCGATGCTCATCCCCTCGCAGGGCTCCAGATTCGCCTCCATGGTCTCCAGGGACCCCATATCCACCAGCACCAGAGCCTCGCTCAGTCCGGCGTAGCGCCGGAGGCGGGCGTTGATCTTGCTGACCACCTGGAGGGCGTTGGTGTCCACCGGCATATCGATGGCCTCGAAGATGTGGGCGTCCAGCAGGGCGTTCACCGCCTGGGCCATGCTGCTGGCGGTGGCCCGGCCGTGGGCGGCGATGATGCAGGGCCGGGCCCGGTCCTGGCCCATGTCGTGGAAGCAGTGGTACATCAGGAACAGGTCCATCACCAGGATGCTGGTGGGGGCCTGGGAGGACAGCGCCCCGGAGAGCAGGGCCACCACCTCCTCCAGCATGGTCCAGCAGGGCAGGTCCGTCATCCGCAGGCAGGCGCACAGCCGGGTCAGCGCCCGCCGCTCCTCCGTCCCCAGCCGCAGGTCCGCCCACTCCCCGATGAGCCGGGCGGCGGCGTCGATCTCCTGGCCCGAGGGCATCTCCACGCCGGCGCTCCGGCTGGCCCGGGTGAAGTAGTTCTCCAGCAGCTGAGGGGAGATGGGGGAGGTCTCCTCCTCCCGGGACTGGTTCTGGAAGTAGAGGTAGTCCAAGATCTTGTTCACCGCCCCCTGGCTCTCCCGCAGCAGCAGCTCCGTCTCCTGGGGAAGGGAGAACTGACTGGCCAGGGCCAGCAGATCCCGGTGGATGCGCTGGAGGAAGCTGTCCGGCTTCTGGCTCTGGGCCAGCTCCTCCAGGGTCAGCAGCTTCTGGGTGCCCTGCTTGGGGAGGAAGTCCGGGGCGGCGGAGATGATCTCCTGGGGCAGGCAGCTGAGGACGATGTCCACTGTGTCCCCCCGGGCGTAGAGGATGGCCCTGGCCAGGCAGGCCCGGACGCAGTTGAACAGGTCCCCCGCCGCGCCGGGGAACCGGTGGCGCATCAGCAGCTGGAACGCGCCGCTGCTGATGCGGATGGACCGGCCGATCCGGTCCTGCTCCCCGGAGAGGAACCGGAAGATCATCTCCCGCCGCTCCGAGAGGGGCCGCTCCGCCAGGGAGGGGACGCAGGCGATGATGGGGATCCGCCGGAGGAGGGTCCGCAGCAGGGCGGTCTTGGGGTCCTCCGTGGTGGCGAACACCAGGCGGACGGAGGAGTGGTACCACTTGTCATTGTCCCCCAGCCGGTGGTAGGTCCCCTTGTCCATGAACTGGAACAGCTTCTCCTGACATTCGGAGGTGAGGCAGTGGATCTCATCCAGGAAGAGCAGGCCCCCGTCGGCCAGGGCCAGCAGGCCCTCCCGGCTCCGGTCGGCCCCGGTGTAGGCGCCCTTGGTATGGCCCAAGAGGTTGGCCAGGAACAGCTCCAGGTTATTGGCGTACTCCGAGCAGTTGACATGGACGAATCGGGCGTCCGGGGAGAGGATGCCGTTCTCCTGGGCGTATTCATAGAGCAGGGTGGCGATGCTGGTCTTGCCCGTGCCGGTAGGGCCGTAGAGCAGGACCGGCAGGCCGGCCCCAGGGTAGGAGATGGCGGCGCGGCACTGCTCGATGCAGCCGGCCAGGCTGCCCCGGCTGCCCACCAGCCGGTCAAAGACGCTCCGATGGCCCTCCGCCATGGCCTGCCGGAAGCTCTCCAGGCTGTCGAAGCTGTTCTCCTCCGGCAGAGCGCCCTTTTCCCGCAGGGCATCGGCCCAGAGGTAGAGCACAGGGCGGTCTAAGACCTTGACCGTCCGCCCCTCCAGCCACAGCTCGTTCAGATACTGGCTGACCACCGTCCGGCTGCCCCCCAGCGCCTGGGCCAGAGCGGCGGCGCAGAGGGGAGCGCTGTCCGTCCCGTCGAAGGCGGCGGTCCGCTCCGCCAGCAGCTCTGTCAGCCGTTCCTTGATCGATGTCTTCCCCATACCTGCCTCCTGTCGTAGACTTAGCCCACAGTGTGGATAGCGTGTACTGTCATCATAAAGAACGGACTGGCAGGTGTCAAGGGGAAAATTTATAGACATATTTCGCTCTCTATTGACAAAAGCCCCCGCTTCGCCTATGATGAAACTGGTCAGATCGTACAAAGCAGCGGACGAAGGGACGTGATATAGATGCGAGCGGAACAGGCCCTCCATCAGCGGCAGACCCAAAAGCAGGCCCTCCATCAGCAGCAGCTCCAGCGGCTGGAGCTTTTGCAGATGGGGGCGCTGGAGCTGGAGAGCTATATCCAGGAGCTGGCGATGACCAATCCCCTGGTGGAGCCGGCGGAGGACCAGGCCCTGCCGGCGGAGGGGACCGGCAGCGGCGCGCTGAGCCGCCTCCAGTGGCTGGAGGAGAACGACCGGCAGAACCTCTACTACCAGCATATCGCCCCGGAGGAGCTGGACCCCCTGGCCAATGTGGGCACCGGCGGCGGCCTGGAGGAGACCCTGGTCCGCTTCCTCTCCCGGCAGCTCACCGGTGTCCAGGAGGATAAGGCCCAGATGGTGCGGTATCTGGCGGCCTGCCTGGACGCCGATGGCTATCTCCGCTGCTCACTGGAGGAGCTGCACGCCGATTGCGGCATCCCCCTTCCCCTGCTGGAGGAGGGACTGGCGCTCCTTCGTTCCCTGGAACCGGCGGGGGTGGGAGCCCGGGATCTGTCCGACTGCCTGGCCCTCCAGCTCCTGCGGATCGGGGAGCGGGGACCGGCGCTGGCCATCGTCCAGACCTGTTTGGAGGCTATGGCCAAGGGGAACGACCGGGCCATCGCCGGAACGCTGGGCATCTCCTTGGAGGAGGTCCGGGCGGCGGAGAGGATCGTCCGCCAGCTGGAGCCCCGGCCGGGGGCCATCTTCCAGCGGTCGGAGCAGGTGCCCTATATCGTGCCGGATATCTTCATCCTGGAGGAGGGCGGCGTCCTTCAGGTCCGCTCCCGGCGGGAGGGACGGCCGCCCTTTCATATGAACAGCTATTATGTACACCTGCTGGAGCAGTCGGAGGACCAGGAGGTGCGGACCTATCTGTCCCAGAAGCTCCGGCAGGCGGAGGAGGTGCTGCGGGCCGTGGGTGACCGGGAGACCACCCTGGTCCGTTGTGCCCAGGCCATCCTGGACCGGCAGGATGGATTCTTTCGCCGGGGCCCGGCGGCGCTGGCGCCGCTGCGCCTGGCCGATGTGGCGGAGATGCTGGAGCTCCATCCCTCCACTGTCAGCCGGGCCCTTCGGGAGAAGTACCTCCAGTGCGCCCACGGCGTGTTCCCCATGAGCTTTTTCTTCTCCCACGCCGCCAGGGAGGGCACCAGCGCCGCCGCCGTGCAGGCGCTGCTGCGGCAGATCGTCCAGAAGGAGACATCGCCCCTCTCGGACCAGGCGCTGTGCGAGCACCTGGCCCAGGCCGGATATCCCATCTCCCGCCGCACCGTGGCCAAATACCGGGAGCAGCTGGGTATCCCCAGCGCCGCTAAACGGGGGCGGCGGACCTGCTCTCCTAAGTGCTCTATATAGGAATATTTCTCTCTAAATATAATAAATACGCAGCAAGGGCCGCCTCTAATAGGGCGGCCCTTCAGCCTATCGAAAAAGTCTGCCTTAGGGCAGACTTTTTCACGAAAGTATGATAAA
>CAMWFH010000024.1 GCA_947173485.1 uncultured Clostridia bacterium | reverse complement strand
CAAGCAGGTGTCAGGCGTGGGCGGGGCCAAGTGCCTGGGCGCGGAGGTCTGCGGCCCCGGCAAGGTGCGGGTGATTATTCTCTCCGACCAATACGCCGCCCCGGACGATGTGATCCTGGGCAACGTGAAATCCCACATTGAGGAAGAGCGCCAAATCGGGGCCGACGTGACCGTGGCGGCAGCCACCCCCAAGGCCGTCGCCGTAGAGGTGGCCGTGATGGTGGCCAGCGGTTACAGCCTGGCCGACATCCGGCAGAACATCCAGGCGGTGCTTCAGCGGTATGTGGACAGCGTAAACCGGGAGGACTTCAGCACCCCGCCCGCCCTGAAGGATGAGGGGCGGCAAAGCAGCATCAGCTATTACCGCATCGGTGACCTGATCTTCGGTGTGGAGGGGGTGGCCGATATTATCAGCTACACGCTGAACGGCGGCCTGACTTCGCTGGCCTCCGATTATGAGGAATATTTCTCCCTGGGGGAGGTGGCCGTCAGTGGCGATCAATGACAGGTTTATGCTCCCCAAGCGGGTGCGGACCATGGAGCAGATGGCCGATCTGCTGGCTGCGGAGCAGGCCGAACTGGACCAAACCCAGCGCACCATCGTGGCGCTGGAGAACCAACTGACCATCAGCACCAGCACCCACCTGCTCCCCCGCCATGAGCGGCTGTTCGCCCTGCCGGTGAACACCACGGAAAGTCTGGAGGTGCGCCGGGCCAGGGTGCTGGCCAAGCTGAACACACGGGGAACCACCACCGTGCGGGCCATCCGTGATATGGTGGAGATCATCACCGGGCGGGAGGGTGATGTGATAGAGCATTTTGAGGACTACGCCTTTTCTGTGCTGATTAAGCTGCTGCCCGCCGACGCCACCGCCGATGTGCAGGAGCTGATCCGGCAAATCGAGGAAATCAAACCCGCCCACCTGCTTTTTGACATCATCGCGGCCTTCCGGCCCACCCCGCTGGTACATGAAAACTGCCTGGTCTTTCACCGGCTGGCCATGCGGTTCTCCGCTTCCAATTCCAGAGGGACGCCGTTCATCCGCTTTGATGGCAGCGCCCATTTTGACGGCTCCAGCCAGTTCAACCAGGCCCCCGATGGGATCAGCTTCTGGCGGGCCGCCTTCAGAACATCATTTTCCAACCGGGAGGCCGTCACCGGCATGGTGACCATAGATGACTGGTGCGCCTTTGACGGTGCGATCACCTTCAGCGGCACCCGGAAATTCAATGCGCAGCATACGCAGGAGGAATTGTAGATGAACGATAACAGCGTAATCACCAGGACCCGGCGCATCAAGTTCTGCCTGGCGTCCAGTGATGCCACAAAACCGCTGCCCGTGATTACCCACATCGCTTTCGGCAGCGGCGGCGTGAACATCAGCGGGGAGCCTATCGCGCCATCGGAGACGCAGACGGCCCTGAACACGGAGATCGCCCGATACCCTGTGGACAGCGTAACCTACCCGGAGGAAACCACCGCCCGCTATGCGGTGACCATCCCCAAGGATGACCTGGCGGGCGAGATTATCAATGAGGCCGCCCTGGTGGACAGCGATGGCGACGTGGCCGCCATCAAGACCATGTATTCCAAGCAGAAGGATGAAGGCGTCATCTTCACCTTCGAGTTCGATGATGAATTTTAACCAGGAGGGAATGGACTATGGCAGAAGAATATTACAGCCTCCCGGAAGCCCCGGTATATAACGCAGAGGAGATCAGGAAAATCCAGGACAGCGACCCGGTGCGGGCCAGCACCATCGTCAACCCCGTGGTGGAACGGTTGATTGAAAACACCCACGCCGTCAAGCTGCAGGCCGATAACAACACGGCGGCCATCGCCAGAGTGCTGGGAGTGGCCGAGGACGCCGATGACAAAGCCGAGCGCGCCCTCCGGGCCGCCCAGCAGGCTGCCCTGGACGCTGCCGGTGCCAGGGTGTCCGCGGACCAGGCCATGGTGGCCGCTGACGCCGCCCTGGAGGCCATTACAAAGCTGGCCAATACCATCGACGCCATCCCCTCGCAAAACGGGAGCCTGACCTACACAGGCAGCGCACAGACCCCTTCCTGGAACAGCTTCAACCCGGACGCCCTGGAGATCGGCGGGGACACCTCCGGCATCAACGCCGGGACCTACACCGCCACCTTTACCCCCAAGGAGAACTACACCTGGGGGGACGGCACTAATGACGCCAGGTCTGTGACCTGGACTATCGGGCGGGCATCCATCCCCGCCGCCCCGGTCCAGAGCGGGAGCCTGACCTATACCGGCCAGGCCCAGGCCCCCAGCTGGAGCAACTACAGCACGGCCCAGCTGACCATCGGCGGCACTACCAGCGCCACCGAGGCCGGGGACCACAGCGCCATGTTCACCCCCACGGCAAACTATCAGTGGAGCGATGGCAGCACGGCGGCGCGGTCCATTTCCTGGACCATCGGGCGGGCCGTTATCTCCGCCACCCCTGCGCAGAGCGGGAGCCTGACCTATACGGGCAGCACGCAGACCCCCAGCTGGAGCAACTACAACAGCGCCCAGCTGACTATCGGCGGCACAGCCAGCGCCACCAACGCCGGGACCTACTCGGCTTCCTTTACTCCTACCGCCAATTATCAATGGTCCGATGGAAAAACCGCCGCGAAGTCGGTAAACTGGACCATCGCCAAGGCGGCTGGCAGCTTGTCCCTGAACAAGACCAGCATGACGCTGAATGGCACCACCAAATCCAGCACCATCGCGGTGACACGGGCTGGGGACGGTGCGGTGAGCGCCACCTCCAGCAATACCAGCGTGGCCACCGTCAGCGTATCCGGCACCACCGTTACCGTTACTGGAAAAGCCTACGGCACGGTGACCATTACGGTTAAGGTGGCGGCGGGGACCAATCACACGGCCCCGGCTGATAAGACCTGCAGCGTAACGGTGAACGTGTTTAATACCACAATCTCCAGCAACAGCTGGGCCGCGATTAAGGCCGCCAGCGATGCCGGGGAGGGGGCCAACTTCTGGAGTGTGGGCGATACCAAGCCCATTGTCATCAACGGGAAGGTGGGCAACTTCACCTTCTCCAACCTGACCATTAACCCCTTTATCCTGGGCTTCAACCACAACAGCGCCAAGGAGGGGACGAAGCGCATTCACTGGCTGATCGGGAAGATCAGCGGGAAGATGGTGGGCTTGTGCGATGATAAGTATGGCTCCAATGTTTCTGGCGAGGGTTATTTCCACATGAACACCAGCAATACCAACGTGGGCGGCTGGAAGGACAGCTATATGCGTAAGACGCTGCTGGGTAACAGCAACACGCCCACCAGCCCTCTGGCAAACAGCCTGATGGCGGCGCTGCCCTCCGACCTGCGGGCCGTCATGAAGGCGGTGACCAAGTACACGGACAATGTGGGCAATAATACCGGCCACACGGCTGGGAATGTTACCAGCACCAGCGATTACCTGTTCCTTTTGTCGAACTATGAAGTACAAGGTAACGATGGCTATGCAAATAGCTATGAAAAAAACTCCCAGGCTCAGTACGACTATTTTAAAGCAGGTAACAGCAAGGTGGCGTATAGGCACAGCGCCACAGGAACAGCCGTGTGGTGGTGGCTGCGGTCCCCCTATTACAACTCCAACACTCGTTTCTGCAATGTCTACACGGACGGCGCCTACTCCATTAGCACCGCTTACTACTCGGCTGGGCTGCTGCCCGGCTTTGCTGTCTAATCCTCCGCAGAGTATCCAGCCCCCATCCCACCCGCGCAAGCGGGTGGCCCACCGGGGCCACGTCCCCCGGCCCGACAGGGCCGGAACAGGTCGGGCGCGTAAGCGCCCGACGCGATTTTTGAAAATTGACCCTTTGTATTGCGCCCCGTTTGTGGTATACTCAGGCGAGAGATTATGACGAAAGGGGTGAAAAAATGTCGGTGCTGAAGAATCGGCGCGTCACCAGCAAGGCCGACTTCGTGAATGTAGCCAGCGAGATTTATGATGACACCATCGCTTTTCTAACGAGACTGTCGGCCCGGTACTCCCGGCTGATGGCGGAGCCGGTTGCGAAGCTGGCCGGGGAGGTGGAGGACTTTGCGGAAAAGGCAAACAGCATCTTTCCCTCAGACCCACAGCGGATCGACCTGCGCATCAGGCACCTTTTGGAGGCCAGGGCCTCCCTGATGGCACTGGATGTGCGGCTCAATAAGTGCTATCGCATCATGAGCAAAAACCCGGAGGGGTGCTTTACCACCTCCACAGGCAGAACGGTGGACGCCAGGGAGGCGGCAGAGAAGCTGGAGGCGATGGCAGATAATCTTGGGGCCAAGATTGACCGTGAGAACGACCTGCTGAAGGGCCAGATCGAGTCAACAAGTAAGCGCCGGAAGAAATAGAGATCGCTTGGGTGTACTTCTGATAATTTACTGCGAGCCGTGTGGTGGTGGCTGCGGTCCCCCTATTACAACAACAACAATAATTTCTGCAATGTCAACACGGACGGCAACTACAACAATAACAACGCTTACTACTCGGCTGGGCTGCTGCCCGGATTTTACGAAAATACGAGGTCAAATGGAGTAACGAGAGTGAAAGACGACCTTCGTAAAAGGAGAAGTACTTCCCTGGGTTTCAATCCCTAAAACTGCCCTTTGATGCCTTTGCACGAACGCTTCTTGCATGGCGTGGGATGTGCCTGACCACGTTTCATGTGCCGGGGCAACGCAGATTTAGACGGCACCCTACAAGACAACTGTACGGAGGGCGAATACTTTATTATGACCAGCCAGGAGCGCCGGGAGGCGCGATACCAACGCCGCAAAGCAAAGCGGCAGGCCAGAAGGGAAGCCAGGTGCGCGGCCCTCGGCCCCATCGACAAAGTGTTTTCCTATCGGAAAATGTTCTTTCATGGACGGCGCTGCTGCAACGGAGTCCGTTGGAAGCAGTCAACGCAGAACTTTGAATTGCACCTGTTCTCCGGCACCGCCAGACGCCGGAGGGAGATACTGGAGGGCAGGTGGAAGCCCAGGAAATGCACCCATTTTACCCTGTGTGAGCGGGGCAAGGTGCGGCCCATCGACGCGCCCCACATCACGGACCGGCAGGTACATAAGACGCTCTGCAACGAGGTCTTGGTGCCTCTCTATAATCCCAGCATGATCTATGACAACGGAGCCAGCCAGCGGGACAAGGGCCTGCATTGGCACTTCCGGCGCATCAAGGACCAACTGCACTGGCACTTTCGCCGGTATGGCCGGGCGGGCGCGGTTGGGCTGGTAGACCTGAAGGGCTTTTTCCCAAACGCCCCGCGCCGGGCGATTTTCCAACGGCACCAGCTGCTGATCACCAATCCAGACCTGCGCTGGGTGGCCGATACGGTGGTTCAGTACGCTCCCAGCACTGCGCCAGGGCGTGGGATGCCCCTGGGGGTGGAGCCGTCCCAACAGGAGATGGTGGCCCTGCCCAGTGCGGTGGATAACTGGCTGAAGTGCCAGAAAGGTATTCATTGCGCCGGTCATTACATGGATGACTATTACATCATCATGCCCGATGTGGAGCAGCTGAAGGCGGTGATCCGGGAGATGGTGCGGCGGTTCGAGGCCATGGGCATCCGGGTGAACAAGCGCAAGTGCAAGATCATCCCTCTTACAAAGCCCTTCCGCTGGTGCAAGGCCCGGTTCACCTTGACGGAAACCGGGAAGATCAAGGTTAACGGAAGCCGGGACGGGATCAAACGGGCGCGGCGCAAGCTGAAGCTGTTTTATCGGGAGTTCAAGGCTGGCAAGCGTCCCCTGAAGGACGTGGAGCAATACATGAACTGCCAGAGCGCGTATTATAAGAACTTCAACGACCATGGGAGGCTGCTGCGCCTGCAACGGCTGTATCATGCTATCTTTTTCGGAGGTGGACAATGTTCAGGATCACAAAAAACGGGGCCAGCGTCGGCATGACCGAGGCCCCGACCTACATCAAACAGCACAACAATGGCAGCTTTGTCCTTTGCCCGGAGCCGGAGGCTTCGGGCATTGCCTTTGCCGGTTCGGTTTACCATCTGCTGGGCCGGGAACCGCTGGAGGGGGCCGAGTCGGTCATGCTGGAGGAGGTTGACGCTGGCACCGAGATCACCAGGGCCAACGAGACCAATGGCATCGTATTTGTGACCCTGGCCGAGTCCGGGAGCATTGACGATGCCACAGCGGCTGAACACGCCGACCTGTTTGCGGAATGGGCCTATCCTGTCAAGTACAAGGAGGGGCAAATCCGCAGGTACGGCGGGGCGCTTTACAAGTGCGTCAAGGAACATACCTCTCAGGCCGACTGGACGCCCACAGACGCCTCCAGCCTGTGGGCCGGTACATCCGACCCCGCCGAGGAATGGCCCGCCTGGAGCGCCCCTGTGGGGGCGCACGACACCTATTCCGCTGGGGCCAAGGTGAGCCACGGGGAGAAGCACTGGATCAGCGACCAGGATGGCAACGTGTGGGAGCCGGGCGTCTACGGCTGGACCGAGGCCGTGGAGGAGCCTGCCGATGGAGCATAACAGCTATATCGCCAGGAAAAGGGCCAGGTTCTCCGGCATCGGCGGCATCCCGGTAAACATCCCCTATGGGACGGTGCTGGAGGTCAAGGAGGACTTCATCCTTTTTGACGGGCGGCCCGTGTGCGCGGTCACCAGCCAGAACGCTTACGACTACTTTAGCCAAAATGATGATGGTTGTGGCCGGGAGCGTGGGGCGCTGGTGGCCGCGATTATCGCCCGTCTGGAGAAAAAAGGGGATGGACACCAGGACCGCTGGGACAAGGTGTGGGACGATCCCCTGTGCCAGAAATACAGGAGGCCGGAACATGAGGATTTCTGGCTCTGGAACTATGATTTTTTCAACGCGCCGGTGGCGGACCTCCGCCATATCGCCCGGCTGATCGGGGCGCAGGTGCAAAAATTCAGGTAGAAAGGCTGCTCATGGAGCGGCCTTTTTATATTGCCTTTAAAAGCCCTTTGAAAGGTGGTGGTGGCCTATGTCCTATTGATGCAGGCGGGTGCTGGAGTGAGGGCGGCGCGGCTCCGGCACGGCCTATGGAGCGCCGAAAACAAAGAAAGGATTTGTTACAGCATGGAAATCTATGAGATCATCGGCAAACTGCTGGCCGCCTTTGTGGTGGGCCTTGTGGCCTACCTGGTGCCGAAGGCCAGGGCCTGGTTCGTGGCCAACACCGACAAGACCACCCAGGAGCGGATCAACCAGCTGGTCACAGCTTTCGCCAGGGCTGCGGAGCAGCTGTTCCATGACACGGACCCCTCCGGGGCCAAGCGCCAGCAATTTGTCAGGGAGCAGCTGTCCGCTTTGGGTATCGAGATCACTGAGGCCGTCATCAACATGATCGAGGGCGCGGTGTGGGAGATCAACACGGAAAACAAGAAAGCCCAGGTGCAGACCAAAGAGATTACTGCTTCGCTTGTGGACAGCCTGGGAGAGGCAGTGACACGGGAGGTGCTTGCCCGCCTGCCGGGGCAGACGCAATGAACAAGCGACCAGTTTCCTACCTCCAGACCGACCCCCGGTGGGCTAAAAAGCCCTACCGGGTGCCGGGGGAGACCGCCACCATCGGGGATTCCGGGTGTGGCCCCACCGCCGCCGCCATGCTCATTGAGACACTGACTGGCAAGACCTACACCCCGGAGGACGCCTGCGCCTGGTCTGTTGCCCACGGCTATAAGGCCCTCAAAGCGGGGACCTATTACGCCTACTTCGCCCCGCAGTTCGCGGAGTTCGGCATCAAGTGCTGGCAGCTGTCCTGGACCAATGGCTACCACAACCCCAAGGCCAAGGTCCATGACCAAGCCCTGGAGTATCTGAAGCAGGGCTACTACCTGATCGCCCTGATGAAGAAAGGCACATGGACCGGCGGCGGCCATTTCATTGTGGTATGGTGGGCCGACAACAAGATCAGGATCAACGACCCGGCCAGCACCAGGGACAAGCGGCTGAATGGTGACCCGGCAACTTTCCGCAATGAGGCCGCCTACTATTGGGTGGTCGATGCCAGGGCCTACAACAACGGCGGCGGGGCCACCCCGGAAGTGCCGGAGTACAGCACCTATACCGTAAAGGCCGGTGACAGCCTGTCGGCCATCGGGGCTAAGACGGGGGTGGCCTGGAAAACCATCGCCGCTCTGAACGGCATCAGCAGCCCTTATACCATCCATCCCGGCCAGGTGCTGAAGCTGGCCGAAAAGCCCAAGGAGGATGATGACATGGACCAGGAAAAGTTCAATAAGATGTTTGAAACGGCGATGCAGCAATACCGCCAGAACCTGCGGGATAACGACTGCGGCGAGTGGAGCAGGGCGGCCCGGAAGTTCGCAGTGGATCAGGGTATCTTCGCCGGGAGCGGCACCACGGCCTCGGATGGCCAGCCCAACATGATGTGGGAGGACCTTCTGACCCGTGAGCAGTGCGCCCAGGTGCTTTACCGCTTCGCTCAGAAGTTCAACCTGGTATGACCATCACCGTAGGCGGTAAGAGGTCCCGGAGCCGCAAGAAAACCAAGCGGACCGACTACTCCAAGCAGATGATCACCGATATCCGGGCGCTGCTTTGGGTGGTGACGGTGGGTGGGCTGCTGCTGGCCGCCTACTGCATCCGCACAGGTTACACCGGGGCGCTGCCCTGGTTGAGTGCCATGGTGGGGCTGCCCTGGACCGCTCACGGTGTGGTCTGCTCTAACTATCTCAGCATGGCCAAGTCTGACCACAGGCGGGGCGGGATCACCTTTGAGAGCGCGAAGGCCAAGGACTTCTCCCAAGTGGCCGAGGAGGGCGAAAACAGCCCCCCAATTTAACAACATAGGGGTGCGGGTAGGCCGCACCCCTCCTGTGATTTATCCGAGGATAATGCCCCTTTAATCATTATCAGAAAGGGTAGATCACATGGAAAGCTGTATTGGATGGATCGGCGGCAAACGGCTGCTGCGGAAAGCCATCCTGGAGCGGTTCCCCACCGATGAAGTGGGGCGCTATATCGAGGTGTTTGGCGGGGCCGGATGGGTGTTGTTCGCCAAGGAGAAAAAATCCGGTCAGTTGGAAGTTTATAATGACATCAACGGGGATCTGGTGAATCTGTTCCGCTGCGTGAAATATCACTGCGGCGAAGTACAGAAGGAACTGGACTGGCTGCTGACCTCCAGGGAGCAGTTCTTTGACTGCCTGGCACAGCTGGACACTCGCGGCCTGACCGACATTCAGCGGGCGGCTCGGTTCTTCTATACGGTTAAAATCAGCTTCGGCTGTGACCAGCGCACCTATGCCACCAGTTCAAAAACGATTGACACCGCATCAGCGTATCTGGAAAAGATTAAAGAGCGCCTGCGGGGAGTCAACATCGAGCATAAGGACTTTGCTGACCTGATCCGGGTATATGACCGCAAGAACGCTCTGTTCTACCTTGACCCGCCCTATGTTGGCACGGAGGGGTATTACGACAGCCCATTTAAGACGGATGACCACCAGCGTTTAAAGGCCGTTTTGGAGGGCATCAAGGGCCGTTTCATTTTGTCCTATAACGACTGCCCGATGATCCGGGAATTGTATTCCGAGTATCGCATTGAGGGTGTGAGCAGAAAAACCACGCTGGCAGGCAACGGAGACAATAACCAGCTTTTTGCCGAGGTTATCATCCGCAATTTCTAACCGTTTTCGTTGCGTTCTCACAAAATAATCACAGATATACACCTTGCTGGTAGAATGTCCCTAAAGGGGCATTTGTGATGATTAAAAACCATCTATCGCGCATCCTCGGAGAACGCAGGATGAGGCAAGCGGACCTTGCCAGGCTCACAGGGATCAGGCCAACTACAATCAGTGAACTATACAACGAAGTCGCTGAACGTGTCAGCCTGGACCATCTGGATAAGATTTGCGAAGCCTTAAGCTGCACCCTGGACGAACTGCTGGAATACATACCAAACCAGCGCCCACGGACAGGGAAAGACCTAATCCTGGAGGAGCATGGAAACCGCAAGAAAAAGCCACGCTAATCTGGGCAAAAGAAAAGGCGTTTAAGAGGTCTTAAAAGGACCGCTTAAACGCTTTTTCTTTTTTGCAGATTGTGTGAAAGGTTTTCGCAGCTTGTGCGCAAAGCAACAGCAGACACTCTGGATAGCTACCTCTTCGCACCGCATATCAGCTCCCCTGTGGAGATGGCGAAGGACACCCTGTCCTATATCCTCTCCGAGCGGGATGCGGAGCGTCTTATGCCCTATCTGAATTTGTATCAGTATGGGGATGCTCTGCTGAAGAAGGACGGCGGTGTGCTGACATCCTACGGTCTGCTGGAGCGCAGGGATGGACAGCCGGTCCAGGCCATGGAGGTCCCCCGGAGCGGGCTGACCATGCAGTAACGAACAAAAGACAAAGGGCCGTTCCCCCGAACGGGCCCTTCTTTTTGCGCCCATTTTCGGGAGAACGGCCCGGAAAGGGATGGATATGCGAGAAGAACAGGTATCAGCATATCTGAAGGGGGCCTGCCCTGGCCGGCGGTACCGGGCGAGCGGGTCGGAACTGGAGACGGTGCTGGGCGTCAGCGGGACGGACCTGCGAAAGCTGGTGAACCGTCTGCGGCAGCAGGGCGTGCCCATCGCCAGCGACCGGCGGGGCTATTTCTATGCCGTCACCGCCGGGGAAGTCTACAGCACCATCCGTCAATTACGACAGATGGCCGAGGGCCTGGAACGGGCCATCGCGGGCCTGGAGGGGGCCTTGGAGCATTTCAGCGAGGACCAGCAGCCGTGAACAGCTTTCTGAGCTGGGTGGGCGGGAAGAAGGCGCTGCGGGAGGAGGTGGTCCGCCGGTTCCCGCTCCGCTATGACCGGTACATCGAGGTGTTCGGCGGCGGGGGCTGGGTGCTGTTCCACAAGCCGCCCCGACGGGACTTCGAGGTCTACAACGACCGCAACGGCCTCCTGGCCGGCCTCTACCGCTGCGTCCGAGAACAGCCGGAGGCCCTTATGGACGCCCTCCGGTACGCCCTCAACTCCCGCGAGGACTTCGGGCGCATCAAGACTGCCCTGGCACAGGATAGCCCGGCCAGCGAGATACAGAGGGCGGCCTTATTCTACCAGCTCATCCGCTACAGCTACGCCTCCGGCCTGAAGAGCTTCGCCGCCCAGCCCCACGACATCCGCGCCAACTTCCCCCTCATCGAGCAGGCCCACCGGCGGCTGAAGGATGTCGTCATAGAGGACCAGGACTTCGGCCTGCTCATCCCCCACTACGACCGCCCCTCCGCCCTCTTTTACTGCGACCCGCCCTACCATGACACGGAAGGCTACTACCAGAACATCGGGGAGGACGGGTCCACGGAAACAGACCATCTCCGCCTGCGGGACGCCCTGCTGGCCATCCAGGGGAAGTTCCTACTGTCCTACAACGACGACGCTTTCATCTTGGGTATATTTTACGGCATGATGAGCGGAAGGCGATCGTCATAAGGATAGTAAGTCCAGCCTAGAGTGATTGCTTGGTTGATAACAAGGGATAAATCGTCCGTAAAAAGATCGCGAAATTGCTTTCCCTCATAACAGGCCGGACCAGAGCAGACGGTCCTGCCATCTGTATCCAGGTATTTAATGAGGACATAGGAACCATCCTCCGGCATCCGCTCCTTAAGCGAGATCCAGCGGAGCAAGCAATAATTTTTCACATCCTCGGAACCCAAGATCTTTCGCAAGTGATAGCGCAGAACGATCTCCTGGAACGGTCCCATGTGGTATGACATGATCTTTCCGCCTTTCTCTCTATAAGCAAAAAGTTTCTTCATTGCGAAACATTATAGCAGGAAAAGGAGATAAACTCAAGATAATAATTTCGTGATAGCGAATACTAGGTTTGGGTGAGGCGGATGCAGAAATTGAGACCTGATATGGATATAGGCCACAATATCCAGCGTCTGCGTAAAAATGTAGCACTGACGCAAGAACAGGTAGTGGCAAAACTCCAACTGATGGGGCTGAACATCTCAAAAAGCACTTATGCTAAACTGGAGACAAATCGGATGAACATTCGCGTCAGCGAGCTGGTGGCCCTACAGAAGATATTCCAGACAGACTTCAATGAATTTTTCTCGGGACTGTCCTAAAATAATGAGAGCCGTTCTTTTCTTTGGAAAAGGGCGGCTTTTTTGTGTTATGTAATGATATATTTGCCTGTAAAAACGTCAAGGTCTACCAGGGGGCGGACAGTGCCGCCCCTGGCCAAGGGCGCGGGCCACTTTGAAGAGACCAGTATCTGGTGCGGAAATATCGCTATCGCTGGGCACGATCGAGGGCCCCACGGCATCTTCGGGGACCTCCACACCCTGCGGCCCGGTGACAAGATCGTCCTGACTACCCGCCTGGGCACGCGGACCTACAGCGTGACATCTGTATCCAAGGTCCATGAAACAGACCGGAGCGGCCTGGCTGCTTCGGCGGAGGACCGGCTCACCCTCTATACCTGCGTCCGGGACCAGAGCGCTTACCGTTGGTGTGTGCAGGCGGAGCTTGTGTGATCTGCCCTATCTTCTACGCCATATCTCTCTTTCTGCTCTCGACTTCCGCATCGTTTTCTGGTATCGTAGTGCTTACAAAATACCAGGAAACGGAGGAACAGATATGAGCAAGAGGAAGAGCGCGGCCCTGCTGCTGACCGGCATCCTGCTGGGCACGGCCATCTCCGGCCCTGCCGTCCGCGCCGGCCTGCAGGTCGGTCCCAGCAGCCAGAAGTTCTACGCTAATGGGGAGCAGGTCCAGCTCCAGGCGTACAACATCAACGGCAGCAACTATGTCAGGCTGCGGGACGTGGGCAAGGCAGCCGGGTTTGAAGTCGAGTATGACGCGGCCACCGACAGTGTGTATATCGGGGGCCGCCCCACGGAGGAGAGCCGGCTGGCGAACGGGGAGGCCATCACAGAGGAGAACGTGCTGGCGCTGCTCCGGGACATCGAAGAGCAGTGGCCCACCGGCACCGTCTGGGGCGACCGGAGCACACCTGGGACCTATAAGAACGAGGTCCCCAGCACGGAGGCGGACCGGGTCATGCGGCAGTACGGCGTCAGCAGCGTCTACGGATGCAGCGGCTACGCGGCCATGGTCAGCTCCCTGCTCTTCGGGGACAGCACCAATGCCGCCCACCGGCTGGACGACCTCCAAAAGATGCGTCCGGGCGACATCGTGTTCTGGATCAGCAATGATACCGGGAAGACCGCCCATGTGGTCATAGCGCTGGAAACACCAGATCAGGAAGGGCGCTTCCATATCACAGACGGCAACCATGGCGAGACCATCGCTTGGCCAGACCCCCAGTCCCCCTATGGCCGGGACAACTTGGACTGCTATCAAGGCGAAACAGCAGCCTTCCACTTAGAGGTCTGGACCCGCTACCCGGAAGATGTTCCCTGCACGGGGGACAGCGCAGGCGCTTGGCGCACAGGAAACGCCAAGTGAACGACACCAAAATACGAGCAAGAAGGGACTGCACAAAAATGTGCGGTCCCTTCTTTGCGGAGAACGGAGGAAGATCATGTCACGAAACATCTCTCAACACATCCGAAGCAGTTGGCAACGGGCCCTATCCGGCCTGTTGGCCCTGGTCCTTATCCTTGGGCTGTTCCCGGCGGCGGCCTTGGCCGCAGAGCCGGACTACGAGCCCACGGGAAACTTCGAGCTGCCCATCGCCGGGGCCACCGGCTGGAACGGTACCCGGCAGCCTCTGCCCCTCTACAGCACCGCGACCGGTGATGAGCAGGCCGGGACCATCCCCGCCTCGGACGGCGCGGAGCCGGTCCCCTTCACCATCCTGGCAGACAGCGGCGGCGACAGAGTGAAGATCGGCCTCGCATCGGACACCGGCAACACCGTCGGCTGGGTGGAGAAGGAGCATATCTTCATCAACCTGCCGGACGTCCTGCCCAGCATCGCCTATGACCTCTCCGGCGGGAAGTTCCGGGCTGTGGACGGCAGGGACATCCCCAGTGTGACGGGCATCCAGACGGGTGCTAAGAAGTTCAGCTCCCGTCTGACCCGTTTCGAGTACGTTGTGCCCTGCATGTACACCTTGGCGGCGCGGCTGGCTAAGGTCCAGCGGGCCGCTATGTCCAACGGCGAGACCCTGGTCCTGTACGAAGCCTTCCGGCCCGCCTCTGTGCAGTCCGCTGTCTGTGATGCCTTCGGTAAGCTGCAAAGCAGCGACAGCGCTGTCAAAGCGGATATGGACGAGGCCCTGGCTATGGGATATGGCCAGGGCTGGTCCATCTCCGACGGCACCTCCAACCACCAGGCCGGACTGGCCGTGGATGTGAGCCTGGCCAAGGGCGGACGGCTGGACACCTATGCTCTGGACGGTGTGACCTACCAAAAGTATGGTACCTGGACCGAGTATGAGATGCCCACTCCCATCCACGAGCTGAGCTCCGCATCCATTCGTTTCACACGTCCTGCCAGTACCCAAGCCATGCCTGGCAGCTTGGAAAACTGGACAGACACATTTGCATCTTCCGAAGCTGCCCAGCGTCTGCAAACGTATTGCACAGACGCCGGCCTCATCCCTCTGAGCAGCGAGTGGTGGCACTTCAACGACCCTAACATCTCCCACATCATGCCCTCTATCAACACAGCAGGGGACTATGTCATCGACACCGCCCCCAGTATGGACCCCAGCGTGGCATCGGAGAAGTTCAGCACGCCTGCGGTCCGGCGCGCCGTTGCCAGAGCCAGCAGCGGCCCCACCGGCGGCGTCGGGGCCCACAACCCCGGCAGCCCCGGCGGACAGAAGCCCACTACCACGGACCTGGCCTGGAGCGTAGACTCCGAGCGCACCTTCCTCCGCTTCACCATGGTGGAGTTCCCTTACGGCGTCGTGACCGGCCTGACGGACCCGGACGCTTGGAAGGTAGTGGGCAAGCCCCTCAACGTCATCTGGAGCCACGGCCTCTCCGGCGACTTCACCGCGGACGAGTGCCGCAGCCGCATCACCTGGTATAACTCCAACGCCCTGCAATATAACGCGGCAGACGATGCCGCCCAGCTCATGGGTGGGACCATCGCGGCCTTTGACGCCACCACCGCCGGGGGCAAACGGCAAGTCATGACGGCGGACGAGTTCCAGGCGGCGACCGGTATCTCCAACGCCCAGAAGGAGCAGATGTTCAACTGCCACAGCGCGAACTGGACCTCCGGCTGGGTGGACGGCGACTACACCTCTATGTGGGGCACGGACCCCCATCCCGTCACACCGAGCAACTTGTATCAGGTCTACAAGGCCAATGACGCCTTTTTGTACCTGCTGGAGCGCCTGGCCGGTTGGAGCCGGGACGAGGCCCTCTCCAAGTGGTCCTCCTTCACCCGTGATACGGTGGGCAATTTTCGGACGCGGTACCGCATCATCGTGGAGACCGGCAACGTGTTCCAGGACCCGGACGGCGTCCTCCGCGCCTATACCCTCCGGGACATGATGGCCTATACCCTCTACAACAACGAGCCCTCCGCCAAGGGCAGCCTCATCTACGACCAGTCCGCGACGGCGGTCAATACCGCCCAGTGGATGCGGCAGGCCAAAGACCACCAGTTCCTGGAGTACCCCCTGGACGAGGACGGCGTCCCCACCGGGGAGGAGCTGCACTCCTACAGCGGCTTCGCCGAGTGCGACAGCTTCGTGGACACCATCCAGTATGCCCGGCCCATCCGGGACACCATCTTCTCCGAGCGCCGCTCCTACGGCCTGCATATCTTCTCCCCCTTCAACTTCGAGAGCGACGCCCCCGTGTCCCGCACCCTGGAGGTCACCAAGAAATTCAATGGCAATGCAAACAAGGAATGGTCCTTTACAGTAGATTACACCGCCGGACGGCCCGTCAGCCTGACCGCCTCTAAGAGCGTGACGGAGGCTGGTGACAGCATCCAATTCAAGCTGAAAACAGATGAAACCATCCGCATTGATTTCATCGCGGACAGCAGCTTCCGCTATGAGGTGCGGGAGGACGATGCCAGCCAGCTTGCCAACATCAACGGCACCGGCGGGACCGCAGATATGTCCGCTAAGAAGTTCACCAGCGGCAGCGGGAACGCGAAGGTGACCTTCACCAACCGTGCGGAAACTGC
The DNA here is from genome assembly GCA_947173485.1 of uncultured Clostridia bacterium. Classification (GTDB taxonomy): domain Bacteria; phylum Bacillota; class Clostridia; order Oscillospirales; family Oscillospiraceae; genus CAMWFH01. Next base: position 22,929 of record CAMWFH010000024.1, on the reverse strand, counting down.
CCCGCCGGACGAGCCGGACCCGCCTACGCCTCCCGCTCCGGTCCTTACAGACGCCCTCCTCTACAAGCGGGACGCCCAGACCAACAGAGGCATCGGACCGGCGACGTTCCGGTTCTCCTCTGTCACCAATGGGACCTATGACCTCACCACGGACACATCCGGTAGCTTGGAGAAGGTCCAGTGGTGGGACCCCACCGGCGCTGTGGAGGGGCGGTATATCCGGCCCGGCGAGTATACTGTGACAGAGCTCATCCCGCCCACTGGGTATCTCTCTACAAATGCGGTCAAACAGCTCAGGCTAGAGCTGGATTCGGACGGCGATCCTATCCCGGCGGGGCCCCTGGTGTTCCAAAACTATGCGAAGCCCGGCCTGCGGCTCATAAAGACGGACAGCAGCGACCTCAGCAAGACCATCTCTGGTGCCAGGTTCCGCATCGAGGCGGTGGATGGCAGCTATGGCCCGGAGGAGTTCGTCACTGATGGAGATGGAGAGATAGACTTGGGCAAGCTGCCTACCGGGGCCTATGTGGTCACGGAGCTGGAGTGCCCCGGCTATATCGTAGACGATGCCCAGCGCATCCTCTATCTCCGAGCCAACGACACCGCCCAATTCGTCTTCACCAACACAAAGCTCCCCTCCCTTCGGCTGGTCAAGACCAGCACAGACGGGGCGGCTCTGGAGGGCGTCACCTTCCGCATCGCCAAAATAGAGGACGGCACCCACTATCTGGACCGCACGACAGACGCCAACGGAGAGATTTTGGTGGACGGCCTGGAGCCGGGCATCTATTCCATCGTGGAAACAGCGGCCCTGCCGGACCACATCCTGGATACGAAAGAGCATCATGTGGAGCTGGTCCCAGGGAAGACAGCGGAGATCCGGCTGGAGAACAGCAAGCGTCCTGTCCTTACCATCCACAAGCGGGACGCGGATACCGGCGAAGCCGTCCCTGACACCGTGTTCCTCATCAGGGCGGCGGACGGACACAGCGTGGACGAGGTCAAGACGGACAGCAGCGGCAAGGCCGTCTTGACCAATTTGCTGCCGGGTGTGTACGAGGTGAGCGAGAAGTCCGTCCCCAGCCCGTATCTTTTGGATGCGCCCAGCCAGCTGGTGACGCTCTATCCCAACCGCAGTCACGATGTGTACTTCGTAAACCACAAGGTCCCGGTGGTCACCATCGTGAAGGAGGACAGCGTCACCCACAGCCGCATCAGCGGGGCCAAGTTCCAGATCTGGTGGGCCAGCAATAAAACAAGTACCGGTGAGCTGCGGGATCTGGGCGTCTACTATACGGACCGCAACGGGGAGATCCCCTTGGAGGTGGAGGACGGCTGGCTGAAGATCCAGGAACTGGCCCCCGCCCCCGGTTACACCATCCAGGGCAGCGGCATCCAGGAGCTGTACGTCGCGGGCGGCGAGCGGCGGACGGTCGTTTTCGAGAACACGCCCAAGAACGCTATCATCGTGGAGAAGTACGACAGCGTCACCGGCGAGGCCCTGCCGGGCTGCACCTTCCAGCTCCGGTATCTGGGCGGCGCATCCGGTACCGGCGGCACGGTCATAGGGGAGGCCGTCACTGGCAGCAACGGTACGATCATCTGGGCCGGGCTGGAGCCGGGGGCGTATATCGTCGTCGAGACCGACCTGGCGGACGGCTACTCTATCCTCCAGTCCTCCGAGACCGTGTTCCTGGCGGACAGCGAGGAACAGAGCGTGGTCACCGTGCGCTTTGAGAACGCCCCGGACGGGGCCCTGCTCATCCGCAAGGTCTGCGCTGCCGACCCCAGCGTCACTCTACAGAACGCCGAATTCAAGGTCACCTATGCGGACGGCACGCTCATAGGCGACAGCAACGGCGTCTTTAGAACAGACGAGAACGGTGAGATACGGATCAGCGGCTTGAAGCCCGACAAAAGCGTAGTGGTCACGGAGACCCGCGCCCCCGATGGCTTTCTCCTGGACACCCAGAGCCAGACGGTGCAGATAAAAGAAGGAAGGACCGTCAGTCTGACTTTCAAAAATCAGCCCAAAGGGCAGCTCATCCTCCAGAAACGGGACAGCGTCACCGGCCAGCCTCTTCCCGGCGCAGAGTTCCGTATCACCACCGCCGCAGGCTGTGAGGTGGGCCTGGACGGGGTCATCGGCAGCAGCACCCTCACCCAGAACGGTATCTTCACCACGGATGCCCAGGGCGAGATACGCATCACCGGCCTAGTCCCCGGCGCGTATGTGTTGACGGAGATCAAGGCCCCGGAGGGCTATACCATCGACACTCCCTCCACCAACGTCGTCATAGGCCAGGGCGGCGATACCCAGACCATCGTCATCAAAAACTCCAAGCTGGGCAGCCTGCTCATCACGAAGAAGGATGCCGTCACCGGAGCGCCGCTGAGCGACGTGGAGTTCCTGGTCACCACCTCGGACGGTACACTGGTGGGCAGTGCTAACGGCAAGTTCGTCACTGACAGCGCCGGGACCATCCAGATAAGCGGCCTGGCCCCTGGTACGACCCTGGTGGTCAAGGAGACCAGGGCGAAGGCCGGGTATATCCTGGACGACACCGCCCAAACAGTAAAGATCAAGGCCAATGAGACCGTGACGCTGGAGTTCCGCGATCAGCCCATCGGCGGCTTGCAGCTCATCAAGACCGATGCCGGCACCGGCAAGCGGCTGGCCGGCTGCACCTTCGAGGTCCGGCGCATGGACGATGGTCTGGTGGGGACCTATACAACAGACAAGAACGGCACCTTCTCCGTCCCCCTGGAGGCAGGCAGTTATTATGCCATCGAGGTCAGGGCCCCAAAGGGGTATAAGTTGGATAGTACGCCCCACTATTTTGAGGTCAAGGACGGCAAGACAACCACGCTCCGTGTGACCAATAAGAAGCTGAGTGGCATCCTTATCCACAAGGTGGACAGCACCACCGGCGAGGGCATTTACGGGGTGAGCTTTCTCCTCTATGACAGCAACAAAAACCCCATCGGCCAGTATACCAGCGACGACAGCGGCCTTGTGTACATTGAGGAGCTTGCCCAGTCGGGCCGTTACTATCTCCGGGAGCTGGAGAACGAGGGGTATATCGTCGATACCCAGCTGAAGACCGTCTACGTCCAGCCGGGCAAGGTGGTGGAGATCGAGTGGGAGAACACGCCCATCACAGGCCAGATCCAGATCATCAAGACCTCCGCGGACTACAACAGCGTCAACGGTTGGCCCGCCGGAACGCCTATCCCCAACACGGTCTTCGAGATCTACAACGAGCGCACAGGGCGTCTGGTGGACACCATCAAGACAGACAAGAACGGCGCCGCCGCCTCAAGGCCCCTGCCCTTGGGCCGCTACCGGGTGGTGGAGGCCCAGGCGGCGGACTTCTACAGTCTGGACAAGACGCCCATCCAGGTGGAGATCGAGTTCGCCGGACAGATCGTCAAGGCCGCCATGACCAACAAGAGCCTCTACACCAACGTTTCCATCACCAAGACCGGCTATGTGGAGGTCATGCCCGGCCAGTCCATCCGCTACACCTTCCAGGACATCGCCAACAACTCCACCACGACCCTCAACTCCTTCTACTGGCGGGATATCCTGCCCGTCCAGGCGGTCCGACTGGAGAAGATCGTCACCGGCACCTATAATGTCCAGGGCAGCTACAAGATCGTCTACAAGACCAACTTGAACAGCAGCTACCGGACGATGTACGACAGTCTCTCCACCCAGCGGAGCTACACCCTGGAGGCGTCTGCCGCCACTCTCGGCCTTGCGGCCAATGAGCACATTACGGAAGTGATGTTCGTGTTCGGCGTGGTCCCGGCGGGCTTCCGGCAGGTGGAAGCGCCCCAGATCTATTGCACCGTAACGCCCCATCTCACCGGCGGCGCACAGTTCACCAACCAGGCGGATGTGGGCGGCATCTATAACGGTCAGTGGATCATGGCCGTCAGCCGCTGGACCACCAAGGTCTACGCCCCCGCCAAGTCCCTGCCCCGCACCGGTCATTGATGCCATGAAAACAGGGGGACCGTCCAGACGGGCGGTCCCCCGCGCTCTTGGGAGGTCGTTCATGAAAAAAGTGTTCCGCATCCTCGCTCTGTCCCTGCTCCTCGCCATGCCCGCCTTCGCCTCCAACGGCGGCGGCATGATACGAAACCCCGGTACTACTGGTGGCACTACTGGAGGGACCACCAGCGGCACGACAACGCCCAACCCAGGCACAGGTACCACCGGCAACGTGGCCGGCGTGGTGGAGCAGACCTGGAAGGCCGCCGCCGGTCAGATCAAGACCGTGGTCAACAACGTGGTCTTCCCCGCCCTGGATATGATCCTGTCCATCGCCTTCTTCGGCAAATTGGCCCTGGCTTATTTCGATTTCCGCAAACACGGCCAGTTCGAGTGGTCCGGTCCGGTGATCCTCTTCGCCTGCCTCGTCCTCATACTCACCGCGCCCCTCTACATCTGGTCCATCATCGGGATCTGAGCCATGTTTATGTTCACCGCAGGCGCTGTCCTGGATAGCATGATGGACTGGGTGTACAGTCAAGTCGTGGGGCTTTTGAGCAGCTTCTTCACCGTGATGGGAGGCTTGGGGGTGGAGCTGTTCGAGCTGTCCTGGGTCCAGGCAGTGGTCCTTTTTTTCTGCCGCCTGGGCTGGGCGCTGTTCGGCGTCAGCCTGGTGGTGTGCTGCTTCGAGTGCGGCATCGAGTATACCAGCGGGCGGGGGAGCGTCCAGCAGACCGCCCTCAACTGCCTCAAGGGCTTCCTGGCCGTCAGCCTCTTCTCCACCGTCCCGGTGCGGCTGTACGCCCTGTCTGTTTCCTTACAGAGCACCTTCCTCCAGGGCCTCACCGGCTACGGCAGCGGCCTGGCGGGGCTGGGCCAACAGATCGCGGGGGACCTCCAGAAGGTGACTGCCCTCTCGGACGCCCTGCTGGCCAATATCCGCTTTGGGCACGCGCTCATCAACAGCCCCCTCCTGCTGCTGTTCTGCGTGGTCCTCATGGCCTATGCCGTGATAACCGTGTTCTTCTCCAGCCTCAAGCGGGGCGGCATCCTCCTCATCCAGATCGCCGTGGGGGCCCTCTATATGTTCAGCGTCCCGCGGGGGTATATAGACGGCTTCGTCCAGTGGATGAAGCAGGTCATAGGGCTGTGCCTCACCGCCTTCCTCCAGGCTGTCCTCTTAGCGGCGGGCCTGTTGGCCTTCACCTCCAATGCCCTGCTGGGTCTGGGCCTGATGCTCTCCGCGAAGGAGGTCCCCCGGATCGCCGGGGCCTTCGGGCTGGACACCTCCGCTAAGGCCAGCCTCTCCTCCGCCGTGCATACGGCCCAGTCGGCAGTGTCGGCCACCAAGATGATCGTGCAGGTGGTCAAATGAGCGCGCTGACGTTAGGCAGCCTCTTCGACGGCATCGGCGGCTTCCCCCTGGCGGCGGTCCGGGCGGGCATCGTGCCGGTCTGGGCCAGCGAGATAGAGGCGTTCCCCATCGCCGTCACCAAGCACCACTTCCCCCAGATGCTCCATGTGGGGGACATCACTGCGCTGGACGGGGCACACCTGCCGCCGGTGGACATCATCTGTGGGGGGCAGCCCCTGCCAGGACTGTCTGTGGCCGGGGCGAGGGCCGGTCTGTCCGGCGCCCGCTCCGGCCTCTTCATGGAGCAGATACGCATCATAAAGGAGATGAGGACAGCAGATGAACGCAGAGGCAGAACAGCTCTCGCTGTTCGCCCCAGATGGGCCGTCTGGGAGAACGTGCCCGGCGCCTTCAGTTCCGGGACGCCCAAGGGGGAGGACTTCCGCCTCGTCCTGGAGGAGTTCGTCCGGCTCAAGAGCGATACCTTACATGTCCCTGGACCTCACCCCTGGTCATGGCGACCTGCTGGGCAGATTTTACTGGGAGATGATTTCTCCCTGGCGTGGAGGGTCCTCGACGCGCAATACTGGCCCGGCACCCCCCAACGCAGGCGCCGTATCTACCTTGTCGCAGATCTTGCAGGACCAGCCGCCCCGCAGATACTATTTGAGCAGGAGAGCCTGCCTGGGCATCCTGCGCAGGGCGGCGGAACGGGGGAAGGACCTGCCGCCCCGGCTGGCAGCGGCGCTGATGGCCCAGGCGGGACTGGCAGGCCCTGATGCCGTGGAGGGCCCGGATGTCCAGGCGTATCACATCAACCAGCGCAACGAGGGGATAGACCTGGGCGGTGTCGCCGGTGCGCTCATGCGGACACAGAACATGCAGATGCAGACCTTCGTGATACAGGCATCCGGTGTGGTCAGCAAGGGGGACGGCGGCTGTTTCCTGCTGCCGGAGCGCCATCCGGCCCTCAGCGGCGGCGGCGGACAGGCCGGGCAGGGCTACCCCTGTGTGCTGACCGCCGGTTTCTCTGCGGGAGCAGGGCCCTCCGCCGGGAGCGTAGGCTACCAGGAGGAGGTCGCCCCCACCCTGAAGGCCGCCTCCGGCGGTGGTATGATGCCCGCTATCCTCTGCCTCAACGACCAGGGCGGCAGCAGCATGGACTGCTCGGAGGAGGTGTCCGGCACCCTGCGCTCTCAGGAGCATGGGCACCAGCCTTTGGTGTTCGACAGCCATGGGAAGGATGCACGGTACACAGGCCCCCTGGCGGTCGCGCCGACTGTCGTGACCACCTACGGCACCGGAGGGAACAATACGCCCTTGGTCGCGCAAGGCCGATCCGCGCCGCTCCTCCTGCGCCGCCTGACACCTTTGGAATGTGAGCGTTTACAGGGCTTCCCGGACGGCTTCACCGCCCTGCCAAGCGCCTCCGACACCGCACGCTATAAGGCCCTCGGCAACTCCGTCGCCATCCCCTGCGTGGAGTTCGTCATGCAGGGCATCGCCTGGGCGGTCAGATCACGGCGGGACCCAAACTTCACTATGGAGGATATTTGAAGATGTATATCTACCCGGAAGACCTGCGGGCAAAGGCCAAGCTGTGGCTGTGGGCGCTGCGGGACGTGGCCGTCACCGGCATCGCCCTGCTGCTCTCCGTCCTGGCCCTGGCCAACGGCGGCGGGACGCTCCTGCTGGTGCTGGCAGTATCCTATGCCTTCCTCTCCATCCGCGTGGAGGACGCCAGTATCCTGGACTTCCTGCGCTGCGCCGTCTGCTTCCTGTTCCTGCACCAACAATACTACGAATGGGAGGAGCGAACACTTTGACGCGAAAACAGAAAAAGGAGCTGCGGCGGCATCTGTCCACCCGGCAGCTCATGGGGATAGACCAGCTCACCGAACACGGCCTCAAAACGGCCAAAGGTGAGCTGGTCTTTTATCTGGTCAGCCCGGACAATCTGTCCGTCCTGTCCACGGAGGGCGTCCGGGGCCGGGTCCGCGCCCTGACAGAGCTCCTGCGGGGCATAGAGGCGGTGGAGCTGCTGGCCCTCAACTCCCGGCAGTCCTTCCAGAGCAACCAGCTGTGGTACCAGGACCGGTCGGAGCGGGAGGACCTGCCCGCCCTCCGGGAGCTGCTGCGGCAGGACAGGGACCACCTGGACGAGATACAGTCCACCACCGCCTCGGCACGGGAGTTCGCCATCGTCTGCCGCAGGGACGAGCAGAGCGGTAAAGACAACGGTGCTTTGAAGCAGCTGGAGAAGCGCATCCGGGACTGCGGCTTCCGCGTCCGCCTGGCGGACCGGCAGGACATGATGCGCCTGCTGGCCGTCTACTACCAGCAGGACGTGACCACGGAGCGCTTCGCGGACTTCGACGGGGAGGACTATGCCTATGGCTAAAAAACAGACGAAGAAAAAAGGGCGGGCCACCACATCCCCGCCCCCCAAGGACTTCTTGGATATGGTCGCTCCCGCCGCCGTGCGCTTCCACACGGACAGTTATATCCTGGGCAGCACCTATCGCTGCGCCCTGGCCCTCCGGGGCTACCCCACCACCACCGAAGAGCTGGCCCTCCTGCGGCACCTGGGGGAGAAGGACGGCGTGACCCTGCATATCTACGCCCGCCAGGTCGCCCCTGCCGAGGAAGCGGCCATCCTCCACAACGCCGCCAACCGTAGCCGGATGGAGCGCGGTGTCAACGATATGAAACGGAGCATCACCGCCGAGGCCGACCTCCAGGACGTGGCCGCTCTCATCACCGCCATGCACCGGGACCGGGAGCCCCTGGTCCACTGCGCCGTGTTCATAGAGCTGTGTGCCAAAGATGCAGACGGCCTCCGCGCCCTCCGGGACGATGTGACCGCCGAACTGACCCGCTCCAAGCTCAGCGCCGACCGCATCCTCCTCCGCCAGCGGGAGGGCTTTTTATCTGCCAATCCTGCGGGGAGCAATGTCTTCGGCTCCCTGTACGAGCGGGTCCTCCCCGCCTCCAGCGTGGCAGACCTGTTCCCTTTCAACTACTCCGGCAAGACTGACCCCAAGGGCTTCTACATCGGCAGGGACCGCTATGGGGCCAACATCATCGTGGACTTAGACCGCCGGGCCGAGGACAAGACCACTGCCAGCGTCCTCATCCTGGGCAACTCCGGCCAGGGCAAGAGCTATCTCCTCAAGCTCCTCCTCTGCAACATCCTGGAGAGCGGCAAGTCCGTCCTCTGCCTGGACCCGGAGCATGAGCTCGTCGACCTGTGCGCCAACTTGGGCGGGTGCTTCGCTGACCTCATGAGCGGGCAGTACATTATCAACCCACTAGAGCCCAAGCTGTGGGACACGGATGGGGAGGATGACCCGGAGGCTCCCGTTGCTTTCCGGCAGCGGACCCGCCTCAGCCAGCACATCTCCTTCCTCAAGGATTTTTTCCGGGCCTATAAGGACTTCTCAGACCGGCACATCGACACCATAGAGCTGATGCTGGAGCGGCTGTATGAGAAGTGGGGCATCAGCGACCGCACGGACTTCCGGTCCATGGTCCCCACAGAGTTCCCCGTCCTCTCGGACCTCTATGACGTGATGGAGGACGCTTTCCGGCACTATGAGAAGGAGCAGGACCCGCTGTATCCAAAGGAAGTGCTCCAGGAGGTCCTGCTGGGCCTCCGCTCCATGTGCCGGGGCGCAGAGAGCAAGTTCTTCAACGGGCACACCAATATCACCAGCTCCCGTTTCCTGGTCTTCGGTGTGAAGGGCCTCCTCCAGGCCAGCCGGAACGTCAAGGACGCCATGCTCTTCAATGTCCTGTCCTACCTCAGCGACAAGCTGCTGACCGCAGGGAACACGGTGGCCACCCTGGACGAGCTGTACATCTGGCTCTCCAACGTGACCACCATAGAGTATATCCGCAATATGCTGAAACGCGTGCGCAAGAAGGAGAGCGCCCTCATCCTAGCCAGCCAGAACCTGGAGGACTTCGACGTGGAGGGCATCCGGGAGCTGACCCGGCCCCTCTTTGCCATCCCCACCCACCAGTTCCTCTTCAACGCCGGCAGCGTGGACAAGCGGTTCTATATGGACAACCTCCAACTGGGACCCTCCGAGTTCGAGCTGATACGCTGTCCCCAAAGGGGCGTCTGCCTCTACAAGTGCGGCAACGAGCGCTATCTCCTGGAGGTCCATGCACCGCCCTACAAAGAAAGACTGTTCGGGGAGGCGGGAGGAAGGTGATAAGGACCCAACAGCTTAGTTTTGATGCTCTGTGTCATTTGTGCGCTCTTTTTTGTGGATGGCATTGAGCGACAGTTCTCCGGCCAGCTTGAACAGTGCATCTGCCATGACTTTTTCCGGCGGGAGCCCTCCCGCCGCTTTTCCGACCCTGCTATAAAAGTTATACAGATAGTCGTCTACGGTGATTGTTATCTTTTTCATATCCATTCCCTCCTCCGACTGGACCAGTTCTGGTCCCATCATAGCATGGTTTCCCGGTAAAATCAAGGGCAAAAGGGCTGGTCCTGGTTCGGTCAGGAGGCATGGTCGTGGAAGAACAGAAGATAAAGCAGGACAAGATTCACATTGGTCAAAATATCCGGAATATACGGATCAGCTGCGGCATTGGACAAACAGAGCTGGTGCGGAAACTACAGCTCGATGGGGTCGAGATCACAAGGGAGACTTTGGTGAAGATCGAACGCGGTATCCAGCACATACAAGCCGCACAGCTCCGCGCGATCAAAGAGGCTCTCGGGACGACTTACGAGGAACTATTCAAATATTGACGCAAAAGCTGCTTTATCTTGGATAAGGCAGCTTTTTGTTGCGTGATCGTACCAATCAGAGGAGGCTACGAAATGGATATCATCACGGAACACCGCTATATCGCCAAGGAGATCATCCGGCAGTGCAGCGAGGCGCAGATCGCCGCCGCGCCATCTCGTCTCCTGGAGCAGATCGTCGCGGACAAAGACTTTCGCACGTTATCTACGCTGGTGGAGAAGGGCATCTCCGGCGGGACTAGTGCCGCGAGGACGCTGCATATGCTGACCTACGGCGGACAAGACAGCTGGATGGCCGAGCTCCTTCTGAAAAAGCGGATGTGGGTGGCGCTGGATGACTACGCCGCCCTCCACGCCTGCATCGAGAACGACGCAGTGGAAGTAGCCGAGCTGCTGCTGAACGGCGGCATGGACTTCGATGCCTACCAACAGTGGGCCCAGGGACATCCATGCTCTGGTCATGAGGACACCCTACAGGCATTGACGGACTACTGGTCGAAGTGGGGACAGGCCCCCGCCCGGGGAGCGGGAGGGATGACCTTTGGCTAACACGCTCCTGCTGGCCAAAGCCGCCGCTTTAGCGGCAGACGAGCGGGGCCGGAAAGTGGTGGGCTGGGCCGTCGCGGCCGTCCTCTCCCCGCTCATCCTGGCCGCGGCCCTGCTCTGCTCTTTCGTGTCTATCGCTGGGAGCAGCCTCTCCATCGCGGACCTGTGCTTCAGTGACCGGCCTATCCCGGCGGATGTGCCGAAGGGATATCGTACTCAGATAGAAGATATGCGCTCCTGGCTCGTCCTCTTGGAGGACCGGCTGGGTCCCGGCCTTGACGGATCTCTCGTCAAGGCCATTTTTTACGCCCTGCACTTCGGTGCGGACGCTCCACCGGATATCCCGACGTTCCTGGACTGCTTTGAGGCTGCGGCAGACACGGAGGACATCTATGAGAACATCCGCGCCGGCTTGGGCATCCAGGTCACTCAGGAGCAGCGGCAGATCGCGAACAGCGTATACCGCCTGTTGACTTCCGTGCCCTATGTTGGCGCGGACGGCGTCTGCTCTCCCATCGGGAAAGGCTGGCGAGGGCTCGTCACCTCGGAGTTCGGCTGGCGGCTGGACCCCATCACCGGCAGGCCCAGCGGGCACAGCGGCATCGACCTGGCCGTGCCCACAGGGACGCCTATCCGCGCCGCCCTGCCGGGGACCGTCGTCACATCCACCTATAACAAAGCCGGCTACGGCTACTATGTGATGCTCGACCACGGGAACGGCCTGGTCACTCTCTACGGCCACTGCTCCCAGCTGCTGGCTAGGCAGGGCCAGACCGTGGAGGCCGGGGACGTGATCGCCCTCTCCGGTTCTACCGGACGCTCCACCGGTCCGCACCTCCACTTCGAGGTGCGCGTCAACGGAGAGCGCACAGAGCCGCGCAAATATCTGCCATGATAGGAGGAACACGACATGACCTACACCATCGACCCTATGACCTCGTACAAAACGGCGCAGCTGGTGGCCACCTATGAGGAGCTGTATCACGTCCCAGAGAGTGAGCGGACCACCTACTACTTCGGCGACCTGGGCCTCCATGTGTTCAAGTATGGCGCTCCGAAGGACACTGTCCTGACGGTCTATGAAAAGGCCCTCACCGCTGTCCGGCTGGACAACGACACCTTCCAGCAGTCGGAGGACTTCATCTACAGGGGCGGCATCATCGCCAGGATGCAGGACTGTATGCTGGATGAGGACACACGCCTCCGGGATGTGCTGGACGGTTGGGGAACACATGGGCCTACCGTCCTGATACACGAGGATGCACCGGACTGTCCCTGCCCCTTGGAACACCTCACTGCGTTGACACCTTATGGGCGGGAAGACTTCGCCGCTCTGCTGGACGCAAGAGTGCGGGAGGTCCGCTGCGGGACAGATGCTATCGAGGTGGTGCTCTCAGGCGCAGCGCCGGAGGAGTTGGTGCGTTTCAGCAATGCTTACGACGCGTTCATGGAGGCTGAGCGGGCCATGGGGCCCGTGATGGGATAGAAGGGAGCATACGATGGAAAAGAGCGAGCTCACATTGTCGCTGGACAGCGAGAGGATGTGTGCGCTGGCGTTCTACCTGGCAAAGGAGGACAGCACAGTGCAGAGCAAGATGGAGGAGGCACTGGGACTGCTCTATGAGCGGACGGTGCCGGAGGCGGTGCGGGAATATCTGGACGCCAAGGTCGTGTCTGCATCCCGGCCCAAGCGCCCGCCCCGGCCCAGCCGGTCTAAGACCGCTGTGCCTGGACCGGCAGCCGCTCCTGTAAATGACGGGAGAGAGGACAGTGTATGAGCGGCGCCGTGCAAGTGGAGCTGCGGTTGCATGAGCATAAGCTGGAGGCCCTGACCTCTGCACTGGCAGAACAGGGCCTCACCCTGGAAGAGCGGATGCAGGATGCGCTCACGGAACTCTATGTGGAGCTGGTCCCGCCGGAAACGCGGCGGGAGATCCGGGAACGTATCGCCGCAGAGCGCTTGGCGGAGTAGGCGGCGATAGAGAACGCGCAAAGATGTACCGCCTTTCGTGTGCGGAAAGGCGGCACAAAGGTGTCCTTCCGCCTGGACCAAGGCAGAGACTTCCTGAGTGTCGCGAATTATCTGCGCCGGTATCTGCGGCAGGAGCAGGGGCTCGATACTGCTGCCCCTCTCCAAAGGTCTATTGACGGTCTGGGAGCGATCACTGCGGAGCAGTATGACCAGCTGGCAACGCTCCGGCTGGAGGACCCCGGTAAAGTCATTGGTGTATTCGACCTGGACTTTGACGGGCAGGAAGTATCCATCGTGGATGCCGCCGGTGGATGGAGGACTTGGTCTATGCAGGATGTTTCCACTGCTGTCTGCCATGCGTACCAGAAGAGCTGTCTTAGGCCGGAACAGTATATGGTCCGGTCCTTAGACGAGCTGGACGGCAAGGAGATCGCCTCGGCGGGCCACCTCTCCGCACGGGACATCTCTTTCGCGGAGGAACTCAGCGAGATAGGTCCTCTCCTAAATTTTTATATGGAGGTCTGCTTCGACGTGGATGCAGTGTTTGGTACGCATGTCTGCACCGGCGAGAACGATGATACCCTGAACGTCTACGCCAACTACGACATGGTCTCCGGGCAGGTCTGCGATGAGCTGGAGGTCGACCTGCACTGGGCGGATGGGCGGGAAGAGGCGGTGGCATATCGCCTCAACGCCGTAGAGAAGGCAACGCTGCTGCGGAAGATGGACGCCTACTGCCAGCAGCAGACCGGACAGACGCTGAAAGAGCACAGCGCCCAATGCCTGGCGGAGGATATGACGCTGCCCACCCAGCCTACGATGTGAGATGCAGACCAGCTCTGCCGCACAGCCCCACTGTTGCCCCTGTGCTGCCCTGTGTGCCGCCTCTCCGGGCGGGGCAGCGTCCCTGCCCCACCAGACCACTGCGCCGGACGTGCGCCCCCTGTGGCGCAAAGAGCGGAGGGTCTACCTCCTTGGTCTGGCCCCGGCGATGGACGGTAGATTTTATAGCAGGATAAAGGCCGGGGGTCACACAGCGCCCCCCAGCCGGTGTACACCGCCCCGCAACGCGGGTCGGGGCATTTTGCGCGGGGGTCAGGATATGGCCCCTGGGGTCTATGCGGGGGTCTGTCGCAGAGATATCCCCGCCGTTGCCCGGCTCTTGCGGGGTCCCGGCGGGGATATCAGGCCATTTTCAAGAGGAAAAGAGGAGGTTTTCATGCCCAGAGAAAAGATCAAGTTCGCTCTGCGGATATCCCCGGAGACCCAGCAGCTCGTCAAGGAGATGGGCCCGCTGGACAACTGCCAGACACAGAACGAGTTCATTGAGAAAGCGATACGGTTCTACGCCGGATACATCTCCGGCCAGAACGCTGCCGCCTATCTGCCCGCCGCGCTGGTGTCCGCCCTGCGCGGCACAGTGCAGGATACAGAAAACCGTATCTGCCGTCTGTTGTTCAAGCTGGCAGTGGAACAAGATATGGTGATGAACGTCCTGGCGGCGGGGATGGAGATACCGGACGAGCAGCTCCAAAAGCTGCGGGGCCGGTGCGTCCAGAACGTGAAAAAGACCAACGGCAGCGTCACGTTAGACAAAGCTGTAGCATACCAGCGGGGCGGTTGACAGAGAGGCCAGTCTATGCCTCGGGTCATCTTCAAGTGTCCCCACATCCGACCGGGGACGAAGGGCGCTGCCACTCACCTAGGGCACTATGTCCGTTACGTCGCGACTCGCGAGGGAGTGGAGCTGCCGGGGCGGGAGGACCTCACTGCCAAACGGGAGAACTACGTTGGCTACATCGCCCAGCGCCCTTGTTCCCACGGTCTGTTCAATGGCACGGACGGACCTTTGACACTGTCCAAGATCGCGAAGGAGGTCGCGGACCATCCTGGCAGCGTGTGGCTGCCCATCATCTCTCTGTGTCGGGAGGACGCTGCCCGTCTGGGATATGATAACGCCGCCCAGTGGAAAACACTCCTCCGAGCCTACGCGCCAACGATCGCGGAGGCGATGAAGATACCGCTGGAGCAGTTCCGCTGGTATGCCGCCTTCCACGATGAGGGACACCATCCCCACGTCCACATGGTCTGCTACAGCGCGGACAGCAAGTCCGGCTTCCTGACCAAGGAGGGCATCGCCAAGATCAAGTCCGGGCTGGCCAAAAACATCTTCCGTCAGGAGCTGACGGAGCTCTATCAACAGCAGACCCAGCGGCGGGATGAGCTGGTCCGGGACGCCGGCGAGGTGATGGCTGGCTTGCTCCAGCAGATGCAGTCCGGCACACTGGAGGACGAACACATCGAGAAGCTCATGCGGCAGCTCGCTCGGAAACTGAAGACCACTTCCGGCAAGAAACAGTACGGCTATCTCAGAGCGCCGCTGAAAGCGCTGGTGGATGAAGTCGTGGACGAGCTGGCGAAGGACCCCCGCGTTGCTGCTGCCTATGATCTGTGGTACCAGCTGCGGGAGGAGGTCCTGCGGACCTACAAGGAGGACCTGCCGGAACGTCTGCCCCTCTCTCAGCAGAAGGAACTCAAACGTGTCAAAAATCTGGTGATAGAAGAGGCAGTGCGGCTGGGAGGATATCTGGAAGTATATTCTCCGGCAGAAGGGGAGGATGAAACAGAGGCGGATGATCTGCAACAGGTCATCCGCCTCACTCAAAAGGCTGAAGAGGGCGATGCCCGCGCTATGTATGCCCTTGGCAAGCTCCATCTGAAATTAGGCAACATCCCCATTGCCGTTGGCTGGTTCCAGAAGTCGGCGGAGCTGGGGGACCGGTACGCACAGTACGCGCTCGGTAAACTGTATCTATTGGGAGACGGTGTCCGCCGGGACAAAGGCGCCGCGGTCCATTGGCTCACACTGGCAGCGACCCAGGGCGACCAGCACGCCCAACATCTCCTTGACCACTTGGACGACCACCCGCCGCTGCTGTCCAGCACCAGCCGCCTTCTGTACTGCGTGGGTGCCCTCTTCCAGGAGCAAGCTCCTCTCTCCGCCGGTGTCTACTTCACAGACAGTAAGCTCCGCCGGAAGATACGGGAGAAGAAGATCGCCATGGGCCATAAGCCGGGTGACCATCCATCCCAAGCTCAGAAAGCATAAAACGCCGTCCCTGCCTAGCGGCAGGGACGACGTAGGTCGCCCTTAAATATTCAATCAACTATAAGGAATTTATACGGGGGCACATCCAGGGCTTTCGCAATACGAAAGAGCGTATCCAAGCTGATCGCTTTAACGATATTGGGAGCTTCGATCTGGCCGATAAAAGAAGTCCCTACTCCCATGATATCTCCAAGCTGTTCTTGCGTTAGGCCCGCTTTTTTTCTGAAGTAAGAAACCTTTAATCCAATGTTGATGTAGTATCCAGCAAACTCTTCGACCATAAAGCTCCATCTCCCCTTGTATCCATTTTACAGGGTTGAAAAGCATTTCACCATTTGATATAATTGCAATATATATTATTGCACAAGTAATATATATGCTGTCTGTTTTTAGAACACAGGACCCACACTGAACGTGTGAGCCCACTATGGTCCTTCATCATATCCACCAAATTTTAATATCTTTTTGATGATATCGTCGAGCGCATCGAATCGTGCTTCATCCAACGGCTCCAACCTCTGCATCAAACGACTTCGTTCAAAATCAGTTACCGTACCTGTAAGCAAAAAGTCTGTACTCACGCCCAAAGCTTTTGAGACCTTGATGATGCTGTCAGCTCTCATATTCTTTTTGCCAGTCTCAACACTAGCAAAAAACTGTTGCGTCAGTCCAGATAGCTCTGCCGCCTGTGCTTGTGTCAAACCCAGCTGTTTCCTACGCATAGCGATCCGGCGTCCAATATCAGGCGCCAAACTATCTTTTTTCTTATCCACGACATCACCTCTATCATCTTGTGATTATAGAGGATTATTTATGCCGCGTAAATTGCTATTGATTGTATAAAAACAATTACAGGCAAATAAGTGAGGATATTAGAAAGGTAGGATGCCACATGAACGAAAACACATGCGCCATCACGGGCCACCGGCCCAAAAGTTTCCCCTGGGGCTACAACGAAACGGCTCGGGACTGCGTACTCTTAAAACAGGTCCTCGCCGAGCAGATGAGAGCGCTGGCAGACCGGGGCGTGACGGACTTCTTCTCCGGCATGGCCCAGGGAGTAGATCTCTGGACGGCGCAGCTCGCCCTGGATCTTAAAAAGGACCGCCCCACTATCAGGCTCCACTGCATTCTGCCCTGCGAGGACCAAGAGAGCAAATGGCCCGCCCCGCTACGGGAGCAGTATCGCTCCCTCTTAGGGCAGGCCGATGAAGTGGTCTATGTGAGCCGCGCGTATCACAGGGACTGTATGCTGGAGCGCAACCGCTATCTGGTAGACAACGCCGCTGTCCTGCTGGCGGTCTACGATGGGACCTACCGCAGCGGGACAGGGATGACCGTGCGCTACGCAAAAGAGCGGGGACGGGAGATCGTCATGATCGACCCTATATCCAGAGATGTCACACATACAGGAGGCAGATGATGGAGAACTATGTATATGAAAAAGAATACCCTATGGGAAAAGAGTTGGATGATGTGATCAACTCTGTCAGCGCGGAAGATGTCCTAGAGCTTCTTGCTAGACAAAGGCGTTTCATGCAGGAGCATACCTACACCGTCATACCGGAAGCGCAGCAGATATTCGAGGAACTCGTGCAAGACTGCGACCAGCTCGCAAAAGCATTCTATGGAAAGATACGGGCGACCATAAACTATTCATCCTTCATTGCCAAGATAGAACTCTGGTGCGACTATCTCGCGTTCGATCCTAACGAGTTTATGTATGTCCTACAAAAGCTGTCGTTCCTTTCAAGTTCTATACAACTCACGCCTCTTACGACAGGTCCCATGCACATCGAGATAGAGATGCCGTATTTTACGGCGATACCGAAAGAGGTGGAACAAGGATAAAGCAGTTTCGCGCAGGTGAGCGTCTGATCCAGATGCCACCTGCGCGTTTTATTTTGGAAAGGAAGCGGACAAAGATGCCTTACATCCCATTCACCGAAGAACAAAAGCGCCAAGCCAGCGAGGTGGACCTGGCAGATCTCCTCCGCCGGCAAGGGGAGCGGCTGCTCCGCTCCGGACCAGAGTACCGGCTGGCCAGCGACCACAGCGTCACTATCCGAGGCAACTCCTGGTACGACCACGCCACCAGGCAGGGCGGAGGGCCTATCTCCTTCGTCCAGAACTTCTACCGTTTAAGCTACCCGGAGGCTATGTGCCTCCTGCTGAATGACTGGCAGTGCGCCGCTCACGCACTTGCACCCAAGCAGCAAGCTCCGCCTAAGAAGCTCTTCGCCTTGCCCGCGGCCAGTCAGGATATGCGCAGGTTGTATGCCTATCTGCTCAAACGCCGCTTCTTGGACCGGGAGGTGGTCAGTACCTTCGTCCGGGCCGGACTGCTCTACGAGAGCTGTGAGACCTTCAATAGTCGGGAATACCACAACGCCGTTTTCGTTGGGAAGGACGAGGACGGCGTTGCCCGTCATGCCCACAAGCGCAGCGTCAGCGACCGGACCTTCCGCATCAATGTGGAGGGCAGCGATCCCCGGTACAGCTTCCACCACGTTGGCACCGGCGACCGCCTCTATGTTTTTGAGGCGCCCATCGACCTGCTGTCCTTCCTCACGTTGTACCGAAAGGGCTGGCAGGTGAGCAGCTATGTGTCCCTCTGCGGTACTGGTGAACAAGCTCTGCTCTGGATGCTGAAGCAGCACCCGGCCTTCCGTTCCGTCTGCCTTTGTCTGGACCACGACCCGGCAGGCATCGAGGCCACTCTACGCTTGTGGGATATCCTCCGCGAACACGGCTACGAAGATGTAGGCTTGCTCCAGCCTGCCTACAAGGACTGGAACGAGGACCTCAAAGCCCGCCGGGGCATCCCCGCCCAAGAGGCAAAGGAACATCCGAAGCTCGTCTTGACGCAGGAACGACCGCACATTGTACAACAGGGGATGGGGTGAAGATATGCCGTTGCAGACCATCATACTGCTCACACTGACAGGAGGACTGCTCCTGCTGATGGCAGCCATCACGAATTTCGCCGGGCAGGGCACTTTGGATAACATCAAGGCTAAGACTGTTGGAGACGGCCAACACGGCACCGCCCGCTGGGCCACTAAGAAGGAGATACAGCGGACCTACCGGCACGTCCCCTTCCATGTGGCAGAGTGGCGTTCCGGGAAGGGCCTGCCCCAGGAGCAGGGGTTGGTGCTGGGCTGTGTAGGGAAGAAAAACACTGTCACCGCTCTGGTGGACACTGACGACATCCACTGCCTGATGATAGGCGCGTCCGGTGTGGGCAAGACGGCGTTCTTCCTATATCCGAACCTGGAATATGCCTGCGCCAGCGGGATGAGCTTCCTGGCGCTGGATACCAAGGGCGACCTCGCCCGGAACTATGGGGCCGTAGCCTCCCGGTACTATGGCTACCAGGTAGCTGTGATAGACCTCCGCAACCCCACACGCTCGGACGGTTACAATCTGCTGACGCTCATCAACCGCTATATGGATATCTGCCGGGAACAACCGGACAACTTAGCGGCAAGAGCTAAGGCAGAGAAGTACGCTAAGATACTAGCAAAGACCATCGTGAGCCCGGAGGGGGATGCTTCAGACCGCGGCCAGAACGCGTTCTTCTACGATGCAGCTGAAGGCTTACTAACTGCTGTGGTCCTCCTCCTGGCGGAGTATCTGCCGCCCACAGAGGAGCAGCCCCAGGAGCGGCGGCACATCGTCAGCGTGTTCAAGCTGGTCCAAGACCTGCTGGCCCCCAGCAAGCTCCACAAAGGCAAGAACGGCTTCCAGGTCCTGATGGACGTCCTGCCGGACACCCACAAGGCCCGCTGGTTCGCCGGTGCCGCTCTCAACTCGGCAGAGCAGGCCATGGCCTCGGTCATGTCCACGGTGCTCTCCAGGCTGAATGCTTTCTTGGACAGCGAGCTGGAGCAGGTCCTGTGCTTTGACAGTGCTATCGATGCGGAGCAGTTCGCCTCACATAAGTCTGCTATTTTCTTGGTCCTCCCGGAAGAGGACCCCAGCAAGAATTTCATGGCAGGGCTGATGATACAGACGCTGTCCCGTGAGTTGTTCTCCGTGGCAGACGAGAACGGCGGCAAGCTGCCCAACCGGGTAGTGTTGTTCTGTGATGAGCTGGGGACTATGTCCGCTTTCGATATCCTGCCCCTGTTCAGCGCTGGACGGTCCCGAAAACTGACACTTGTGCCCATCATCCAAAGCCTGGCCCAGCTGGAGAAGAACTACGGAAGAGAAGGGGCGGAGATCATCCAAGACAACGTCCAGGACACCATCTTCGGCGGATTCGCCCCCAACTCCCAGACTGCCGAGATCCTATCCAAGGCCCTGGGTAGCCGAACGGTCATGAGCGGCTCGGTGAGCAAGGGCAGTGGGAAGGACAGTGCCAGCCGCTCCCTCCAGATGATGGAGCGGCCCCTTATGACACCAGACGAGCTGAAGTCCATCCCCAAGGGGCAGTTCGTGGTGATGAAGACCGGGACCCATCCCATGCAGACCAGACTGCGGCTGTATCTGGACTGGGGCATCTCCTTCGGTGACCCGTATCTGCTGCCGGAGCGGGCCGCCCGGACAGTGGCCTATGCCAGCAAGCAGGAGCTGGAGGAGGCCATCTTCCAACAGCACTATGCCCAACGGGCAGAGCCAGTAACACCGCCAGCACCGACTGCGCCAGCGGACAGAGGCGGGACAGCCTATGCCCGGACTAGACGCCATAGGCAGGAGCCGCCGCCTGCCGGCATCCGCACGGATATGGAGGGACGATGATATGGGATATTTTGAGCAAGTCTATCGGTCTGGTCTCAGCCACCGGGCCAGGGCAGTCTATATGTACCTCAAGGACCATGCCGACAGTGACGGCACATGCTGGCCTGGGATACGGACGATAGCAGCAGAGTTGGGGCTGTCTACGTCTACCGTGAAGCGGGCCCTTGCGGACCTGTGCAGAGAAGGAATGGTCACTAAGGAGCGCCGCTGGCGGGAGAACGGGAGCCTCAGCTCCAATCTGTACCGGCTGCTGTAGCCGAAAAAAAATAAAAGTCCACCGCCAGGGGGCTGATGCGCCCTGGCAGTGGACTGAGGGTAGGGTCATGGTGGACGGGCCAGAAGGACTCACTCTAAGAGAAGAACTAGGGCAGAGAAAAGCCTTAACATAGGGACTATCGCAGCTATCATATTTCGACAAAAATAGAGATTATCTAGCAGATGAAGCCCTATCAAGTCCATCAGAGGTCCTCTTGCAACAAGAGGTCTCTGCAATGTTTTTTAGCACGGCAGAGCCTGGTGCGGCAAGTCGTCAAGCTGCAGTGGAGCCGCTCCGCAATCTGTGCGTGGGACAGCTGTTCATCGAAGTAGGGGATCAGGATGTCCCGTTCCTCTGGCTTCAGCTGGGCAGGGAGGAGGCCGGCGAGCGGGAAATGATACCGATCCTCCATACCGACCTCCGGCACATCATCGAAGGAGAGATGCCTGCGCATCAGCTCACGTCTGGCAGTATTGTTGATACGCCCCAAGAGCACCTTGAAGAGCCAGATGTCCGGCCTCTTCATCTTGCGGACAGTATCTTGGTTCAGCAATAGGACAGTAAAAGCATCCTGCACGACATCCTCTGCCAGAGCCTGGTCCCCCAGCGCGTTCCTCGCAGTGGAGAGGACGATGTGCAGATATCGATGGTAAAGCTGAGAGATCCAGTCATTGGATGTTTCCATAGGCAGCTCCCTCACTTTCTATTTCTATCAGGGAACACATCGCGTCCGCATCAGGAACGGAAAAGGCTGTATCTTCTGCTCACAGATGGATCTCCATCTTGAACTTCAGTAGAAGATATGGTTCTACCTCTAAAACAGTGGCGATGTTGAACAACGCGTCCAAAGAGAGCCCACGGTCCGACCTGATAGATTCTACTGCGGATAGGTGCTGGCGGGAGATGCCCGCTCTCTCCGCCAGTTGGATCTGGGAGAGCTTTTTCTCTTTCCGATAGAACTTGATGGCATGAGAGAGTTGGGTCCATCGCTGCGAATTGTCAAAGACAGGCTTCTCTTTCAACTGGGCTCACCACCTTTTGTACATAGTTTACCCAAACGGAGCAAATAAGCAACCATCCAAGACAAGCTATTAACGTGTATAAAATAGCAAAAGCTAAAATAACAGAACATTTTTTGCAGTGCAACTCTTCCCGACGGAAGAAATATAGAAAAGTTTTGAATATCCTGTAACATTTTAGGAGGCTGGCGACGCTTATATAACAGGGGGACAAAATAGGAGCGCTCTGCCCCCTAGACCTACTGACAGGAGGAGACTACATGAAACAGCGATCACTTATGAGAAGATGGACAGCATCGTTGCTGACGTTGGCGATGCTGCTGACGATGCTGCCCACCAGCGCCCTGGCTGCTATCCCCGGTGCAAATGGGGACAGCGGGGCACGGTACAAGAACATGTATCTGCACAGCGCAACTAACCAGCGGCCTATCGCAACGTACACCTACTCCGACAGTACGAACTATTTCACCACTCCGGCCACATTAGCCCATGGTGACCAAAAAGATAAGAACGATAAGATCCAGCGCCTGGAGTGGATTCTGCTGACCTTTGCCATGGATAAGGGACAGAATGTAGATCTGCAGCTATATAAACTCGCGGAAGATCGTTCTGGCAACGCAGAAAAACTTGAGCCAAACACAGACAAAAACGACCCGTTCCATGCCGAAGAGTTCCTAGTCAGTCTGGTGGATGGGACCAACGGTAACGATAATGAACGTGTAACGCCCGCCTATCTGCAGGTGCGCCGTTTCACGGACAACATCATCCCTGCCGGGGCGGATGCCGCTACGCAAAACGTACAGCGGGACCCCGCCTATGAGCGGACGGATCTGGATGCGTTCAATTATGAGAACGCCTCCTCCACTGACATGATCGGCAAGGGCGTCTATGGCCGTTATGGTGAGCCGTATCAGCCCATAGAGAGCACCGCCGCGCTCTTCTCTGAGAATGATGAAGAAGAGGCTATCCCCAACCCCATTGCTGACGTGCCCGCTGAAGGCGAGGACAACGACACAGTGACTGGAGAGGAGCCTTCTGTCATTGACCCCGCCAAGGGTGAGGGCAGCGACACAGTGACCGGCGAGGAGCCTTCCGTCACCGACCCTGCCGAGGGTGAGGGCAGCGACACAGTGACCGGCGAGGAGCCTTCCGTCACCGACCCTGC
>CAMWFH010000023.1 GCA_947173485.1 uncultured Clostridia bacterium | reverse complement strand
ACATTGGCCTGTTTCATATCGCTCAGGCTTTTGCCAATTATCTCTTGACACATACTGACACATACGCTGGCAGAACGCCGTCTTGAAAATAAGGTCAGGATATGGTAAGATAGTGCTATCATCCGAAAACAATGAGGGAAGAGGTAAACGGCCCATGAAAAAGATCTTGTTACGGAAGGTCACTCTGGCGCTCCTGGCGCTGCTGCTCCTGACCGGGTGCGTGGACAAAGGCCCCCTGGACCCCAAGGACCCGGTGTCCTTGACGGTCTGGCACTACTACAACGGCTCCCAGCAGGCGGCCTTCGACGCGCTGGTGGAGGAGTTCAACGACACCGTAGGCCGGGAGCGGGGGATCTATGTCCAAGGCTACTCCCAGGGCTCGGTCTCCGACCTGGAGACGGCGGTGCGGGACGCTATCAACGGCAAGGTGGGCGCGGCGCCCATGCCGGACATCTTCTCCTCCTATGCCGACACCGCCTATGAGGTGGAGCAGGCGGGGGCGCTGGCAGACCTGTCGGCCTACCTAGACCAGGCAGAGCTGGAGGGGTATGTCAGTTCCTACATCGAGGAGGGGCGGATCGCCGCCGACGGCACCCTGCGCATCTTCCCCACGGCCAAGTCCACCGAGATCATGATGCTCAACAAAACGGATTGGGAGCCCTTCGCGGCGGCCACTGGGGCCTCTCTGGAGGACCTGGCCACCATCGAGGGGGTGGCCGCCACGGCCCAGCGCTACTACGAGTGGACCGACAGCCTGACCCCCGATGTGCCGGGGGACGGCAAGGCCTTCTACGGTCGTGACGCGGTGGCCAACTATTTCATCATCGGGATGCAGCAGCTGGGCGTGGAGCTGTTCCAGGTAGACAACGGCGTCCTGACCCTCCATGCCCCCAAGGAGGAGCTGCGCCGGCTGTGGGAGAACTACTACGTCCCCATGGTCAAGGGCTACTTTGGGGCCTACGGCTCCTTCCGCTCCGATGATGTGAAGACCGGGGAGCTGCTGGCCTACACCGGCTCCACCACCTCCGCCATGTACTTCCCCGACCAGGTGGAGCTGGACGACGGCAGCCACCCCATCGACTATCTGGTGATGACCGCCCCCATCTTTGCCGGCGGGCGCAACTACGCCGTGCAGCAAGGGGCCGGCATGGTGGTCAGCAAGTCGGACGAGCGGCGGGAGTATGCCGCTGTGGAGTTTTTGAAGTGGTTCACCCAGGCGGAGAACAACCTGCGCTTCGGCTGCGTCTCCGGCTATCTGCCGGTGCGCCGGGAGGCCAGCAGTGTCCAGCAGCTGGACCAGGTCATCGCGGAGGGGTCCTTGTCGGTGGCCCCCAAGACCTACGACTGCCTGACCACGATCTTCAGCGAGATGGAGGGGATGACCCTCTACACCAACAAGAGCTTCCAGAACGGCTCCGCGGCCCGGCGGATCCTAGAGTACCACTTGGCGGACCGGGCAGCGGAGGACCGGGCGGCGGTGGCGGAGGCCACGGCCCAGGGGACGCCCCTGGCGGAGGCCGCCGCCCCCTATGTGAGCGAGGAGGCCTTCTTGGCGTGGTATGAGGACTTCCTCGCCGCCCTGGAGGCCGCCGTCCAGCCGTGACCCTATGAAGAACGAGCGAAACGCGAGCAGTCAAGGGCGGAAGAAGTCCAGCATCTTCCGCATCTTCCTCCTGCCCCTGATCGCGATCATGCTGCTCCAGGGGGCCATCACCATCGGCACCCTGGCGGTCCTGCGGACGGCCCGCACCCTGGAGGAGTACGCCGGCGGCATGATGAGCCGGCTGGTGGAGAACCGGGGCGTCATCCTGCAAAACGACATGGACCGGCGCTGGTCCTCCGTCCAGGAGCACGGGCTCACCCAGGTGCTGGAGACGTTCCTGTCCAGCCGGGAGATCGAGCTGGAGGCGCTGCTGGAGTCCGGGGAGCTGCGGGGCGAGCTGCTGGAGCAGCTGTTCCCGGAGTGCCTGGACATCCTCCAGCGCTGCTCCACCGACGGCATCTTCCTGGTCCTGGCCGGGCCGGAGGGGCCGGCGGGGGAGCTGGACGGGTTCTTCATCCGGGACTCCGATCCCGACTCCGACCCCGCCAACTACTCTGACCTGCTGCTGGAGCGGGGGAGCAAGGCCTTCTCCCGGGCCTGGGGCATCCCTCTGGACACCAACTGGACCACCCGGTTCCATATGGACGGCACGGAGACCTACTTCTTCGCCCCCTGGCAGGCGGGCCTCGACCACCCGGATGCGGACACCGCCGACCTGGGCTACTGGGCTCTGCCCTTCTGTCTGGAGAAGGACCGGGCAGACGCCCATGAGATGATCACCTACTCCATCCCCCTCCGGTGCCGGGGGACGGTCTGCGGCGTGCTGGGGGTGGAGATCTCCACCCGGAGCCTCTCCGCCTACTTCCCTGTAACGGAGCTGAACGACACCCAGCAGGCCGGTTATCTGCTGGCGGTCCGGGAGGAGGACGGCAGCTATACGCCCCTGGCGGGCAAGGGCATCCTCTACGACCTGGTCCGCCCCCTGACAGGCGGACTGGTCCTGGAGGAGCGGGGGGAGCTGTCCCGGGTCCAGGGCGCCCAGCTGAACGGCCAGGGGGTCTACGCCGCCCTCCATCCTTTGAAGCTCTACAGCGCCCATGTGCCCTATGACCACACCCAGTGGGCCCTGATCGGTCTGGACACCGAGGAGGACCTGTTCGGCATGAGCCGGCAGCTGTACATCTGGATGGTCATCGCCGTCCTGACCGGCTTAGGCTGCGGCGTGGTGGGCATCTATCTGGCGGTGCGCCACCTGACCAGGCCGGTCCAACGCCTGATGGCCTGCATCAGCCAGGGCCGGGCCGGGCTCCAGTCCTTCAAGCCCTCCAACATCCTGGAGATCGACGCCCTCTATGACGTGGTGGTGGATCTGACGGAGCAGCAGCGGCAGGCGGAGAACGTCCTGCTGGAGGAGAAGGAGCGCTACAAGGTGGCCTTGGAGGCCTCTCAGGACCTCTTCTTCTCCTATGACCTCCAGGCCCAGATCCTGGACGTGGTCAACCACCCCGCCATGAACGGTCAGTGGCACTGTCCCATGAGCGAGACCGGCTTCATCGATCCGGCCTGCATCTATGAGGCGGACCGGGCGGCCATGGCATCGGCCCTGCGGCAGGACCCCGACCATCCCAGCGCGGAGTTCCGTATGCGCTGGCCGAAGGACGGGGATGGGCCCTTCCTCTGGATGTTCCTCACTGGCAAGGCGGTCTACGATACCGATGGCCAGCGCTGGAAGCTGGTGGGGAGCATCCGAAATATCCAGGCGCAGAAGGACCGGGAGGCCGAGCAGCTGCGGCGGGCCACGACCGACAACGTCACCGGGGCCTACGGATCCCGCTACGGCCTCCAGCAGATAACTGCCTGCCGGGATGCCCATCCGGCGGGCGTGATGGCCGTTCTGCGGCTGGACGGCCTCCAGCAGGCCGTGGAGAAGAACGGCACCGTCTTTGGCAATATGCTCCTGGAGGAGCTGGGGGACCTGGTCCGCCGGCTCTGTCCGGCGGCGCTGGCCGTGCGGTGGAACCGGGAGGAGCTGGTGCTGTGGCTGGCCGGCTGGACCGGCGGCCAGGCTGCGGCGCTGGCTGCCGACCTGGCGGAGCAGTCCGCCGCCCTCTTCCCGGAGGAGGACTTCGGCGTCCGCCTCCAGACCGGCCTGTCCCAGGGGGAAGGCGGCACGGAACGGCTGGTCCAGGAGGCCCGATCGGCCCGGAGCCAGGGGCAGCTCTTCTACAGGGAGGGCCCCCTGCCGCCCCTCCAGGGGGACGAGAGCGCTTCCGTCAGCTATGATGGCGAGGTGAGCCTGGTGTCCACGGCCCTGGGCCTCTTCGGCAAGGGCGTGGACTTCCCGGCCCAGCTCCGGCTGCTGGTGCGGAAGATCGGCCGCAGCTGTCAGGCGGAGGGGGTGCTGGTGTCCCTGCTGCAAGGGGACTTCAACGCCGTCTACCTCCACACCTGCTGGTATCGGGACGGCCGGCCGGCCCCCCAGGGGGTACGGAAGTACCGGGAGGAGGACCGGAAGGCGTTCCTCACCTGGCTGGGCCAGGGGGAGACGCGCCCCTTCTCCCAGGCGGACAGCCAGCAGCCCCTCCTCCAGAGCTTTCTGCCAATAGAGGCGGGCCAGCAGGGGGTGCTGCTGCCGCTGTACGACAGCGGCAGCTATATGGGCAGCGTCTGCATCCTGGCCGCCTCCCCGGAGCAGCTAGAGGCGCTGGAGGCGGTCCCGGAGCTGGGGGAGCTGGGCCGGGCGATCCAGAGCCAGCTCTGCCAGCAGCAGCACGACATCGCCAGCAAGGCCAAATCGGAGTTCCTCTCCCGGATGAGCCACGAGATCCGCACCCCCATGAACGGCATCATCGGCATGACGGCCATCGCCCTCCAGAAGGAGCAGAGCCGGGAGCGGATCATGGACTGCCTGCAAAAGATCCAGTCCTCCTCCAACTACCTCCTGGGGCTGATCAACGATATTTTGGATATGTCCAAGATCGAGAGCGGCAAGATGAAGCTGGAGCCGGCGGACTTCGACCTCCGGGAGATGCTGGACACCATCCGGGAGCTGATCTGGCCTCAGGCCGCCGCCAAAAAGATCGATCTCACCCAGGAGATCGACCTGACCCACCGCTGGTTCCGGGCGGACCGGATGCGCATCAGCCAGGTGCTGATCAACCTGCTGGGCAACGCGGTGAAGTTCACCCCGGAGGGGGGCCGGGTCACCCTGACCGTGGAGGAGCAGGGGGAGGAGGTCTTCTTCGCGGTGCGGGACACCGGCGTCGGCATCCCCAAGGAGGAGCAGGAGCGGGTGTTCCGCTCCTTCGAGCAGGCCGCCGGCGCGGCGGGCCAGCAGGGCACCGGCCTGGGCCTCTCCATCAGCAGCCGGCTGGTGCAGCTGATGGGCAGCAATATCCGGCTGGACAGCGCCGTGGGCCAGGGCAGCACCTTCAGCTTCTCCATCCCCCTGGCCCCAGGCCAGGCGGTGGAGGCCGGCCGGGAGACGGAGGACATCTCCTTCGCCGGCCGGCGCATCCTGGTGGTGGAGGACAACGAGCTCAACGCGGAGATCGCCCAGTGCCTCCTGGAGGAGCGGGGGGTCGAGGTGGTGTGCGTCCACGACGGCGCCCAGGCCGTCTCCCACATCCAGGCCACGGCGCCGGGCACCTATGACGCGATCCTGATGGATATCATGATGCCGGTGATGGACGGCCTGGAGGCCACCCGGACCATCCGGGCCATGGACCGGGAGGACTGCCGCACCATCCCGATCATCGCCATGTCGGCCAACGCCTTCGACGACGACCTGAAGAAGTCGGTGGAGTGCGGCATGAACGGGCACCTGTCCAAGCCGGTGGAGGTGGAGCGGCTGTACCAGGTCCTGGACCAGGTCCTGGGCTGAGAGGAGGAGGGAGCGGCTATGGCCCGGAAGGACATCCTATATCACTACACAGATTTTCAGGCGGTGGACGGCATCCTCCGCTGCGCCCAGCTCCGGGTCAACAACGTCCTGCGGATGAACGACTCCGGCGAGATGCGCCACTTCATGAACCGCCTCTGCGCCGCCATCGCGGCCCGTCTGGAGAGCGAGGGCCGGGACGCCCGGGCCATGCGGGAGCTGTTCCAGGAGGAGGTGCAGAAGGAGTACTCCGCCTTTGCCGCCTGCTTCTCCTTCCACCGGGACGACGCGGCCCAGTGGGAGCGCTACGGGAACCGGGGCTGGGGGGTGTGCATCGCCTTCCGGCGGCGGTACCTCCAGCAGCTGGCCAAGGGGGCGCTGTCCCTCCAGACGGTGTTCTACCAGGACGACGTGGCCGGGCACCCGATGGTGGAGGTGTTCTGCGACCTGGCCCGGCAGGGGGCGGACAGCGAGGCGGTCCGGCGGGCCATGCGGGACGCCTGGGCCTGCTCGGTGGCCTTCAAGCACCCCTCCTTCTCCTCGGAGTGCGAGACCCGGCTGGTGGTCTCCCCCTTTGAGAAGGACGGCCTTGCGGTGCAGCCCTGCTACCATGTGACCAAGGAGCGGATCAAGAAGTACTACCCCCTGGACCTGCTGGCCATGTGCCGGGAGATCGGCATCGGCATGGAGGACCTGGTGGAGGAGCTGATCGTGGGCCCGGACTCCACCCAGTCCGTCGCCATCTTCCAGGACTACCTCCGGGACAATGGCCTTGCCGGCCTGGTGGACCGGGTGTCCCTCTCCGACTGCCCCCTCCGCCGCCTCTCCAACTGACCATCGGGCGTCCTCGATAAAGGCAAGCGCAAAGGAGCGAGATCTGGTCCCCAGAGGGGCCAGGTCTCGCTCCTGTTATCCTTGTATCATCGCTTTTCCCGGTCGCTGAAAAGGCCGGGTCAGTCCAGATAGACCGCGTAGTCCTGCCGTTTGGTCACCTGGCCGATCATCGCCGCCTGGGGGATGGCCTGGCGCAGCTCCGCCAGGCAGGCCTCCGCAGCCTCCGCCGGCAGGGCGATCAGCAGGCCGCCGCTGGTCTGGGGGTCGTAGCAGATGTCCTCCATGGTCTGGGTCACATTAGGGCCGGCCTTGACCCCCGCTGACGCATAGGTCCGGTTGCGGTAGGCCCCGGCGGGGATAAAGCCCATGGCCGCCATCTCGTAGGCCTCCGGGTGATAGGGGATCCGGGCGGTGTCCAGATGGATGGAGCAGCCGCTGCCCTGGGCCATCTCATAGCTGTGGCCTAAGAGGGCGAAGCCGGTAACATCGGTGCAGCTGTGGACCGGGTAGCGGACCATGATGTCCCGGGCGGTCTTGTTGAGGGTGGCCATCTGGGCGTAGATCCGCTCCAGCACCGCCCCCTCCACCAGGTCCGCCTTGGCGGCGGTGGTCAGGATGCCCACCCCCAGGGGCTTGGTCAGGAGCAGCCGGTCCCCCGGCTGGGCGGCGGCGTTGGTGAGGACCTTATCGGGGTGGACGAAGCCCGTCACCGCCAGGCCGTAGATCGGCTCGGCCCCTTGGATGGTGTGGCCCCCGGCGATGATGGCCCCGGCCTCATAGGCCTTGGCGTAGCCACCCCGCAGGATCTCTTGGACCGTCTCCCGCTCCATCCCCTCGGCCAGGCAGAGGAGATTCAGGGCCAGCTTGGGCTCGCCGCCCATGGCGTAGATATCGCTGAGGGCGTTGGCGGCGGCGATCTGGCCGAACAGGAAGGGGTCGTCCACGATCGGCGGGAAAAAATCGGTGGTCTGGACCAGAGCGGTCTGTTCGTCCACCACATAGACGCAGGCATCATCGCTCTTGTCGTAGCCCACGATGAGCCGGGGGTCCTGGTGGGTCTGGAAACCCTCCAGCAGCTGGGCCAGGGTCCCGGCCCCCACCTTGGCGCCGCAGCCGGCGCAGCTGGCCAGTTTCGTCAGTTTGACTTCTGTCTCCATGGTCGTTCTCCTCTACTGATACGGCTAACTGTTCTCCGCCCGGTAGAGGGACCGGTAGCCCGCTCCCTCCGCCGCGACGATCTGCTCCATCTCCTCCGGCAGCCGGTCCGGCAGCTCCCCCTCGTAGCGCACGCAGGTACCGCAGCTGCTGCTCAGGTCCCGAGGCACCGGCATCAGCTGGGCCGGCCAGCCCCAGCCGTCGCAGGACTGCTTGAACCGGATGGCCCCGAAGTGGGAGTAGAAGGTGGCGATGCAGATCATTTGGTCATGGTCAGGGTGTACTCGCCGCCGCTGGCCGTCACGGCCACCTGGTAGCCCTGGTGCTGGGCGTAGCGGGTCACGTTCTCCTTGGCGGCGGTGTTGTCCACCACCATCTCATAGCGCTCGCCGCCGGACAGCATGGCCTTGCGGATCATGATGACCGGCTCCGGGCAGGACAGCCCTCTGGCATCTAGCTTTTCCATATCCTTGCTCCTCTCCTTTCTATGTATACATCTCTGTTCGATAGGTCCCCTTCCGCCCCCGGAAGGGGTCATTCTTTCTTCCCGAAGGTGTTGGCGCAGGCGATCGCGGAGACCACCGCGATGCCGGTGATCACGGCGATCTTGCCGGCGCCGGTGGGACCGGCGCCGCTGGAGGCCAGGCCGAAGTTATGGGCAAAGGCCGCGCCCACCAGCAATCCCACCACGGTGACGGCGCTGTCGGCGTTGCCCTCCCCAGCCAGCACCAGCTGCCGGAGGGGACAGCCGCCCAGCAGCACGCAGCCGTAGCCGGTGAGAAACATCCCCAGGGCGTTCCAGAGCCCATCGGTGTGGGCCACCGGCTGCCCCGCGAAGCCGGGGACGAACTTCCCCAGGCACAGACTGCCCACCAGGGCGGCCACAAAGATGGCGGCGAAGCCCATCAGCAGCTTGGGTTCCCGGAACAGGACCAAGTCCCGGATACCGCCCACCATGCACAGGCGGGTCCGCTGGGCCAGGGCCCCCACCAGCAGCCCCGCCGCCAGGCTGACCAGCACCGCGGCATGGAGGGCCCCCGGACCGCCGCCGGCCTCGGTGAAGAAGATGAAGGAGGGGGCCGCCGCCAGCAGCACCAGCAGCACCGCCATGATCGCCGGCAGTACCCCGCCCTCCGCCGCGGGCTGCCGGTAGGTCCGCTTGAGGGAGTAGCCCTTGTTGAGGAAGAACACCCCCGCCAGGATGCCGGCGGCAAAGCCCACGAAGCCGAAAAGGGCGTTGCCGTCGCCGCCGGCCAGCCGCAGGATCATCCGAAAGGGGCAGCCCAGGAACATCAGGCAGCCGATCATCACGAAGAAGCCCAGCACGAACCGGGTGATGGGGGAGCTGCCGCCCCGGGGGGCGAACTCCTTTTTCACCAGCGCCACGGCGAAGCTGCCCAGCACCAGACCGGGGATCTCAGGGCGCAGATATTGCACCGCCGCCGCCCGGTGGAGCCCTAAGCCCCCGGAGATATCCCGCAGGAAGCAGGCGATGCAGAAGCCCATGTTGGCCGGATTGCCCAGCAGCACCAGCGCCACCGCCACCACGCCGATGACCAGGCCGGCCAGGACGATGGCGGTCCTCTCTTGTTTCACACCCATAGAAGCTCTCTCCTTTTTTTGTAAACTTCCGTTAGTATAGCACCGATCTGTCCGACCGTCCAATTCTATTTATCAAACTTTCTTCGATATCTATTTGCCTTTTCAATAAATATATGCTATACTGGCCCAAACGGACCAAACAGGAGAATATCACGATGGAAAAGCTCTACTTGGACAACGCCGCCACCACCTTCCCCAAGCCCCCTGCCGTGGCCCAGGCCGTGTATGACTACATGACCGGCAGCGGGGCCAACATCAACCGGGGCTGCTACGGCACGGCCTACGCGGTGGAGGAGCAGGTGCTGGAGACAAGGCAGCTGCTCTGTGAGCTGTTCAACGGGCCAGATTGCCGGAACGTTATTTTTACCAAAAATATCACGGAAAGTCTAAATGTGCTGCTGAAGGGCTTTCTGAAACCGGGGGACCACGTCCTCACCACCTCCATGGAACACAACGCGGTGATGCGCCCCCTGGTCCAGCTGGAAAAGACGGGGGTGAGCTTCACCCGCCTTCCCTGCGACCGGTGGGGCCGGCTGGATACGGGGGCCATGGAGCGGCACCTCCGGCCCAACACCCGCCTTCTGGTGATGACCCACGCCAGCAACGTCTGCGGCACCATCCTGCCCATCGCCGAGGTAGGGCAGTTCTGCCGCGCCCATGAGCTGCGCTTCTTCGTGGACAGCGCCCAGACCGCCGGGGTGCTGCCGCTGGATATGGATGCCTGCCATATCGACGCCCTGGCCTTCACCGGCCACAAGGGCCTGCTGGGCCCCCAGGGGGTGGGGGGCTTCCTGCTGACGGACGAGCTGTCCCAGGCGCTGACGCCCCTGCTCTCCGGCGGCACCGGCAGCGTCAGCCACACCGAGGAGGTCCCCGCCTTCCTGCCGGATCGGTTCGAGCCGGGGACCATGAACCTGCCCGGCATCCTGGGCCTGCGGCAGGGGCTGCTGTTCTTGAAGGAGCGGGGGATCGATGCGATCTTCCGCCACGAGACGGCCCTGGCCCGGCAGTTCACCGGGGGCCTGGCGCCCCTGGAGGAGGCCGGACTGGTCCGCATCCTGGCCGCTGGCGGCGGCGCAGAGCAGGTGGGGGTGGTGTCCCTCCAGACCCTGACCATGGACATGGCCCAGGCAGCCTTCGAGCTGGACAGCCGCTTCGGCATCATGACCCGGGTGGGCCTCCACTGCGCTCCCGCCGCCCATAAGACCCTGGGCAGCTTCCCCGCCGGCTCCATCCGCTTCTCCTTCGGCTGGCACAACACGCCCGCCGATGTGGACCGAGCCCTGTCCGCTCTCACCGAGGTCTGCCATGGAGCTTAAGCAGCTGCGCTCCTTCGCCGCCGTGGTCCAGCAGGGCAGCTTCACCAAGGCCGCGGAGCGGCTGTACCTCTCCCAGCCCACGGTCAGCTCCCACGTCCAGGCCCTGGAGGAGGAGCTGGGGCGGCGGCTCCTCCTGCGCACCACCAAGAGCTTGGAGGTCACCCCGATCGGCCAGGAGGTGTACCGCCGGGCGGTGGATATGCTGGCCCTCCAGCGGCAGATGACGGACCTGTGCGCCCAGGACCGGCGGCGGATCATCCGGCTGGGGGCTTCCACGATCCCCTCCGCCTACATCCTGCCCCAGCTGCTCCCCGCCTTCGGCCGGCTACACCCGGAGGTCTACTTCACCATCCACCAGAGCAATAGCCAGGGGGTGGCGGACAGCCTGGCGGACGGTCTTCTCGATGTGGGCCTCATCGGCGCCGGCAGTGACGAGCGCCTGACCTGCGTCCCCTTCTGCCAGGACCGCATCGTCCTGATCGCTCCGGTGGCGGAGCCCTACCTGACGATGCACGACCAGCCGGAGCCCCCTCTGGCGGAGCTGCTCCGGCAGCCGGTCATCCTCCGGGAGAAGTCCAGCGGCAGTCAAAAGACCGCCGGCCGCTTCCTGGAGAGCATGGGGATCCAGGAGGAGAGCCTCTGTGTCGCCGCCCGCATCAACGACCAGGAGGCCATCAAGAACCTGGTGGCCGGGGGCCTGGGGGTCTCGCTGATCTCCCAGCGGGCGGCGCGGAACTTCGTGGAGGAGAAGCGGGTGCTGTCCTTCGACCTGCCGGGTCACGACACCCGGAGCCTCTACCTGGCCTGCCGCCGGGACCTGGAGCCGCCTTTCTATGTGAAGGAGTTTTTGACCTTCGTCCAGAAGCGCTGCGCGGACGAGGCCCCCTAGGCCCCTGGAATGGGGACTTTTGCGCTTTTTCAAGGAAGTTGAAATTCTCCCTTGTAATTTCCCGCGGGCCGTGGTATACTATCCCCTGGAAAGACCCCGGCGCGGCCAAAAGGCCGCGAACGGCGTTATTATGGAGGAGCCGGTCTCGCGCAATGGATGCCCGTGAACCATGTCAGGCGGGGAACCGAGCAGCATTAAGCGGAACAACATGTGCCGCGAGGGTGCCGGTTCCTCCATAACAACGGCCAGGGGCCTTTCCCTCTTTTTTGCCCCTATCTTACCTCAAAGGAGGCGGGACCCTTGTACCAGGCCCTTTACCGCAAATGGCGGCCCCAGCGCTTCTCCGACGTGGTGGGCCAGTCCCACATCACCGACACCCTGCGCCGGCAGGTCTCGGAGGGACGGCTGAGCCACGCCTATCTCTTCACCGGCACCCGGGGCACCGGCAAGACCACCTGCGCCAAGATCTTGGCCAAGGCGGTCAACTGCGAGCATCCGGTGGACGGCGACCCCTGCAACGCCTGCGACACCTGCCGGGGCATCGACTCCGGCTCCCTCCTGGACGTGCTGGAGCTGGACGGCGCCTCCAACAACGGCGTGGACAACGTCCGCGCCCTCCGGGACGAGGCGGTCTACTCCCCCGCCCAGGCCAAGAGGCGGGTCTACATCATCGACGAGGTCCATATGATCACCCCCGCCGCCTTCAACGCCCTGCTGAAGATCCTGGAGGAGCCCCCGGCCCATCTGATGTTCATCCTGGCCACCACGGAGCTGCACAAGATCCCCGCTACCATCCTCTCCCGCTGCCAGCGGTTCGCCTTCAAGCGGATCCTGCCCCAGGATATCCAGGGGCGGCTCAGCCAGGTGGCGGCGGCGGAGGGCATCGACCTGCGCCCTGACGGGGCGGAGCTGCTCTCCCGCCTGGCCGACGGAGCCCTGCGGGACGCCCTGGCCCTTTTAGACCAGTGCGCCGCCACCGGCGGCACGGTGGACAGCCGGCAGGTGCTGGATACCCTGGGCCTGGCCGGCAGCCTGCAAACAGCCCAGCTGATGGAGCAGATCCTCCGGCGGGACGCCGGCGCCGCCCTGACCCAGCTCCACCAGCTCTACAACGGCGGCAAGGAGATCGGCGCCATCCTGAACGAGCTGTCCACCCTGTCCCGGGACCTGCTGATCTTGATGACAGCGCCCCAGGGCGGCGCGGCCCTGCTCTCCGGCAGCTACGACGGCAACACCCTGAACGCCCTGTGCCGCCTGGCCGACCCGGCCCGCTCGATCTATATGACCAAGCTGCTCCAGGAGACGGTCTCCGGCTTAGGGCTGAGCCTGAACCGGCGGACCGATGCGGAGCTGTGCCTCCTGCGGCTGTGTGACGAGAGCCTCAGCGGCAGTCTGACCGCCCTGGCCGCCCGGATCTCCCGCCTGGAGCGGGGCGTCCTCCAGGCCCCCAGCGCGCCCCAGCAGGCCCCGCCGGCAGCGCCTGTCCCTCCAGCGGTGCCTGTCCCCCCGGCGGCGGCAGACGACCGGCCCCCTTTGCCGGAGGAACCGCCGGAAGGTCCCTCTTTGCCGGAGACGCCCCCGGCCCCTGACCGGCCCGCGCCGGTCTTGGACGGACCGGTCCCGGATACGCCGGCCCCGGCCGGCCCGGCGGACGCCAAGGACAGCGGCCTGTGGGACCGGCTGATCGGGCAGTATAAGAGCCGCCTGCCGGCCATGTGCCGGGCCTTTTTGGACAGCGCCAGGGGCACGCTGGAGGGCGATCTCCTCCAGGTGGTCTGCGCCGACGATATGGTCCTGCACGTCCTCCAGGAAAAGGCGGCTGCGGCCTTGCAGTCCGTCACCAGTGAGGCGGCGGGCCGGGAGGTGCGGGTGGCTTTCTCCGTCGGCGAGGTGGCCCCCGCCCCCAAGGGCAGCATGGACGACCTGGTGGGACTGGGCAGCAAATTGGACAATTTTACGATAAAAGGAGACTGATACCATGGCAAAGGGTGGATTCCCCAAAGGGATGGGCGGCGGCGGCATGATGCGCCAGCAGGCCCAGATGCAGCAGAAGATCATGAAGATGCAGCAGGAGATGGCCAAGGCCCAGGAGGACGTGGAGAAGAGCAGCTTCACCGCCTCGGTGGGCGGCGGCGCGGTGAAGGTGGTGGTCAGCGGCAAGAAGGAGCTGCTGGAGCTGCAGATCGCCCCGGAGGCCATCGACCCGGAGGACGCCGAGACCTTGCAGGACATGATCGTCTCCGCCGTCAACGAGGCCCTGCGCCAGGCGGAGGAGACCATGGAGCGGGAGATGCAGAAGCTCACCGGCGGCATGGACCTAGGGGCCTTTGGGCTGTGAACATACGGGATAAATAGAGAAGGGGGACCGCTGGCCGGCGGTCCCCCTCTTTTCTATCGTTCTATCACTTTTTCAGCTCGCCGGTGGCACTGGCGGTGAGGTAGGCGGTGATGAAGCCGTCGATATCCCCGTCCATGACCGCGTTGATATTGCTGGTCTCGTGGTCGGTCCGCAGGTCCTTCACCATCTGGTAGGGCATGAACACATAGGAGCGGATCTGGCTGCCCCACTCGATCTTCATCTGCACGCCCTTGATGTCGCTGATCTTCTCCGCGTGCTGCTGGGCCTTCAGCTCCAGGAGCTTGGCCCGGAGCATCTTCATGCAGTTGTCCTTGTTCTGGAACTGGCTGCGCTCCTGCTGGCTGGACACCACGATGCCCGTGGGCTTATGGATGAGCCGGACGGCGGAGGAGGTCTTGTTGATGTGCTGGCCGCCGGCGCCGGAGGAACGGAACACCTGCATCTCGATGTCCTCCTCCCGGATCTCCACCGTGTTGTCATCGGGGATCTCCGGCATGACCTCCAGGGCGGCGAAGGAGGTCTGCCGCCGGGCGTTGGCATCGAAGGGGGACACCCGCACCAGCCGGTGGACGCCGTTCTCGCTCTTCAAGTGGCCGTAGGCGTTCTCCCCCTCGATGGCGATGGTGGCGGACTTGATCCCCGCCTCGTCCCCGTCCTCGTAGTTGAGGATCTGGTAGGTGTACCCGTGGCGCTCGGCCCAGCGGGTGTACATCCGGTAGAGCATCTGGCACCAGTCCTGGGCCTCGGTGCCCCCCGCGCCGGGGTGGAAGGTCAGGATGGCGTTGCTGGCGTCGTACTCCCCGGAGAGCAGGGTGTCCAGCCGGGCGGCCTCCAGTCGCTCCTCCAGGGCGGCGCAGGTCTCCCGGATCTCCGGCAGGAGGGACTCGTCTTCCTCCTCCACTGCCATCTCCACCAGGGTGGTCAGATCCTCCCACTCCCGGACCAGCTTATCGTACTTGGCGATCTTATTTTGCAGTTGCTTGGTCCGCCGCAGGACCTTCTGGCTGTTCTCCCGGTCGTTCCAGAACCCGTCCACGGCGGCCTCAGCCTCCAGCCGCTCCACCTCCAGCCGGGCGCTGTCTAGGTCCAAGGCCGCGGCCAGCTTCTCCAGCGCCGGCCCCATGGCCCCCAGCTTCTGCTTATACACATCGTACTCAATGACTGCCATAGCGACTCCTTATCTCCTCATTTGTTCTCTCTGCTACCATATTATAGCCAGATCTCCCCCCGCTGTAAAGGGGGAAATTTGAGAGCGCCCCGCCCCCGCCCTGCCAAGGCCGGCGGCCTTTTAGGAGGGGGAAACTGTGCAAAATTGCCTCTTGACAAGAGGGGGATGGGCCGGTATAATACAAAATCATAATTTCATAGACACTTGATAAACGCGATGATGAGGAAAAAGCGAGGCTGTTCCCGCTTCAGAGAGCCGGCGGTCGGTGCGAGCCGGCGGAAGGACGCTTCGTATACTGGCCTCAGAGCGGCTGGCCTGAACGGAGACAGCTCTCCCCAGTAGGGTGGACGGTGCCCGACCGTTACGGCGGGGAGTGATTTTCATGTCACGGTGAGGGGCCGCCTCGGCGGCAAGAAGAGTGGTACCGCAAGATCGTCGTCACCAGATACGATCCTGTCTCTTTGGTGAAAGGGACGGGGTCTTTTTTGTTGCCCCCACCGTCCCCGGCAGTGGACTGCCACACAAGATCGTTTTATTTACAAGGAGGACGCACAGCTATGATGGACGCAGGCAAGTATGCCGTAGGGTATTACCCCGCCCCCGGCAGTCATTACAAGTGGGTGACGAAGGACCATATCGAGAAGGCCCCGGCCTGGTGCAGCGTGGACCTGCGGGACGGCAATCAGAGCCTGGTGGTGCCCATGAGCCTGGAGGAGAAGCTGGCCTTCTACCAGCTGCTGGTGAAGATCGGCTTCAAGGAGATCGAGGTGGGCTTCCCCGCCGCTTCGGAGACGGAGTACGAGTTCCTCCGGGCCCTGATCGAGCGGGACATGATCCCTGCCGACGTGACGGTCCAGGTCCTGGCCCAGTGCCGGGAGCATATCATCCGCAAGACCTTCGAGGCCTGCAAGGGCGCCCCCAGCGCCATCATCCATATCTATAACTCCGTCAGCGTGGCCCAGCGGGAGCAGGTGTTCCGCAAGTCCAAGGCGGAGATCCTCCAGATCGCCGTGGACGGTGCCAAGCTGATCAAGAAGCTGGCCAAAGAGTACGAGGGCAACTTCCGCTTCGAGTACTCCCCGGAGAGCTTCACCGGCACCGAGCCGGAGTACGCCCTGGAGGTGTGCAACGCCGTGCTGGACGTGTTGGAGCCGGGACCGGACAACAATGTGATCATCAACCTGCCGGTGACGGTGGAGATGAGTATGCCCCACATCTACGCCAGCCAGATCGAGTACATGAGCGAGAACTTGAAGTACCGGGACCATGTCACCCTCTCCCTCCACCCCCACAACGACCGGGGCACCGGCGTGGCGGACACGGAGCTGGCCCTTCTGGCCGGAGCGGACCGGGTGGAGGGCACCCTCTTCGGCAACGGCGAGCGGACCGGCAACGTGGACATCGTGACCCTGGCCATGAATATGTACTCTCACGGTGTGGATCCCCAGCTGGACTTCTCCGATATGCCCTCCATCGTCAAGACCTATGAGACCTGCACCCGGATGCACGTCTACGAGCGCACCCCCTACGCCGGGGCCCTGGTGTTCGCCGCCTTCTCCGGCAGCCACCAGGACGCCATCGCCAAGGGCATGAACTGGCGCAGCGAGAACCACCTCCACCAGTGGACCGTGCCCTATATCCCCATCGACCCCAGGGACATCAGCCGCACCTACGACGCCGACGTGATCCGGGTCAACTCCCAATCCGGCAAGGGGGGCATCGGCTACCTGCTGGAGCAGAACTACGGCTACGTCCTGCCGCCCAAGATGCGGGAGCATCTCAGTTACCTCTGCAAGAGCATCTCCGACCATGAGCATCGGGAGCTGAAGGTCAGCGACGTGCTGGAGATCTTCCAGGCCCACTACTTCAACCACGACGTCCCCGTGTCCATCGCGGATATGCACTTCTCCCACACGAAGGGCGAGAGCCGGGCGGAGATCGTGTTCTCCCGGGATGGGGTGCAGACCACCCTCCGGGCCACCGGCAACGGCGCGCTGAACGCCATCAGCAACGCCCTGAAGGCCTACACCGGCGCGGTGTATAATTTGCGGGTGTATACCGAGCACAGTATGCAGAACGAGAGCTCCGGCTCCACCGCCGCGGCCTACATCGGCCTGGAGGACGCCCAGGGCGAGATGCACTGGGGCGCGGGCACCGATACCGACATCATCCGCGCCAGCGCCCACGCCCTCCTCAGCGCCTACAACAATATGGCCGGGAAGTGAGCTGTCCTTTTCTTTTTGAAAAAAGAAAAGGACCAAAAGAAAAACTTTTTTGCGCAAAACTGCGTTTTGCTGTCAAAACATGATAACATGATAAGAGGTGCTTCCTATGGGAATGACTATGACCCAAAAGATCCTCGCCGCCCACGCCGGGCTGGACACCGTGCAGGCGGGCCAGCTGATCAGCGCCAAGCTGGATATCGTCCTGGGCAACGACATCACCACCCCCGTGGCGGTCAACGAGTTCAAGAAGGCCGGGTTCGACAAGGTCTTTGACAAGGACAAGATCGCCATCGTGCTAGACCACTTCGTGCCCAACAAAGACATTAAGGCCGCCGAGCAGTCCAAGCAGTGCCGGGACTTCGCCTGCGCCCACTGCGTCAGCCACTTCTACGACGTGGGCAAGATGGGCGTGGAGCACGCCCTCCTCCCCGAGCAGGGGGTGGTCACCGCCGGTGACTGCATCATCGGCGCCGACAGCCACACCTGCACCTACGGGGCCCTGGGGGCCTTCTCCACCGGCGTGGGTTCCACCGATATGGCCGCCGGCATGGCCACCGGCCAGGCCTGGTTCAAGGTGCCCACCGCCATCCGGTTCCAGCTGACCGGCGCTCTGCCCAAGAACTGCTCCGGCAAGGACGTGATCTTGACCATCATCGGCCAGATCGGCGTAGACGGGGCCCGGTACCAGAGCATGGAGTTCACCGGTCCCGGCGTGGCCAGCCTGACCATGGACGACCGGCTGTGCATCTGCAACATGGCCGTGGAGGCCGGGGCCAAGAACGGCATCTTCCCGGTGGACGATGTGACGCGGGCCTATATGGAGGGCCGCTGCGAGCGGACGCCGGTGGTCTACGAGGCGGACCCGGACGCGGAATATGAGCGGACCATCGAGATCGACCTGGGCAAGATCGTCCCCACCGTGGCCTGCCCCCACCTGCCGGAGAACACCAAGCCCGCCAGCGAGCTGGGGGATATCAAGATCGACCAGGTGGTCATCGGCAGCTGCACCAACGGCCGGATGGAGGACATGGAGGCCGCTTACCGGGTCCTGAACGGCCGGCAGGTCGCCCCGGGCGTCCGCTGCATCATCATCCCCGCCACCATGGACATCCTCCGCGCCTGCGTGGAGCGGGGCTACTACACCGCCTTCATCGATGCCGGCGCAGTGGTCTCCACTCCCACCTGCGGCCCCTGCCTGGGGGGCTATATGGGCATCCTCGCCGCCGGGGAGCGCTGCATCTCCACCACCAACCGCAACTTCGTGGGCCGCATGGGCCATGTGGACAGCGAGGTCTATCTCGCCAGCCCCGCCACTGCCGCGTCCAGCGCCCTGACGGGCTGCATCACCGCTCCAAAGGAGGTCTGACAGATGGAAGTCAAAGGAAAGGTCTTTAAGTACCAGGACAACGTGGATACGGACGTGATCATCCCCGCCCGCTACCTCAACACCCCCAACGCCCAGGAGCTGGCCGCCCACTGCATGGAGGACATCGACACAGAGTTCGTCAAGGCCGTCCGTCCGGGGGACATCATGGTGGCCGGCTGGAACTTCGGCTGCGGCTCCTCCCGGGAGCACGCCCCCCTGGCCATCAAGACCTGCGGCACCGGCTGCGTCATCGCCAAGAGCTTCGCCCGCATCTTCTACCGCAACGCCATCAACATCGGTATGCCCATCCTGGAGTGCGAGGCGGCGGCAGACGCCATCTCCGCCGGGGATGAGGTGTCCGTGGATTTCGACACCGGCGTCATCACCGATCTGACCACCGGCCAGACCTTCACCGCCCAGCCCTTCCCGCCCTTCATCCAGAACATCATCGCCAAGGGCGGCCTGCTGGCGTCTCTGGAGGGGAACGGATGAAGAAGAACATCGCCGTGATCCGGGGCGATGGCATCGGCCCGGAGATCGTGAACGAGGCCATCGCCGTTTTGGACGCCGTGGCCGCCCTCTACGGCCACACCTTCACTTATACTGACGTGGACATGGGCGGCGCGGCCTACGACAAGTGGGGCGACCCCCTGCCCCAGGAGATGCTGCAGCGGTGCCTGGACAGCGACAGCGTCCTGTTAGGGGCCGTAGGCGGGCCCAAGTGGGACGGCGTCCCCGGCGATAAGCGGCCGGAGAAGGGCCTCCTGCGCCTCCGGGCCGGCATGGGGGTCTACAGCAACAACCGCCCCGCCAAGATCTGGCCCCAGCTGGCCGCTGCCTCCCCCCTGAAGCGTGAGGTGGTGGACAAGGGCATCGACTTCATCATCGTCCGGGAGCTGATCGGGGGCATCTACTTCGGTGAGCACCGGACCGTGGAGGAGAACGGACAGCGCCGGGGCATCGACACCATGACCTACACCGAGAGCGAGATCCGCCGCATCGGCCGCATCGGCTTCGAGACCGCCCGGAAACGGGGCAAGCGCCTCTGCTCCGTGGAGAAGAGCAACGTGCTGGACTGCTCCCGGCTCTGGAAGGCCGTGATGCACGACCTGGCCAAGGAGTACCCGGACGTAGAGCTGAGCGATATGCTGGTGGACAACTGCGCCATGCAGATCGTGAAGGACCCCGCCCAGTTCGATGTGATCGTCACGGAGAACATGTTCGGGGACATCCTGTCCGACGAGGCGTCTATGATCACCGGCTCCATCGGTATGATCCCCTCTTCCAGCCTGGGGGACGGGACTCGGGGCCTCTATGAGCCGATCCACGGCTCCGCCCCGGACATCGCCGGAAAGGACCTGGCCGACCCCATCGGCACCATCCTCTCCGCCGCCATGATGCTCCGCTTCAGCTTCGACCTGCCCGCCGAGGCGGACTGCATCGAACGGGCCGTGTCCGCCGTGCTGGACGCGGGCTGCCGCACCGCGGACATCGCGGACGGCGGGCCCCACATCGGCTGCCGGGAGATGGGCCGCCGCATCCGGGAAAACCTGACGAAAGGATGATCGAATTTGCATTTGACCGGCGCTGATATCCTGGTCCGCACCCTGATCGAGCAGGGGTGCGAGGTGGTCTTTGGCTACCCCGGCGGACAG
Organism: uncultured Clostridia bacterium; assembly: GCA_947173485.1. Taxonomy (GTDB): domain Bacteria; phylum Bacillota; class Clostridia; order Oscillospirales; family Oscillospiraceae; genus CAMWFH01. The sequence continues at coordinate 19,523 of CAMWFH010000023.1, read as the reverse complement.
ATCATTCATGTATACGACTCCCTCTACCGCTATCAGAAGGAGCTGCGCCATGTCCTCACCGCCCACGAGCAGGGGGCGGCCCACGCCGCCGACGGCTACGCCCGTGCCACAGGCCGGCCCGGTGTGGTGATCGCCACCTCCGGCCCCGGCGCCACCAATCTGGTCACCGGAATCGCCACCGCCTTCCTGGACAGCGTGCCCATGATCGCCATCACCGGCAACGTGATGAACAGCCAGATCGGCACCGACAGCTTTCAGGAGCTGGACATCACCGGTGTCACCCTGCCCATCACCAAGCACAACTACTTCGTCGGCAGCGTGGAGCATCTGGCGGACACCGTCCGGGAGGCCTTCCGGCTGGCCATCTCCGGCCGGCCCGGCCCGGTGCTGATCGACATCCCCAAGGATGTGCAGATCGCCTCCTGGGAATACGAGCCCCAGCCGGCGGTCCAGCCGGATCCCCCCAAGGCCGCCAAAGACTCCCGAATCGAGGAGGCGGCGGAGACCATCAACGCCTCCCAGCGCCCCTTCCTCTATTTTGGCGGCGGCCTGATCACCAGCGGGGCCCAGCCGGAGCTCATGGAGATGGCCGACAAGATCGATGCCCCCATCGGCTGCTCCCTGATGGGCCTCTCCGCTCTGGCCACGGACCACCCCCGCTTTCTGGGGATGCAGGGGATGCACGGCCACTACGCCGCCTCCACCGCCATGCACCACGCCGACTGCATCGTGGCCCTGGGCGCCCGTTTCAACGACCGCTCCACCGGCGACCGGACCAAGTTCGCGCCGGGGGCCAAGATCGTCCATATCGATGTGGACGGCAGTGAGCTGGGCAAGTCCATCCCCGCCGCCCACGGCCTCCGGGGGGACATCAAGCTGACCCTGCAAAAGCTGCTGCCCCTCCTCCGCCCCGGCCGCCACGCCTCCTGGATGCGGGCTGTGGCCGGCTGGCAGGAGGACGAGCTCTACCAGATGGACAGCCGCCCCGGCCTCACCCCCCGGTCCGCCATCCTGGCCCTGAACGAGCATCTGGGGGAGGATACCCCAGTGGCTACCGATGTGGGCCAGCACCAGATGTGGGCGGCCCAGAACCTCTTCTTCCGCCGCAGCCGGCGCTTCATCTCCAGCGGCGGCCTGGGCACCATGGGCTTCGGCATGGGCGCCGCCATCGGGGCCCAGCTGGCCACCGGGTCCCGGGCGGTGCTGATCACCGGCGACGGCAGCTTCGGCATGAATTTGAACGAGCTGGCCACCGCGGTGAAGGAGCAGATCCCCCTGGTGATCCTGCTGCTGAACAACGGCGTCCTGGGCATGGTCCGCCAGTGGCAGACCCTCTTCTTCGCCGGCCACTACTCCAACACGGTCCTGGACCGCCGGACCGACTTCGTCAAGCTGGCGGAGGCCTTCGGCGCCGCCGGCGAGGCGGTGGCGGACCTGGACGGCCTCCGGGCCGCCCTGGACCGGGCCTTTGCCGCCCAGGGCCCCTATCTCATCGACTGCGCCATCGGCAAGGACGAGTTCGTCCTGCCCATGCTGCCCCCCGGCGGGAGCATGGATGACATCATTGTAAAGGTGGGTGATTGAGATGAAACGCTTTACCATCGCCATCCTGGTCCGCAACCAGTTCGGCGTGCTGAACCGGGTGACCAGTATGTTCCGCCGCCGGCAGTTCAATATCGACGCCCTCACCGTCAGCGAGACGGAGTCGGCGGAGTTCTCCCGGATCACCGTCCTCTTCGACGGGGAGCGGGTCACCAAGCAGCAGATGGTGGACCAGCTCTACAAGCTGCCGGACGTGGTGTCCATCCGGGAGTTCGACCAGGACGAGGCGGTCAGCTGCGAGCTGCTGCTGATCAAGATGGAGAACGACCCGGCCAGCCGGGGAGATATCTTAGCCGCCGCCGAGGCCTACGAGGCCAAGACCGTCAACTACACCCGGGACGCCATCATCATGCAGCTCACCGGCGACAGCCGCCGGGTGGACGACTTCATCAACCTGATGCGGGACTATAAGATCCTGGAGATCTGCCGCACCGGCATCGTGTCCTTGGAGCGGGGCAGCGCCACCATCCGCAAAGTGACCAACCTGTAAAGGCTGACGATATCATATTTTACAGAAAGAGGTTTTTTACTATGGCAAGGATCTTCTATCAGCAGGACTGCGATCTGCAAAAGCTGGCGGGCAAGACCGTCGCCATCATCGGCTACGGCTCCCAGGGCCACGCCCACGCCCTGAACCTGAAGGACAGCGGCGTGAAGGTCATCATCGGCCTCTACGAGGGCAGCAAGAGCTGGGCCCGGGCCGAGAGCCAGGGCCTCCAGGTCATGACCGCCGCCGAGGCCGCCAAGGCTGCCGACATCATCATGATCCTGATCAACGACGAGAAGCAGGCCAAGCTCTACAAGGAGAGCATCGAGCCCAACCTGACCGAGGGCAAGACCCTGGCCTTCGCCCACGGCTTCAACATCCACTTCGGCTGCATCAAGCCCCCCAAGAACGTCAACGTGATCATGATCGCCCCCAAGGGCCCCGGCCACACGGTCCGCAGCGAGTACCAGGCCGGCAAGGGCGTGCCCTGCCTGATCGCCGTGGAGCAGGATGCCACCGGCGATGCCTGGGATATCGGCCTGGCCTACGCCCTGGGCATCGGCGGCGCCCGGGCCGGCGTGCTGGAGACCACCTTCCGCACCGAGACCGAGACCGACCTCTTCGGTGAGCAGGCGGTGCTGTGCGGCGGCGTCTGCGCCCTGATGCAGGCGGGCTTCGAGACCCTGGTGGAGGCCGGCTACGACCCCCGGAACGCCTACTTCGAGTGCATCCACGAGATGAAGCTGATCGTGGACCTGATCTACCAGAGCGGCTTCGCCGGGATGCGCTACTCCATCTCCAACACCGCCGAGTACGGCGACTATGTGACCGGCCCCAAGATCATCACCGCCGAGACCAAGAAGGCCATGAAGAAGATCCTGTCCGACATCCAGGACGGCACCTTCGCCAAGGAGTTCCTGCTGGATATGTCCGATGCCGGCGGCCAGGTCCACTTCAACGCTATGCGCAAGCTGGCCAGTGAGCATCCCGCCGAGGTCGTGGGCGAGGAGATTCGCAAGCTCTACAGCTGGAGCGATGAGGACAAGCTCATCAATAACTGACAAACTGCAAAAAACCAGCCGCCCCCGGCGCATTTCGCGCCGGGGGCAATTATCAAAGCGGGCCTTTCTGCCGATTATATAGTGTCAACTGTTTTTTCAGTGAGATCCCACTACAAATGAGGTATTGCCATATGAAAAGCGACCAGATCAAGCTGGGGCCCCAGAACGCCCCCCACCGGGCCCTCTACCACGCCCTGGGCCTGACCGAGGAGGAGATCCGCCGCCCCCTGGTGGGCATCGTCAGCTCCTACAACGAGATCGTCCCCGGTCACATGAATTTAGATAAGATCGTGGACGCGGTGCGGCTGGGCGTGGCCATGGCCGGCGGCACCCCCATCGTGTTCCCCGCTATCGCCGTCTGCGACGGCATCGCCATGGGCCACCAGGGGATGAAGTACTCCCTGGTCTCCCGGGAGCTGATCGCCGATTCCACCGAGGCTATGACCTTGGCCCACGGCTTCGACGCCCTGGTGATGGTGCCCAACTGCGACAAGAACGTCCCCGGTCTTCTGATGGCCGCCGCCCGGCTGAACGTCCCCACGGTGTTCGTCAGCGGCGGGCCCATGCTGGCCGGCCATATCGGCGGCTGCAAGGCCAGCTTCTCCACCATCTCCGAGGCGGTGGGCCAGTTCAACGCGGGGAAGATGAGCGAGGAGGAGCTGGGGGCCTATGAGCGCAAGACCTGCCCCACCTGCGGCTCCTGCTCCGGGATGTACACCGCCAACTCCATGAACTGCCTCTGTGAGGCCCTGGGCATGGCCCTGGGGGGCAACGGCACCATCCCCGCCGTCTACTCCCGGCGCCTGGAGCTGGCCAAGCACGCCGGCATGGCGGTGATGGATCTGCTGGCGCGGGACATCCGGCCTAGGGACATCATGACTTACGCGGCCTTCCAGAACGCCCTCACCGTGGACATGGCCCTGGGCTGCTCCACCAACAGTATGCTCCATCTCCCCGCCATCGCCCACGAGTGCGGCATTGAGATCGACCTAGACATCGCCAATGCCATCAGCGAGCGCACCCCCAACCTCTGCCACCTGGCCCCCGCCGGGCGGAACTACATGGAGGAACTGGACGAGGCCGGCGGCGTCTATGCGGTGATGCATGAGCTGTCCAAGAAGGGCCTTTTGGACCTGGGCTGCCTCACCGTCACTGGGAAGACCGTGGGGGAGAACATCACTGGCTGCGCCAACTTGGACTCCAGCATCATCCGGCCCATCGAGGACCCTTACAGCGCCACCGGCGGCATCGCCGTCCTTCGAGGGAACCTGGCCCCGGAGGGGAGCGTGGTGAAGCGGTCCGCTGTGGCCCCCGAGATGCTGACCCACGCCGGCCCCGCCCGGGTCTTTGACTGCGAGGAGGACGCCCAGGCGGCCATCAACGCCGGCAAGATCCGCCCCGGCGATGTGGTGGTCATCCGCTACGAGGGTCCCAAGGGCGGCCCCGGTATGCGGGAGATGCTGAATCCCACCTCCGCCATCATGGGCATGGGACTGGGATCCAGCGTGGCCCTGATCACCGATGGCCGTTTCTCCGGGGCCACCCGGGGGGCCTGCATCGGCCACGTCTCCCCGGAGGCCGCCAGCGGCGGCGTCATCGCCCTGGTGGAGGAGGGGGATATCATCGCCATCGACATCCCCGGCCACACCGTCACCCTCCAGGTCTCCGACGAGGTCTTGGCGGCCCGGCGGGAGAAGTGGGTCTGCCCGGAGCCCAAGATCAAGAGCGGCTACCTGGCCCGCTATGCCAAGCTGGTCACCAGCGGGGCCCAAGGCGCGGTGCTGAACGGATGAGCGCCTATGGAACTGAGTGAATTGAGCGTGCGCCTGCGGGCGCTGGCCCTCTTCCGCCCCCTGCTGAGCGAGCCGGTGATCGAGGCTGTCTGCACCTACTGCGACTGCCTAGAGAACGGCTGGCCCGCCCAGATCATCTCCGCCTATGGCGAGCTGGTCTCCCGGCTCTACGCCACCGACGAGGCGGACCTGGGGAAGCATATCCAGAGCGTGGTGGAGGGGAGCGAGACGGTGTACCTCCGCCAGGTGGGCCGGGGGGAGACGCCGCCGGCGAGCATGGAGCGTTGCCTCCTGGAGGAACTGAAGACCTTGCAGGCCGTGGCGGACCTGACCCCGGCGGTCCTCTGCGCCAGCCTGGGAGAGGTGGACTACCTGCCCGCCTTTGAGAACTCGCCGGTGGACCTTACCGGCAGCTACCGCCGCCGGGTGGAGAACATCGGCCGGTTCGGCTACAGCATCTACGCCCGCTATCATATGTTCTATCTGGACCAGGAGGGCCATGTGGTGCCGGTGCGGCACCCGGACGGCACCCGTCTCCAGGACCTGGTGGACTACCAGCGGGAGCAGCGGCTCATCCTGGACAACACCCTGGCCCTGCTGGCAGACAGGCCCGCCGCCAACATCCTCCTCACCGGCGACGCCGGCACGGGGAAGAGCTCCACCATCAAGGCCGTGGCCAACGAACTGCACCAAGAGGGCCTGCGGGTCATCGAGGTGCGGAAGGACCAGCTGCGGCTGCTGCCGGCCATCCTGGACGAGCTGGCGGCCAATCCGCTGAAGTTCATCCTGTTCATCGACGACCTGTCCTTCCAGAAGGGGGACGACAACTACAGCGCCCTGAAGGCCATCCTGGAGGGCTCTGTCTCCCGGAAGTCCCCCAATGTGGCGATCTACGCCACCAGCAACCGCCGCCACCTGGTGAAGGAGAGCTTCCACGACCGGGAGGGGGACGATATCCACCGGAACGACACCATGCAGGAGCTTTTGTCCCTGTCCGAGCGGTTCGGCCTCCAGATCACCTTCCAGAAGCCGGACAAGGCCACCTACCTCCACATCGTCCGCCACCTGGCGGCGGAGCAGGGCATCTGCCGGGAGGACCTGGACCAGCTGGCCGAGCGCTTCGCCCTGGGCCGGGGCGGGCGGTCCCCACGGGCGGCGCGGCAGTTCGTGGACAGCCTGCTGGCGGAAGGGACCGTTTAAGAGCTTATCAAGATAGGAAAAGGGACCGGGCGCTGACAAATCAGCTCCCGGTCCCCTTGTATTTTCGCGGCAGTTTATACGCCCTGTTCGATCTGCAATCTCCTTACGTCATCCAAAGAGAGGCAAGAAAGCTCGGCTATCTCTTCCAGCGTGTATTTCCCGGCCTGCAACATACGAAGTACCATGTTTTGTTCGCCCCTTTTTTCGCCCTCCTTCAAGGACTCGTTCCTCATATCCTCCATCACCTTGCACATGATCGAGATCCCCTCCTAGGTCTGACCGCATCCTGTCTCCTGTATTTCTACGGTGGCTCATACGCCCTGCTCGATCTGCAACCTCTTTACATCGTCCACAGAGAGACCGGAGATATTGGATATCTCTTCCAACGCATAATTCCCCGCCAGCAGCATACGGAGCGCCGTCTCTTTCATATTTTCTTTCGCGCCCTTTTCCATGCCCCTTTTCTCCCCTATGGCCACGCCCTCCTTCAAGGACTCGTTCCGCATATCCTCCATCACCTTGCACATGATCGAGATCCCCTCCTTCTCTTCCTTGAAAAATCTGACCCGTTCCGCCAGCTCCTCATAGTACATATCCGCCGGGTCCGTGCAGGAAAAATCGTGCATCAGCCGCCCGATGGGCGTCTCGCCCCGGTAGGCGCCGTTCACATATAGGATATGCGAACCGTCCTCAAAGCTCTCATTCGTATCGAAGATATACCGGCCTACATGGTACAGCGGCCGGCCTTTGCCGATCACGTCATGCTCCGTGATGAATATGACGTAGGTCTCGGGCAGCTCCTTGAAGTCCTCGCCCTTTTGCAAAAGGTTCGCGTCCATCATGCTGCTGTTGTATCTCGCCCGTTTCCGTCCCGCGCCCTTATCGGAGCGCTTGAGTAGGTTCTCCACGAACACCTGGGTGCGGACATCCACCACCACCAGGTCCGGCATCTCCAGCACGATCCGCAGGACGAGCTGGATATACTTGGGGTCCCCCTCGAAGCACTTGGTCAAGAAGTCATCGTCCAGCAGGCGGAGACTCTTGAGCCGCCGCAGGTCCTCCTGGTGCTGTTGGTCTATCCGCTCTGTCACGGTCAGCTCTGCCACGCTGCCACCCCTCTCCGGCTGTCTGGCTCTATCATACCATACATCCGCCCCTCATGCAAGTGCGTAAGACCGGACAAAAAGAGGACGCCATGCCGCGTAGGTCCCCACGGCATGGCGTCCGGTATCCACTTATCGTTTACTTCGCCATCAGGCCGGTCATCCGCTGGAGGATGGTGGCGACCTCGGCCCGGGTGGCGGTGCCGGTGGGGTCCACGACCCCGCCGCCCTTGCCGCCGATCAGCCCCGCGCCTACGGCCCAGCCCATGGCTTCCTCCGCCCAGGCGGAGGTCTGGCTGCTGTCGCTGAACTTGGAGAGGTCGCCGCTGGCGGTAGTCTCCATGCCCAGCTTGCCGGCGTAACGGTAGAGCATCACGGCCAGCTGCTCCCGGGAGATATCCGCCTCCGGGCTCTTGCCGTCGGAGATACCGGCGCTCACCGCCCAGGCCATACCCTTCTCATAGGCCGCACCCTTGGTGTCCGCGCCGTCCAGGCGGGCCAGGACGGTCATCAGCATCTGGCGGGTCATGGTGGCGTTGGGGGAGAAGCTGCCGGAGCCGGTGCCGTTGAACAGCTCCCGGCTGGTGACGAAGGTCACCGCGTCCCGGCCCCAGTAGTCGCCGGCTACGTCATTGAAGGTCTTGGTGTTGTCCTTGACTTTCACGGTCGCGCCGTCCGGCAGAGTGACGGACAGGCCGCTGTTGGTGGTCAGTGTGGTGGGGATCACCTTCTCCTGGCCGTTCTCCACCAGCACTGCCACGGTGCCGGCGGTCAACCCGGTGACCGGGATCTCTACCCGCTTGCCCTCGCCCTGGCCGCTGACAGTGACCGTGGCGTTCACGGGGATGTAGACCGGCAGCTTCACCGTGGGCTCGTCCGCCTTCTTGTAGGTGACGCTCACCTCCTGCTGGCCGTCCTTCTCCGCGATCTTGCTGACCGTGCCGTCCTTCTGGGTCTTGGTGGTGGTGACGGTGCCGTCCTTCTTCGTCTCCTTCACCGTCTTGGTGCCGTCCTTGTCACGGGTCGTCTCTGTGACGGTGCCGGTGGAGTGGTCGGTCACCTTCGTGGTGGTGGAGCCGTTGGAGTTGGTGACGGTGGAGGTGGTGGTGTTATCGTCGTCATCATCATCGCTGGAGCTGCTGGAGCCGCCGGGGTTGGGGTCAACAGGGCCGCTGGGGCCGCCAGGGTTGGGGCCAGGGGTCACAGTGCCGCTGCCGATGGCGGGGATGGCCTCGGTCTCCGTCCCTTCGCATCCTTCTCTGGTGCAGGCGCGGGTCCGGCTACCCTCCTCAGTCTCGGTGGCCTCCTTAGTGACGGTCCACTCGCCCCAGATATGCCCAAGGGGCTCTACCAGGTCGGTCGAGTCGAACGTGCCGCAAATGGTGCAGGCGTGGGCTGTGTGGCCCCATCTGTCGCAGGTGGGCTCGATCACCTTGCTCTCCCATGTATGCTTGCAGTCCGTCCAGTTGCACCAGACCTTTACGTTCTCACCGATCACATCGTGATAGTGGTAGTCGTACCAGCCATCATCAGCGATCTGGTCAAAGGCATCTGGGTCATCCAGATTTGAATCAATATCAAAAACGCGGGCTCCGAAGGATGTGTCTATGCTGTAATACTCGCTGTATGCCTTAATAGTCCCGCTGCCGGTGATCTTTCCCCGGAGCTTCTGCTCCCCGCTGCGATACTCCTGTATCCGCCCTTTGTCAAGAGTCAGAACGCCGCTGTCCGCCAGACAGATCTCGCCGCCTAAGTAGATGCTCTCCTGTTTTGGAACGTATAACTCTCCCGCTACATCTACACGGCTGCCGAGGACTATGACCAGCCTTGCTGTAAGTGTGCTGCCTGCCTTTATATCGATGCGGTCGCCTGATTTCAGATCCACGCTATGGCCTGCCTCGGGCATCTTGATGTTGCTGTTCTCAGCGATGGTGATCACGATCGGGGAGGTGGTCACTTCAGGTCTTCCGAGCCATACACTACTTAAAATCTCCAACTCGCCGGACAGGACTGGCGTACATACCGCTTCAGGGTCCTCAGAGGAATAGATACTAAGGATAGCCCCCTCACTAAGGAGCTTCCCCTGCTTGCCGTGAAGCTCACCCTCCAGGTGCAGGCCCGAATATTCGACCGTTCCCTCGATGGTCCAGATATCGCCCTTTCGGACACTCGGTGTGTACAAGATAGAAGATCCGTCTTTGAAGACCGCTCTGTCTATGATCCCGCCATTAAGGGATCCCTCCACGATGACCTGGTGATCACCGCAGATGAACTCAAGATTGGTATCCACAATCGTTCCTTCGGGAATCGTCCAATCGCCCTGGAGCTCGACCTTTGCATGGGATCCACTGCTAGTATAGACCGACAGATAGAATGTCTCTCCATCATCCGGGCTGCCATCCCAGAAATTTTCCGCAGGTTTAAGATAGATTGTATCTTCTCCTGGTTCGCCTTTTACATATTCGAGTGCTTCTCGCAACTCGGTCAGAGTCGTTACTGGGTTAGGGATGTTTGGGCCAGGCATACCGGCCAGCGCGGTGACCGGCGTCAGCGCCAGCACCATACATAGCGCCAGCAGGAGCGATAGCAGTCTTTTCTTCATACCAATTCCTCCAATTTTAAGTATAGGGAAGCAAACCTTGTCTAAATTCCCAACGAATCTCCCGGCGGGGCATAGAAACGCCCCGCTGGGAGACGTTGGAAACATAAAAGCGGTGCCGAGCTTTGAACTCAACACCGCCTTGATAGAATCAATGCGCACACAGCTAAAAAACTCAGATCGGCCTTGAAACGGGGGACCAAAATGAGTATAATAGCCCCGTGGTGTAGTGAAAACTACTGTGCTGAGTGGTTCCGTCACTCGTACAGGGCTGTGGGGTGCTGCAACACCCTACAGCCTGCCGCATTTATGTCTCCGAAATCAATGATAAACGATACGGCCTTAAAATGCAAGTCCTATTTGAGAAATTTGACAAAAAAGTTTTCCCCTCCCGGCGAGGGCCAAAAAGGCGCGTCCCCCACGGCACACAGCCACAGGGGACGCGTATTTTTCCTATTGCCGGTCCACCTTCGGCCTTAGCCCTGGAGGCTCTCGGCCCAGGCGGCGTACTTGGCGATATTGGCATCCCGCTCGGCGGCGTCCTTGCCCTGGGTCAGGATGTACACCTTCACCTTCGGCTCGGTACCGGAGGGCCGGACGATCACGCTGGTGCCGTCAGCCATCTCATACCGGAGGACGTTGGAGCCGGAGAGCTCCATCTTCCCCTTGGCCCCATCAGCCACAGTGACCACGCTGCCGTCCTTATAGTCCTTCTGCTCCTTCACCGCCACCCCGGCGATCTCCACCGGCGGCTTCTCCCGCAGGCCGTTCATCAGGTCGGCCATCTTCTTCAAGCCGTCCAGCCCCGGCATCACCAGGTTCATGGTCCGCTCGCCGTACCAGCCGTACTTCTCATACAGGGCCAGCAGGGCGTCATACAGGGTCATGCCCTGGCCGGCGTACCAGGCGGCCATCTCCGTCAGGGCCACGGAGGCCGTCACCGCGTCCTTGTCCCGGACGAAGGAGCCCAGCATATAGCCGTAGCTCTCCTCATAGGACATGATCACGTTCCCCTCGCCGCTTCCCTCCAGCTCGTCCTTCTTCTGGGCCAGGAACTTGAACCCGGTAAAGGTGTCGAAGCTCTTCAGGCCGTTGCTCTCCGCCACCTTCCGGGCCATCTCGGTGGTGACGATAGTCTTTAAGGCCACAGGATTTTTAGGCAGCTTGCCTGTCCGCTTCATGGCCCCGATCAGGTAGTCCAGCAGCAGCACGCCGGTCTGGTTGCCGGTGAGGACCTTGAACTCGCCGTTCCCCGTGTTGACCATGATGCCCACCCGGTCAGCGTCCGGGTCGGACCCCAGGATGAAGTCGGCCCCGTTGGCCTTGGCCAGCTCCACCGCCAGGGCGAAGCCCTCCGGGTTCTCCGGGTTGGGGGACACCACCGTGGGGAAGTCCCCGTCGATCACCATCTGCTCCGGCACGCAGAGGACGTGCTGCATCCCCAGCCGCTTCAACGCCTCGGGGATCAGCTTGTGGCCGGTGCCGTGGAAGGGGGTGTAGACCATCTTGAAGGTGTCCGCCACCTTATCCACAGCCGCCTTGTCGTTGACCTGGGCCATGACGTTGGCCAGGAAAGCCTCGTCCGTCTCCGCCCCCATGATCACGATCTTGCCCTCAGACACGGCCTGGTCATAGTCCATGGACTTGATGCCGGTGAAGATGTCGATCTCGCCCATCTTCTTCGCCACGGCCTCGGCGGGCTCCGGGGGCAGCTGGGCCCCATCGGACCAGTAGACCTTGTAGCCGTTGTACTCCTTGGGGTTGTGGCTGGCGGTGACGTTGATCCCGGCGGCGCAGCCGTACTCCCGGACGGCGAAGCTCAGCTCCGGCGTGGGCCGCAGGGACTCGAACAGCCGAACGAAGATCCCGTTGGCGGCCATGACGCAGGCGGCCTCCCGGGCGAACTCCTGGGAGTGGTTGCGGCAGTCGAAGCAGACGGCCACCCCCTGCTTGGCCGCCTCCGCCCCGCTCTCCAGCACCACCTGGGCGAAAGCCTGGGTGGCATGGCGGATCACATGGCGGTTCATCTGGTGGAGCCCCACCTTCATGGTGCCCCGCAGGCCGGCGGTGCCGAACTCCAGGGGACCGTAGAACCGGGACTCGATCTCCTTAGCGTCCCCCCGGATGCCCTCCAGCTCCGCCTTCTCCCCGGCGGACAGCGCCGGACTGGCCAGCCACTTCTCATACTCCTTCATGAAATCCATACTCGGTTTCCTCCTCTTATGATATATCGCGGTGGGATAGAATGCTCTACCGTCATTTTAATGCGATCTTGCCGGTATTGCAAGAGCAAAAGCGGGCCTTCGGGGAAATTTTTCCCATAGGACCCGCTTTTTGTGCCCTTTGGACTTGTCGAAAACGCCAGGGACGGCTCCGCCCTAGAGCCGGACCAGGTCCCGCAGGACCTCTCCCAGGCTTCGCCAGAAGCTGCGCCCCTCGCTGACCGTCACCGCCGCCCCGCCGTCTATGTCCCCGCAGTCCACGATATAGCGCCGGGCCGAGGTCAGCATGGTGAAGGTGCAGCTGTCCGTCCCGCCCTCCACTTCGGCGGTCTGGATCATGCTGCCGCTGGCGGCGTCCCGCAGGAGGACCGCGCCGCCGGCCTCTGAACACACAGTGACCTGGATCTGGGCGTAGTTGGTGTAGAGGACGTAGCCGTCCACCGCCGCCGCCGTGGTCTCCAGGTCCTCCGCCGTCAAGTTCCAGGTCCCCTCCTCCACCGTGGGGACATGGACCGGCCGCCGCATCTCCCGGACCGTCAGCCCCGTCAGCGCCAAAAGAAAGGCCGCCGAGACGGTGATCACCAGGACCAGGACGGCGGTCTGCCGCCGCCGCCGCCGGACCTTCCGCCCGTAGTCCGCCAGCCGGGGGGCATCGGCCCCCTGGACCTCCGGCAGGGGACGGCCCATCCGTTCCAGCTTGGCCCGGCAGGCCGGGCACCCCTGCAAATGCTCCTCCAGCGCCGCCCGGCTGTCCTTGGAGCAGGTGTCCTCCAGGTAGAGGGGCAGCAGGTCCTCCGCGATCTCACAGCTGATCTTCATATCGTTCCTCCATCCCTTCTATCAGCTTGTCCTTGGCCCGGTAGAAGGTGACCTTGGCCCAGGACTCCGTCCGCCCGCAGACGGCGGCGATCTCCTTGAACTTCAGCTCCCCCAGGACTCGGAGCATGAACACCTCCCGGTAGGGCTCCTCCAGCCGGTGGAGCTGATGAAAGACCGCTAGGGCCTGCTCCTTGTCCGCCAGCCGCTCCAAAAGGGCCCCGTCATAGGTCCCCTCCTCCGCCTGCTCCCAGGGGATATGCCCCTTCGTCCGCCGCCGCTCCTTGTACAGCGCGTGCTTGGCGATCTGGCAGAGCCAGGTCTCGACCCGGCACTCCCCCCGGAACCGGTCGATCTGGCACCAGGCCCGGCAGAAGGTCTCCGCGGTCAGCTCCTCCGCCAGGCCGGCGTCCCCGCAGAGGGAGAGCAGGAAGCGGTACACCACCGGGCCGCAGTCCCGGACCATCTCCTCAAAATCATCCACCGCCATCACCTGCCTTCTATAGATAAGAGCCGCGAGAGGGAAAAAAGATACAGGGAATTTTTTCTTGGGTCTATCCAGCAAAAAGACGTATGCCGGCGCATACGTCTCTTGCAGCATGATCTATGCTCTTATTTGTGATACCGGGTCCCCCCGTTGATCTGGAAGGCCCGGTAGATCTGCTCCAGCAGCATCACCCTGGCCAGATGGTGGGGGAAGGTCATGGGGGACATACTGAGCCGGGATTGGGCCTCGCTCTTCAAGCCCTCGTCCAGCCCATAGCTCCCGCCGATCAGGAAAGTGACGCCCCGCTCCCGGCTGAGGGCCAGGTCGGGGAACATCTGGGCCAGCTCCCGGCTGGAGCGCATCCGCCCCTCCACGCACAGGGCCGTCACACGGGTATAGGGCAGGATCTTGGCCCGGATGGCGGCGGCCTCCTTGGCCAGGGCTGCGTCGATCTGGGCCTGGGAGGGGTCCTGGGGCAGCTTCTCCTCCGGGATCTCCACGGTGGTCAGCTTACAGAAGGGGGCCAGCCGCTTGGCGTACTCGGCGCAGGCGTCCCGATAAAAGCCCTCTTTCAGCTTCCCCACGCAGATCAGCTGGACCTGCTGCATACCCTCACCTCCAGCACCGGACCGGCCTCCAGCCGCGGGGCCGCCGACAGGGCGCCCTGCCAGCTGCGGGCCGACAGCGCACGGCCCACCGTCCTTAGAGCCAGGGCCGGGTCGTTGTTATCGGCACTGATATGGGCCAGAAGGATCTGGGAGGTCCCCCGGTCCGCCGCCAGGCAGGCGAAGTCCGCCGCCGCGTCGTTGCTCAAATGGCCATAGGGCCCCAGCACCCGCCGCTTGATATGATAGGGACGGGACCCGGCTTTCAGCCGCTCCACATCGTGGTTGGCCTCCAGCACCAGCAGATCCACCCCCGGCAGGAGGGCCTCCGCCTCCTGGGTGACCACCCCGGTATCCGTCAGGATGCCGACAGAGCCCTCCGGGGTATCGAACCGGAAGCCGGTGCCCTGGCTGACATCGTGGGACAGCGCCACGCCCCGGAGGACGATCCCCCGGCACGCCGTCTCCCCGTCAAAGGGGGCCAGCATAGGCTCGATGCCGGCGAACTGGTAGGCCAGCTGCCGGGCGGTGCCCTTGGAGCAGAGAAGGGGCGTCCGCTGCTTTTGGACATAGGTCCGCAGCCCAGACACATGGTCGCTATGCTCGTGGGTCACGCAGATAGCCGCCAGGTCCTCGAAGGCCAGCCCCCGAGCCGCCAGCTCCTGCTTGGCCCGGCGGCAGCTGATGCCGAGATCCACCAGGATATGTACATCGTTCCAGGACAAGAGCGCCGCGTTCCCGGCGGAGGAGCTGGAAAAAGTCTGAAAGGTCAGCAAGCTGTCACCTCGAAGCGCCGGCGAGCCGCCGGAGGAATGGGACGAGCGCCCGGGCCCGGACGCCTCGCCTGTCTGTTTTGCTGTCTATCCTCGCCGCCGCGCTGTCCTCCCCGGGCGGACGCCCGCCGGGACAGCGCGGAGACCAGGCCATCCCCCAAGGGGACGGCCTTTCAGCTGGCATTGCGGACATCGCCGCTCTCGTCTGGGATCTCCACCGCCGCGATACGGCCCCCCAGGAGGCGGAACTTATTGATCACGTCCTCATAGCCCCGCTCGATATACTGCACATTGGTGATCTCGCTGGTCCCCTGGGCCGCCAGGGCCGCCACGATCATGGCCGCCCCGGCCCGGAGGTCGCAGGCCTCGATCTTGGCCCCGGAGAGCCGCTCGACCCCCTCGATGATCGCCAGGTTCTCGTTCACCTGGATCTGGGCCCCCATCCGCTTGAACTCGTCGGCATAGCGGAACCGGCTGGACCAGACGCTCTCGGTGATGATGCTGGTTCCCTGGGCCAGGCACAGCACCGCCGCCAGCTGGGGCTGCATATCCGTAGGAAAGCCCGGATAGGGCATGGTCTTGATGTTGGTCTTGTTCAGAGGGCCCACCCGCCGGACCAGCAGGCTGTCCTCGATCTCCTGGATCTCCACGCCCATCTCCTGCAATTTGGCGGAGATGCAGTCCATATGCTTGGGGATGATGTCCCGGATGGTCACCTGGCCGCCGCAGGCCGCCACCGCGGCCATATAGGTCCCCGCCTCGATCTGATCGGGGATGATGGAGTAGGTGCCGCCGTGGAGGCTCTCCACCCCCCGGACCTTGATCACATCGGTGCCGGCGCCCCGGATATTGGCGCCCATGGAGTTGAGGAAGTTGGCCACGTCCACGATATGGGGCTCCTTGGCCACGTTCTCGATGACCGTGAGCCCCTCCGCCGTGGCGGCGGCCAGCATGATATTGATGGTGGCCCCCACGCTGACCTTGTCCAGGAAGATGGACGAGCCGATGAGCCGGCCATCCTTGGCCTGGGCGTTGACGAAGCCGCTCTGGACCTCCACCTGGGCCCCCAGGGCCTTGAAGCCCTTCAAGTGCTGGTCGATGGGCCGGGTGCCGCCGAAGTCACAGCCGCCGGGCAGGGCCACCTCCGCTTGGCCGAAGCGGCCCAGCAGCGCCCCCATCATATAGCAGGAGGCCCGGCAGCGGCGGGCAGCCTCATAGGGGACCTGTCCATTTCGGACAGAGGAGCAGTCGATCTCCATGGTGTTGGCGTTGATGGTGCGGATCCGGGCCCCTAAGTCCCGGAGGATGCTGAGCAGGAGGGTCACGTCGCTGATCTGGGGGATATTCTCGATGCGGCACACGCCGCGGACCATGACCGCCGCCGGGATGATGGCGACCGCGGCATTCTTCGCGCCGCTGACATGGACCTCACCAAACAAAGGGCTGCCGCCCTCTACGATATACTTTGTCAAAAGAACACGCTCCTCATTGTATTCCCATCATAGAGCAGTTTGCCCCATGAACGAAACTTCATACATTAAAATAGCAGGAGACGGGACCTAAAAAAGAGACGGTCCGTCCGCCGAAAGAGGCCGGCGGACCGGGAAACATCGCCGGCCAGGCCGCAAGGCGGCATAAGGCAGTTCATATTATACCAGAAAATTTCGCAAAAGCAATAGCTCATGGAAACATTATTAAAAATTGGAATCCCCATGACAAACGCCGCCGGACCTGCTATAATAGGGGCCATAGACGCGAGAGCACGATCGATGAAAAGGAGGATGCCTATGGCGCGTTCACTTCTTGCCGCGGAGCAGTTCTTAGACGAGGGCTTCCAGGCCCAGATCACCGCTGCCGCCGCCCCTCTGGGCTTCACCGCCCGCTTTTACCGGTCCAGCCAGGAGATTGGGGAGGAGATCCGGGAGGCGGAGGTCCTCTTCGGCTCCGGCTTCTCCGACCGTCTCCGGGAGGCGAGGCGGCTGCGCTGGTACTGCAGTTCCTTCGCCGGCGTGGAACACTACATGGACCCCTCCCTCTGGCCGGCCCAGGACTGTCTCTTCTCCAACTCCGCCGGGGCCTTTGGCGTCACCATCTCCGAGCATATCGTCATGGTGCTGCTGATGCTGCTGCGGCAGATGCCCGCCTATCAAAGGGACCTGGCCCGGCGGGCCTGGACCTTCTACGCGCCGATCCGCTCCATCCGGGGCCTGCGGGCCACGATCCTGGGTATGGGGGACATCGGGACCCACACCGCCCGGACCCTCTCCGCCATGGGGGCCCAGGTGCGGGGCGTGCGGCGGGACATCTCCAAGCCGGCGGACCCGGCCTTCAAGGAGGTCCTGCCTATGGAGCGGCTGGAGGAGGTCCTGCCGGAGACCGATGCCCTGGTCCTGGCCCTGCCATCCACCCCCTCTACCCGCCGGGTCCTGGACCGGTCCCGGCTGGCCCTGCTGCCCCGGGGGGCCTATGTGGTCAACGTGGGCCGGGGGGCGGCCATCGACCAGGAAGCGCTGATGGAGGCCCTGGACACCGGCGCCCTGGCCGGGGCGGCGCTGGACGTGATGGAGCCGGAGCCCCTGCCACCGTACCATCCCCTATGGCGGACGAAGAACCTGCTCCTGACCCCCCACTGCTCCGGCAATACCTCCCTGGGCTACACCCGAGAGCGAATCGTGGAGATGTTCCTGGAGGACTTGGCCCGCTACGCCGCCGGCCAGCCCCTCCTCCACGCCGTGGACCGGTCCCTGGGGTACTGAGCCCCGCAGGATACAAGAAAAAAATAGAAATGAGGAGAGACAGATGACATTTCGGATCGAACACGACACCATGGGCGAGGTACAGGTCCCGGCGGACCGGTGCTGGGGCGCCCAGACCCAGCGGAGCTATGAGAACTTTGCCATCGGCACGGAGACCATGCCCGTGGAGATCGTCCAGGCCTTCGCCATCCTGAAGAGCGCCGCCGCCCGGGCCAACTTCACCCTGGGCAAGCTGCCGGCGGACAAGCGGGACGGCATCGTCCGCGCCGCCCAGGCCATCCTGGATGGGCAGTACCAGTCGGAGTTCCCCCTGAAGGTCTGGCAGACCGGCAGCGGCACCCAGTCCAATATGAACATGAACGAGGTCATCGCCCACATCGCCAACGCCGCCGACCCCGCCCTGGCCCTCCACCCCAATGACCATGTGAACATGTCCCAGTCCTCCAATGATACTTTCCCCACCGCCATGCACATCGCCGTGGCCCTGGCCCTGGAGGACCACCTTTTCCCTGCCCTGCGGCAGATCACCGATACCCTCCGGCGGCTGGAGAAGGAGAACGAGGACGTCATCAAGATCGGCCGGACCCACCTCCAGGACGCGGTGCCTCTCCGGTTCTCCCAGGAGATCTCCGGCTGGCGGGCCTCCCTGGACCGGGACTGGGAGATGCTGGAGCAGTCCCTGCATGGGGTCCACGCCCTGGCCCTGGGAGGCACTGCCGTGGGTACCGGGCTCAACGCCCCCGCCGGGTTCGATGCGGAGGTGGCCGGGGAGATCCGGCTGCTGACCCACAAGGAGTTCACCACCGAGCCCAACAAGTTCCACGCCCTCACCAGCAAGGGGGAGATGGTCTTTGCCCACGGGGCCCTGAAGGCCCTGGCGGCGGACCTGATGAAGATCGCCAACGATGTCCGCTGGCTGGCCAGCGGCCCCAGGTGCGGCATCGGGGAGATCAAGATCCCGGAGAACGAGCCGGGCAGCTCCATCATGCCGGGGAAGGTCAACCCCACCCAGTGCGAAGCGGTGACCATGGTAGCGGTCCAGGTCATGGGCAACGATGCCGCCGTGGGCTTCGCCGCCTCCCAGGGCAACTTCGAGCTGAACGTGTTCATGCCGGTGATCGCCTATAATATGCTCCAGTCCATCCGGCTGCTGGGGGATGTCATGGTCTCCTTCACCAAGAACTGCCTGGACGGCCTGACGGCGGACCGGGCGCGGATGCGGGAGAACCTGGACCGGTCGCTGATGCTGGTGACCTGCCTGACCCCAAAGATCGGCTATGAGAACGCCGCCAAGGCCGCCAAGAAAGCCTTCCAGGAGGGCACCACTCTGAAAGAGGCGGTGCTGGCGCTGGGCTATCTGGACAGCGATGGCTACGATGCCCAGGTGGACCCGGAGAAGATGGTATAAAGACAGCATATCAGCAAAAAGAGCGCGGGCCCTGGCTGTCAGGGTCCTGCGCTCCTGCGCTGCCGCCCTGCGGCTCCTATCTGTCGAAACATCATCCGCAAAAAATTTCTCAGAATTTGAAAAAAACATTTGACAAACAGGGTGAAGGCGTGTATACTGTCATCGTTGCCTCCGGCGAGGGACACACATCCGGGTGTGGCGCAGTTGGTAGCGCGGGTGGTTTGGGACCACCAGGCCGCAGGTTCGAACCCTGTCACTCGGACCATCAGGCCGTGATCAAATAGGTACGGAGGCTTAGCTCAGCTGGTTAGAGCGCATGCTTCACACGCATGAGGCCACTGGTTCGAGTCCAGTAGTCTCCACCACAGGAAACCCTAGAGCCGCAATGGTTCTGGGGTTTCTTCATGTATATGTGAAATTCAAATTGTTAGTAACCCGCGAGTAATGCAGAAAGCAGGAGGGGCCAACGTCCCTCCTGCTTATAGTTTGTTGATTTTCCGCATCACGCTGCCATAAGCTCTGATATTGATGACCCGAAGGAAAGAGTTATCGCCTTACCCAGTCCATGGAGCGTCAGAGGAGGAGAGCAGGCTCGATGTCAAAATAGCCAG
>CAMWFH010000022.1 GCA_947173485.1 uncultured Clostridia bacterium | reverse complement strand
GGCGCTGCCCTCGATGATCTCCCGGAGGCCGGAGGAGATGACATAGTGCTCCACCGTGACGCCCAGGCCCTCGCCGATCTGGTCGATCCGGCTGAACCAGTCCGTCACGCCGGGGAAAAAGGAGATGGAGCGCCCCTGCCGCCGGAGGCTGTCCCGGGTGAGGGACACGCCCCGCCGCCGGCTCTCCTGGACCATGGTGTACATATAGGCCAGGATGCCGTCCATATGCTCCCGGCGGCCAAAGCCGTTGGCCTTGGCCCAGAAGTCCCCGGCAGTCATGCCCAGACTGGGGATGAAGCTGTAGTTCTGCATATCCTGGGTGCAGAGGGTCCGGTCGAAGTCGTATAACAGGGCGATGATGGGCCGGTCCATACGCCTACCTCCTACAGGGCCGCCTAAGGGGGCCTTAGTCGTCCTCCCGCTTATAGTTGCGGCCAAACTGGAGCTGGTCCAGCTTGATGACACGGGTATCCCCGAAGGACTCGTCCTTCCATGCCGGCTCATCCGGCGTCTCCGGCGCCACGGGCTCCACCGGGGGCGGCGTGAACTCTGCCATCGCCGGCACCACGTCCTCCGGCGCCTTCTCTGGCGGGGCGGGCTCCGGCACCACCGCCGGCGGCGGGGGCGGCGGGACAGGGGACGCAGCCGGCGCGGATGCGGTGGGAGCGACCAGGGAGGAGAGCTCCGGGGCCACGTCCGGCAGCCGGTCCAGCAGAGCCAGGTGGCCCTGGCACAGAGAACGGCAGGTCATGATGAACTCCGCGGTGGCGGTCCGGGCCCGCTTCAGACGCTCGGCCTCGGCGGCCACCAGCCGGTCGCTCTCCAGAGAGACCTCCCGCTGGCGCTGCTCCAGGCTGAGGATCATCTGCCGCAGCTCCTCCGCCCGCTGCCGCGCCCCCCGCTCCGCCTCGACGCTGATGTTCCGGCGCAGCTGCTCCGCCTCCTTGAGGATGGAATCCCGCTTGCCCTCTGCCTCGGCGATCATGTCCTTGGCCATCTTCTGGGCGGCCAGCAGGGCGCCCCGCATGGATTCGTCCACCTGCCGGTACTCCTCCACCTTGTCCGCCAGCACCTTCATCTTGGCCTTCAGCGTGCTGTTCTCCTTATAGAGCGCCGTGTAATCCTCCGTGAGCTTGTCTAGGAAGGTGTCCACCGCGGCCATGTTGTACCCACCCATCACCGCCTTGGTAAAGGCGGTACTGGCGACTTCCTGGGGCGTCATCATATCTCTGCACCTCTCTTTTGCATATCCCCACCCACAGGGACCTTAAAAATAGAGCCCGTTGCTCTCCAGCTCATCCAATAGGTCCCCCACCATCTCCACATGATAGGGAGTGATGATGTAGGTATTGGCCGCCACCTTCTTGATCTTGCCCTCTCCGGCGTAGGCCACACCGGACAGGAAGTCGATCAGCCGCCGGGCGATGTCCTTATTGGTGGACTCCAGGTTCACGATCACCGTTCGCTTCTCCTTCAGGTGGTCGGCGATCTCGCTGGCCGTCTCGAACCGGTCCGGCTTGACCAGCACCACCTTCAGCTGGGTGGTGGCGTTGATGTTCACCACCTTGTTCCGCCAGTCCTCCTGGCGGCGCTCCGGCCTGGGCCGTTCATCCAGGAAAGGGGACGATGGGCCCTGTTCCTCCATCTCCTCCTCCTCATACTCGTCCTCGTCCTCATAGGGATCGAAGATCTTCTTCACTTCATCGAACCACTTCATGCTGTGCCCTCCCATCAAACGTATTTCCGCGCACCGAAGATGGCGGAGCCGACGCGCACCATGTTGGCGCCGGCTGCTATGGCATCGCGGAAATCGCCGCTCATACCCATCGACAGATACACGAACCTATTATCATACAAATCTCGACCGATGTCAACATAAAGGCGGGCCACCTTTTGGAAATAATGGAGATTCCCATGGGGCGTCTCCGCCTCCGGGGGGATGGCCATCAGGCCCTGGACCTCCACATGGGGCAGCTCCAGGGCCCGCTCCGCCCCGGCGAAGAGCTCGCCGGAGGCAAAGCCGCTCTTGCTGGGCTCCTCCCCGATGTTGACCTCCAGCAGGATCCGCTGGACGATCCCCAGCTGCGCCGCCCGGCGGTCGATCTCCTCCAGCAGCGCTAAGGAGCCCACCGACTGGATCAGCGCCACCCGGCCCACCACCTGGCGGACCTTGTTGCGCTGGAGGTGGCCGATGAAGTGGAGGGGCGCGCCCTCGTAGGCCCCCTGCTCCAGCTTCTCCAGCATCTCCTGGACCCGGTTCTCCCCCAGGGCGTCGATCCCGGCGGCGATGGCGGCCCGGCAGGCGGCGGCATCGTTCATCTTGCTGGCCCCCACCAGGACGATCTCCTCGCTCCTGCGGCCGGCCGCCTGGGCGGCTCCGGCGATCTGCTCCCGGACCTTCTGTAGATTTTCGGCAATGTTCATATA
Organism: uncultured Clostridia bacterium; assembly: GCA_947173485.1. Lineage (GTDB taxonomy): Bacteria > Bacillota > Clostridia > Oscillospirales > Oscillospiraceae > CAMWFH01. The sequence continues at coordinate 44,671 of CAMWFH010000022.1, read as the reverse complement.
GCTGTCCTCTATCTTCTCTATGTATGGCGTTCTCTATACAGGATGCGTCCTCCGCGTATCCTGCTCAGCTGACGACCTTCCCGTCGAACAGGTCCCGGGCGGTGATGATCACCTCGTCTCCGGGCCGGAGGGTGCGGCTGGACTGCTGGGCCTGGGCGTAGCGGGCCAGGACGGTCTCGTCCGGCTCCACCAGGTAGTAGTCCTCCCCCTCGTAGATGACGGTCACCGGCTTCAGATAGGCCTGCCGGGCCAAGCGGCAGTAGACCCCGGTGTAGCGGACCTCCACCTGGGCGTCCTTGTCCTTGTCATAGAACTCCCGGGTCACCACCCGGAGGGCGTTCTTCGGCACCCGGATGCCGCTGTAGGTCTGGAAGATGATCTGGGCGGTCTGGTGGCGGAGGAGGGTGATCAGGGAGAGGAAACGGTCGCTGCGGAGGATGACGGTCCGCCGGCCGTCCTCCGCCGGGGAGATGGCCTGGACGGTCATCTCAAAGACCCGGTCCAGCCCGCTGGCGAAGCGGATGGAGACGGTGCGCCCCACCCGGAGGGCGGCGGCCTCCGTCTCGGTCAGATCGGCGGCGAAGTACCAGGTCTCATCGGTGACCAGCTTGCCCACGTTGGACCGGAGGCCGGCCTGGGGGGCTATGCTGTCCAGGACCGAGGGGGTCAGCGTCTCCAGGATGGCCGGGGTCAGCACCGTCTCGTAGCCGTCCACCAGAGAGGACCAGTGGCCGCTGCGGCCGGCGGTGATGAAGGACCGGCCGCTGTTGGCGGTGACGGTGAGGGAGTTGATCTGGGCCCGGAGGGCCGCCTCCTGCTCCGCCAGACCGGTCTTGCCGGAGTAGGCGAAGTCCCGCCGGACCACCAGGGAACGGATGGTGCCGGCCTGGACGCAGGCGTCCCCCAGGTCCCCCCGGACCACCAGGGAGCGGAGCTTCAGGGCGTCCTCCCAGATGTCCGCGTCCAGACGGCGGGCGGCCTGGGCCCCGGAGGAGAGGCTGCCGGCGTACTCCAGCTGGTAGAGCTGGGCCTCCAGGTCCTCCAGCTGCCGGGCGGCCTCCAGGGCCTGGGCGTTGTGGTAGATCACCGCCACCCGGCCCCCCTTGCTGATCTTCTCCCCCTCCTCCCGGGGCTGGTAGACCATGTCGCTGTCCACGTTGTCCAGCACCGTCTCCTCCCGGATCAGGTAGCCGGAGACGGTGGCCCCCTCCTCGCCCCGGTAGCGGTAGGCGGCGGTGGTGGTCAGAGGGTCCAGGAAGTAGGACAGCACCCGCGCGCCGAAGTAGAACGTCACCAGCAGAAAGACCGCTACGCTGATGGTCCTTGTTACGAAGTTGCTTTTCATAGGCCCCCTTTTGGCGGCCTGTCCCAGAGAAGGAGGAGGCTATGCCTCCTCCTCCGTCATATCGACGGGCCGCATCGGTGTGATGGTGGAGATGGCGTGCTTGTAGATCAGGCTCTGCTTGCCGTCGCTGTCCAGGGCGACGGTGAAGCTGTCGAACCCGGCGATGGTGCCCCGGAGCTGGAATCCGTTGACCAGGAACACCGTCAGGGGCACATGGTCCCGCCGGGCGCTGGCCAGGAAAAGGTCTTGCAGCTGAGGCGCTTTCTTTGCAGTCGTTGTCATAGGTAACCGCTCCTTATTGTCTATGTGTAGTTGGACAAGGGGTCAGCCTGTCCACCAGTCATATGGTACCCCAGAACGGTCAGGAGATCTGTCGCATCCTGTAGTCCGGCGGAAAGATTCGGCACATCGTCCCAAAAGATCCAATGGATATCCCGCCTCCGCCGGAGCCAGGTCAGCTGCCGCTTGGCGTACTGCCGGGAGCGCAGCTTGACCTCCTCCAGCCCTGCCTCCAGGGAGATCTCCCCCCGGAGGACCGGCAGCAGCTCCTTGTAGCCGATGGCCTGGCAGACCGTGGCCCCCGGCGGCAGGTCCAGGGCGGCCAGGGCCCGGATCTCCTCCAACAGGCCGGCGGCGGCCATGGCGTCTGCCCGGAGGTCGATCTGCCGGCGCATATGGGCCCGGTCGGCGTAGGCCAGGCCCAGCCAGGCGGCGTCATACTTGGGCGGACGCTGGGCATCGGCGCGGGCGTGGGCGGTGACGGTCTCCCCGGTCTCCAGGAAGATCTCCAGGGCCCGGAGGAGGCGCTTGGCGTCGTTGGGGGAGATCCGGGCCGCGGCCTCGGGGTCCACCGCTTGCAGCTCGGCGTAGAGAGGGGCCGCGCCCTCCCGCTCCAGCCGCTGGGTGAGCTGGCGGCGGACCTCGCCGCCGGCCTGCCCCGCCGGGAAGGAGCGCCCGGCCACGATGGACTCCAGATAGAGCCCCGTCCCGCCCACCAGGACCGGCATCCGGCCCCTGGCCAGGATCTCCTGGACGCACCGGTCCGCGGCCTGGGTGAACCGGGCGGCGGACCAGTCCTCCCGGGGGTCCGCCACGGCCACCATATGGTGGGGGATGCCCTCCATCTCCGCCTGGGTGGGGGCGGCGCTGGCGATGGACAGTCCCCGGTAGATCTGCATGGAGTCCACGCTGACCACCTCGCCGCCGAACCGCTTGGCCAGGGCCACGCCCATCCTGGTCTTGCCGCAGGCGGTGGGGCCCGTTACACAGATGATCTTGTCCACATATCCTCCTTACAGGGGCCGGTAGTGGTAAAAGTCCCGGAAATTGTTCCAGAAGATGTCCTCCAGGAAGTCCTCCGGCAGGTCCAGCCGGACCAGGCGCTCCACCTCCTGGCCAGGGTCCCACATGGGGAAGTCGCTGCCGAAAAAGATCTTTTTCCGGTCAAAGGCCCGGAAAGCGTGGAGGACCTGGCCGGAGCAGGAGAAGGCCAGGGTGGAGCTGGTGTCCACATATACATTAGGGAGCCCCGCCAGCAGCTCCTCCCCCAGGGGCCACACGCCCCAGCCGCCGAAGTGGGCCGCGATGCAGCGGAGGGAGGGGAACAGCTTGGCGACGCGGGCTAAGCGGCGGGGATGGGACCAGTCGTAGCGGGGGTCACCGATGTGGGCGATCAGGAACATATCCCGGGCGGCCATCTCCTCGTAGATCGCCAGCATGGGCGGGGCGTCCAGGTCAAATTTTTGGAAGTCCGGGTGGATCTTGATGCCGTGGATATGGTTCTGCTGGAGGAAGTCCAGCTCCTGGACGAAGTCCTCGTAGTCCTCGTGGATGGTGCCCAGGCCGATCAGGGAGGGGGTCTGCTGGGTGGTGCGGAGGATGAAACGGTCGATGTCCTCCACCTGGTAGGCCTTGGTAGCAGTGGAAAAGACCACGCTCCGGGCGATGTGCCCCGCCGCCATGGCCGCCAGCAGCTCCTCGGTGGAGCCCCGGTGGCGCATTTGCCCCGGCTTGTCGTAGAACGCGCCGATGGCACTGACCGCGGTCAGCTCGACCTTCTGGGGGAAGATGTGGGTGTGTATGTCGATGATCTGCATCTATCGCGCCTCATTTTGTAGGATGTCTCATTATAGCCTTTTTAGGCGGTGTCCGTCAAGCCTGGGCAGCTCCTTTTTATTTTCCGTTGCATGGTCCTGTGCAATAAAAAGCCGTTACACCGCCTATGGTGTAACGGTCTTTCCGTTAATAATTTGAAAGAAGGATGAACGCATGAAAAAGACACCGAACTACCATCTTTCCCTGTGGGACAGCACCGACCGCATCATCATGAACGACTTCAACGATGACAATAAGAAGGTCGATGCCGCGCTGGCCAAGCTGCAAGCAGAGAAGGCCGACCGCACTACCGCCGACGATCTCCAGACCCAGGTCAACGCCCGGGCCACCCTGGATGCCTTCAACACTGCGGTCACTACGCTCCAAAGGCAGCTGGACAAAAAGATCCAGCTGGCCTACGGCGCGTACACCGGCAACGATGCCGCCACACGGACGATCAGTCTGGGGTTCCAGCCCAAAGCGGTCTACCTCTGCATGGAATGCGGGGCCTCCTCCCACTACACCGGTAGCTACCACATCTACGGCGGCCTGGCCTTGCAGGGACATCCGTTGATGGTCCCCTCGCCCTCGCCGGTGACGGTCATGGAGACTACCAGCTCCGGGTTCAAGGTCTACGGCAGTGCCGCAGAGGTGAACAACCAGTACCACACCTACTACTATATCGCGCTGGGCTGACAGCAAAGGGGAAGCCCCCGGACCGAAACGGTCCGGGGGCTTTGGCTTATCCTGGGAAAGGGATCTGAGGTCACCGTGTGGCGGCAACGCTCATATACTCCGCACCCAGCGTATCGCCGGTGATCGGAGGAGTAGGAGCCTTCGCCAGGGCCTCATCCAGCAGGTAGAAGTTGTACCCATCGACCTTATTGCCCCAGAAGAGGGTCAGATCAAAGTCACCACTCTCCCACTTGCTGCCGCTCGTGCCATCAAAGCGCCCATTGGACTTTACTTCCTGATTGTTGACCATACGGGTGATCAGAATGTACTTGTTGGCGGCGGAAGCGGCGGGGATGGAGATCTGGACAAACTGGCCAGTAGTGCTGTCACTGTTCGCAAGCTCCGCATCCAGGCTCTGTGCGCCGTTGAACTCAGTTACCTTGCCAGTACCGGACAGAGACGGAATGTTGGCGGGAATGCTTACAACAACATCTTTGTCACTTCCACTGGGAGCAGCGGTGAGCACAGCACCAACGCTTTCAATGATCTTGGCCATATCGGTGCTGTTAAGGTCACCAATCAGGTCGATCTCACCTGCGCCAGTGATGGTCACGTTGTCGAGATTCACATCAGAGCCAAGAGTCAAGGTAGCATCCTTAGCAACGTTCAGGGTACCGGTGCCGGTGATAGCGCCGGAGATGGTGGCATCCTTCTTGACCTCGACAGTGCCCGCCTTAGCGGAAGTGCCCAGATCGATACCGCCCGTGACACTGTTACTGGTGCTACCGTTCAGGGTCAGAGTGCCGCCAGCCAGGGTCACAGCGCCGGTGACGGAGTTCTCAGCGCCGTTCAGGGTCACGTTGCCGCCATTGGCGGTCACAGCGCCCGTGATGCTGGAGTTGCCGTCAACAGTCAGGTCCTTGCCCTTGAGGTCCAGCGCCGAGGCGCTGGTCAGGTTGCCATCGACAACAGCATCGCTGCCATTGTTGATGGTCTCCTGAACGTCATCCTCGTTGGCGTTGCCGCTGATAACATCGGCGACATCCAGGATGTTGGCCTTGTTGCTGGTCTCCACCAGGATCGCAACGATCACCTCATCACCACTCTGGGTCTCGGTGATGATCACAGCGTTCTTGTAGCCCTTGACAGGATCGAAGGAGTTGATACCGATGTTGGAGCCAGCCTTGTCGTCATCCACGTCAACAAAGACGATCGCGCAGTCATCATCCAGAGCGTAGACGCCGCTGCCGGTACCCTCGTAACCATCGGTGTCGTTGCCGGTCTTGCCGGTGAAGAAGCTCAGGGTCTTGTCAGCCTCATCGTACTCGTCCACATAGACAGCCTGCATCTTCGGGGTGTCCTTGGTGATCACATGCAGATCGCCGGTGCTGTAGATCTCGTCAGCGGCGGGATCGAAGTAGACCAGGTCGCCCTTGGAGATAGCAGTGCTGCTGTTGATGTTGATGGTGTAGGTGCTGTCATTGGAATCAACGGTGTACTGATAGTAGCGGGTGCCATCCACAGCGCGGCGGCCAGCGTAGCTGGAGACGATGCCGTAGATGGTGGAGCCAGCAGCGCCGCCGGGACGGCCAGCCAGATCAACGTAGACGGCCACAACGCGGTCGTCATCGTTGCGCACGATGGTGCGAGCCATGGTGCTTGCAACATCAAAGTTGCGGAGGCCGCGGATGCTGTAAGCCTTCACGTCACCATTGACGCCGCCTGCCTTGGTGGAGGCGAACAGGACGCAATCGGTAGCGGTCAGGGAGCCATCAAACGCCTTGGTGGTATCACGGTACTGGGTAGCGCTGCCGGAAGCTGCGTACTCACCCTTGACAGTGACAGTAGCGTCGTCAGTGGAACCAGCCCAAACGATGATGTTGCCCTCTTTGATCTTGGTGGCAACGGTACCTTCGGTGACCACACTGCCATCATAACCCTTGCTGTCGTCAGCCACAGTGATAACAGTCTTCTCGCCGCTGGCATTCATGACCTGGAGCTGTACACGATCAAAAGCGCCAGAGAGATGGTTCCCGTTATAATCCAAAACGACAGAGTAGTTGCTGGCAGCGGTGGAGGTCTGGACAGCAGCGCCAACATAGCCGTTGATCAGATACAGGTCGAAGGTCTCGCCGATATCGGTATCATCGTCCTCATTGACGAAGGTCTTGGCTACATCGCTCTTGCCGGGGATGTTCTCTAGCATGGCGCTCTGGTTGTGGATCTTGTAGGTGTTGCCGTCAATGGTCACGTTCTCATACTTGGTGCTGACACCAGAGCCAGTGGTCTTGAAGCCAGTCACAGTGCCGGAAACGATCTCGGCCTTGGCCACGGTGACAACGGCGTCATCATCGTAAGCGTTGGCAGAGTAGAGGGTAGTCACCACGACCACATCGCCCCGGGCGATATCGCCGTAGATGTCGTTGTCCTCAAACTCAACAGTGCCCACACCGTTGTTCATGGAGACTTTCTCGCTGTTGACAGCAGTGACAGCAGCGATCTTGCTCTCGGTCACATAGATGGTGTCGATCTTGCCGTCCTTCAGGACAGCCTTGATGGTGTTGCCGTTGCTCTGCTTCAGGTCGGTGGTCAGAGTGCTGTTCGCACTGCTGGTGCCCTTGACCTGGGCAAGAGTGTAGTCATCGTGGCTGTTGAAGTTCTTCCAAACAGTCACGACAGTGGTGCTGCCACTGGGAGCGGTCTCGTTTAAATCATACTTGGTCCCGTCGATGTTGATCTGAGCCTTGTTGGACTTCTGATCCTTCACATCGCCCAGGATGCCGGTGACAACGGAGGTAGCGCCAGTCTTGTAGACACCATAGATGGTATCCTGCTTGTCGGGAGCGTCCTTCCGGCCGGAAGTGCCGTCCTTGAAGATGACCTTGACTTCCTCGCCGATGTTGGAGATGTCATAGTCATAGGGGAAGCTGACATCGCCAGTGACTGCATCAGTGTAGTTCTCTTCCAGAGAGCCCTTGTTGACGCGGATCTCACCGGCGGCGGTGTTGCTGCCGTTGAAGTCGTGGTTGCCGGCAAAGGTGCCGATCCAAACCTTGGCGTCATAGCTCTTTTCCAGCAGAGTCTCGCCGTTAGCGGTGTAGGTATCGGTGATGTCGCCGGTGACACGGTCCACGGCAGAGGTCTTGACGATGGTCTTGGCGTTCAGAGCGTTGTACATCATCTGAGCAGCCTTGTCACGGTTCAAGACCTCGGTGGAGGTGACGGACACATCTTCGTACAGGCCGGAGATGGAAGCATCACGGACCACGTTGATGTTCCACTGAGCGCCAGTGTACACCTGGACATCAGCGTTGTAGCCGATAGCGACCAGCAGCATACGGGCGGCCTCAGTAGCGGTGACGTTGGCGTTAGGAGCAAAGATGCCATTGCCCCGGCCGGAGATGATGCCCTGGCTGTAGCAGTACTTGATGTACGCCTCAGCCCAGTGACCGTTGATGTCGGTCAGGTTCGTAGTGGTGCCCAGGAAAGCGGTGGGCTCGACATTGCCCAGGGAGATGTAGGTGATCATCTTAGCCATCTCACCGCGGGTGACGTTGCCCTTGGGGTTAAAGGTGTTGTTGCCCATGCCGTTGATAACGCCAAGGGACGACATGACTTCAACGGCTTCGGTATGCTCGATATCCGCAGCATCGTTGAACTCTCTGGCGCCGGCAACGGTCAGCAGGCTCATGACCATGACCAGAGCCAACGCCAGACTGAGAATCTTTTTCAGATTTCTCATACGTTTGGATCCTCCTTGTTTGATTTTTCCATTCGGGCGAAAATGTTTGATAAACGAGCAACTTTCGATGATATTTGCCAAAAACGTGTTCAAATCATTCAACGAAAGAGGCGCATTATCTCCCCTTACACCAAAATGGAATGAAAATGTCGGAACGGTCGATTTCGTCTGTGGCCGGACCACATACCGTGGCTAGCCGGTCCCGTATCTGATCCGGGGACCAGACCCCATCTCGGTTCCGCAGGATGATAATACCCCAAGTCCAGAGCAAAGTCAACAGGTCTGGCGGAATTGTAACACAGCTGTAACAAAGGCAGAAATATTACCAGCAGCAGGAAGTCCTGGGAAAAGCTGGGGCAGGCCCCCAGGGGGGGCCTGCCGGCGGTCGATCATCTAAGATCTATGGGCGGTCAGCCCTCCTGGCCCTCTGCCAACAGGCGCTGCTCCAGCTCTTTTACTTCATCAAGGGGGAGTTCAAAAAACTCAGCGATCTTTTCGGGAGACATGAGCCCCTCCCGCAGTATCCGAAATCTCTTTTGCTTCTTCAAGGGAGATGTTAAAATATTTAACGATCGTCTCAAGAGGCACGACACCATCCTGTAACATATCAAGAGCAACTTCTCTCAAAGCTCTTTTCCGATCCCAAGCGCACAACTCTTCCATCGCCTGACACATTTGCACCACTCCTTTTAGGCTTCTCCTAAAAGTTTTCGCTCCATTTCTTTTGCCTCTTCAAAAGGAATGTTAAAAAGCTCAACAAGGTCCTCAACAGAACATTTTCCAGCTTGCAGCATACGAAGTGCGAGGTCCACTGTAGTCCTTTTCCGCTCCCAAGCGCACAACTCTTCCATTGCCTGACACATTTGCACCACTCCTTTTCCCAAGTCAAAGGACCACCCCGCTTTCCACACTTATAGTATACTATATCCCGCGGTATCCGTCAAGAGCGCTGCCGCCGCAGAGCCGCCCCAGCAGGGGCTCGAAGTCCAGTCCCTCCCTGGCGGGCGTGCCCAGCCGGGCGGTCCGCTCCACGCAGTCCCGGACGAACCCGGCGGCCATCCAGGCCCCCTCCGCCAGGCCCTTCCCCTGGAGCAGGGCCCCGGTGAGGACGCTGGTGAAGAGGTCCCCGGTGCCGTGGAACTCCCCCTCTGCCCGCCGGAGGCCCACGAAGGTGGTCTCTCCGGTCTCGCGGTCATAGCACACCGCGCCGGCCTCCCCTGCCCGCCGGACAGCGCCGGTGAGGACCACGCTCCGCCGGCCGTCCAGGCTCAGCCGCGCCGCCACCTGGTCGAAATGGTCCTCCGGCAGCCGGTCCAGCCCCAGCAGCAGCGCCGCCTCGGTGAGATTGGGAGTGATCACGTCCCCCAGGGCCGCCAGTTCCGCCGCCGCGGCGCACATGGAGGGGGTATAGGTCCGGTAGGGCCGGCCATGGTCCCCCATCACGGGATCGATCACCGCCAGCGCCCCCCGGCCCTTCATCCAGGCCACCACCTCCCCGGCCAGGGCCAGCTGCTCCGGCGAGGCCATGAACCCGGTATAGACCGCCTGGAAGGTGAGCCCCAGCGTCTCCCAGTGCCGGGCAGCATCCGCCAGGGCGGCGGTCATATCGAGGAAGGTGTTCCCGGTGAACCCCCCGGTATGGGTGGAGAGGTAGGCCGTGGGCAGGGGGCAGCACTGGACCCCCATGGCCGACAGCACCGGCAGGATGATCGTAAGGGAGCAGCGTCCGAAGCCGGACAGGTCGTGGATCGCCGCGCATCGTGGCGTCATGACAGACCTCCTGTTCAGCCCATGGCCCAGAGGATCTTGGCCGCCTGGCCTCTGGTCATGGTATCATTGGGCCGCAGCGCGCCGTCGATGCCGTTGAGGATGCCCTGGGCGGTCATGGTGGCGATATAGTCCCGGGCCCACGCCGGCACGGTCTCCGCATCGGAGAAGATCTCCAGTCCCCCGATGGGATACCCCTTCTCCTGGATCCGTCCCAGCATGGTCACCGCCTGGGCCCGTGTCAGGGTACTGCCGCCATCGAAGGTGACCCCTCCCTGGCCGTCGCCGCTGCCCTGGATGACGCCCATGGCATACATGGCCCTGGCGGCGGGCAGCACCCAATCCTGGAGCTTTTCCACATCCTTGAAGGGCAGCTGCACATGCTCGAAGTCTTCGGCCTGGAGCCCCAGCCAGCGGTAGAGCATCACGGCGAACTCCGCCCTGCTCAGGGGCTTATCCGGCTTAGCCAGCATCGTGTCGTTCTCCGCGTAGCCGTTGATGACCCCCCGTCCGCTGAGGTACGTCATAAAGGGGGCAGCCCAGTGGGGCTTCTCCGCGGTACCCAGGTCGGCATACACCGTCTCCCCCTCCACGGTCACGTCCCAGCTCTGCCGGGCCCGGTTGCCGCTGTGGTCCCAGGCGGTGAGGGTCACCCGCTGGCTGTGTTCCGCCGCCGGCAGGGTAGCTGTGAGGGTCCCATTTTTCATGGTGAAGGCCAGGGGCTTCCCATCCAGGGTCAGCCGCAGGTCCCCCTCCCCCAGCTTCCCATCGATGGTATCCACCACCATGGCGGTCAGCACGTTCTCCACCGCGGGAACAGCGCCCTCTTCGGCGCTGCCGCCGTTATCCAGGGCCCGCTCCTCCAGGGTCCCATTGATCACCGGGGGCGTAGTGTCCACCACGGTCCCATAGGAGGACACCGCCTGGTCCAGCCAGATGGTCCCCTCGGCCTTCTCACCGGTGACGATCATCGCGTTGATCTTCCCGGCCCCCTCGGGCACAGGCAGATCCAGCTGCCGCCAGCCGGTGAAGTCCAAGGTGAAGGCCGGCGTCGCTACACCCTTGTCATCATAGAAGGACACCGTATTGCCGCTGCCGTCGCCGTAGACGGAGAGGAGCAGCCGGTCATACCCATCGGGGACCTCCCAGCCGGTGAAGAAGGCTGCGCCGTTCTCGTCCTGGGCATAGTCCACCCGGAGGGAGGCGCTGCCGAAGCGGACATACGCCGTATCCTTGGCCAGGGTGACGCCATAGCCATAGTACCGGCTCACATCCCCCTCGAAGTCCTCCTGGGTGACGAGGGGCAGGGTGGTGATGGTCACCGGCAGCTCCACCAGGAGACTGCCCCGGGAGACCCGCAGCGTCCCGCTGCCGGGAGTCTTGGACACGGTCAGCAGGCCGTTCTCGTCCACGGTCCCCATCCCCTCGGAGAGGGCCCAGGTGAAGTCCGTATTGGCGCACAGCACATCGAAGGTATGGTAGGTCCCACCGGCGGTCAGCTGGAGCTGTTCGCCGGGCTTGAGGACCAGGCTGGCCGCCGCCGCGCCGTTGGCGGAGACGGTCAACTTCTCCGGCGCCGCCACCGCCGTGACGGTCCGCTCCGCGGTGAAGCTGCCGTCCTTGGCGGTCAGGGCCACCTGCCCCGGCCGGTCCGGGGCAGTGAAGACATTGCCATCGATCGTACCGGCGGAGGCGGTAAAGGTATCCGGCGAGCGCTGGATGGGGATATAGTTGGTATCCACCAGGTTGCCGGTGAGGGCGACAGACGCCCCGGTGAGGATGTAGGGCCCGGGGTCCCGGAAGTAGACGCCGCCTACGGTGTTGTTAGGCCGGTCATCCGTCACCAGCAGCAGCAGGTTGGTCACATTGCGCTCCTTGCCGTCAGAGGGACGGTTGAGCAGGGCGGCATCCAGGCTGTCGGGCATGGTGGCCAGGGCGGTGGTGGAGCCGCCGCCGTCTAAGCAGATGGCGGTGACGCAGCCCAGCTCCGCCAGCCGCTCCCCCAGCACCGTCATGGACGCGCCAACGGAGTAGCCGGTCCGCCGGCCATCCACGGTATACAGGAGGACCTCCCCGTTCTCCCTTACGCCTATGGCGGTCCGGGGGGCGTTGCCCTTCTCCGTGCTGGGGACGCTCTTCCCCTCCTGGACCAGATAGTACAGTCCGCCCATGGCGGAGACCACATCGTTCCACCGCTCGTCATTGGCGGTGATGGTCAGCGTCAGCTCCTCTCCCGGCTGGAGGGCCCGGAGGTGGGCCATGGCCTCCTCCCCCGACTGCTCGTTGACCGACAGCACCAGCTGCCCCGGTCCGATCGTGGTGGCCGACTCCGTGGAGACCGATGTCACCCGGTAGATCACCGAGTGGCCGATGGCCGGCACGGTGGGGCCGCCGAAGTTCTCATAGCTGTCCAGGGGCGTCAGCAGCACCTCGATGCCGGCGACCACGGTACCGGTGGTCCGGCGGCTGTTGAACTCGCTGGTGTAGGCATAGACCCCGTGGGAATCCCGGACCTTGTTCAGCTCCGCCAGGCGGAAATCCCCGCCGCTGCCGCCGGTGACGGTCATCTTCATGGCGGGGCTGCCGGCGATGGCCGTCCCGTCCGCTAAAAAGCCGATGGCCGGCAGGCCGCCGTCACTGCTGAGGAGCCGGCCCTCGCTGATCATCAGCCCGATGGGGTTGCCGGTGGAAACGAAGAAGTCCCCGTTGATCCCGGCCACCACCCGCCGGCCCAGGGACGCCTGGTCCGCGGCCGCCGCCGAGCCGGTGAGCCGGCTGGTGACGCTGTCGCCAGAGACCACCACCGGCCAGGCGGGGCCTCCGGGGGTATAAGTAAAGTAGTTCTCCTGGCGCAGGTCCTTGTAGTAGTCGCTCCAGAAGACATTTTTCGTATAGGTCACATTGGTGTGGAGGGGCGTGTCCGCGCTGTGGTAGAGGACGCCGTAGGCGTTGGAATCGGCGGCCCGGACCGGCACAGCGGCGAACAGGAGCAGCAGCGCCAAGAGCAGCGCGCCGCAGCGGGATAAGTTGCGTTTCATACATCGTCTCCTTTGCTGTGGGCGGGTAAGTATCGGACCTGTATTGTACCATTGAAACCGGAAAAAGTAAACCACGATCTTCTGCCGTTTTTCGCCATCTCTTGTGGAAGATCGTGGTTGCCCCCTGGTCCGAGATGTGTTAAAATAGGGACGACTTTTTTATGCAAAGGAGCTTTTGCCCATGGACCTTTTAGAGCAGGCCCTGGAGATGGTCCGCCCCCTCCTGCCCCCGCCGGGGACGGTCTTCTCCGGCTACACCTTCCTGACCCCCGACACCCTCTGGACCGGGACATATGACGGCCCCTTCGTGGCCGTGGCGGAGGACCGCTGGCCCAACGGCGGCGGCAGCTTCCTTATGGTCCAGGCCGGCGGCCCCGTCTATCTCGCCGGCCTGGAGGACAACGTCCCCTTCTCCTACTGCGCCGCCAGCTTCTCCAAGTTCATGCAGATCATGGGCCTCTGCATGACCGTATACGAGGACACCCCCTCCCCCAGTGCGAGCGACCAGGAGGGCCTGGCAAAATGCGAGGCTGCGGAGCAGTTCCTCCGGGAACAGGCCATGACCATCGACCCCACCGCCATCGAGGATGAGGAGAGCTTCTGGAGCACCGCTTTCGAGGAATTGGGCTACGGAATGTAAAGATCCCACTTTACTTTTTTGTCAAGACAGGCTATACTACCAGGGCATGAACGATCATGGACAAAAGAAAGAGGGGATGGTCCCATGGAATTTACCGCCAATCCGCGCAAGAACGTCGAGATCGAGGCCAACGGCAAGATCTACGAGCGCCACGCCATCCATACCCACTTCGTGGAGATCGGCGAGGACTATATCCAGCTGGTGGAGCGCTATGTCAAGCCCCTGTACGAACCGGGCTGGGTCCTGTCCATCAGTGAGAAGATCATCGCCCTGTGTCAGGAGCGGGTGGTCTACAGGAAGGACATGAAGATCTCCTGGCTGGCCAAGCTTTTGAGCCGCTTTGCCACCCAGCACACCAGCGCCGGCATCGGCGTGGGGGAGGTGTGCAAGATGCAGTTCGCCATCGATATCTGCGGGCCCTGGCGGGTCCTGTGGGCCGCCATCTGCGCCGGTGTGGGCAAGCTCTTCGGCAAAAAGGGCATCTTCTACCAGATGGTGGGCATGGAGGTCACAGGGCTGGACGGGTTCTACCCGGACGTGTTCCCCATCTACGGGGAGTACGGCATCCGCATCCCGGAGGACCCCGCCGGCGTCTGTGACGAGATCTATGAAAAGACCGGCGTGCTGTCTATGATCGTGGACGCCAACGACATCACTCGGGACATCCTGGGCAAGGCCGCCGCCCTGCCCTACACCGACGAGGAGCTGCTGGCCATGATCCGGGACAACCCCGCCGGCCAGTCCGACCAGCTGACCCCCTTCATCCTCATCCGGGAGAAGCAATGACCCGTTTTCGGCCCACACTTCCAGTCGAAGGAAGTGTGAGCCGAAAATTTTTGTCGAAACGTCCATAAAGAAATCCGAAAAAAAGAAAGACAAGCCGGGCAAAACATGCTATACTGTATCCTGTACTGATAGGGCTTCTTGAAAATCAGGGTCCCCGCGGGGCCCGGAGAAAGGTCGTATGACATGAACATCTCTTCCATCATCTCGCTCTTGGGCGGACTGGCGTTCTTCCTCTTCGGCATGACTCTTTTGGGCGACGGGCTGAAGCGGGTGGCGGGCAGCAAGCTGGAGACCATCCTGGGCAAGCTGACCTCCACCACCCTCAAGGGCATCCTGCTGGGCACCCTGGTCACGGCGGTGATCCAGTCCTCCTCCGCCACCACGGTCATGGTGGTGGGCTTCGTCAACTCCGGCATCATGAAGCTGGCCAACGCCGTGGGCATCATCATGGGCGCCAACATCGGCACCACCGCCACCAGCTGGATCCTGACCCTGGCGGACGTGGACGGCGGCAGCTTCACCTCCGCCACCTTCTTCGCTCTTATCGCCTTTATCGGCATCCTCCTGTACTTCTTCTGCAAAAAGACTCCCCAGAAGAACGTGGGCATGATCCTGCTGGCCTTCTCTGTGCTGATGAGCGGGATGCAGTCCATGTCCGCCGCGATGGATCCCCTAAAGGAGAGCCCCCTCTTCCTGGAGCTGATGGCCGCCGCCTCCAACCCGGTGGTGGCGCTGCTGGTGGGACTGCTGGTCACCGCCGTCATCCAGAGCTCCTCCGCCTCCATCGGTATCCTCCAGGCCCTCTCCGTCACCGGCCTCATCTCCTACAGCGCGGCCCTGCCCATGATCCTGGGCATGTGCATCGGCGCCTGCGTGCCTGTCCTCCTCTCCGCTATCGGCGCCAATATCAACGGCCAGCGCACCGCCTTCATCTACCTCTACTTCAATATCATCGGCTCCCTGGTGCTGATGATCCCCTTCTATCTCTATCATATCCTGGTGGGCTTCGACTTTATGTCCGCCCCCGCCACCAGCGTGGGCATCGCTGTGGCCAACACGGTCTACAAGGTGGCCGCTACATTGATCCTGGCCCCCTTCGCCGGCTGGCTGGAGAAGCTGGCCGTAGCCACCATCAAGGACAAGAGCGGCGAGGAGGACGAGGTCGAGGAGAACTTCCTGGACGAGCGCTTCCTCAACTACCCGCCCCTGGCCGTGGAGCAGAGCGCCCGGACCGTGGTGCAGATGGCCACCGCCACCCGGAAGAACCTGAACAAGTCCCTGGACCTGCTGAGCAAGTTCGACCAGGTCAAGCACGACAAGATCATGAGCCGGGAGGACCTGGTGGACCGGCTGGAGGACCGGCTGGGCAACTACCTGGTCAAGCTGAACACCCACAAGCTCTCCGGGGAGGAGACCCGGCAGACCTCCATGTTCCTCCAGTCCCTGACCAACCTGGAGCGGATCTCCGACCACGCGGTGAACCTGGCGGAGCTGGCGGCGGAGATGAACGAGAAGGGTCTGAGCTTCTCCGACGACGCCTCCCAGGATATGTCCGTCTGCGTCGATGCCGTGCGGGAGATCCTGGACTTGGCCTACCAGGCCGTCTGCGAGGACGACGCGGAGATCGCCAGCCATGTGGAGCCCCTGGAGGAGGTCATCGACGTGCTCACCGACCGTCTGAAGGTCCAGCACATCGAGCGCCTCCGGTCCGGCCAGTGTACCCTGGAGCTGGGCTTCATCTTCAACGACTGCATCAACAACTTCGAGCGGGTGGCCGACCACTGCTCCAATCTGGCCGTGGCCGTGCTGGAGCGGCGGGACAAGCGGATCGTCGCCGCCCACAACTACCTCCGCACCCTGAAAAAGGGCGACCGGGCCGACTACCGCCAGCTGCTCCAGGAGTACGAGGTGAAGTACCTCCGCCCGGAGAAGCAGTGAGCCCCCCACTTGACAGTCTTTTACATACTCTATCGAGCTGCAAAGCGGTCCCATCTGTACTTGGATGACAGATGGGACCGCTTTTATCTTACTTCTTATCCGCTCTCCAGGGCCGCCCGCAGCCGCCGGACGAACACCGCCTGGACCGCCGGGCACATCCCCAGGCCCTCCGCCGTCCAGGTCACGGACCAGCCCAGGGCCTCCAGCCGCTCCTTCCAGGGGAAGATGTCCCGGCTGGCGTGGCGTCCGGCGGTGAGCAGCAAGGGACGCAGGCAGAGCGCCTCCCCCTCCAGCCGGCGGCCAAGGTCCTCCAGATCCTCCATAGGGACGATCTTCACGTCCCGCCGCCCCATCGCCGCCAGAGCCCCCTCCAGCCGGGCAAAGCTGCCGCTGCCGGTCCCGCCGTGGCCCACGAACACCGTCACCCGTCCCGCCGCCAGCGGCGGCAGGGGCAGGGCCTGGGCGGCATCGCGGCAGTCCCCGGCCAGCAGGGGCGCGCCCACCGCCAACCGTCTGAAACGTCCCCGATAGGGGCGGACCATCTCCAGCAGCTGCCCATAGGCCCTCCCCTCCGCCACCAAAAGGGGCTGGACGGCCACGTCCCCATATCCCTGGGCCAGCAGCCGCTCCAGAGCCTCCGGCACGCTGTCCACCGGACAGCCCCTCTCCTGCCGCCTCTGGCGAAAGAAGGCGCTGGTGAAGGCCCGGGCCAGCCGCCGGTCCGGGAAGGCCCGGCCCAGGGCCGTCTCCAGGGCGGAGAGGGTGCCCTCCTCTGCCGTGCCGTTGGACACCGCCAACAGGACTCCCATCACTCCACCTCCAGCTCCTTATGGGCCAAAAACAGCCGCACTGCCGTCCCCTCCCCCAGGACGGAGGTCATCTCCGCCCGGTGGTGCAGCCGCTCCAGCACCTGGCGGCAGAGGTAGAGGCCGATGCCGGTGGCCCGCTTGTCCGACCGGCCGTTGAGGCCGGTGTAGCCTTTGTCCCACACCCGGGGCAGGTCCTCCGGGGCCACGCCGATGCCGGTATCCTGGATCACCAGTGTCTCCTCCGGCTCCAGGAAGATGCGGATGGTCCCGCCGGCGGGGGTGTACTTCAGGGCGTTGTCCAGCAGCTGCTCGATCACGAAGCACAACCACTTCTCATCGGTGAGGACGGAGATATCCACCGGCGACAGCTCCAGGGCGATCTTTTTTCGGATGAACAGCGGCGCGAACCGCCGCACCGCCTGCCGGATGACCGGCTCCAGGGGCCGCAGGGCCACCACATAGTCCGACGCGCCCCGGGCCAGCCGGGGATAGGCCATCGCCATCCCCACATACTGCTCCACCCGCAGCAGCTCCGCCGCCAGCTGGCGGCCCGCCTCCGTATCCTCCTTTTGCAGTACCAGCCCCATAGCGGCGATGGGGGTCTTGATCTGGTGGGCCCAGGCGGCGTAGTAGTCCTCCTGCTCCTTGGCCAGCCGGTCGTACCGCCCCGCCAGGGCGGCCCGATCCGTCTGCACCAGCCGCAGCAGCTCCTGATACTCCGCCTCGATCGGTCCCATGGGCTCCGGCAGCTCCGATACCGACAGGGCGATGCCCGGCCGCAGGGACCGCAGCAGCCATTTTCGCCGGAGGAAGCAGACATAGCCCGCCGCGAAAAAAACGCTCCCGGCCAGGACGCAGAGGATCGACGCATAGACCACCGCCTCCGCCTCCAGGTGATAGAGGGCGAACACGCCGGCAAAGATGACGGCGAACAGCAACAGCAGTACGATCTGCCCCAGATGGGCCTTCACATAGGGCCACATACCTCATTCCTCCAAGCTCTCGCACATCGTCTGAATGTCCTCCGGTTCAAGAAAGAGCGATCATCTTTTTGATATCGGACCGCTCCTCATGTGGAATGCTGAGCGCATCCATGGCCTGTTCTACGGTAAGACCTAGGTTCTTCATAAGCGCTTTGACACTTGTCAGCAGCGTTTCTTTTGTGACGTTTTTGGTGACCTCCTGCGCAACTTCCTTGCCATAGTCCTCAAAGATCTTACACATCGTCTGGACCCCCTCTTGATCATCTGCATCACAGCACATAAGCTTCATCTCTCCAGTGACGATAAGAAAGCCGCTGCCTCCTCCCGCGTGCGGAACACGGTGACCTCCCGGCCCGACCGCTCCAATATAGCCTCCATCTCCGGCCGGCGGTCCTGGCGGAACCGGGCGATATACGCCATAAATTCTGGGTCCTCCTCCGTCTCCACCCAGGGCATATCCGGCCGGACCTGCCCCCGCCGGCCCCGGACGCTCTCCAGGCACAGCTCCGTGGGATAGTCCAGCCAGAACACCTGGTCGCACCTGGCCAGCCGGACCGGCAAAGTCCGGGCGTAGTTGCCGTCCAGGATCCAGCGGTCCTCCGCCAGGAGCCGCCCCAGGGCGGCGTCAAAGTCCCCATGGGACACCGTGGTCCTGTCCGGCCTGTGGAACAGCATATCCAGATAGTACAGGGGCAGCCCCGTCCTTTCGGCCAAGGCCCGGGCAAAGGTGCTCTTCCCGCTGCCCGGACAGCCGATCACCAGCACTCGTTCCATCCTCATTCCACCAGATACCCCTCGCCCTTTTTGGTCTCGATCATCTCCGGCACCCCGTGGTCCGCCAGTTTCCGCCGCAGGCGGTTGACGTTGACCGTCAGGGTGTTCTCATCCACGAAGCTGTCCGTCTCCCAGAGCCGGCGCATCAGCGTATCCCGGCTGACGATCCGTCCCCGGTTCTCCAGCAGCACCTGTAGGATCCTATGCTCGTTCCGGGTCAGGGAGAAGGTGACGCCCTCATAGGTGGCGGTGGCGTCTCCCAGGTCCAGCAGCAGCCCCCGGCAGCTGAGCCCCGGCGCGTCGCTGCCGAAGTCGTAGGTCCGCCGCAGCAGGGAGTGGACCTTGGCGTTGAGCACGTTCAGGTCGAAGGGCTTGGTCACGAAATCATCGGCCCCCAGATGGATGGCCATGACGATGTTCATATTGTCCCCCGCTGAGGAGAGGAACAGGATGGGCACCTTGGAGATCTTTCGGATCTCCCGGCACCAGTGGTAGCCGTCAAAGAAGGGCAGCAGCACGTCCAGCAGCACCATATGGGGCCCGAAGCGCTGGAACTCCTCCATCACATGGCGGAGATCCGTCACCTGGCGGCAGTCCATGCCCCAGGTGGAGAAGTGGGACCGGAGGGCGGCGGCGATGGAGTCGTCGTCCTCCACGATCAGCAGCTTATACATGGGCCTCCCTCTCCGCGCCGGCAGTCCGGCGGCTGGGCAAAAAGCCCTCGAAGATCCCTGTGCGCCCGTCGCTCTCCGCCGTCTCCAGGCTCTCCTGGGAGGTGATGGTCCAGCTGAACTCCGGCAGCTGGTAGAGCCGGCGGCACAACCACAGCCCCAGCTTCCGCTGCCGGTCCTCCTGGCGGTAGGCCACAAAATCGGGCTTGCCATAGAAGTTGGACACCAGCGTGCTCATGAGCCACCGGATGGGCAGCGGGGTCTTGGTCCCCTTCCGCCGGGCCCCCTGGGCCAGCTGCCCCCGGACCAGGAAGGGCTCGTTGTACCGGAGCCACCGCAGCACCCGGGGGTCGAAGCTCTCCAGGCAGAAGAGCCCCCGGTAGCTCTCCAGCCGCTTGCACAGCAGCCGGCAGAGGGAGCGGCCGTTGCCCCGGTCGGTCTTGACCTCGATGATCGCCGGCGAGCGGCCGGACAGGATGGGCAGCACCTCGTCCAGCAGGGGGATCCGCTCCTCCGTGCCCAGCAGCCGCAGCTGCTGGAGCTGCTCCCAGGTGGACTTCTCCACCCGGACGCCCACGCCGCACAGGCGCTTGAGGTTGCTGTCGTGGACCACCACCAGCTGCCGGTCCCGGGTCATGCGCACATCCAGCTCCACCCCCAGCCCCACCCGGGCCGCCAGCCGGAAGGCCGGCAGGGAGTTCTCCGGGATGCTGCTGTTGTGGAGGCCCCGGTGGGCGAACCGGCAGTGCCGCAGGCGCTCCAGCTGCCGGGTGGGCCGCTGGAGCCGGGGCATCAGCATCAGCAGATAGAGCGCCGCCAGCGCCAGGACGACCCCTGTGATCTTCAAGGCGTTCATTATGTCATCTCTCCTGGTCTCTAGTTTATGTCGTGGCTCAGTCGTCCACATCGAAGGCGTCCAGCCCCCGTTTGGCCTCCCCCCGGCTGTCGCCGTGGCGGACCAGCAGCATGGTCAGAAAGCTCATAGCGGCAAAGCAGGCGGCATAAGGGAACAGCACCCGGTAGCCCACCGTGCGCATCAGCCACCCCGCCAGCACCGGCGTCACCACCTGGGCCGCCATGGAGGAGGTGTAGTAGTAGCCGGTGAACCTGCCGATGTCGCTGTCCCGGCACATCTCCACCACCATGGGCAGGGAATTGACGTTGATGGCCGCCCAGGCCAGCCCCACCAGGGCGAACACGATATACAGCAGGACCCGCGCCCCGGCCCAGGCCGCCGTCAGGGCGTAGCCCAGGGAGAAGCAGGCCGTCAGCAGGGCCACCCCGGCCAGGATGGTCCTCTTCCGCCCGATCCTGGCGGAGACGGCCCCGATGGGGATATAGGAGACGATGGCCCCGCCGGTGGCCACCAGCAGGAAGGTGGACGCCTTGCCCAGGCCCTCCCCCATCACCGCGCTGACATAGGTGGTGAACCAGGTGGTCACGCCGTTGTAGGCGATGAACCACAGAGCGATGGAGAGCAGCAGGAACAGAAGGCTCCGCCGCACCGGTCCCGGAAGGGCGCCGCCGGCGCCGGCCTCTACCTCCTCGTCCGGTCCCGCTGGCTCCCGGTCCTTCGCCGCCAGCTCCGGCTCCCGGATCGTCAGGAACAGCACCGTCACCGACACCACCATGATGACCGAGACCACCAGGAACAAGGGCCGGTAGTCCACATGGCCCTCCCCCTGCTCACTGGGGTAGAGGACCGCCGCCGTGAGCAGATAGAGCACGCCGCCTACGGTCCCCATCAGGTTGATGATCGCGTTGCCCCTGCTGCGCAGGGGCTTGGGGGTCACGTCGGGCATCAGCGCCACCGCCGGACTGCGGTAGGTGCCCATAGTGATGAGCAGCAGCCCCAGCATTGCCACGAAGCCCAGGAGCTTCCCGGAGGAGGGGGCAGCGGCATAGCCGTTATCCAGCAGGGGCAGCGCGTTCATCAGCACCACCGCGGCGGCGGTGCCCCAGAGGATGAAAGGCATCCGCCGGCCGATCCTGGTGCTGGTCCGGTCGGACAGGGCCCCGAAGAAGGGCAGCAGGAACAGCGCCAGGATGTTGTCCGCGGCCATGATGGCCCCGGATACCGGCTCGCTCATATGGAAGGTATTGGTCAAGATCAGAGGCACGATGTTGTCGTACATCTGCCAAAAAGCGCTGATGGAAAGGAACGCCAGTCCCACTAAGATCGTCTGCCGGTGATCCAGCTTCATCCCGCCGCCTCCTGCCTTGTGAAAAAGTCGCCGATGGTCTCCAGGACCCAGGTGGGCTGCCACTGGCTGTCCGGCAGGTCCTCCCGCCTAGCCTCCCCGGTGAGGACCAGGGCCGTGTCCACCCCGGCATTGGCCCCGGCGGCGATGTCCGTATAGAGCCGGTCGCCGATGACCACCGTCTCCGCCCGCTTAGCGCCAAAGCGCTCCATGGCCAGATAGACCATATCCGGCGAGGGCTTGCCCACGACGGTATCCGGCCGGCGTCCCGTGGCCCGCCAGAGCATCTCGCAGATGCTGCCGCAGTCGGGCACATAGCCATAGCCGGTGGGGCAGGCCCAGTCCGGGTTGGTGGCAAAGAAAGCTGCGCCCCGGCCGAGCAGGATACAGGCGTCCTCGATCTTTTGGAACGTCAGCTCCCGGTCGAACCCCGCCAGGAGGCAGTCCGTCTCCGGCGTCAGGCGGTCTGTCACCGGAACGCCCGCCGCCCGCAGCTGCTCAAAAAAGCTGCGGGTCCCCATCACATAGCAGCACCGGAAGGTCTGCTCCTGAAAAGCGCGGAGGCGCCGGAGATGGGCGATCAGCGCGTCCGTGGAGGTCAGGAAGTCCTCCGGCCGGGCCTGTATCCCCATCCCCGCCAGCCGCTCCACATAGGCGTCCACAGACCGGGAGGAGTTGTTGGTGAGGAAGAGATAGTCCCCGCCCTCCCGCCGCACCCGCTCCAGGAAGGGGATGGCCTGGGGGAACAGCTGGCCGTCTATATAGATGGTCCCGTCCATATCCAATAAGAAGAGCCGTTTTTTCTCCGCCATAGCCAGTCCTCCCCTGTATCCTTCGCCCCTATTGTACCACAGACTGCCGCCATAGACAAGCCGTCGCCCCCAGAAAAAGCGGAGGTCAGTATTTTACCGCAATTTTTTATCCATACAGTCGTTATTTTACCCTTGCATATCTGGAAGTGACCTGGTATTGTAAAAACATAAGTCCAAGCCTGCGGGAGCGGACGATATGATGCCACCCCTGTCATCACTATTTTACCCGCAGAATTTTGAAAAGAGAGGATATGATTCTATGGCAAGCATTTCCTTCCAGCATGTGAGAAAGACCTATCCCGGCGGCGTTACAGTCGTGCCCGACCTGAACCTGGAGATCGCGGACAAGGAATTCGTCATCCTGGTGGGCCCCTCCGGCTGCGGTAAATCCACCACGCTGCGGATGATCGCCGGCCTGGAGGACATCAGCGACGGCGAGTTGCGCATCGGCGACCGGGTGGTCAACGACGTGGCCCCCAAGGACCGGGACATCGCCATGGTGTTCCAGAACTACGCCCTCTATCCCCATATGACCGTCTATAAGAACATCGCTTTCGGCCTGACCCTGAAGAAGATGCCCAAGGACGAGATCGACAAGCGGGTCCACGAGGCCGCCAAGGCCCTGGATCTGGAGCATCTGCTCAACCGGAAGCCCAAGGCCCTCTCTGGCGGCCAGCGGCAGCGTGTGGCCCTGGGCCGGGCCATGGTCCGTGATCCGGCGGTGTTCCTCCTGGATGAGCCTTTGAGCAACCTGGACGCCAAGCTCCGTACCGCCATGCGGGCCGAGATCAGCCGCCTCCACAAGCGCCTCCAGACCACCTTCGTCTACGTCACCCACGACCAGACCGAGGCCATGACTATGGGCGACCGGATCGTGGTCATGAAGGACGGCATCATCCAGCAGAACGACACGCCCCAGACCCTCTACGACTACCCCTGCAACCTGTTCGTGGCCGGCTTCATCGGCTCCCCCCAGATGAACTTCATGGATGCCGTGATCCGGGAGGAGGGCGGCGCCTACTTCGCCGAGACCTGCGGCAGCAAGATCGCCCTCTCCAGCCATATGGACAAGGCCGTTCTGGCCCCCTATGTAGGCAAGACCGTGGTGCTGGGCATCCGGCCCGAGGACATCGACACCGTCACCGGCGGCGGCAAGCACGATCTGGATGCCTCCATCGAGATCGCTGAGCTGATGGGCGCGGAGATCAACCTCCATGTGGACTGCCATGGCAACAAGCTGGTGGTGCGCACCGCCTCCACCTTCCCCGGCCGCGAGGGCGAGAACGCCGCGTTGGTCCTCGACACGGAGAAGATCCACCTGTTCGACAAGGAGACGGAGCGGGCCATCGCCCACTGACCCCTCCTGCGGGGCTTTCTGTTGAGACCATGAGAGACGAAGCACCCTATTTAGAGAAAGCGCGGGAGATCCACCCGGCGGCCCCCGCCGCGGCGGTAGGGGAGCTGTTGACCCTGTCAGAGGCCCGGGTGGTCCCCCTGCCGGCTGGCGACCTGTGCAAGGGCTATGGCCAGAGCGGTACCTACGTCCTGGCCGCGGCGGTCCGGGGCAACCTCACTGTGGCCACGGAGGGGCGCTATGAGATGCTCCACCCCGGCCAGGCCATCGCCCTGCGCTCCCCTGGCGCCTATACCCTCCAGGCCGTGTCCAGCTGCCTGGGCATGACCGTCCACCTCCAGGGAGACGCGGCCTCCCGGCTGCTGAAGCTCCACAACGGCGCCGCCCTCTTTTCCCGAGGCGCCGCCATCGTGCGGGAGGCGGTCATGGCCCTGGCGGTGCTGGACGAGGAGCATCCCCCGGTGGACGGCGCCGACGCCTCCGCCAGAGGCTTCGCCCTGCTGACCAAGCTGTGCGCCGCTCCGGCGGGCCAGTCGGAGTTCGGCATCCTGTCGCCGGTGGTGGAGTCTGCGGTGGGCATCATCCAGGAGGAGTTCCCCTTCCTGGAGGGCCTGGACGAGCTGGCCAAGCGGCTGGAGGTGTCCAAGGCCCACCTGATCCGCACCTTCACCAAGGCCACCGGCATCTCCCCGGGAAAGTATATCACCCGCGTGCGCATCGAGTACGCCAAGCTGCTGCTCCAGGACGTGGACGTGACCATCTCCTATGTGGCGGAGGCCTCCGGCTTTGCCAACGCCAACTACTTCGCCAAGGTCTTCCGCAAGGAGACCGGCATGTCCCCCAGCGAGTACCTGGAGGCCGCCCCCAAGCGGCAGGGCGGTCTGGGCCCGGGCGACCTGGCGCCCTGGTGAGCGCCGGGCGCTCCGGCCCCCAGGCCCCGGCCCACATCTTGCCATATAGTACCAACTAACCCCAGTTCTTTTCAGCCGCGATCTTACAGGGTCTTTTCTCGTTTCCCTTTAGATCGTGTAATTTGTACAAATATTTTTGGCAAAGATGGTCTATTGTAACGAAATTTCTAAAAATATATCCATATGCCATATAATATGCACAAATAGGACCTTATATGGCATTTGGGTATATTTTAGGAATGCCTGCCTATTTACAGGCGGCGGCGGCGCGTACTATAGTAGATCATGAACATCACGGGTCTAAAATGAAGAAAAGCAAAACGTAAAAGAGGAGTGGAGTTATGAAAAGATATCCCCGCGCAGCAGCACTTGTCTTGACCATAACACTGCTGCTGTCCACCCTGGCCGGGTGTGGCGCGTCGGATGGCAAGACCCATCTGACGTTCCAGATCTGGGATGTAGCCCAGCGCGAGAGCATGGAGGCCATCTGCGCCGCCTACACCGAGAAGAACCCAGATGTGGTCATCGAAGTCCAGGTCACCAGCTGGAACGAGTACTGGACCAAGCTGGAGGCCGCCGCCGAGAGCAACACCATGCCGGACATCTTCTGGATGCACACCAACCAGATCCTGTACTACTCCGACTTCGGTATGCTGGCGGACATGACCGACCTCTACGACGACGTGGAACCGAACTACTACCAGAACCATTTCTCCGAGATCTCCATCGGCAACGCCTGCGGCTCCAATGGGCGGATGTACGGTGTGCCCAAGGACAAGGACAACATCGTCATGGTCTACAACAAGGAGCTGTTCGATGCCGCCGGCGTGGGCTATCCCGATGAGGACTGGACCTGGGACGACCTGACCGACGCCTCCCAGAAGATCTATGACGCCACCGGCAAGTACGGCTTCATGGCCTACAACGAGGACCACCTGGGCTACTGGGACTTCGTCTACCAGGCCGGCGGCTACATCCTCACCGAGGATAAGACCAAGGCGGGCTACACCGACCCCGCCACCGCCCGGGCCATCAAGTTCTATGTGGAGATGCAGCAGGAGGACTGGTGCCCCGATCAGACCTACTTTGCCGAGACCCAGCCCGGTATCGCCTTCTTCTCTGAGGCCTGCGCCATGTACCTAGAGGGCAACTGGGAGCTGATGAACAAGGCCACCCGCTATGACAACATGGAGGGCAAGTGGGACATCGCCCCCCTGCCCAAGTGCCCCGATCCCGCCAAGGGCGACGGCCGGGCCACCATGTCCAACGGCCTGTGCTACTCCACCGCCGCCCGCGGCAAGAACCTGGAGGCCGTGAAGGACGTGCTGAAGTTCTTCGGCACCGAGGAGGCCCAGCGCATCGCCAGCTCCTACGGCGCGGCCATCTCCGCCTACATCGGCACCGAGCAGCCCTACTACGACGCCTTTGACAAGGCCGGCTACGATCTGGATTTCCAGGTGATCGAGGACCAGTTCGAGTACAGTGTCCAGCTGGTGAACAACGCCGCCCGCCCCAAGTGGAAGCCCCTGGTGGTGACGGAGCTGAACAAGGCCTACAACGGCCAGTCCGACATCGACACCGTCCTGCAAAATATGCAGAAGATCGTGGACGACGCCACCGCGGCCAACCTGGCCAACGCAGACTACTACAAGTAACGGGAGGAGGGCATCAGAATGAACAACAAACTGTCCGCCGCCGCCCGGCGGGAGCAAAACTGGGGCTATCTCATGGTCGCCCCCACTATCATCGGCCTGGTGGTCCTGAACATCTGGCCCTTTATCCAGACCATCTACACCAGCTTCTGCGAACACCTGGGCTTCGGCCACTACAAGTTCAACGGCATCCAGAACTACTTGGATGTCTTCTCCCGGCCTGAGTTCTGGCGCTCCACCTGGAACACCATCTACTTCTGCATCCTCACCGTCCCCGTCGGCCTGTTTCTGTCCCTGATGGTGGCCATGCTCCTGAACGCCAAGATCAAGGGGAAGGGCTTCTTCCGCACCGTGTTCTTCCTGCCCATGGTCTGCGCTCCCGCCGCTGTGGCCATGGTCTGGAAGTGGATCTTCAACGGCGAGTACGGCATCCTGAACCAGCTGCTGGGCGTCCATGTCAACTGGGTCACCGACTCCAAGGTGGTCATGATCGCCTGCGCCGTGGTGGCCATCTGGAGCAACATCGGCTATGATGCGGTGCTGCTGCTGGCGGGCCTCCAGAACATCGGCAAGTCCTACTACGAGGCCGCCGACATCGACGGGGCCAGCAAGGTCACCCAGTTCTTCAACATCACCCTCCCCATGGTCTCCCCCACCCTCTTCGTGGTCATGATCATGCGGCTGATGTCCTCCGTCAAGGTGTACGACCTGCTGTTCATGATGGTGGAGGAGACGAACCCGGCCGTCACCAGCGTACAGAGCCTGATGTACTTATTCTATCGGGAGTCCTTCACCGCCGGCAGCCGCGGCACCGGCTCCGCGATCGTCATCTGGACCGTCCTTCTGATTGGCCTGATCACTGTGGTGCAGTTCGTCGGCCAGAAGAAGTGGGTCAACTACGATGTGTAAGGAGGGATATCGATGAAAAGCTCAGCCTCTCTGGAACGCTCCAGAAAGATCACGACCTTTCTCACCTACGCGGTGCTGGTCATCGGCGCCATCATCATGCTCTTCCCCTTCGCATGGATGATCCTCACCAGCTCCAAGACGGTGGCCGAGAGCACCCAGATCCCGCCCACCATCTTCCCCGCCCAGTTCATCACCAGCAACTTCCACGACGTGCTGACCAACCTGCCCTTCATGAACCTGTATATCAACACCGGCCTGACCATCCTCTTCCGGGTGATCTGCGCCGTGGTGTTCAGCTCCATGGCCGGCTACGCCTTCGCCAAGCTGCAGTTCAAGGGCAAGGGGCTGCTGTTCGGCATCGTGCTGGTGCAGATGTCCCTGCCCAGCCAGATCTTCATCATCCCCCAGTACCAGATGGTGGCCCATATGCACCTAGCCAACACCATCTTCGCCCTGGTGTTCCCCGGCTTGGTCAGCGCCTTCGGCGTGTTCTTCCTCCGGCAGACCTATATGGGCATCCCCACGGAGATCGGCGAGGCCGCCTATCTGGACGGCTGTAACCAGTGGCAGACCTTCACCAAGGTCATGTTCCCCCTAACGGGCACCTCCGTGGCGGCTCTGACCATCTTCACCGCCGTGTTCGCCTACGGCGACCTGATGTGGCCCCAGGTGGTCAACTCCGACGTGAAGATGATGACCCTCTCCGCCGGACTGGCGACCCTCCAGGGCCAGTTCCAGTCCAACTTCCCGGTGATGATGGCCGGCGCCCTGCTGGCTATGCTGCCCATGGTGATCCTGTACCTGATCTTCCAGCGGCAGTTCATCGAGGGCATCGCCACCACCGGCGGCAAGTGAGCCCTATAGACCCCTTACAAAAAAACAGCAAAACGGCCCCGGCGTCTGCCGGGGCCGTTTTTAGCAGATACATAAAACCAAAGGATCGGTAAATTTTATGACCATATTCGCCTGCTCCAGCGGGCAGATGGAGGGACCATGATCGTTTACGAGCAAGAGAGCAGGACCTTTACCCTGCACACCAAGAACACCACCTACCAGATGAAGGCGGACCGCCACAGCGTGCTGCTCCATACCTATTACGGCGCCCGGGTCCAGGGGGACGACCTGTCCTACCGCATCGGCTACGCCGACCGGGGCGCCTCCCCCAACCCGCCCGAGGCGGGGCACGACCGGACCTACTCCCTGGACACCCTGCCCCAGGAGTACTCCACCTGCGGCGTGGGGGACTTCCGTCTGCCCTCCATCGAGCTGGAGCTGCCCAGCGGCAGCCGCAGCGCCGACCTGCGCTATACCGGCTATGAGATCCGGGAGGGCAAGTACGCCTTGGAGGGCCTGCCCGCCTTCCACGGCGGCAGCGAGTGGGAGACCCTGGTGGTCTTTCTGACCGATGCCGCCGCCCAGGTGACGGTGGAGCTCTATTACGGCGTGCTGGCGGAGCAGGATCTGATCACCCGGGCCGTCCGGGTGGTCAACCGCGGGGCGGAGGCCGTCCGCCTGTGCCAGTGCGCCTCCCTGTGCCTGGACCTCTCCCGGGGCGGGCTGGATCTCGTCACCTTCAACGGGGCCCACACCAAGGAGCGCTCCCCTGCCCGGACCCATATGGCCCCCGGCGTCCAGAGCGTGGGTAGCGTCCGGGGGACCTCCAGCCACCAGCACAACCCCTTCGTCATCCTCTGCGAACAGGACGCCGGGGAGGACCACGGGGACTGCTGGGGCGCCATGCTGCTCTACAGCGGCAATTTCCAGGCCGCCGCGGAGGAGAGCCCCTTTGAGATCACCCGTCTGGTGATGGGGATCCACCCCTACCACTTCACATGGACCCTGGCCCCTGGAGAGAGCTTCACCGCCCCGGAGGCGGCTATGGTCTTTTCCGGGGAGGGCTTCGGGGAGATGAGCCGCCGCTTCCACCGGGCCATCCAGGCCCATCTGATCCGGGACCCCTATCAATGGGAGCGCCGCCCGGTGCTGATCAACAACTGGGAGGCCACCCTCTTCGATTTCAACGCGGAGAAGCTGTTGGACATCGCCCGGGCGGCGGCCCCTCTGGGCATCGAGCTGTTCGTCATGGACGATGGCTGGTTCGGCGCCCGGGACAGCGACTACGCCGGCCTGGGGGACTGGGTGGTCAACGAGAAAAAGCTCCCCGGCGGCCTTACGGCTTTGTGCAAAGAGCTCACCGCCCTGGGGATGAAGTTCGGCATCTGGATCGAGCCGGAGATGATCAACGAGGACAGCGACCTCTACCGGGCCCATCCCGACTGGGCCATGCGCATCCCGGGCCGGGACCCCGCCCGCTGCCGCAGCCAACTGGCACTGGACTTCTCCCGGCAGGAGGTCCGGGACCATGTCTATAGCCAGATCAAGGCCGTCCTCTCCAGCGCGCCGGTCTCCTATGTCAAGTGGGATATGAACCGGAGCATCACCGACGTCTGGTCCGCCGCCCTGCCGGCGGAGCGCCAGGGGGAGGTCTACCACAGGTACGTCCTAGGCATCTATGAGATGCTGGACCGGATGCTCTCCGACTTCCCCGGCCTGTTCATCGAGGGCTGCACCGGCGGCGGCGGCCGGTTCGACGGCGGGATGCTCTACTACACCCCCCAGATCTGGTGCAGCGACAACACCGACGCCATCGACCGCCTGCGCATCCAATACGGCACCTCCTTCTGCTACCCCCCCAGCACCATGGGGGCCCATGTCTCCGCCGTGCCCAACGCCGACACTGACCGCAGCACCCCCCTGGAGACCCGTGGCGTGGTGGCCATGTCCGGCACCTTCGGCTATGAGATGGACCTGAGCAAGACCACCCCGGAGGAGAGGGCTGTCATGAAGCGGCAGGTGGAGGACTACAAGGCCCTGGCCCACCTGGTCCAGCGGGGGGACTACTACCGTCTCACCGACCCCTTCGCAAACGGCCCCTACACCGCCTGGGCCCATGTCTCCCCGGACCGCCGGGAGGCCCTGGTCAGCCTGGTCTTCGGCACGGCCCACTCCGCCGCCCCCTTCCGCTCCCTGCGGCTGAAGGGCCTAGACCCCGATCTGCGCTACCGCGTCAACGGCCAGGATTCCTACGCCGGCAGCGTCCTGCTCCACGCCGGCTATCCCCTGCCCATCCCCCGGGGCGACTACCAGTCCCTCCAGCTCCATCTGGTGGCAGAGTAGGATCGATAAAAAGAGGGCGGGCCGCCTCTCCAGGCCGCCCGCCCTCTCTCCTATCGCGCATCGCGCGTATATCATGTCTATCGCGGCTCCCGTGTCTATCACCGCTTGTTCTGCACCCGCCACTCTCGGGGCGCGGCGCCATAGCGCTTTTTGAAGGCCCGGGAGAAGTGGAGCTGGTTGGGGTAGCCGCACTGGACGGAGATCTCCCCGATCGGCAGCATGGTGGTCCGCATCAGCTCTGTGGCCTTGCTCAGCCGGAGGCGGATCAAAAACTCCTGGGGCGGACAGCCCATGTTCTCCTTGAACAGCTTGCTGAAGTAGCTCCGGTTCAGCTTGCAGACGTCCGCTACCTCCTCCACCGTCAGGTCCCGCTGGAAATTCTGCTCCATATAGGTCACCGCCTCCTGGATGTAGAAGTCCCGGAGCTGGGTGCCCTTGGACTCCCGACGGGTGGCGGAGGTCTGGATCAGCGCGTCCAGCAGCAGGCACAGCCGGCCGATCAGGTGGAGGGGCGAGGCGTCGGCGTGGTCGGTGATGTAGAGCATGGCCTCCCGCACCGCCTCCGTCAGGGAGGGGCTCTGGGGCCGGTAGATCGGCCGGCTGGTGTCCAGTCCGGCGCTGTAGAGGTACTCAGAGACCCGGAGGCCGTCGAACTCCACCCAGACGTACTTCCAGGGGTCCTCCCGGCTGGCGCTGTAGAAGGCGATCTGGCCAGGGGAGATGAGGAAGCCCTGGCCCGGCTCCAGGTCGTAGCGGGTGGTGGCGCCGGTATCCGCGGTACACTCCAAGTATCCATGGCCGGAGAGGACATAGTGGAACAGGTAGTGGTTGCGGACCGCGGGACCGTAGGAGTGGAGAGGGTCGCACTGCTCCCAGCCGTATTGATAGAGCCGCAGATCCAGGAAGTTCTCATTGGGAAAAACAGTGAAAAAGTGTTCTGACATAGCAGCCATCCCTTCCCTGGCGTCTTTGCGCCGGCGGTCCCAGTATACCACAGTCTCTTCGTAAAACCAACAAGAAAAGAGGAATTTTTATGTATGAAGTCACCGCCCTGGGCGAGCTGCTGATCGACTTCACCTCCAGCGGCGCCAGCGGCCAGGGCAATCCCCTGTTCGAGGCCAATCCCGGCGGCGCGCCCTGCAACGTATTGGCCATGCTGGCCAAGCTGGGCCAGTCCACCGCCTTCATCGGCAAGGTGGGGGACGACCTGTTTGGCCGGATGCTGAAAAGCACCATCGAGGCCGCGGGCATCGACAGCACCGCCCTGGTGCTGGACCCCAAGGCCCACACCACCTTGGCCTTCGTCCAGAACGCCCCTGACGGGGACCGCTCCTTCAGCTTCTACCGGGACCCCGGCGCGGACGAGCTGCTCGCCCCGGAGGAGCTGCCGGACCTGACGGACACCCGCATCTTCCACTTCGGCTCCCTGTCCCTGACCCGGGAGCCGGTCCGCACCGCCACCCGGACCGCCGTGGAGCGGGCCAAGGCCGCCGGCGCTGTCATCAGCTTCGATCCCAACCTCCGGGAGAGCCTCTGGCCCAGCCTGGATCGAGCCAAGGAGCAGATGCTCTGGGGCTGCGGCCAGTGCGATATCCTGAAGGTGGCCGAGGAAGAGCTGGCCTTCCTGACCGGCACAGGGACCATCGATGCCGGGGCCCGCGCCATCCGCCGGCAGTTCCCTCACATCCGGCTCCTGCTGGTGACCCGGGGGGCCCAGGGCAGCGAGGCGTTCTTAGGCGATATCCACGTCAAACACCCCGGCTACAGCGTCCACGCCATCGACACCACCGGCGCCGGGGACACCTTCTGCGCCGGCTGCCTTTTCTACGCCCTGGACCCCGGCCTGGACGCCCTGGATGAGGCGGGCCTTGCCGCCATGCTCTCCTTTGCCAACGCCGCCGCGGCCCTGGTGACCACCAAGAAGGGCGCGATCCGCAGTATGCCCTCCACAGAGGAGATCCACCAACTAAAGGGGGGCGCAAAATGACCGGATTCGAGCGCCGCTTCTCCGAGCGAAAGGACGAGCTGGAATGGCTCTATATGGAGCTCTACGACGACCGCGCCTCCCTCCACGCCCTGGAGGCGATGATGGAGGAGCAGTACGCCCTCCGCCGGCAGGCCCTGCGGATCCTGGACAGCAAGCGGGAAAAGGACCCGGCCTGGTTCCGGTCGGGGCATATGCTGGGGATGACCATGTACACCGACCTGTTCGCCGGCACCCTGCCCAAGCTGGAGGAGAAGCTGGACTACCTGGCGGAGCAGGGGATCACCTACCTCCACCTGATGCCCCTTTTGAAGATGCCCCACCCGGACAACGACGGGGGCTACGCCGTGGAGGACTTCGACCAGGTGGACCCCGCCCTGGGGACCAATGAGGACCTGGCCCATCTCACCACCGCCATGCGCAAGCGGGGCATGAGCCTGTGCCTGGACTTCGTCATCAACCACACCGCCGACACCCATGAATGGGCCCTCCGGGCCAAGGCGGGGGAGCAGACCTACATCGACCGCTATATCTGCTTCGACACCCCGGATATCCCCCGGCAGATGGAGCGGACCATCCCGGACGTGTTCCCGGAGACCGCCCCCGGCAGCTTCATCTATGTGGAGGAGATGGGCAAGTATGTCTGCTCCTCCTTCCACCCCTACCAGTGGGACCTGAACTACCGGAACCCGGCGGTGTTCAACGATATGACCGCCAGTATGCTCCGGCTGGCCAACCTGGGGGTGGAGGTGCTGCGGATCGACGCAGTGCCCTACCTGTGGAAGGAGATGGGCACCACCTGCCGGAACCTGCCCAAGGTCCACACCATCATGCGGATGATCCGGCTGATCACGGAGACCGTGTGCCCCGGCGTGATCTTGAAGGGCGAGGTGGTCATGGCTCCCCGGGAGCTGGCTCCCTACTTCGGCACCGTGGAGAAGCCGGAGTGCCACCTGCTCTACAACGCTTCCACCATGGCCACCCAGTGGAGCGCCCTGGCCAGCGCCGATATCCGGCAGCTGAAGCACCAGCTGGACGACCTTCACAGCCTCCCCGCCAACTGCTGCTTCGTCAACTACCTCCGCTGCCACGACGACATCGGCTGGGGCCTCAACGAGGACGTGGGCAAGAGCCTGGGCATCGACCCCCTGGCCCACAAGCAGTACCTGTACCAGTTCTATGAGGGCAGCTTCCCCGGCTCCTTCGCCCGTGGGGAGCGGTACAACTACGACCCCGTCACCGGCGACGCCCGGACCTGCGGTACCACCGCCAGCCTCTGCGGCATCGAGAAGGGGGGCTTCGAGGAGGACGAGGACCAGATCGCCCTGGGCATCCAGCGGGATTTGATGATGCACGCCGCCATGATGGCCATGGGGGGCTTCCCCATGCTCTCCAGCGGCGACGAGATCGGACAGGTCAATGGCTACGAGTACCATAACGACCCGGACCGCCGGGAGGACAGCCGCAACCTCCACCGTACCCCCTTCAACTGGGCCAACGCCGCCAAGCGGACCGAGCCGGGGACGGTCCAGCAGCGCATCTGGGACGGCCTCCGGCAGCTGGAACGGCTCCGGGGCAGCGAGCCCTGCTTCGGACCTGACGCCTCCGTCTCCACCTGGGACACCCACAGCCGCCACGTCCTCGCCCTGGTCCGCCGGACCGATGAGGAGATGCTGGTATGCCTGTTCAACTTCTCCGGGGAGCGGCAGCATGTCACCATGGACCTGATGGAGGGGACCTTCATCGACCTGATCACCGGAGAGTCCGGCCCGTGCAGCGCCCGGGACCTGGCCCCCTATCAATACTGCTTCTGCCGCTGGACGGAGGAGTGACAGTCACTCCCCCTGGCAGCCGGCGGAGCTGTTGAGAGCCTCCAGGGCCGCTAAGGACTCCAGACAGTCCCCCAGCTGGTTGAAGATGGCCCCCAGGACTGCCGTCTCCTCAGGGGTATACTGCTCATAGATCGTGTTGGCCAGTGCCGTTACCAGAAGGGAGATCTCCTGTGGACGCAAGACGGCCACTCCTTTCCCAATCGAAGTCTATCCATCCAGCATATGCCCCGCTGCCCCGCTAGGTGACCGCACCAGGCAGCCCTCTGCGCATATCAAAGCCGCTGCTCGACCAGCAGCGGCTTTTTCAAAACTTTTCCTGAATTTCCTCAAAATGGTATTGCAATTTTTTCAATAATATGGTATAGTTAGGAAAAGGAGGTGGTACTGACCTGCCAACAATAAATAATGTAACAATTTATACAGTTGGCATCATCAACATTGTTGGGGGGCGGTTTCATGGTCGAGATCTTATACGCG
This sequence comes from uncultured Clostridia bacterium, assembly GCA_947173485.1. Classification (GTDB taxonomy): domain Bacteria; phylum Bacillota; class Clostridia; order Oscillospirales; family Oscillospiraceae; genus CAMWFH01. The sequence continues at coordinate 10,100 of CAMWFH010000022.1, read as the reverse complement.
GCCATCACCATGCTGGCCGGTTCTTTGGCCTGGTGCTTTCTGGGCCCCTTTTGGGCCATGCTGCTCGTCGTCGGCCTTATGGGCGGGAGGATCATCCACATCCTGGAGCAGATCAAGGAGCGGCTGGACGAGATAAAGAAGGACGATCCCAGCGAAAAAGAAGACAGTTGACAAGCGCGCCCCCGCTGCGGAGCATCTCCGCGGCGGGGGCGCTGTTTTCTATTTTTGCTGCCGGTCTCAGCGCAGCTTCATGGGGGTGATGGAGAGGTAATCGGAGAGGACGCCGTCGTTGAGGCAGCACTCGATGATCTGCCGGCCAGTGGGATCTAAGTCCTCGGTGAGGAACTGGGGGAGCTCCTGCTTGAAGAAGTCGATCAGGATCTTGGCCCCGGCATCGTAGCCGGCCTCCCCCAGCTTGGACTGGGTCTCCGGCCGGAGGAAGGTCTGCCGGACGTACTGGTTGTTCAGCTTCATGTCCAGCAGGGACCAGCCGAAGAGAGGGCACCGGGCCTCGGTGAGGTGCTTGGCCTTGATGGTGCCATTGTGCCGGGCCAGGTACTCCCGGCTGACCCACTCGCTCATGAAGCCCACCTCATAGGCGCCGATGTGCTGGTTGGGGATCAGGATGTTGAGGGTGTTGGGGCAGGCCAGGATCTGCCGCAGGAGCAGGTTGGCCTGGGTGACCCGCTTGCCGGTGCAGAAGGGCCAGTAGCTGCCCACGCCCTCGCTCTTCATGCCGCCGGCGTCCACGATGCTGGGGTTCTTGAACCCTCTGGGGGCCACCAGCCGCCACAGCCACGCCAGGGCCGGGGGGATGACCTGGAGCATCCCCATGATGCCGTAGCTGGGATCCTCCTCGGTGGAGGGGGGCATCCGAACGCCGAAGCTGCGGACGCTGACCTCCTGGGGCTCACCGCCGGGGGTGGAGTCGGGGACCATGTCCCGGGGCAGGATGACCCGGGGGTTGGGGCAGGGCTGGCCGTTGGAGTCCATGGTGTGTTCCCAGATCAGGCAGGTGGACCCAGGACTGCCGTCCATATTGAAGAACAGCAGGGGCCGGCTGGGATGGATGGACGCTTTCTCATAGGTGGGGTTGTTGCCGTAGGCGTGCATCCCGTCCATACGGAGGAACCAGCCGTCCTCCGCGTCCACGATGCACAGCTTGCCCTCCTCCGGGTCCTGGAACTTGGCGTGGCAGAGGGCCATATCATCGGCGATGGGGTAGATCTTGCAGCTCTCTGTCAGGGTGATGTAGTATTCCTCACCGGTGAGCAGGTGGGTGCCCAGCAGCAGCCGGCCGTCCTCCTCCCGGCGGAAGTCCTCCAGCATCTCGCTCTTGCCGCCGCCGGAAGCGCCCTCGTGCATGAACACGGTCTCGTTCTCGTAGGGGGTCTCCACCACCGCCGCGCTGGCGTGGCAGCAGGTCCACCCCTCCTGCTCGCCGATGTCCAGCAGCACGGAGTAGACGCCCTTCTTGGCAGAGGGACCGGGGTAGAGGTTGTAGGCAAAGACCTCATGGAGGTCGGCGCTCCGGTGGTGGACAACTACCTGCTTGCCGTCGAAGTGGGTGTGGCGGAAGGGCGGGGCCACATAGATGATGGCCCGGGGCTTATAGTTCTCGTGGACGTTCTCGATGGAGGTGAACCCCTGGATATTGGCCATGGCCAGGGCGAAGAAGGCGGCGTTGGCGGGGCAGACCACCAGGCTGTCGTAGCCGTAGGGCACGGGGCCGGAGGTGAAGGGCAGCAGCAGCAGCCGCTGGGAGGCGAACCAATCCATGGTGGCCTTGCGCAGCTCGGAGAAGTCGTAGCCGAACCGGTCGGTGAACCGGGGCTTGTCGCTGGGCAGGTCGTCGCCGATGACCATGGAGTTGGGGTCCCGGCGGCGCATATAGTCCTCCATGAAGTTGACCACGGTGCCGTTCTTGCAGCGGACCACCTCGGCCTCCTTCACCGCGCCCTTGCCGGGGATGTTGTAGACCACGTCATACTGGGAGGTATGGGTGGGACCATAGACCAGCTCGTCCAAGTCCTCCTGGTCCTCCACATAGGCGATGGACCGGCACTGGCGCAGAGCGGCGTCCAGATCGGGTGGCAGGATGAATTTATCGTAATAAAAATCTTGGAACATAGGGACCTCCTATCCATTTTGATATGGGCAGAGTATAGCATATCCGTCCAAAAAAGTAAAGCGTCTGATCAAAAGGATCTTCTTTTTACCCATCCATGGCCGTCACCGGTCCAGCAGGGGCCCCGCTCCCCTGAGAGAGGGCCTCCACCTCCCGCAGCAGGGCCGCCACCGACACCGCGGCCGCGGCCCGGGACATCGCCTCCGGCGTGTCCCCCGCCCTGGCGGCGGCCAGCCGGACCGTCTCCGCTACCCAGTCCGGCTCCGTCTCCAGGCCGGCATACCGGGCGGCGGCGGCCAGCAGCACGGCGGCCTCCGCCTCCGTGGCGGTCTCCTGGGGGCGGAAGCTCTCCTCCTCCCCGGTGAGCCAGCCGGCGTCCAGGGCGGCGGAGATGGGCAGGGCGTACCACTTGTCCGGCTCCACATCAGCATAGGGGGTCTCCCCGTCTCCGGTGAGCTGGAAGCCCCGGGTCAGCATGGTCAAAAGCTCCGCCCGGCTCACCCGGTCCCTCCCCCGGAAGTTCCCGGTGCCGCCGCCGCTGAGGGCCCCCCGGGAGGACAGGTACTCCACCACCTCCTCATACCAGGTCCCGCCGATATCGGCGAAGCTGGCGTGGTCCGGGTGGTCCTGGATATCCTGGGCCAGGTCCAGGGTGGAAAAGACGAATCCATAGTAGTCCGTATCCAAAATGGCCGCTGCCACGGAGAACTGGGCGGTGACGGCCTGGATGACCGCCTGGGCCTGCTCCTCGTCCCCGCTCTCCCCCCGCCAGGTAAGGGAGCCGCTGCTGCCGTCATAGACGAAGGCATCGGTCAGGATGCTGCCGTCCTTCAGCACGGCGGCGTGGGTGCAGCCGGAGAGGACGTCCCGGCCTGTCAGCAGGCGGGAGTCGTAGGAGACGCCGAAGAGGTTCAGCAGGGTGGGCAGGATATCCTGGGTGCAGCAGTAGTCCGGGATGGTGACCGGCTCCTCCAGCCCCGCCGTATAGCAGATGAAGCTGTTGCGGTACTTCCAGAAGGGCTCCTTTGCCGCCTCCCCCGCCAGGGCGGCGTAGTCTGCGTCCTCCAGGCCATAGGGGTAGTGGTCCCCGGTGAGGACCACCACGGTCCGCTCCGCGATCCCCGCCGCCTCCAGCCGGTCCAGAAGATAGGTCATGGCGTCCTCCAGCTCCAGCTGGCAGGCCCGGTAGGCCAGCACTCCCTCGCTGCCGGTGAGGTGGGCCACCCGCTCCTGGTTCTTCCGGCTCATATCGTTGCCGGCGAAGCTGTAGTAGGCGTGGCCGGAGAAGGTCATATAGTAGGCGTGGAAGGGCTCGCTGTGGATGTAGTCGTCCACGCTCTTCTCCATCATCTCCCGATCGGAGGCCGGGTCCCCCGGCTCCATCTCCAGGCCGAATCCGATGGCCTTGAAGTCGTAGCCCATGTTGCTGTGGGTATTGATTCGGTTATAGAAGGTGCTGATGTTGTTGTGGTAGGCGTAGGGGTGCCGGTCCGCGAACACATGGCCTAAGCAGAAGGGCACATAGTTGTCCATGGAGGCAGCGAAGCTGATGCGGCTGGCATCGGGCATCAGGCCCATGCACAGCCCGTACTCCCCGTCGGTGGTCAGGCTGGGGAAGCTGTTGTAGAAGTTCTCAAAGACGATGCCCTCCCGGCTCATCTTGTAGAGGGTGGGGGTCAGCTCCGGGTCGATCACATAGGGAGAAAATGCCTCGGCGCAGACCACGATCAGATTATATCCCTGGAACAGCCCGGTATACTCGTTCTTCCCGGTGCCGGCCAGGCCGGAGAAGTACCGGTCCAGCTCCAGCAGGCCGGGGTCCTCCGTGGCCCGGTCCAGGGCGGAGAAGTCCATCTCGTCCAGCACGTTCCGAACGCCCCCGCCGCCGGCGGTCAGGTCCAGCCCCCCGGCGGCCAGCCGGTCAGACCGGCCCGCCGTCAGCCGGTGGAGGTCCATCACCGAGGCGGTGAGCACGCCGAAGTGGTCCGCCCACCGGTCCACGGTGGCGGTGGCATTGTGGTAGGCGGCATAGGGTGTGTTGGCCCCGGTGCCCCCCATCAGGGGCAGGGAGAGGACCATCAGGGCGGTGATGGCGGCGGAGGCGGTGACCAGGGCCAGGATATGCCGCGTTTTCTCCAGCACCCGGCAGGTGCGCAGGATGGCGAACCCCACCAGGGGCAGGGCCAGCAGCAGCAGCCGGGGCAGGCAGTGCCAGATGGCCGCCAGGGCGATGGGCCAGAAGGCGGCCAGGGCCGCCCCGCCCTGGGACACATAGGCCAGGGACAGCAGCGCCGCGAAGATATCGTGATAGACCAGCTGGACCGCGTAGAAGAGGAACAGTCCCGCCGGCACGGCCCAGGCCAGCAGGGTGGATACAACGCCCTTCACGCCGAAGCGGCCCGGCAGGCCGGTGAGGGCAGCGGTGAGGGCAGCGGCGGCGGCGGAGAAGCCCACCGCCGGGAGGAAGCGGCTCATATCAGGGAAGACCGCGGTATGCAGGACCGTCTCCCAGAGCAGGAAGGCCGCCAGCCAGTAGATGAAAGCTTTCGCAGTGTTCTTCACGGGGCTCCCTCCATCATGCCGAGACCTTGCGGCCCTCGCTGTAGACGGCCCGGATATCCGAGGGCCCCATCAGGTAGAGCGCCCGCTCCAGCCGCTCCGGCAGGGTCAGGGGCCGGGGGACCGGCGGCAGGGCGCTGTCGTCCACCACGATGGCGTGGAGCTTGTCCCCCACGGCGAAGCCGGCCCCGGCGCCAAAGAACTGGTGACCGGCGGTGGTGGCCAGGTAGTAGGCCTCCAGCACCGTCAGGAAGGCCGGGTGGTCCGGGTCGGACAGGGCAAGGAGCTTGGAGGCCCGAATCGCCCCAGCGGCCACCCGGTTCATCGCCAGCTCGGCGCCCCCGGCGATGTCGCTGCCCAGGGCCACCTTGACCCCCTCCTCCAGCATCCGCCGCACCGGGGCGATGCCGCTGCTGAGGGAGGTGTTGGAATCGGGGCAGTGGACCGCCAGCACCCCGGCGTCCCCCATGGCCTGCCGCTCCCGCCTGTCGCTGTAGACGCAGTGGGCCATGGCGGTCCGGCCGTTCCACAGGCCGTACTTGGCGTAGCTCTCCCAGTACTGTTCACAATCCGGGTGCAGCTCCCGGACCCAGGCCACCTCGGCGGGGTTCTCCGACAGGTGGGACTGGACCGGCAGCCCCGTCTCCGCCGCCAGGGCCCCCAGGTCTTGCAGCAGGCCGTCGGAGCAGGCGGGGGTGAACCGGGGGGTGAGGATGGGCCGGATATGGGAGAAGCGCCCGGCGCAGTCCGCCAGCCAGCGGCGGGTGCTGGCGATGCCGTCCGTCTCCCGGAGGGCATCGGGACAGTTGCGGTCCATATCCACCTTCCCCACATAGCCGGCAACGCCCGCCTGCTCCAGCTCCTCCATCAGGACCAGGGTGGCCTCCCGGTGGACGGAGGAGAACATACATACCCGGGTGGTCCCCAGGGAGAGGAGGGTCCCCGCCAGCCGGCGGTAGGCCCGGCGGGCATAGCCGGTATCGGCAAAGTAGGCCTCCATGGGGAAGGTGTATGTATCCAGCCACTCCAGCAGGGGCAGGTCCATCCCCATGCCCAGCAGGGGGAACTGGGGGGCGTGGAGGTGGAGGTCGGCGAAGGACTGGAGGAGCAGGCAGTCCCCATAGTCCTCTATCTGGTCGCCGGGCCGGGCCGGCGGCATGGCGTCACAGACGGCGGCGATGGCCCCGTCCTCCAGCACCAGGCAGCCGCCGGGGATGATGGACAGCTCGCCCAGCTGGGGAGCGTGGATGATGTTACCCTTGATGATCGTCCGCATAAGCGCCTCCTGTCACCGCCGTCCGGCGGCTGTGTTTAGGGCCAGTATAGCACATTCCCCACCGGCGGGCAAGAGCTTCGTCAGACCGGCGGCCCTCCGGGGCTTGCATCTTTCCGCCGGTGTGCTATACTGTCAGAAACAGAAAGGAGGGCTAACAGTATGGCTATCTTCATCACCGGCGACACCCATGGGGACTTCTTCCGGCTGGGCAAGCGGGGCTTTCGGGAGCTGAACGGCCTGACCAAGGAGGACTATGTGATCATCTGCGGCGACTTCGGCGGCGTCTGGTGCGACAGCAAGGAGGAGCGGGCCACCCTGGACTGGCTGGACGGCCGGCCCTTCACCACCCTGTTCATCTCCGGGAACCACGAGAACTACGACCTGCTCGCCCGCTACCCCCTGATGGAGTGGAACGGCGGGCTGGTCCAGGCCATCCGCCCCAGCATCCTCCACCTGACCCGTGGGCAGGTCTTCACCCTGGCGGGCAAGACCTTTTTCACCATGGGCGGCGCCAGCTCCCACGATGTCAGCGATGGCATCTTAGACCCGAAGGACCCCCTTCTCCGGCGGAAGGTCCGCCAGCTGAACGCCCGGGGCGCCCTCTTTCGAATCGACCACCTCTCCTGGTGGAAGGAGGAGCTGCCCAGCGAGGCGGAGCAGCAGGCCGCTATGGCCAGCCTGGACAGGGTGGGCTGGAAGGTGGACTATATCGTCACCCACTGCGCCCCCACCTCCATCCAGCAAGCGCTCTCCCCGGAGCTGTACCAGCCAGACCGGCTGACCGACTTTCTGGAGGAGATCCAGCAGCGCTGCACCTTCTCCCACTGGTTCTTCGGCCACTACCACGACAATAAGGCCATCGGTCAGAAATTCATCCTGCTCTATGAGGACCTGATCGAGCTGCCGCCGGATGACGCTGTGAGGTGACGCCAAATGCCATTCATACCGAAGGAGACGAAAAAGAAGGTGGAGGCGGGATACAAGACCATCTATCTCCGTCAAACGCTGATCGACAAGATCGATCGTATCGCCGCGAAGCACGCCACCAGCTTCAATAACGTCGTAGTCAGCATGATCGAGAGCTACTTAAAGGATGAAGAGGACGAGCCGGGATAGGGCCCGTCCTTTCTCCATCCATCCGGCGGCGCGGTCCGTTCGCATAAAGAAGGCAAATGCGCTCTTGCGATTTGACAAAAAATGTGCTATACTTTCTCCAAGTGTGTTCCCCCGCTCTCCCCGCAGCGGCAGGGAGCGAACGGCAAAGGAGGAGACCGACATATGCCCACAGTCGCGGCAAGCGCCCTGGAAGAGCTGCTAGGAGCGGACTTTACCGATATACGCCCCCTGGGCGAGGATGGCGGACTGAGCCGTCTGTTCCGCGCCCACAAGCAGAGCCTGGATGTGGACGTGGTGATCAAGCGGATGCGCATGGACCCCCGGCGGCCCGCCGACGTGCAGCGGGAGGCCCGGGTGATGACCAGCCTCCGCCACCAGTTCCTGCCCAGGATCTTCGATTTTAAGACAGACGGCGAGGGGTACTGCTATACCATCATGGAGCTGATCCCCGGCTGCACCCTGCGGCAGTACGTCCAGCGCCAGGGAGCCCTGGACCAGAAGCAGGCCCTCCACTGGGCCAAGCAGCTGCTGGAGGCGGCGGCCTATATGCACAGCCAGCGTCCCGCCATCATCCACAGCGATATCAAGCCGGAGAACATCATGATCACCCCCCAGGGGGACATCTGCCTGATCGACTTCAACGCCTCCCTGGAACTGCGGGACGACGGCGTGGAGGCCGTGGGGGCCACCATGTGCTACGCCGCGCCGGAGCAGTACAACGTGCCCCTCAGCAAGTTCGGCGACCCGGCCCTGCTCCCCCCGGAGCGCCGGCAGATCTACGAGATCGCGGCGGCGGCCCAGTCCATGGGCAAGGTCACCGAGCGGACGGACCTCTACGCCATCGGCGCCGTGACCTACTTCATGATGACCGGCTACGACCCGGCCTGCTGGGCCCAGGGCGTGGTGCCCTTGGAGCGCTACAGCATCACCCTGGGGGACCCCTTCCGGCAGGCCATCGAGCGGTGCATGGCGGTGGAGAGCGGCCAGCGCTTTTCCTCCGCCAAGGAGGCCCTTCGGGCCCTGAACGGCCTGGCCAAGATGGACAAGCGCTACCGGGACTGGCGGCGGCAGTGCCAGACCGCCGCCCTGGTGGTGGGCGCGGGGCTGATCCTCTCCGCCTTCGCCCTGCTCTGGGGCTTCCTCCTCCGGGGCCAGGAGACCGGCGCGGCCTATAACGCGCTGATCCAGCAGGCCCAGCAGCTGCGGGAGCAGCAGGACCAGGCCGGGGAGCAGGAGCTGCTCCTCCAGGCTATCGCCCTGGACCGGGAGCGGCCCGAGGCCTACGCCAATCTGGGGGCCCTCCTCTACCAGCAGAGGGACTACCAGCAGGCGGTGGAGCTGCTGGACCAGGTGGACCCTGACCAGACCGGCGGCCTGGACCAGGCGGAGGCTGCCGTCGCCCAGGGGCAGATCCAATATGTGCTGGCCTCCTGCTACTACCAGCTGCAGGACTACACCGCCGCCCTCCCCTGCTACCAGACGGCGGCCCTCTTCTGCGCCGGAGAGGCGGCCTACCAGCGGGATCTGGCGGTCTGCTGCGCCCGGTGCGGCTATATGGACCTAGCCGGGCAGGCCCTGACGGCCCTGTCCGGGCTGGACACCTTGCCGGGGGACACGGAACTGGTCACCGGCGAGATCGCCTACGCCGCCGGGGCCTATGAGCAGGCCCTGGACCAGCTGCGGCAGGCCGCCCGGCTCTCGGAGAGCCACACGGTCATCAGCCGCGCCTCCCTCCAGGCGGCCCAGTGCTGCCGCCAGCTGGGCGATGGCTGGATCAGAGAGGAGCTGGACATCCTGGAGACCGCCAGCCGCCGGCTGGACACGGCGGAGAACGCCTCCCACATCCAGCTGCTGGCGGAGGCCTGGCTGCGTCTGGCGGCGGCGGACCCCAGCCGCCGGGCGGAGGGCTACCAGCAGGCGCTGACGGCCCTGGAAGACCTGAACAGCCGGGGCCAGCCCACCTTTGCCGTGCGGCAGAACCTGGCGCTGGTGCTGGAGTATCTGGACCGGTTCCAGGAATCGGAGGACGTGCTGCTCGCCCTCCGGGCCGACTTCCCCCAGGACTACCGCCCCGCCATGCGTTTAGGGCTGCTCTACGCCGACTGGGAGGGGGAGAAGGCCCAGAAGGACTACAGCAAGGTCGTAGAGATGTACCAAGAGGCCCAGTCCCTCTACACCGGCACGGACCTGGACAGCGACATGGTCCGGCTGGAGGAGCTGGTCCGGCAGATCGCCGGATGACCGGACAACAGAAGGAGGATCGATCATGAGCACGAGCACGATCTTGATGCTCTCCGGCGGCGGGGGCCTTCTCGTCTTTGCCCTGGCGGGGATCATCAGCTGGTCCGTTCTGCGGAAAAAGGGCAAAGCGCTGCTCCACGCCATCGAGCGGGAGTACCAGTGACCCATATACATATACAAAAGGAGATGGGGGAATGAAGAAAAAGCTTCCTTTGATCGGCTGCATCGCGGCAGATCTCCTGCTGGGCGTCTACTCCATAGGGACCTGGTGGCTGCTGCGGGGAGCCGGGGCCTACCGGGTGGGGACCACCCTGGGGAAGGTCCTCTCCTACAGCCGCCAGGTCACAGCGGCCCTGGCCATCCTGCTGCTGATCGGGCTGATCCTATACCTGCTGCTGCGCAAGCCGGCGGTCCAGGAGGAGCAGAAGAGCGGGAAACCGGAGAAGGCCGAGACGAAAAAGCGGCGCAAAAAGGCCAAAACGGAGGCGGCCGCCGGTCCTGCTGTGCCCACCGAGGCCACACCGGAGAAGGCGACAGAGATCTTGTCCGATGAAGGCAAGATCCCGCCCGCCAAGCCTACGGAGATCCTGTCCGATGAGGGCAAGATCCCGCCTGCCAAGCCTACGGAGATCCTGTCCGATGAGGGCAAGATCCCGCCTGCCAAGCCCACAGAGATCCTATCCGATGAGGACAAGATCCCGCCCGCCAAGCCCACGGAGATCCTGTCCGATGAGGACAAGATCCCGCCTGCCAAGCCTACGGAGATCCTATCCGATGAGG
>CAMWFH010000021.1 GCA_947173485.1 uncultured Clostridia bacterium | reverse complement strand
GCGGACTGCCGTTTGGGACTGCCCCTGGTCGCCAGCAGGCAGACCTCGGCGTTGGCCCTGGTCCAGTACCCCAGGCCCCAGAACAGGCCGGGAGATTTTCGGTTCTCCTTCACCCAGGTGAATGCCACAGTCTTATAGGCAAAGCCCCACGCCTCCGCAACCTCCAGTGCCTCTTTCAGCATGGGGAAGGTGGCCCATAAGAACAAAACACAGTCCTCAGCGGCGAGATCAGCCACAGGCAGGGCCTTGATGTTCTCCACTCCCATGGTGGGATAGTGCTGCTCCGCAGAGCGGCCCATGCCTTTGTTGGACCATGCCCGGAACGCCCAGGGCGGGTCAGCCAGTATCACGCTGTACTTCTTCACTGGCGCTCCTTCTGCTGGATTTCCAGGGCAACGCAGCCATAGCGGGCGATCAACAGGGCGTTGACAATCAGGCAGAAGGCCGTGGTGTCGATGATCTCCCCGTCCGCCAGATCGTTGAGGGCGATGCGGTCCCCGTTGGCGTAGATGTCCCTTGCCGCCGACAGCAGCGTATAGCCGTGGGGAGAGATACCCTTGGTGGTGGCATAGCCGAGCATGATACCGTCCCGGCAAAAGCAGTTCGCCGTGCGCTGGGCGGTATCCGGGTCAGCGGTGAGCAGATACATGGCGGCGAAGTAAGCCGGGGTATCCCTCGGAGGATAATGGCCCTCTCTGGCCTTCATCGCCTCCATCCGCTGCCGGTGGCCCTCATTCAGCCACAGGGAACCGTGGAAGAGCTGGACGGCGGTGCGCAGTTTGTCCCCCAGGCGGGGGTCATGGGAAAAGCTGTCCAGCAGGGCCTCCTCGTAGCCGACAACTCCGGCCTCGATGCGCTCCGCCAGCCAGGGGCATACCGCATGGGCGCAGCCCCGCTTTTTCCCCCTGTATTCGGTGCAAAATCTACATTCCACATCCTCCATCTTATACTTGAAGTGAGTGGGTTGACGCATGGGCTAAATAGTTCTCCTTTCCCGGACATGAAAACACCGGACAGAGGCGCTTACCCTGTCCGGTGATGTTCGTCCGAATTGAATTTCTGATGTTACCGCTCCTGACTCCGCTGGCGCTTTTTCATCCAGCCCTCCAGGAGGCCGATAATGGTTTCCTCCATCTTCTTCGGGGTATAAGATTTCGGAAAATACTTGTGCAGAGTATCGCTGGTGAACACGATGCGGTCAACCTCCGGCTTTTTCTGCTCCGACATGACGGACAGCATGGTGTCCTCGGTCAGTTTCCCCTCCTGGCTCATTTTCTTCATCCGCTGGGCCTGGGAGAGGGAGGGGGTGGCCTGTTCGCTCTCTATGGTTTCCACCAAAAGGGCCTGTTCCTCCGGTTTCAGATAGGAAATCTCCACAGCGGGGGTCATGGCGATCTTCTTATCGTCCACCATCTGTTGCAGCTCCGGGGACAGCTCGGTCAGGCGTACATAACGGCGTACTTGATCTTTGCTAATGCCTGCCTCGTCACCCACTTGCTCCACGGACAACTTCTGTGCAACTTGCGTAGAAGTTAAATCGGTTCGTGCGCCCTGCCGCTTGATGGCCTCTAACTTCATCCTAAGTGCTTTGGCTTTTTCAATCGGAGAAATATTTTCTCTTTGAAGGTTGCTATCGACCATCACGACAATAGCGGCATCCCGGTCCATATCTCGGACAATGACCGGCATGGTTTCCAACCCCGCCAGCTCACAGGCCCGCTTGCGCCGGTGTCCGGCAATCAGCTCATAGCCGCCGCCCTCCCTGGGACGGGCGATGGCGGGGACCACCACGCCGACCTCCTTGACGCTCTCCACCGTTTCCTTCATGGCATCGTCATCCTTGACAGAAAAGGGATGGCCCTCAAAAGGAAAAAGCTCCGACAGAGGTATCTCCATGATCTTCTCCCGTGCGGCGTCCTGACGGCTTTCCTCTGTGGTGAACAGGTCATCTACCGATGCCAGCTCTACTTTTCTCGCGCTGCTTTTCAATCTTCATCACCTCCTGCGTCAGACTTTTGTACGCAGCGGCCACCTTCCCTCCAGGGTCATGGGTGAAGATGCTCTTGCCCTCAGCACTGGTTTCTTTCGCCCGGACAGAGTGGGGTATCTCCGAAGAAAAGACCTTGATCTTGCTGCCGTAGGTATCCCGCAGCAGGGCGGCGATATCCTTGGCAAAGTTCGTCCGGTTGTCCACCATCGCCAGCAGGATGCCGTCGATCTGGAGCTTGGGGTTGATCTGCCGCCGCACCTTGGCGATCGTTTGCAGCAGCTGTTCCAGACCTTTCGCCGGAAGGTACTCCGCCTGGACAGGAATAATGACCCGGTTAGCCGCTGCCAGGGCGTTGACCGTCAGCATACCCAGGGACGGCTGGCAGTCCAGCAGAATATGGGTGTACTGATTTTTCACGGTGTCCAGATACTGCCGGAGAATGGTTTCTCTGCTCATGGCGTTCACCAGAGATACCTCCATGCCGGACAGCTGGATGTCAGCGGGCATGAGGTCGATGCCCTCCGGGTGATGCAGGATGCCCTCGCCGGGGGTGATGGGCTGGTCGTTCAGCACCTTCCCCATCATGTCCGAGAGGGTAACAGGCAGGCGGTCCGGCTGGGGATTGCCCAGGCTGATGGTGAGGCTGGCCTGGGGGTCGCAATCAACGGCTAACACCTTTTTCCCCGCCTGCGCCAGACCAGCCGCCAGATTGACACAGCTGGTCGTTTTGGTTACACCGCCCTTCTGGTTCACAAGGGCGATCACTTGTGCGTTCATATGACTTCAGCTCCTGATAGACAAAAATACCCTTGTAAAATGGGTGAAAAAAAAGAGAACACAGCGACTGCTGCATTCTCAAAAAAGATTTTGGATTTTTCGTCTGTCAAATGTGTCTTGACAAAAATGCTGTAAGTTTGTAGACTTATCACATCACAACAGCCTACCTGCGCAATCATTCTTACGTTTTCAGCCCTCGTGGTTTCCCTTGATTTTTCCCTTAACAGCTCCCTCAAAGCCTATGACAGCGGGCGATGCCGGATAACAGGGGATAGGGTGCTGACTTGCATAAACCTCAGTGTTTTCAAGGGTTTCAGGGCATTTAATAGCATTCAATAACAGCTCTTGAAAATAGATAATTGTTCTGGGTTCAAATCGGGATTTATCGGAAAACCACATAACGATAATGTGGCATATCTACGCCTCTGTAATGCTTTATCCATGTATCCATCATCGTCATTCCGTTTCTTATGGCTACATTTTGAGACGCTATATTCGTATCTCTGATAATGGAACATACTTCCGTTGCATCTAATGTTTCAAACGCATACTTTTTACACGCTTTTGCCGCCTCAATGGCATATCCATTATGCCAATATGACCGCTCAAAAAGATAACCTATTTCAAGCACCTCGGTCTCTTTCCATGGCTGCATCGTAAGTCCACATTGCCCGATCATTTCGTTGGTCGCTTTCAAGACGACTGCCCATAGACCAAAACCCCATTTTTGATAACGGGCAATTTGCCTGTCGAGCCATTCTTGGACTTCATCGTCACTAAATGCGCCCTCATATGCGTACATTGTATCTTTATCTTGCAGGATCTTACACAAAGATCCAAAATCAGCCTGATCCATCTCACGCAGATATGACCGTTCCGTTTTAAGTATCATATTATCTCCTCAAATCCCGATTCATTTTCTGAAAGTCCATTAGCCTGGTGATGTATTCGGACGGAATGATGGTGGACTCTTGATATTTTGCCCTCAATGATGGATACTGCTCCGGTGTCGCGGTCAATGCAGCTCTCAAACCGTCTTGAATGTGCCCTATGATACATCGGAACAGTGAGGTTTGATACACTTGCTCTTCAGCTTTTGAATAATCTGCTCCTGTATTGGAAGGAAGGGGCACATCAGCTATACTGATACTGGCCCCTGTTAGGAAAGGAATCAGATCGACATCGATATATGCAAACGAAATTTGTTCATAGGCACTTGCTTCTTCAAAGTCTGAGCGTCCCCCCTCAATGGCTACCACTTCCACCAGGAGCCATGAGGCCCATGTGATGTTCTGCCATTCGATCGAACTCAACTCTCCATCGCCAAAATGCTCCTGATAAAACTCCATTTGTGCATCAGTAAGTTCCTCATCAGCATTATAAGCGAGCGTGCTGGCGTAGATGTCATTAGCGAGATCCTGAAGATCTGTTACCGCGACACACCCATCCAAATAACCCCAAAGAAGGTCAAGTGCGTTCTGCAAAACAGCCGAGATCTGCTTGCCATCGGCCGACAAGCCCTTTTTGAGTGTATTGACATACTGCTCCATAATAAGCAGATTCCCGAGCAGTCGGGAACGATCGTCTTTACCGGCAAAGGCAGCATCCGCCATGCTGCGGAACCTAAGTATCCAATTATGTGCTTTTGGACCATTCAGCAATGAAAACTCAGTATCAAGTGTATATTTAGCCATAGTAGTCCCCTCTCACATAGCAGTTTGATAAGTGATCACTAATCTTAATCATGGCGGCCTTGGCTCTGCAAATAAAGGCTCAACGCCATCGCCAATTCCGCATTGGTGGCCTTAGGCTTTTTCTTTAATGCCTCACTTATCACTTCTACTAAGGCGGTGCCGCTGCATAGGGCAAAGATCGGGCTCCTATCTCCAAAAGGCAGGAAGAGCAGCTCCCCATCCCCTTCAGGCTGCAAGGGCGTGTACATGAAGCAATGGTCAGCCAAGCACAGCTCTGTTTTGGGCTCTTTCGTGTAGAGCATATACTGCGTCAGATCATCCCGCTCGCTTTTGTCCTTTGCCTTGATAAATAGCCTGACTCCCTCTATCACAAATTCCAAACTGTCCTCGTCCAAAAAGATATGCTCCGCCTCGCTGCGGTTGATCGCAGTGAGGGATAGTTCCCCCTCCCCAGTAGCACCAACAAAAAAAGCGTTTTTTCCACGGTCATAGCAGCAAAAAACTTTCCCGCTGTTGGCTTTGTACTTTTTGACGGCGGAATAATCGATCCCGTACCGTTTCAAAACGGACTTGCTCGCGACCCAATCATCTTTTTTTAGGTCATAGTATTCTTGACACCGCCAGCCCCTTGCCTCCAATTCGCGTTCCGCAGTCTGGTGATCCACACAAGCCAGCGCCTCGATCAAAACATGGAGCAAAAAATCAGACAGTGTTTCATTTTCTAATTTCCATAAGGAGAGATCGTCCCCATCCTTGTGCCAATATACTGGCGGGTCGTCCTTTCCCATATCCTCCATGCGGATGCCAAATATGCCCATCCCATTTGTATGATCGCTGCCGATCACGAGGTAGTTCCCTATCTTTTCCTGCCATCGTTCCACTGGAAGTTGGGACAACTCATACAAGGCCCGTTCATATTTGCCGGGACGCTTCGACCAGCGGTCCTTGCGGTCATCGATCATTTCCAAAAGTTCATCATGGTACATACGAGGGATATGCGGAGCGGTTCCGCGTTCCATTTTCCCCACCCAAAGGTTGGAAGTCGCCAAAAGGGGGCAGTCCGCCATCAGTTCCATACATTCCATGTAAGTCTTGGGCAGGGCTATGTGAGCATCTTGTCTTAATTTTTTGAACCATTCCACACTTGCAGACTGGGTATACCCCAATATCTTCAACATTTCAACAGCAGAAAGATCGTATTGCATAGTTTCGCCAATATTGGACGGATGATCTCCCATAGTCAATTCCTCCTGTCACAAAGCATTCTCCACGCCGCCCTGTTTTAGCTTTTCGAAATGCTCTTTTCGTCCAACTGCTTTCCAAAAAATTCTCTGACTGAAAATTCTGGAACCAATTTTTTCTTCTTATCATAAGGGTCGGAGGCCCGAAAAGGGCGAAAAATAAATCCTTTTCCTAATGCCTCTCGAATTTCTGGTCTTACACTTGCCTCAAAATATTCCACGACCGCCTCTCGGAGTTCCGGCTTTATTTCCTCTTTATCATTGAATATCTGCTTCATAGGCTCATAATTACCGTACTTAAAGGGCCGGTAATTGGGGCCATAGGTATCGACCAGTCGAAAAAAATCCTGTGCAGCCTTCCTGTTATGAAAGGGTCTTGTTGTTCGAAGGCAAAAATCAATTTCTTGCTTTGCTGGAGTGATCAATGCCATCAAGGCACCTCCACAATTTTTATATTCACATTTGCTTCAAGTATAGCACATCTCTCCACCGAAAACGGGGAATGGGATCGTTAATGCCTGCCACCGCCGCCTTGTTTTGAATTTTAGCAGTTCGATAAATGGAGCTTATCTGTTATACTTGTATGCGCAATAAAGGGCCACAAAGAAGAGGCCTCCATAAATGATTTTATACAATAAAAAGAGAGAGTTATGGCCATAGGTCATGGTATAGAGTATAAAGTTGCTCGAAAGATATAGAATAATAATTGAAATGAAAAGCAATTTTTTGCGCATCTGCTCTTCCCTCTATCAACACCAATTTATCGAATCGTACTGAGGGCCCTGCCCCCGGCGGGCGTGGGACATGGAGCGATAACGAACATGGCAGCACCTGCGCTGTCGCTGTCTGATATAAACACATCCGGGGGCATCGCTGATCTCTGGATAGGTCCTTAGTTGTGGCAGATCATACCGTTCTGGAACCGCATATCATCCGAGGCCAGCGCCTTTCGGACATACTTCCACTTGGTCCCTTTTTTCTTCTTATAGCGTCGCAGAAAGTCCAGCAGGATGTTGTGCAGCTCCTCCCAGTCCCCCTCCCGGCCCTCCTCCGGCAGATAGCGGTAAACATAGCCGCTCTGAGAAGTACGGGCATCGAAGTAGAGGTCCCACTCGCCCTCCCGGAAGTCGCACTGCATGATCGTGGCCCCCTGACACCGGAGCAGCAGCCTGACAGCGTCACCTGTCCGGGCCTTTCCCAGCAGGTCCGAAACGACCTCCGAGTAGCTGTCCCGGTCTTTGGTCTCGATGTCCCAGGAGGTGCGGCTCCCATCCGCGTGCCAGACAAAGACCTGAGCCGGACGTCCGGGGAAGTATCTCATGGGGGAGAAACCGGCGGGGTCGATGGAAAGAACATGTCCCCTCTCTACCAGGAAGTTGTAGAGGTAGGTGTAGGGCAGTTCTTCCGCGATGTAGTCGCTGGCATCATCGGCGGTGTGCTGGAACAGACCCAGGGACAGGGCCTCGGCCTTTAACTCACGGGCAAACTTCACCGGAACGACCCAGCCCACGAAACGGTCAGACTGGCTGATATCCATCCTGTGGGCCGCCAGGCTGGAGAGGGGAGCGGAACTGATGCCGGTGTACCACAGCCCCTCCCGGAGTACCGGCCATAGTTTGTAGGGGCCTGTGCTGTCCAGACTCTCATAGCGCCTGATAAGGTCCATCTTCGCCTTTTTTAAGGATGATCTGTACGCATAATTTCGCAATTCTTCGGGGTCGGTCAGGAACCACATGATGATCGCCTCCTATTGGGGAACATAGATCGGAATGATCTTTACCTAAAACGCAGTGATCTCGATCTTCGGTTTCTATTCAAGGAAATTATATCATATCAAATCACGAAAAACAATCTGCATTTTACCCCGTTCCACCTATCCAAACCATCAAGACCGAGTAGTATTTTTTCGCAAAGAGCGCGAAAGGATCTCCACTCTTACCCCCTTGATCGTCTGGATCTTTGCCGTTGCCATTTCACCGCCGAAAATGAGGGATCGGATCATACGCTCCACAATAAAACATATGTTCTATTACAAGTATCGATCAATTTCAGCGCACCTTGCGCTGTGGAAGGGGCAGGAGCAAGCCGCCCTTGCCTAAAGGGGCACTTATGGGGCGGTCAGGAGTGCTTCGGGGCGTATCCTCCTCATGCCGTAGGGTGCGGCGGCATCGATCATACGTTTCTGTATAAACATACGTTCTATTACATAGTGTCGAAGAGGACGATCCATAGGACCCAACGCTCTTATCAGACGGACAGCCGCCCCGCTCGCCTGCTTTTCAAAAATATACTTGACGCGCTCCTGCAGAACAGCTATGCTCAATAGGGCATGACCATGGACCAGTCCAAGACGGACCGGCAGGGGCCTACCATACAGGAGGACTATATGGACTTCGTTCAGATCGCCATCTCGATGGAATACGGCGCATATTATTATGAGCTTTCGACCGGAACGCTCTATCATATCCCCTATGAGGAGCTGTTGGACTGGAGCGATACGAGCTTCTCCAGTCTCACCGGGTGGCTCATCGGCTCGTTCCTCGTGACAGCGGGGACGATCAGCTACGCAAAACAGCTGCACTTCCGCCACCATACGGCCCCTCTGCTATGGGTCCCTATCGGCTCACTCCTAGGCGCGGTGCTGATCTGCTGCCTGGTGAGGAGCCATCAGAAAAAGACCGCTCAACGGATCCGGGACAGGGCCTCTGCCCTGCGGCGCTCTCCGCATATCGCCCAGACCATCCGGCAGGGGCGCAAAATTTACATCCAGCTCACGGTCTATATCGTGGTCCTCTTCATCATGTCCCTGGTCTGCTTTGCGATCTCTGTCAGCTCTTCTCAGGTCCTTTTCGCACTCTTCGCCATTTTATTTTTTGATGCCGGCGTTATGACGGCGGCCATTTTGCAGCCGCTCGGGAAAATGGCCGCATATACGAAGCTTAAACGGAGCGGCGGATGATCCCATCCTGTAAGACACCGCTCTCTTCCATAGCGGCACATACGGACCGGACAAAGGTGTCTGGTCTGCCAATATGGCATTTTCTCGCTCTATGTCGTGTACCTAAGGGGGCTTTTGCGCTACTTTGTTGGGCAAGGAGGTATCATGGATGGACCAGAAAAAAGTAGGCGCGTTTTTGAAAACACTGCGCAAGGAAAAAGATCTGACCCAGGAGATGCTGGCGGAAGCGCTGCGTGTATCCAGCAGGACCGTGTCCCGCTGGGAAACAGGGAATAATATGCCGGATATCAGTTTACTGGTCGAGCTGTCTGCATTTTATCAAGTCAGCATACCTGAGATCATCGACGGAGAAAGGAAACGTGAGGAAATGGACCAAGAAGTAAAGACCACCGCGATCAAAATGGCGGAATACAGCAAGAACGAACTCAAGGCAGAGAAACAGAAGCTCCTAAACGCGCTCCTCATGCTCTTCGGCGTGTTTACGATCATCTCCGCTTTCGCGATCTTTCCGAACGAGAGCAGCTGGGGGAGCATCTATGCCACGATCGGCGGCGCCATCCTGACAGCAGGCGTTTACTTCGGAAGCAAGTCTGTGCTGGTAAAAAGGAGCGCGCGGATCTGGAGCGCTGTTGGATGTATCATCCTATTACTGGGGCTCTTCACAGTCTCAGACTATATCGCGGTCTCCCAATTCCACCAGGTCCCCCGATTCAGCTATGAGAAAGTCTACGGCGACCATATCGTTGAACACAAGACCCTGTTTTATACAGTCCTTCAGATCGACCCCGGGACGGCGGATGAACAGATAGAGATCACAAGATAGCTCACCGCATAAACAAAGGATATCCCCCGCCTATCGTCAGGCGGGGGACATCCTTTAGGTCTAAGTCATATCAGAATCGCAATGTTTTCAGCTGTTGGCCAAAAGCTTTTTGTACTGGTCCCAGTCATCCTGGGGAATCTTCAGGAGCGTCATCGCCTGCTCCGCTGAGGTCTCCATGCTCTCCATCAAAGCCTTGATGGACCCTAAGAGGGCATTCATCGTCCCCTCGGCCTCGCCCTCGGCACGGCCCTCAGCGCGGCCCTTTGCCAGATACTCTATGCTGGTCTCCCTTTGGATATGCTGCTTTTCCATCTCCCAGACTTTCTCCTGGTCAAATAGGATGCTCATGACATCATACACCTCCCACTCTCTGCTCCTAAAGAAGTCCGCCAATATCCCTTGTTCGATACACTGGTCAACGATCTTCTGTATCGTCTCTTTACTGCGGCCATAGCGCCGGACCATCTCGCTCTCTATCTTGCAGAACTCCACATACTGCTCCAGGACATTGGAGGTCCCTCTCGCCTTCAATACATGGACCGTCACATCCACGTCCGCGTTGGCGGCGTCCCCCTCATACATATCCGAGAGCCGCAGTACGTCCGGCACATCCTGCCGGCTGCCTGTATAGATAACGTAGAGCTCCGGCTTCGGTATCTTGACCAGCTTCTCCCCGTACAGCCAAAGCTCCTTCTCCTGGATATAGCGGTCGTAGGTATCCTCCAGATATAGCATCACACGAAGGGGGGCGTTGGGACAAAAGGTGCTTTGGGCCTCCGTCAGGATGATGAGCCTCCCCCGGACCTGAAGTCCCAGATCATTGTAGCGCCCATTGGAAAGTACATTCTTCAGTGTGATGACTTTGATGTCCGCCTCTGTTACATCGGTATCCTCCGGGTGCAGGACCTGGTAGAGCTTCTTCGCCTCCGCCGGCTGGCTGAATAAAAAGGTAAAAACACTGTCTTTCACGTTCCTCTTCATAGGATACCCCCTCCCTGTTGGTCCCATTATAGCAGGATCTCTGCTTGATGTCTACATCCGAAAACACAGCGGGTGGCAACAGCACAGCCGAATAGGCCGGGAGCGGCTGCTCCCGGCCTCTTTGTGCGCCTGCCTAGGCATCCTTCTTATATATCCTCATAGTCATACAGCGCGTCCGCCATCTCCACCAGCGTGTCCCGCAACTCCAGCGTCTCCAGGAACCGGGGCGGGATGCCCGCCGTCCCCAGATAGGCCCCTAGGATATTGCCGGTGACGGCGCCGGTGGAGTCGCTGTCACCGCTGTGGCTGACCGCCACCGTCAGAGCGCCGGCAAAGTCGTTCTCATGCCGGAGGGCGCAGTAGACCGCGATGGCCAGGGCCTCGTCCCCTACCCAGCCCTCTCCCAAGGCGCTGACCGCCTCCAGGTCCCCCATATCACCGGCGGCTAAGCCGACAGCCCGGTCCATCAGCGCCAGGAACGCGCCCAGATGCGCCGCCTGGGGGAACAGCTCCTCCACTGCCGCCAGCGCCACCCATACCGCCCGGAGCAGGCCCCGCTCCGGCTGCCGGATGGCGGCGTGGACGATGCAGGCCAGGGCCGCGGCGGGGATGTAGCCCAGCTCATGGCCGTGGGTCAATGCCGCGGCCTCTGTTGCCAGTCGGCCCGCCTCCCTGATGGTCCCCCGTTTGGCACAGTACAGCCCCACCGGGGCCACCCGCATCACGCCGCCGCAGCCCTTGCTGTCGTTCAGCGGCGCCTCTATGCTGCCCACTTGGCCTGACCGCAGGGCGCCAAGGCAGGTCGTCCCTGGGGCCCGGCATCTGTGAAGGGCTGGGATGGCGTGGAGCCTGCCATAGGGCTGGTAGCCCGGACGGGGGTCCTGGGTATCCAGCCAGTCCCGGTAGCACCGGGCGATGCCGGTCAGGGGCGCACCGGGGACGAGCAGCAGCCCCTCGGCGGTGAACAGGGTCATCTGGGTATCGTCAGAGACCAGCGCCGGCTCATGGAGGTAGTCCGTCACCTGCCCATACCGCTTCTCGATCTGCCGGGCCGACATGAACTCCACCGGATACCCCAGGGCATCCCCCGCCGCGCCGCCCAACAGGCACCCTCTGAAACGTTCCCGCATAAAAGCCGCCTCCTTTTCCGCTCGTTCGCTTATCGTTCTCTTGTCGCTTTTTACATCCTCTTACCGTCGGGACTTCCGGCTCTTGAAATCCTGCTCGATCTTCCTTTTCCAGCCGGCCTGCATGGGCGCGCCGGCCCGGAAGCAGCTGGCCGTCTCGCTGAGGACCTGGTAGTTGAGCTGTGTGCCCTGGCTGTCGGCATGGCAGCTCACCGCCCGGTCGGCCCCGATGCCGAACTGCCGGGCCGCGGCGATGGCGTCGATGTTGGCCCCCAGGAACAAGAACTCCCAGCCGTACTTGTCCCGTTCCTCCTCCACCATGGCCTTCACCTTGTCGTAGGTGAACTCCCGGCTGGCATTCTCGTAGCCATCGGTGGTGATGACGAACAGCACCTTGCCCGCCCGCAGCTCCGGCGCGGTGCTGCGCTGGACGTTGGCGATCTTCAGGATGGTCTGGCCGATGGCGTCCAGCAGGGCGGTGGAGCCCCGGACGTAGTACTGCCGGTCCGTGATGGGGGACACGCCCCGGATGTCGATGCGGTCGTGGAGCAGCTCGTACTTGTCATCGAAGAGGACGGTGGTCACGGTGGCCTCCCCTTCCTCCTTCTTCTGCTTCTCCAGCAGGGAGTTGTAGCCGCCGATGGTGTCGCTCTCCAGGCCGCTCATGGACCCGCTCCGGTCCAGGATGAAGACCAGCTCTGTACGCTCGTTTTTCATAGGGATATCCTCCTGTCGTGTTTTTTATCGTGACTACAGGATACCATACCCCAGGGAAAAGATGGTCGCCCAGCAAGCGACACTTGCAAAATGCCGGAGACCTCCTTATAATAGAGCCATACCGACAACAGGAGGCACACCATGAACGAGCAGCTTTTACAGGAACTCACCCAGGAGGCGGCGGACACCGGCGTCCTCTGTCTGCCCAGCCGCCGGCGGCTGTGGGAGGCCCTGGGCCCTTTGGAGCCCCGAGAGCAGGATTCCAGCGTCCCCCGGTCCCTCACGCCGCCCCTGAAAAGGCGGGCCGAGCTGGCCCTGGCCTGCGCGAAAAAGGTGACGCGGATCTGGTGCGCCTTCGACAGCGAGGACAAGCGGCCCCAGCAGCTCATCAGGCAGACGCGGGCCTATCTGGATGGGAAACTCTCCGCCGGAGACCTCCAGGCCGGGAGCGGTGTGATCGAGGACTTCATGTCCATCGTGGACGAGGCGGGCTGCGACAGCGCCACTGCCGCCGCCATCGCCGCCTGGAAAGCCCTGGTGGTGGCCCTGGAGGACGAGGGCTTGCTGGAGCCCTGGTGCGCCGGCGTCACCGATGCCAGTATCGACAGCTACGACTGGGACACGGCAAAAAACGCCGCGATGGCCTGGCGGGACGCCCATACCGGCGGCGACAAGGGCAAGCAGGCGGTGCGGGAGCTGAAGTTCTGGGCCTGGTACCTGGAGGAGGCAGCGAAGCTCTTAAATGTGGAGGGCTACCGGTTCCCGCCCAAGTATATCAAAGCCTTTGCCGAGAAGCAGGACCCGCCCCGGCCCGTGCCGGAGGAGGTGACGCTGGAGAGCTTTGCCGCCTATCTCGGCGGGACCTACTATTATCACACCTACCTCCCACCTCAAGACGGGGACGACACTGGCGCGTTCAATTTTTACATCCGGTATGAGGGGGACAGCGGCGTCTGCCCTAAGTGCGGAAAGGCTACCGGCCAGCTGGACATGATCTGGCGGGACTGCTGCCTGTGGGAGATCTCTCTGCCAGGGAAACGGGAGCTGGATGTGGTACGGGTGATGCCCAATTTCCACTGCTTGGACCACCCGGACGTCCTATGGATCTTCCCGGAGAGCGCCGAGCAGATCGCCAGCTACAAGGCGGCCTTCGACCACTATATGAAGGGTCCCGGACGAAAGCAGGCTTTTGTGGACCAGCTGCTCAGCCGCCTGCCCCGGTCCCTCCATATCAAGGGCGACGGTGCCACCATCGATGGCTGGGGCGTGGCACTGGAGAAGCTCGATGCCCGCAAGGACGCCCTGAGGCTCACCAACGCGGGCTGGGTGGACCAGTCCATGGAGAGCTACGCCTTTGACGTGGGGCCCTTCCTCCCCCACATCTATATCCAGGACTGCACCTTTGATGAGTTCCCCCGCCGCTATCCCCAGCGGGTCCGCCGGCTGGAGGACGGCAGCGTGGAGCTGGAGGTCCACCGGGTGTGGGCCCGGTTCTGGCTGGACGAGACCGGCCGGCCGGAGCGGGTGATGCTGACGGCCCGTTTCTCCATCTGGCTGAAGGAGGACCCCCGCCGGCAGGCCGCCCTGCCCCTACTGCTGGCAGAGAACTGCCATCTGACGGTGGAGCAGGCCGCAGAGGCCATCTGCACTGCCAAGGGCCGCGTCAAGGACTATGAGATCGTCCCTTTGACGGGCCTGACCCGGCCAGAGGCCCTGCGCCTCTATGAGGCGCTGACGGCGGGAGGCATCGACTGCCGGATCCTGCCGACTCCCATCTCTTTTACGGAGCATACGATATGATCGACCTTTACGACAGCCTGCCGGGCAACAGAAAGACCGGCGGCGATCAAAATATAGACCTCTCCTCTCTCCTGCTCTCCGCCCGGACACATCTGGCGGAGATCAACGCGCTCCTGGACCAGATGCTCGCTCTGGCCCAGGAGGCCGCCAGGGACGGCGATGATATCGACCGTCCCGCCCTCCAGCGGGAGCTGGAGCGCCTGCGGGACCAGATCGACCTTTTGGCGGATAAGCTGTGAGCCGCCTAGGCCGGCGGCTCGAAAAGAGCCTGGACGATCCGGCTATAGATCTTTTCCCCCTGCTCCCGAAACTGCTTTTGCAGCGCCAGGGCGGTCTCCTTCTTAGTGATGAGCAGGTCCAGCCGCATCACGTTGGCCTCCTCGTCACTGAGGGACATGGTCAGGGTATACCCCCCCTGCTCCCTGGGCGCGATCTCCGCCGTGACCAGGGCGGCCCGGCGCAGTTTCTGGTTATAGGTGGATACGCTGCTCTCCGCCCGCTGCCGCACAGAGTAGGCCAGACCGCTCTCGCAAATGGCGCTGTTGGCCCGGCCCTTGTCAGTGGCGGCGTAGCAGCCCTCCTTGTCCACGGTCAGGTGCCCTGTGCGCACCAGGTCCGCCAAACAGCCGGCAAAGGTGAAATAGTCCACCCCCTCGTCGCACATCGCCAGCTCCTGGAGAGCGGCAAAGGACACCGGCTCCACCAGGCGGGCGGCGATATATAAGATCAGGAACTTGACCTCCAGTTCATCTCGGACAAAACCTGTCATCCCCACGCCCCCTTTTCTTTTCCCCTATTCTACCATGTCTTGCGGTCCCCGGCGCAGCCGGGGAGCAAGACGGCATAAAATTTTGAGTATAATAGCCGCTTTGCGGCTATTATACCAGACCCCAGCCAGTCTGTACAGCCCCCCTTTTCCCGGGGAATGCTGTGCCCTGCTAAAATGGAAAGGAGCTGCTACTATGCCCTACTGCGTCTACTGCGGGAACGAGCTGTCCAGCGAGGCAGCGGCCTGCCCCCACTGCGGCTGCGCCGTGGACCGGCCCAACAGTCCGCCGCCACCGCCTCCCTACCAGCCCTGCCAGCCCTACACCCCGCCGCCCGCCTACCCGGACGAGCCCAACACCGGCCTCAATATCATCGCCTTCCTGATCCCCGCCATAGGGGCGATCGTCTATCTGCTCAAGTACCAGCAGTACCCTATCCAGGCCAAGTCCCTAGGGAAATGGGCGCTGATCGGCTTCGCCCTGCGGACAGCGGCCTCCGTGCTGCTCTTTATCTTCTTCTTTACCCTGTCCTTCCTGGGCAGCATGAGATGGTAGGAGGGCGCGCCGATGGTCCTATACCGCCCCGTGGGGCAGAAGGAGCATGACCTGCTCCAGGCCAGCGGCTGGACGGCTTTCCCGCCCCGCCTGCCGGAGCAGCCCATCTTCTACCCCGTCCTGAACGAGCGCTACGCCCTGGAGATCGCCAGCCGGTGGAACGCCCGGGACCCGGGCTCCGGCTTTGCCGGCTATGTCACCCGCTTCGAGATCGACGATGCCTTCATCTCCCGCTATCCGGTCCAGACGGTGGGCCGGTCCTACCACCAGGAATACTGGATCCCCGCGGAGGACTTAGCGGCGTTCAACCGCCATATCCTGGGGAAGATCGAACTGGTGAGGAAAGTGACCGGCTGAATTTTTTCTTCTGCCCTTGACCGCTTCATTTTGCCATAGTATAATAAAATACAGAGTTTCATGCCCAATTTTATTTATAGGAAAGTGAGTGGAAGACCTATGCGCATCATGGTCATCGGCGGCGTAGCCGCCGGCACCAAGGCCGCGGCCAAGCTCCTGCGGCAGGACCGGGGAGCGTCCGTCACGCTGTACACCCGGTCGAAGGACATCTCCTATGCCGGCTGCGGCCTGCCCTACTTTGTGGGCGGCAGCATCGCCAGTCGGGAGGAGCTGATCGTCAACACCCCCCAGAAATACGCCGCCCTCACCGGTGTGACCGTCCGCACCGGCATGGAGGCGCTGCGGGTGGACCCGGCTGGCAAGGCCGTCACCTTCCGGGACCTGGAGACCGGTGAGGAGAGGTTGGAGGGCTACGACAAGCTCATCCTCGCCACCGGCGCGGAGCCCTTCGTCCCCCCTGTGGCGGGGACGGATCTGCCCGGCGTGTTCACTGTCCGCACCCCGGACGATGCCGGCAGCATCCGCGCCTATGTGGAGGAGCGGGGATGCAGGTCCGCCATCGTGGTGGGCGGCGGCTTCATCGGCCTGGAGATAGCGGAGAACCTGATGGCGAAGGGGCTCACTGTCACCGTGGCGGACATGGCCAGCCAGGTGATGCCCAACCTCTTCGATGCCGACATGGCCGGCTACATCCGCCGCCAGCTCCAGAGCCGGGGGATGCGCATCGTCACTGGGGCCGCCCTCCAGGCTGTCACCGGCGAGGGCCGGGCCACCGGGATCCAGACCAGCGTGGGCAGCTTCCAGGGGGATATCGTGGTATTGGCCATCGGCGTCCGCCCTGCCACCGCTTTCCTGGAGGGCACCGGGCTGGAGATGAACAAGGGCACTCTCCTGGTGGACGGCCACCAGCGGACCAACCTGCCGGATATCTACGCCGTGGGCGACTGCGCCCAGGTCAAAAACCGCATCACCGGCCAAGGCCAGTGGTCCGCCATGGGCTCCACCGCCAACCTGACTGGCCGATGCCTGGCCAAGAACCTGACCGGGGGCGACGCACTCTACAGCGGCTGTCTGGGCACCGGGGTGGTGAAGCTGGCGGAGGGCCTGAACGCCGGGCGCACCGGCCTCACCGAGGAGCAGGCCAAGTCCGCCGGGTACGATGCCGTGGCTGTCACCTGCGTCACCGACGACAAGGCCCACTACTACCCCGACGCCTCCACCTTCGTCACCAAGCTCATCGCCGACCGGAAGAGCCGTGCGCTGCTGGGCATCCAGGTGGTGGGGGCCGGCGCGGTGGATAAGATGGTGGATATCGCCGTCACCGGCATCTCCCTGGAGGCCGGGCTGGACAGCTTCGACACCATGGACTTCGCCTACGCGCCCCCCTTCTCCACCGCCATCCATCCCTTCGTCCAGGCCTGCTATATCCTGGAGAACAAGCTCTCCGGCGAGCTGGAGAGCATCACTCCCGCCGCGTATGCCGCCGGCGGGGCCAAGGGCTACACCGTGATCGATGTCCAGCCGGAGGCGGGCATCCCCGGCGCGAGATGGGTGGACCTGGGCAAGGTCACCGGGCCCATCGAGGGGCTGGACAAGGACGCCAAGCTGCTGCTGGTGTGCGCCAAGGGCAAGCGGAGCTATTTCCTCCAGAACCGGCTGAAATTTTACGGCTATACCAACACCTTGGTGCTGGAGGGCGGCGTCTGGGTCAACCAGGTGAAGGTCCCCCGCGCCGGCAAGCTCTCCCCCGAGGATATCAAGCGGGTGAAGGGCCTGGGGTGCTTGCAGGACAAGCGGTATGACGACGTGTTCAACGTCCGGGTCATCACCCGCAACGGCAAGGTCACCGCGGAGGAGCAGCGCTCCATCGCCGAGGCGGCGGAGAAGTTCGGCACCGGCGAGGTGACCATGACCACCCGGCTGACCCTGGAGATCCAGGGGGTGAAGTACGACCGGCTGGACGAGTGCATGGCCTTCCTGAAGGAGCGGGGCCTGGATACCGGCGGCACCGGCTCCAAGGTCCGGCCCGTGGTGTCCTGCAAGGGGACCACCTGCCAGTATGGCCTGCTGGACAGCTTCGGCCTCAGTGAAAAGCTCCATGAGAAGTTCTATATCGGCTACCACGGCATCACCCTGCCCCACAAGTTCAAGATCGCCGTAGGCGGCTGCCCCAACAACTGCGTCAAGCCGGACCTGAACGACCTGGGCATCGTGGGCCAGCGGGTGCCTCTGGTGGACTTTGGCAAGTGCCGGGGCTGCGGCAAGTGCCAGGTGGAGGCCGGGTGCCCCATCAAGGTGGCCAAGGTGGTGGAGGGAAAGATCCATATCGACCCCGCCGCCTGCAACAACTGCGGCCGCTGCGCCAATAAGTGCCCCTTCGGCGCCTTGGACCACCAGGACGGCTACCGGGTCTACGTCGGCGGCCGCTGGGGCAAGCGCACCGCCCACGGCCTGCCCCTCACCCGCATCTTCACCACGGAGGAGGAGCTGATCGACGTGGTGGAGAAGGCCATCCTCCTCTTCCGGGACGAGGGCCAGACCGGCGAGCGCTTCGCAGACACCATCGCCCGGCTGAGCTTCGACTATGTGAACGACAAGCTGCTCAACGCGGCCATCGACAAGAGCGCCATTTTGAACAAGAGCGTCAAGGGCGGCGCTACCTGCTGAGGCAGATGCGTCCTCTTTTGGATATCGGAGGACATATGCCGCCCATAAGGGCCCCTGGATCTTGCTCTTACCCGGCCTGCCGGTCTGGCAGGCCGGGTGCCTTTTCGCACAAGACCAGCCGCCATTTCTTGTGCGATCTATACATTTACGGTCATTGTCTGATAGGGTATACTAAGAGTGGCAGGATAGGATGCCTATTCCTGAAGCCCACGAAAACGCAAGTGCCCGATCCATAGGAGCTGAAAGGAGAAAAGAGCCATGACAGACAAGGAACGCAAGGACACGCAAAAGGCATTACTGTACGATCTGCGCCGCCTGATCAAAAATTCTGGAAAAGACTACACGAATGAAGAATTGTGTAATCTGCTGGACACGATCGCAGAAGCCA
Organism: uncultured Clostridia bacterium; assembly: GCA_947173485.1. GTDB lineage: Bacteria > Bacillota > Clostridia > Oscillospirales > Oscillospiraceae > CAMWFH01. The sequence continues at coordinate 29,882 of CAMWFH010000021.1, read as the reverse complement.
AAGACCAGGAGTGACAAGGGCCCGCCGGTCCCCTTCGGGACGGGCGGGCCTCTTTTTCTGTCCTTTGCACACTTTCCGCTGCCGGGCATAGGATGTTGTGAAGGCGATACCGCCTTCCCTACTTCGATCTACTTACTGGGAGGTCTATTCCATGCCTGATAAGACTATGCCTGGCCCCATCAAGGAGTCCTGCGACTTCCGGGAGGCCGTTTGCATCCATACCAAGAAGATATTTGACAGCTGTAGAGATAAAGACTGCATCGAGGACCTGCGGTTCTATCCCTGCCTCTACTGCCAGGATATCCTCAACCGGGCCACCTCCGTCAAGGGCGGCAAGGCGGAGCTGCTGTACACATACATCAACGTGGAGCCCGTCTCCTTCAACCGGGGCTTCTACACCGTGGACACCCGCTACTTCTACCGGGTCACCCTCAACGCCTACTGCACCTCCCCCCGGCCGGTGGAGGTGGAGGGCCTGTGCGTCTTTGACAAGCGGGTCATCCTCTTCGGCAGCGAGGGCAACGCCCACATCTTCTCCTCTCACACCCGCATCGACGGCTTAGACCGCCAGCAGCTGGAGCAGAGCAATATGCCCATCGCCGTGGTGGAGGCGGTGGACCCGATCGTCCTGGACGCCAAGATCGTGGAGCGCTGCCAGGACCGCTGCTGCGACTGCGACATCTGCGAGATCCCCTCCTGCGTCTGCCAGTGCTTCAACAGCGACCTGACCATGGGGGAGGATGATCGCCGGGTGTTCGTCACCCTGGGCCAGTTCTCCATCGTCCGCTTAGAGCGGGACAGCCAGCTGCTGGTGCCCGTCTTTGACTACTGCCTGCCCGACAAGGAGTGCTCCTGCGGCTGTGGCTGCTGCCCCAGCGAGGACCCCTGCGAGCTGTTCAAGTCCATCAACTTCCCCGTCAGCGAGTTTTTCCCGCCCAACACGGTAGGCGGTCCCCGGGACTACGAGGACGCCCGTACCTGCTGCGGCCGCAAAAACTGACCGCCTGCCAGCAAGAGGGCCCGGCCTGCTCGGCCGGGCCTTCTTTTGTTCTTACCACTGATCCGCGATATCCAGGACCAGGCGCTCGGTGCCCTCCCAGCCCAGGCAGGGGTCGGTGATCGACTTGCCGTAGACCCCGCCGTCCGGCTTCTGGCAGCCGTCCTCCAGGTAGCTCTCGATCATAAAGCCCTTCACCAGGGAGCGGATGTCCCAGTTGAGGCGGCAGCTGTGGAGCACCTCTTTGCAGATGCGCACCTGCTCAGCGAACCGCTTGCCGGAGTTGGCGTGGTTGGTGTCGATGATGACCGCCGGGTTTTGCAGCTGGCGCTGCTGGTACAGCTCCACCAAGTTCTGCAGGTCCTCATAGTGATAGTTGGGCATGGACTGGCCGTGCTTGTTCACATAGCCCCGGAGGATGGCGTGGGCCAGGGGGTTGCCCTTGCTGCGGACCTCCCAGCCCCGGTAGATGAATGTATGGGGATGCTGGGCCGCGGCGATGGCGTTCATCATCACGGAGAGATCCCCGCCGGTGGGGTTCTTCATCCCCACGGGGATGGCCAGGCCGCTGGCCACCAGCCGGTGCTCCTGGTTCTCCACGGACCGGGCCCCCACCGCCACATAGGCCAGCAGGTCGGAGAGGTAGCGGTGGTTCTCCGGGTAGAGCATCTCGTCCGCCGTGGCCATGCCGAAGGTCTGGGCCACCTTCATATGCAGGGCGCGGATCGCCACGATGCCCTTCAGCATATCCGGCTTGCCGGTGGGGTCCGGCTGGTGGAGCATCCCCTTGTAGCCGTCACCGGTGGTCCGGGGCTTGCCGGTGTAGATACGGGGGACGAGCAGCAGCCGCTCGGCCACCTTCTCCTGTAAAGCCCGCAGCCGGTCCACATACTCCAGCACCGCGTCCTCCCGGTCCGCCGAGCAGGGCCCAATCACCAGCAGCAGCTTCTGGCTCTCGCCGGTAAAGATCTTCCGCATCTCCGTATCCATTTTGGCCTTGACCTGGGCCATGGCGAAGGACTGGGGGTAAGCCTCCTTGATCTCCAGCGGTACAGGCAGCTTGCGGACAAATTCCATATTCATGGTCGTATCACTCCTTGGCCGGTCTCACGCCGACCTATAAGATTTCGGGAAAAGGCGTCAGACCTTATCGAACAGCACCCGGCGCTGGGCGGCGGCACGCATCATCGTCCGCATGGCCTCCCGGTCCCCCTCCTCGATGGTCCGGCGGAGCTTACGCATCTCCTCCTCGAACCGGTCCATCTCCTTCAGCAGGTTGTCCCGGTTCAGCAGGAACAGTTCGCTCCACATCTGGTCGTTGATCTTGGCGATACGGGTCAGGTCCCGGAAGGAGTCGCCGGTGTAGGACTGCATATGCTCGTCCTCGTTGCAGGTCATCAGCGCCACCGCCACGCAGTGGGTCAGCTGGGAGAGGAAGGCGATCATCTCATCGTGGTCCGCCGGGCTCAGCTCCGCGATCCGTCCAAAGCCTAGGATCTCCCCCAATCGCTTGCAGGTCTCGATGTTCTCCGGGGTGTTCTTCGCCGTGGGGGTCACGATATAGTTGGCCCCATAGAAAACGCTGGCAGTGGCGTTCTCCACGCCGCTGGTCTCCCGGCCCGCCATGGGGTGGGCCGCCACGAACTCCACATCCGGCCGCAGCATGGCCTGGACCCGGTCCACGATGCAGCCCTTCACGCCGGTGACATCGGTGATCAGCGTCCCCGGCTTGAAGAGGTGCTGGTTCTCCGCCAGCCAGTCTATCAGGATATGGGGGTAGAGGGCCATGACCACGATGTCCGCCCGGCCCACCAGCTCCGGGTCCACGAAGGCGGCGCCTTGGCGGAGCATCCTGCGGTCCATGGCGAAGTCGATGGTCTCCTGGCGGCGGGCGATGGCGTCCACCTGGTAGCCCTTGTTGGTCAGGCCGATGGCGTAGCCGCCGCCGATCTGCCCCAAGCCCACGATCAAGATATTCGTCTTACGGTCGATCGTCATAACATGTGACCTCTATTCCTAAATCTTTCAGCTGCTCATACAGGCCGGGGTAGCTCTTATCCACCGCCTGGGCATCCTCGATCTCACCGCCGGTCCGCATCAACAGCAGCAGCAGCGCCATAACGACCCGGTGGTCGTTGTGGCCGCAGAGGGGCCGGTCCGGGGCGTGGAGAGGGGCGGCATCTACGGTGATGCGGTCCTCTTCCACCGTCACATGGGCCCCAAAGGCGGACAGCTCCGCCGCCATGGCGGCCCCCCGGTCGCTCTCCTTCATGGCCAGTCGGCGGGTGCCCGTAAATTCCGCCCCGTTGCAGGCAGCGGCCACCGCCATCAGCACCGGGCCCAGGTCCGGGCAGTCCCGGAGGTCGATGGTGGGCCGGCCCTGGACCAGGGCCTCCAGATGCTCCGTCACCTCCCGGTCCCCCTGGGAGCTGTCGGGCCGCAATCCGGTGACCTCCACCTGGCCCCCCAAAGCATTCATAGCCAGGAGGAAGGCCCCGTTGGACCAGTCCCCCTCCACGGCCACGTCCCGCGGGGCGTAGCTCTGTCCGCCGGGGACGCTGAGGAACCCCTCTCCCGCCCAGGCCGTGTGGACCCCGAAGGTCTCCAGAGCACTCTGAGTCAGGTCCACATAGGGCCGGCTCTCAAGGGGCGGCTGGATGAGGATGTGGCTGTTGCCCCCCAGCAGGGGCAGGGCGAAGAGCAGGCCGCTGATGAACTGGCTGCTGACGGCCCCGGTGAGGTGGAAGTCCCCCGCTTGGAGAGGACCCATGACGGTGAGGGACTGCTCGTCCTGGTGGAAGAACATCCCCCGCTCCCGGCAGAGGTCCCCATAGACCTCCTGGGGCCGCTCCATCAGCCGGCCCCAGCCGGTGAACCGGGCCAGCTTGCCGCTGAGCAGGGCTATGGGGAGGAAGAAGCGCAGAGTGCTGCCGCTCTCCCGGCAGACCAGGGGCCCGTCCGGTCCCCGGAACACGTCCGCGCCGGTGACCAGCAGGTCCTGCCCCTCCCACTCCACGCCGCAGGTGAAGGCCTGGAGGCAGTCGATGGTGGCCAGCACGTCCTGGGAGGGGGCCACGTTCCGAATACGGCTCGTCTCCCCCTGGCACAGCCCGGCGCAGAGCAGCAGCCGGTGGGCCATGCTCTTGGAGGGCGGGGCGGCGGCGGTCCCTTTGGGGACGCCGGGGGCCACACGGGCGATCATGCCCTCACCTCCAGCCGCTCCCGCAGCAGGTCCACCGCCCGGAGGTAACCATCGGTGCCCTGGCCGGCGATGGTGCCGATGCAGGCTTGGCGGATATAGCTCACCTGCCGGAAGTCCTCCCGGGAGGCCACATCGGAGATATGGACCTCTACCGTGGGGACGGACACGGCCTTCACCGCGTCCAGCAGGGCGATACTGGTGTGGGTATAGGCGCCAGGATTGATGATGATGCCGTCCATCTTGCCGTAGGCCCCCTGGATGGCATCCACCAGGTCCCCCTCGTGGTTGGACTGATAGAAGCTGGCCTGGATGCCAAGGTCGCCGCAGTAGGCCTGGATCTTCTCCACCAGGCCGGCGTAGGTCTCCCGGCCATAGTGGTCCGGCTCCCGGATGCCCAGCATATTGAGATTAGGGCCGTTGATGATCAGTAAGTTCATGGAACACCTCCAAAATGGCCGCTGCCGCGGCGGCAGCCGTGGATGTATGGCGGATGATGTGGTCCGCCGTGACGCAGTAGATGCCGTAGCGCTCCTCATAGCGGCGGCGGAGGGCCTCCCGGTCCTTGGACAGGGGGCGGTCGCCGGAAGGCTTGATGTCCTCCAGGTCCCGGTCCCGGAAGAAGATCGTGCCGTTCTGCCGGAGGGCGGCGATGTTCTCGGGCCGGAGGACAGCCCCGCCGCCGGTGGCGATGATGCAGCCGGTACGCTTGGCGCAGTCCGCCACGGCCTGGCCCTCCACGTCCCGGAAAGCCGGCTCGCCCCGCTCCTCGATGAGCTGGGCGGGCGTAAGGCCGGTCATCTCCGTCACCACGGCATCGGTGTCCAGCAGCTCTCGGCCCAGCTCCTTGGCCAGGATCCGGCCCACGGCGCTCTTGCCGCAGCCGGGCATCCCGGTGAGGACGATGTTGGTCTTGCTCCGCAGCAGGGGCAGGAAGATCCGCTCCGCCGCGTCCGGGCTCTGGGGAGCCTGCAAAAAATGCTCCACCGCCGCCACCGCCTGGGCCACCAGCATATAGAGCCCGCCGCTGGCGGGGATGCCCCGGTCCATGGCGGCCTGGACCAGCCGGGTCCGCAGGGGGTTGTAGACCACATCGGTGACCCCCCGGAGGGCCGTGAAGGGCGTCAGGTCCAAGGGCGCGCTCTCCGTGCGGGGGTACATCCCCACGGGGGTGGTGTTGATCAGGAAGTCCGCGCCGGCATAGCCGGTCCGGGCCTGCTCATAGCCGATCACGTCCCCGCCGCTCCCCTGGCGGCTGACCCGGAGGACCGTCCCGGCCCCCAGGTCCTTCGCCAGACGGGCGGCGGTCTTGGAGGTGCCGCCGGTGCCCAGGACCAGCACCGTGGCCCCGGTATAGTCCAGGCCCTGGCGGTCTATCAGCGCCCGGAGGCCGTCATAGTCCGTATTATATCCATAGAGCCGGCCCCCCCGGTTGACCACGGTGTTCACCGCGCCGATGGCGGCGGCCCGCTCGTCCACCACGTCCAGGCCGGGGATCACCGCCTGCTTGTAGGGGATGGTCACATTGACGGCCTTGAAGTCCCGCCGGCGGAGGAAGCCCTCCACCTCCTGGGGCCGCAGCTCATGGAGCTCATAGGTGTAGTCCGCCAGCTGCTCGTGGATCTCCTTGGAGAAGCTGTGGGGCAGATGCTCGCCGATGATGCCGTATTCCATCGAGTTCCCTCCTTCTGTCCGATCACCCGGCCATCCAGTCGGTGCCATAGCGCAGGGCCAGCAGGTCCAGCACCGTCAAAGCGGTGACCGCATCCACCACTGCCGCCGCCCGGTGGACGATGGCCGGGTCGTGGCGGCCCTTTAGATGCAGGGTCGTTTCCTCCCCGGTGGTCAGGTCCACCGTGTCCTGGGGCTGGAAGATGGAGGCCGTGGGCTTCACAGCGCAGCGGAAGGTGACAGGCATCCCGTTGGTGATGCCGCCGTTGACGCCGCCGCTGTGGTTGCTCGTGGTGACGATCTTTCCGTCCCGGACCCGGAGGGGGTCGTTGGCCTGACTCCCCCGGAGGTCCGCCAAGGCGAAACCGGCCCCGAACTCCACTCCCTTCACCGCCGGAACGGCAAAGAGCATATGGGCCAGGACGCTCTCCATGGTGTCGAACCAGGGCTCCCCCACCCCGGCGGGCAGGCCCAGGACGGCGGTCTCCAAAATGCCGCCTACGCTGTCCCGGTCCTCCCGAGCGGCCAGAATGGCCTCTTCCATCCGCTCTCCAGCCAGCCGGTCCACCACCGGGAAGCTCATTTCCCCCAGGGCCGCCAGGGCGGCGGGGTCCTCCAGGGGCAGGGGGGCATCGTCGATGCCGGCGCACCGGGCGATATGGGTGGCGATGGAGATGTCCTTCCCCTTCAATATATCCAACGCGACCGCCCCCGCCGCCACCAGGGCCGCCGTCAGACGGCCAGAGAAGTGGCCGCCGCCGTGGCGGTCCTCAAAGCCGTGGTACTTGCACCGGGCGGCAAAGTCGGCATGGCTGGGCCGGGCGGGGTAGGCCCCATCGTTCTCATAGTCGGCGCTCCTCTGGCTGGTGTTAGGGATGACGATGGCCAGAGGGGTCCCGGTGGTCTTTCCCTGATAGACGCCGCTCAGGAGCTGGAACGGGTCCGGCTCCCGGCGGTGGGTGCCGGTGTTGCCCTGGGGGCGGCGGCGGTCCAGCTGCTTTCGGATGGCCTCCTCGCTGACGGCGCAGCCGGGGGCCAAGCCGTCCAGCACCGCGCCGATGGCGGGGCCGTGGCTCTCCCCGAAGAGGGTGACGGCCACGCTCTGGCCGAAGGTGTTCTTCATCGAAAGCCCTCCTCCAGCAGGCGGCGTAGCTCCCCGATGTCCACGGTCTTTTGCACCGCCCTGCCGATCTCCTCCACTAAGATGATATGGACGCTGGCGCCCTCCGCCTTCTTGTCGTGGACCATGGCGTCCATGACGGCCTCATCGTCCCATTCGCCCCTGGTGGGCAGGCCCAGCCGCTCCAGCACCGGCTCCAGCCGGGCGCGGACGGCGGGGGAACACATAGGGAGCATCCCCAGGGCCACGCACTCCCCGTGATACCGGCCCCCCTGGCTCTCGATGCCGTGGCCGATGGTGTGGCCGAAGTTGAGGATGCGCCGGAGGCCCCCCTCCCGCTCGTCCTCCTGGACCACCAGCCGCTTGCCCTCCAGGGCCCGGCCAATGATCTCTCCGATATGCTCCATGGGTTCCTCAGTCTCAAAGAGGGCGAAGAGCGCCTCGTCCCAGATCAGGCCCATCTTCACCGCCTCCGCCAGGCCGTTGGCGATCTGCCGCCGGGGCAGGGTCGAGAGCACCAGCGGGTCCACGATGACCCCTTTCGGCTGGTAGAAGGCCCCTACGATGTTCTTCACACCGTCTAAGTCGATGGCCACCTTGCCGCCGATGGAGCTGTCCACCTGGCTCAGGACGGTGGTGGGGACGTTGTAGAAGTCGATGCCCCGCATATAGCTGGCGGCAGCGAACCCGGCCAGGTCCCCCACCACCCCGCCGCCTACGGCCACGATACAGTCTTTCCGGCTCAGTCCGGCGGAGAGGCAGGTCCGGCAGAGCTTTTCAAAATAGGGGAAGCTCTTGGTCTCCTCCCCCGCCGGCAGGGTGACGATCTCCGCCCGGCGGCACTGGTCCGCTATAGCCCGGGCATATACCGACGGCACGCCGGTATCGGTGACGACAAGGGCGGTCCGGTCCAGATCGAACAGCTCCCCCGCCTGCCGCAGGGCGCCCTGCTGGAGATGGATGTCGTAGCTCCTCTCGCCCAGATCCATATGGAGGGTCATAGCCTTCACCTGCCTTTCAGCTCACTGTGGGAGCGGTAGGTCCCCAGGACCCGCAGCCGGTCGCAGCAGGTCCCCAGCTCCGCCAGCATCTCCCGGCCGGCGTCGCTGTGGATGGCCCCCTCGCCCTCCACGAACATATAGTACTGCCACAGCAGCCCCTTCATGGCCCGGCTGCGCAGGACCCGCATATTGAACCCATGGGAGCCGATGATCTGGATCGCCTCCGCCAGGGAGCCGGCCTCGTTGCGGACGGTGAACACCATGATGAACCGATCGTCGGCCCCGGTGCGCTCCTGGTCGTTCTCCACCCGGGAGAGGACGGCGAAGCGGGTCGTGTTCAGGCTGGACTGGTTGATGTTGGCCTCCAGCACCTCCAGGCCGTAGAGGGCGGCGGTCTCCTGGCTGGCGATGGCCGCCCGGGCGGGGTCCTGGGCCTGGGCGATCTGCTGGGCGGCCACGGCGGTATTGTTGCAGCTGACGGCCTTGTAGCCCCGGCGGCGGATATACTCATCGCACTGGCCCAGGGCCTGGGGGTGGCTCACCACCTCCCGGATCTGCTCCGGCCGGGTCCCCGGCAGGCCGATCAGGTTCTGCTGGATGGTCAGGTCGTAGACGCCGTTGATAAAGAGGGGACCGGAGAAGATCATGTCGATGACCTGGCCCACCTCGCCGGCGTAGCTGTTCTCGATGGGCAGCACGGCGCAGTCGCAGGCGCCGCTGACCACGGCGGCGTAAGCCTGGGCGAAGCTGGAGCAGCCCACCCGGACCCCGTCAGGGAAGATCCGCCCGGCGGCGATGTGGGCGAAGGCCCCCTCCACCCCGCTGTAGGCCACCCGCATCCCCTCTTGGAGATAGCGCTGGTAGTTCCGGGAGGTGCGCATCATGTCCTGCAAAAACAGCACATAGTAGCTGCGCAGGTCCTCGTCCGCCACCCGCTGGGCGTTCCGCTCGACGACGGCCTTCTCCCGGCTCTCGTCCAGAACCGGCAGGCCATGGGCCCGCTTGTACCTGGACACCTGGCGGACCGCCTCCATCCGCCGGCAGAAGAGGTCCGCCATCTCCCGGTCCACCTGGTCGATGACAGCCCGGGCCTGTTCCAATTCGTTCATCGTCCTCTCCCCCTATCGCTCACAGCCCATAGGACTCCGCCAGGGCCTTGAAACCCGGCAGGGCCCGGCGGATCTTGTCCGTATCCACGCAGTAGGATACCCGGACATAGCCCGGATAGCCAAAGTCGTCGCTGGGCACCAATAAGATCTCACGGCTCTTGGCCTTCTCATAGAAAGCGAAGGCGTCCGGCTCCGGGGACTTGACGAAGAGGTAGAAGGCCCCGCTGGGCTTGGCCACGGTGAAACCGTACTCGGTCAGGGCGCCGTAGAGCAGGTCCCGGTTGGTCCGATAGACCGTCAGGTCCACCCGCTCGGTCAGGCAGGCCGGCAGCAGGTGCTGGAACAGGCTGGAGGTGCAGATATAGCCCATGGTCCTGGCCGCGCCGGCGCAGGCGGCAAAGACCTCCTGCCAGTCCCGCATCCGCGGGGACACCAGCAGATAGCCCAGCCGCTCCCCGGGGATGGAGAGGTTCTTGCTGTAGGAGTAGCAGACGAAGGTATCGTCATAGTAGGCCGGCAGGTAGGGCACGGTCACGTCCTCGTCGTAGACCAGGTCCCGGTAGGGCTCGTCGCTGATCAGATAGATGGGGTGGCCCACCTCCCGCTCCTTCTCCTGTAGGATCGCGCACAGCCGGCGGAGGGTCGCCTCCTCCAGCACCACCCCGGAGGGGTTGTTGGGGGAGTTGACCACCACGGCGGCGGTCTTGTCACTGAGGGCGGCCTGGAAGGCGTTGAAGTCGATCTGGAAGTCCGGCTCCGTGCAGGGCACGTCCACGCTCTTCGCCCCGGCGGCCCGGACGAACACCGGGTACTCGGTGAAGTAGGGGGCGAAGAGGATGACCTCATCCCCCTCCTGGCAGACGGCGTGGAACACCATGGCCAGGGCGGTGGAGGCCCCCTCGGTGATGTAGAGGCTGTCCATGGTCACAGGGAAGTCGTAGGTCTCGGTGATGTAGCCGGCCACGGCCTGACGGACGGCGGGCAGGCCCACGGCGGGGGTGTAGGCGTGGAGGGCCACCGGGTCCATCTCCGTCAGCAGCCGGACCAGGGTCTCCCGGACGGCGGGGGGCGCGGGGAGATTGGGGTTGCCGATGCTGAAGTCAAAAACGTTCTCCGCCCCGATCTGGGCGGAACGGGCAGCGCCGTAGGCGCTGATCTCCCGGATGATGCAGGCATTTTTGCCAAAGCTGCGCATAGTGTCAGACAGCATAGGATCACGCTCCTTTTCGATCAGATCGTCTTGCTTAGTTTTTTATTGTATCATGAACCGCGGCGGAATACTATTGTGTAAATGTACCAGTCCTGTGGTTTTTTCCTGCCGCGAAAAATGACATCTTCGTAACACGCGGGCAAAATGTCGCCGGCCGGGCGACGGCTGGACGCTTGTCACAACGGGGAGATCGTGGTACAATGGGGGTGCATCCAGAAAAAGGAGGGGTCGCCTTGGAAGCGCCTCGTTTGAAGAATATCATCATCCTGATCCTGGCGTTCTTAGATCTGTTCCTCCTGGGCGTGGTGGTCCGGCACCTGTGGCAGGAGCGCTACGCCCAGCGGCGGCTGGAGGAGGAGCTGCGGGCCTTGTACGTCAGCCATGAGATCGAGCTGGCGGAGGACCTGGACCTGACCGCGCCCCCGCCGGACACCCTGGCGCTGGCCCGTGACCTGACGGCGGAGGCGGCGGTGGCGGCCTTCCTTCTGGGGGAGGAGGTCCCCGCCGCCGACCAGGGCGGCGGCATCTACTCCTACAGCGGCCGCCTGGGGACGGTCCGCTTCCGCAGCAACGCCTCCTTCGAGCATACACCCTATCTGCGGGAGACGGACCCGCTGGCGCTCTGCCGGGAGTTCTGCGAGTCCTTTGGCTATACCATCGCCGAGCAGGCCCTGGAGGAGGACGGCGGCGGCTTCGTCACCGTCGCCCAGATCGCCGGCGGCAGCCCGATCCACAACGCGTCGGTGGTGTTCCGGTTCTCCCAGGGGCGGCTGGCTGGGATCTCCGGGGACTATGTCTCTCTGGCCGGCTCCGCCCCTGCCCAGCGCAGCACCGTCTCCCGCGTCACGGCCCTGGTGCACTTCCTGGATTTCTACCGGAGCTACCGGGACCAGAGCGGCGTGATCTGCAGCGCGGTCCAGTCGATCCAGCCGGTCTATGAGCTGCAGACCACCGTCTCCCCCCTCCGGCTGGCGGCCAAGTGGGAGATCGCCACGGATACGGGCGTCTACTATATGGACTGCTCCGATGGCAGCGTCACGCCGGCCTAAAACGTCCTGTTTCGCCACGCTCTGACAATTCCCTCTTGCGTTTTATGGAAGGCTTTGTTATAATTCGTTCATAATGGCAAAATGACCGGCGGCGCCCCCAGGTCCTGCGGGAGGACCGGGGCCGCCGCCCACTGGAAAGGAAGGGTCCCCTATGGCTGTTCGTGTTCTTCTCTACATATCCGATCCCTACTTCATGGGCCAGTTCAAGCTGCTGCTGCGGAGCGAGAGCCACCTGCTCTCCGCCTACTCCTTCTCCGACCTGGACGCCGCCAGCGCCTACCTCCAGGACCAGGGCGACAGCCTGCAATGTATCCTGACCGATACGAAGGCCCTCGCCGCGCCGGTGGGCACGGCCTCCATCCTGCTGGGCGAGGAGACCGTCCGGGACGCGGACGGCCCCATGACCCTGAACATCTACCAGAAAAAGCAGGACGTGATGGACGACCTGAAGCTGCTCCTGCGGGACATCGGGCTCCTCTCCGGCCGCAGCGCCCCAGCCTCCCGGACCGGCGGGCTGAAGGTGGTGTCCTTCTTCTCCACCCAGGGGGGCAGCGGCGTCTCCACCCTGGCCTACCTCGCCGCCATCAAGGGCAGCGAGACCGGCAAGACCGTCTATCTCAACTTGGAGAGCGCCCCCTGCACCGATATCCTCTACCAGCAGGGCGGGCCCGTCAAGGCGGAGGAGTTCCTCTGCGACGTGAAGGACCACAAGGATCCCCTCTCCACCCTGCCCACGGCGCTGTGGCGCAACGAGCACGGTGTTTTCGTGTTCCCCACCCCCGTCAGCCTGATGGACCAGCGGGACCTGGGCGAGGACGATGTGCGCTACCTGTTGGAGGGGCTGGCCAAGCTGGGGGACGTGGAGCTGGTGGTGGTGGACCTCTCCACCGCCTTCGGCAGCGTCTGCGACTATGTGATGGGCGCCAGCGACCGGGTCGTCCTGGTCTACGACGACAACAAGACCGGCCAGGCCAAGCGGGACGCCTTCCTGAACGACCCGGCCTTCGCCAGTTTCCCCTGCGCCGGACGGGCCGTGGTGGCGGGCAACCGCTGCCGGGAGAACGTCACCGGCGGGGCTTATGCCGCCTGCTTCCCCTACTCCGAGAGCCTTGCCAGCAGCCGGGATGCCAAGCTGGTCCTCCGGGGCAACCAGGCCATCGCCCAGGGGTGCGAGGAGCTTTTGCGGTTTTGACCGGTACGAACGAGATACTGTGGAACGTTGTGTGAAGGGATGTGATGGGCGATGGACCGAAAGGAACTGGAGAGCGAGCTGAGCACCCGAGTCATGCGCAAGCTGGAGGGCAGCCGGAACATCTCCGATGAGCAGGTGACCCAGGCGGCCCAGGAGATCTTGAACGCTCTCCTGAACGGGGCCTACCTCAGTGTGTCAGACCGGCGGGAGCTGGTAGCGGGCGTGCTGAACAATATGAAGCGGCTGGGACCGCTCCAGCCCCTGGTGGACGACAAGAGCGTCACCGAGATCATGATCAATGGGCCGGACTGTGTATTTTTCGAGCGGAAGGGCCACCTGTACAAGTGGGACCAGAAATTCGAGAGCAAGCGGCAGCTGGAGGACATCATCCAGAAGATCGTCTCCAAGGTCAACCGGACGGTGGATACCTCCAACCCCATCTGCGATGCCCGTCTGGAGGACGGGTCCCGGGTGAACATCGTCCTGGACCCCATCGCCCTGAACGGGCCGGTGGTGACCATCCGAAAGTTCCCGGAGAAGGTGCTGCAATTTTCTGACCTGATCGAGTGGGGCGCGATCACCCGGGAGGCGGCGGACTTTTTGAAGAGCTGCGTGGAGGCCAAGTACAACATCTTCGTCAGCGGCGGCACTGGCTCCGGTAAGACCACCTTTTTGAACGCCCTGTCCAACTTCATCCCCGCCGACGAGCGGATCATCACCATCGAGGACTCCGCCGAGCTCCAGATCCGCACCGTGCCCAACCTGGTCAGTCTGGAGACCCGCAACGCCAACACCGAGGGCAAGGGCCAGATCACCATCCGGGATCTGATCAAGTCCTCCCTGCGTATGCGGCCGGAGCGCATCGTCGTGGGCGAGGTCCGGGGGGCCGAGGCTCTGGATATGCTCCAGGCCATGAACACCGGCCACGACGGCTCCCTCTCCACCGGCCACGCCAACTCCCCCGGAGATATGCTCTCCCGTCTGGAGACCATGGTCCTCACCGGGGCGGACTTCCCCATGGACGCCATCCGGCAGCAGATCGCGGCAGCCATCGACCTGATCGTCCACTTAGGCCGGCTCAGCGACAAGAGCCGCAAGACCTTGGACATCGTGGAGCTGCGGGGGTACGAGGACGGGAAGTACATCGTGAACCCCCTGTTCCACTTCGAGCGGGAGGGCACCGGGCCCAAGGGGGAGATCCTGGGCCGTCTCCGCCGGACGGAGAACCCGATGTACAATCTGCAAAAATTTGAGATGGCCGGCATAGCTACCAATATCAACAAGGGGGTCGAGATCTGTGTCTAAGAAAGAGAAAGCGCCCAAGGCCAAGAAGGTGAAGGAGCCCAAAAAGCCGGAGCGCACCGAGAGCGGCGGGCTGGACTACTCCGTCTACTACATGAAAAAGCCGGAGTACCTGTTCTACCTGGCCTTAGCGGCGGCGGCGCTGTTCGCCCTGGCCTTCATCTTCTACCGCTCCGTGCCGATCTCGGCGGTGTTCGCCCTGCTGGCCTTCAAGTACCCGCCCATGCGGACCAAGGAGATCATCAAGAAGCGGCGGCAGAAGCTGACCCTGCAATTCAAGGACATGCTCTACTCCCTCTCCTCCGCCCTGAACGCCGGCAACAGCGTGGAGCGGGCCATGGCCATCGCCCTGGACGACATGGAGCATCAGTATGTGGACCCGGATACCCTGATCATCCAGGAGCTGGAGCTGATCGTGTCCAAGCTGAACCTGGGGGCCAATATCGAGGACCTGTTCTTAGACCTGGCCAAGCGGTCCGGCATCGATGATATCCGCACCTTTGCCCACATCTTCGAGATCTCCAAGCGGACCGGCGGCAACCTGATGCAGATCATGCGCCAGAGCTCCAACATCATCACCGAGAAGATCGAGACCAAGCAGGAGATGGACACGGTGCTGGCGGAGAAGAAGATGGAGCAGAAAGTGATGGCCGTCGCGCCCCTGGCGCTGATGGTGCTGCTGACCCAGTCCACCGGGGACTTCATGGAGCCGCTGTTCAATACCTTCGGCGGCCGCGTGGTCTGCACCATCGCCCTGGCCCTGGTCATCGTGGGCTTTTTGTGGGGCAATAAGCTCACGGACATCGAGATCTGAGGGAGGATACGGCTATGGAATATATCTCTGCGATCCCCTTCCTGGTGGTGATGGTGTTCTTCCTCCTGCTCTACAGCAGCGGGAAGAAGAAGTACGCCGCCTTCGTCCAGGCCCTGGACAAGAAGGACTACAACATGAAGGACTTCATGCCCGCCGGGTTCGCCTTTATGGAGCTGATCAAGTATAAGTACGCCTCCAACCTGGACCGGTCCATCCGGCGGGACCTGGCGGAGCTCCATGACAAGGACTACATCGAGTTCTACCTCCGGGTGACCTGGGCCCTGGCGGCCACCGGCGGCCTGCTGGGCCTGGTGCTGGCCACCATGCTCTTCGCCGCTATGAACGGGGACGTCACCTATCTGGCCCTGGGGCTGGCCCTGGCGGTGGTGCTGGTCTGGGCGGCCTTCCAGGACACCCGGCAGAAGGTGGCCGCCCGCCATAACTCCATCTCCATCGACCTGCCGGACCTGACCAACCAGATCGTCATCCTCTCCGGCGCGGGGCTCACCCTCCGGGGGGCCCTGCTGAAGATCGCCCAGGAGATGCCGTCGGAGACGCCCCTGTACCAGATGCTGGACAAGGTGGCGGAGAAGATGGAGCACGGGGCCACCGATGAGGAGGCCCTGGATATCCTCACCACCCAGTGCAATATGCCGGAGATGCGCCGGTTCGTGTCCGTCATCCTCCAGAACATGCACCGGGGCGGCACGGACGTGCTGACGGCCCTGGGGGAGATCGGCCGGGAGCTGTGGTCCGCCCGCAAGGCGGCGGCGAACCGGATCGCCGAGGAGACCACTACCAAGCTGCTGTTCCCCATGATGCTGATGCTGATCGCGGTCATTATCCTTGTGGTGGCGCCTGCCGTCATGGGGATGGGCATATAATTTCAAGAAAGGAGAACATCCATGAGAGAGCTTTGGACCCGTTTTTGGCGGGATGAGGAAGGCTTTGGCACCGTGGAGCTGGTCATCCTGATCGGCGTGCTGGTGGCCATCGCCCTGCTGTTCCGCAAGACCATCATCAAGTTCGTCACAGACCTGATGAACAAGATCTTCAAGGTGGGCGATGTCCCAGGGAACACTGAGACAGGCGGCTGACGTACTGCCAGCGGAGGCGGGCTGACCGCCCGCCTCCGTCCCTCACCCACTGACCAAACAAAAATGAGAGAGAGGATGCTCTATGGATCAAAAGACTTGGAAGGGCTCCATGACAGTGGAGCTGGCCATCATATTCCCGGTGATCTTCTTCACCATTCTAGGCATTCTCTCCATGTGCCTGACCCACTACCAGAACATCGTCACCGGGGCCGCGGCCATGGAGGCGGCGGCTCGGGGAGCCGCCTATTGGGACAAGATCGGCGGCAGCCTCGCCTGGGATTTCCAGGCCTCCAACGCCGGCTCCGCCGGCGGCAAGCCGGCCAGCCCCAGCTTTACTGAACACGACCCCTACCGCTACATCTTCGACGGCAACAAGGGCCAGCGGCTGACCAACATCCAGGCCTTCGCCAGGTGGCGTCTCGACCAGAACCCCAACGTGACCCTGGGCGAGGAGACCACCGGGGAGCCCAAGGTGGACAAGGGCGGCTTCGGCGGCGAGGGCTGGGGCCTGCTGCAAAAGTATGTGACGGTGACTGTGAAAAAGAAGTACACCAACCCGGTGGACTCCCTGCTGGAGAGCGTGGGGATCAAGCTGCCCAGCGAGCGGGAGATCACCGCCAGCGCGCCTCTGAACACACCTACGGAGTTCATCCGCAATATGTCCCTGATCTCTGACTGGATCAATGGACCCGGTCATAAAAAGTAAGGGGGGCGGACCTATGAAAAAAGTAAAAAAGACCTGGCGGGGCGCCATCAGCGTCTTTCTCTGTATCATCCTGCTGTCCAACGCCGCTATGATCGGCGTGCTGGTAGACGGCGCCCGCTACCGGATGGCCCGGGCCGAGGCGGAGCTGGCCTTGGATTCCGCCGCCACCTCCGTCCTCTCCTACTACAACGCCATGCTCTACGACCTCTACGGCCTCTTCGCCACCGACAGCATGGATGAGAAGCAGGTCACCGACCTGCTGACGGACTACACCAAGAAGTCCCTGGGGATCATCCCGGTGGATACCAGCGCGGTGCAGGACCTCAACAAGGCCGTAGTCGATGCTGTCACCGGCGTCACCGGCGGCGGGGAGGAAAATAGGACCGTTTTCAACGGCTATGAATTTGACATCAAGCTGACTCAGGGCACCAGCGGCCGCGTCTCTCTGGCGAATACCGACGCGGTGGAGGCCCAGATCATTGAACATATGAAGTACCGCGCCCCGATCGAGATGCTCAACAGCACCGGGGGATTTTTGGAGAAGGTGAAGGGCCTCTTCGCCATCGTGGACCGGATGGAAGGGGCGCTGGAAAAGGCCAAGGACGATAAAAATTCCGATAAAGAGGCTCTGGCCAATGATACGGCGGCACTGCTGCGGGAGATCTCCGACTTTAATAATGACGTGATGCTCTTTACCAATGTGCCCGACCTGATGAGCTTCAACCTGCCGTTGAACGCCGGCTCGCTCCCCGACAAGGACCCCTGGGAGTATGTCCAGAAGTTTGACAAGGACATGGACGATGCCTGGGCGGCCCTGGACGAGGAGGATCGCGACGATGAGTCTGCCCTCCGTCCCACCTATGAAAACTGTTTGGACACGCTCCTGCGCACCTATGACCGGATCGTCAACAACGCCAACGAGCTCCACCAGCGGGCCAACGACATCCGGGACAAAGTGGAAAAGCTGAACGACCGCTACAACACATACATTGCCGGTCTCCAGGCCAAGGTGGACGCGGAGCCGGACAACCAAAACATCAAAACGCTCTATCTGCCGGAGATCGAGCTGGCCAAAAGCAGCTGCGGCGAAGTTTTGAAAAATATGGACCTGGTGCTGATGGGCCGGCAGTACACCAGCAATATCTATGATAGCCGCGGGGAATATCGAAGCAACTTTACCTTGCTCGGCAGCATGACCATCGACCACCGTTTCAACGGTGGCGGCTCCCCTTATATGGAGACGATCCTGAAGGGCGAGGAGATCAGCAACCCGGCCTGGACGGGCTGCCGGAAGCTGATGACCGAGCTGTCGCAGAACCTCCACGCGCTGAACGTCTTTGCCCGCGACTTTGAGGAGGCCATGACACCCCAGATCAAGACTGAAAAGAGCAGCGGCAGCGAGGCTAAAGAAGACAGTGAACCGGATACAGACGGCCTGCGGCCTTTTAAGGTGGACGATCTGAAGGTCCCCCGAGAAGAGACCAGCAGCGAGGACTGGTTCCCCAATATGGACTCCGATGTGGACGACAACATCGACAGCATCTTAGAGGGCGGGCTGAACCTGATCAAGAAGATCGGCGAGGTGCTGGAGAACGCCCGGGACAGCCTGTACATCAACGAATATGCCATCGCCTACTTCCCCAACTATGTCCAGCACTACAACGCCTCCAGCAAGAAGATCGCCACAGACGCCAGCAACACCTACCTGTTGGATTCCAAGAGCGACAGCTATTACCCGGCTTTCAACACCACCCAGGCGGAGCTGGAGTACATCGTCACCGGTCACACCAATGCTGCCGCCTGTGTGGCGGATATCTCCGCCCGGCTATTGGCTATCCGTCTGGCGCTGAACACTGCCGCCATCTTCACCGATTCAGCGAAGATCTCCCAAGCCAATACCCTGGCGGCGGCCATCTCCGGCCCCTTCGCTCCCCTGGTGGCCACGGCGCTGCTGATCGCCTGGGCCCTGGCGGAGTCGGTCATCGATGTGACCAGTCTGCTGGACGGCGCAGAGGATGTGCAGCTGTTCAAACAGGGCAAGGGCTGGACCCTCTCTGTAGAGGGCGTCTTGCAGAAGGCCATCGGTAAGATCGTGGACAAGGTCGGTGACAAGGTGGTTGACGGCATCAATTCCAAGGTGGCTGACGGTGCCGCCGCTGTGGAGCAGGTCACCAATAAGGCCATCTATGATGCTTACCAGGCGATCGACAGTGGCGTGAACAACGCTGTGCAGACCGCCCAAAAGAGCATGAGCGACTGGGCTAAGGACGTAGACGATCAGATGGGCAGCAACAGCCTGGGCTTTGGCAATATGGTCGATCAGATGAGCAGCCAGGCAGGCAGCCAAGTGTCCAGCGCTTTAACGGACGGCAAGGACGCGGCGCTGCAAAAGGTCAACGAGACCATCCGAAACACCAGTGAAAAGATACAGGATAAGGTGAAAGCCCAAGGCAGTGAAATAAAAGAGAAGATCACCGAGGCCTCCGCCAAGGCCATCAACAAGTACATCCCCATGGGTACACCGGACAGCGGTGAGAACGAGGGAGAGGGCTTTAACGTCTGTCTCAACTACATGGACTACATGCGCATCTTCCTCCTGTTCATGGGCAACACGACCAAGGTCCAGCGCATCCAGAGTCTGATCCAGGCCAATATGCGCTACGGCAAGCAGGAGAGCTTCTCCATGGCGGGCAGCTATGTCAATATCTCCGCCCAGCTGGATGGCTCCATCAACTACCTGATGGTGGGCTCGGCCCTGATGCCTGCCAACTTGCGCAGGGACGGACGGCTGAACTTCACCGTCTACACCAATATGAGCTATTAAGGGAGGTGGCACTATGGGCAGGCTTCGCGGCGCGATCACGGTGGAGGCCACCATCGTCATGCCGTTCTATGTCATCCTGCTGGTCTTTCTGGCCAATTTCATGAACATCTTTTATATGCACCAGGTGGTCCAGTTCGGCCTGCACAACGCCGGGTCCGTCCTGGCCCAGTACGGCTACGCCATCGACAACACCATCGGCCTGGACAAGTTCGAGCTCGATGACGGTCTCAAGGAGCAGGCCACGGGCCTGGTGGACGCCTTCAACAACTTCGGCGACTCCGCTCAGAAGACCCTCTCCTTCTTCCAGAAGGGAATCTCCCTGGACTCCCTGGCGGAGCTGGTGGACAACGGGAAGGAGTTCGCCAACGCCAGCACCAATCTGGCCAATAAGCTCCGAGCCGTCAAGGGGGAGGACCTGGTGAACTACCTGGTCGCCTCCGCCGGCGAGGCCGGGGGCGGGATGATCGTCAAGGTGATGGTGGAGCAGTACCTGGACCAGATGAACGTCAACCGGGACCTGCTGGACGGGGATATCCACTACTCCCTCTACCTGAGCTCCGACGGCCACCACGACTTCATTCTCAAGGCCACCTACTGCTACAAGGACCCCCTCTTCTCCATCTTCACCGATGGCTTCGTCATCGAGCAGCAGGTGGCCGTCCACCCCTGGATCGGCGGCAGTACCGGCGGACTGCGGGGGAAGATCATCGGATGATAGGACTGTACTGCTTAGGCGCTCTGCTGGGCGGGGCCAACGGGCTGCTGTCGGCGGTGATGGCCTGGGGCCGGGAGGTCCGGCAGCACCGCTTCTATATCCCGGCGGCGGCGGGGTGCCTCTTCGGCCTCTATGAGATGTGGCTCTTCGGCGATCTGGGCCAGGGCTTCTGGACGCTGCTGCTGCTGTGGGGCTGCCTGCTCTCCGCCTCTCTGACGGACCTGACGAAGCGGGAGATCCTCCCCTGGCCCATGGCGGCCTACGCGGGGCTCCTTGCCATCGTCCACCTGACCCGGCTGAGCCTGCCCCTCTTCCTCAACGCCCTCCTGGGGGCCGCCGCCGGCGCGGTCATCCTGGGCCTGCCCCGGCTGGTCCGGCCCGATGCCGTTGGCCGGGGAGATATCCTGCTGCTGGCGGTGACCGGCTTCGGCGCCGGTTTCCCCGGGGTCATCTATGTGCTGGCCCGGTCCCTCTTGGCCCTGGCCGCTGTCAGTATCATCCAGCTCCTGCGGAAGAAGCTGGATATCCACTCCGAAATGCCCCTAGCGCCCTTTCTGCTCTTCGGCGCGCTGATCTAATGGGAGGAATGATCTTATGAAAAACGGAATCCTCAGTCTGACCTACTCCGTGGCGGAACCAAAGACCTTCCTGGCTGCGACCATGGAGGACGGCTGCTCCCCCCTGCGCTTCTGCATCGCGATGGCGGAGCGCAACAAGATCCCCGGCATCCTTCCTGTCAGCCAGGAGTTCGAGGACGGCCGGGTGGTCCTGTACCACGACATCACCGGCAAGTACCGCCTGACCGACCGGGCCCGGGATCTGGGCGAGGAGGCCTTCCTCAAGGTCCTAGGCAGCCTCTGCCAGGACCTTCAGGGCCTGCCCGACTACTTCCTCCGGGCCGCCCACTGCCTCTTAGACCCGGCCCAGACCTATGTGGACCGCTACGGCGAGGCCTTCCTGCCCCTGATCCCCATGGCGGACGATGCGGAGGACAGCTCCCCCCTGCTGCAAAAATTCTTCATGACCCTGCTGGGCGCCTGCGTGCCGGTGGGCGGCGCTCCCTCCCCCCGGCTGGCCCCCTTCATCGGCTATGTGATCCAGCCCACCTTCCGGCTGGAGGAGTTCGCGGAGCTGTTCGCTGCTCCCAAGTCCGCCGCCCCGCCGCCCCGCCCTGTGGCCCCCACGCCCCAGCCGCCGGTGCAGCCCCCTATCACCCCGCCGGTACAACCTCCCGTCACGCCGCCGGTCACACCACCGGTCAAGGAGGCTACGCCTCCCGCCAGCGGCGGGATCAAGATCCCGGGCATGGACGGCGTCATCCCGCCGCCGGTGCCAACGCCGGCCAAGCCGGATAAGAAGGCCAAGAAGGCAGAGGCGAAAAAGGAGAAAGAGGCCAAGAAGGAGGCCAAAAAGTCCTTCGGCCTCTTTGGCAAGAAGCACGTCGAGGAGAAGGTGGATATGGAGAAGCAGGCCCTGCTGATCTCCGACAATGTCCAGATCCCCCCTGTTGGCGGCAGCCCCTATCCCCCGGTCCGGCCCGTGTCCCCCCCTCCCTACACACCAGCCCCCGCTGGCGGCGGTGACAGCAGCGGCGGCAGCCGTCCCTGGACCGGCACCGTCCAGCTGGACACCGCCGGGACCACCGCCCTCTTCGACCAGGGCGGCGGACGGACCGCCGTCCTCCTCCATGCGGGCCAGCGGATCGTGCTCGCTGACTTCCCCTTCACCATCGGCCGTTCCGCCTGCCGCTATACCATCAATAACCCCAATGTCTCCCGGACCCACGTCACCATCATCCGGCAGGGGGACAGCTACTTCATCCAGGACGAGAACTCCTCCAACCACACCTATCTGAACGGCTCCATGCTCCCGCCCTTCACACCGACCCCCCTGGAGCCGGGCAGTGAGATCCGCCTGGGCAACGAATACTTCCAATTCCAGCTGGAGGGGATGTAGATGCTGTGCCAGTATGAGGTGGGCTATATGACCCACCAGGGCAACCGGCGAAGCGAGAACCAGGACAGTCTGCTGCTCCGCCGGGGCAGCGTAGGCCCCCGGGAATTTTTGATGCTGGCGGTGGCGGACGGCATGGGCGGTCTGGCCAACGGCGCGGAGGCCAGCAGCCAGGCAGTCCAGGGGCTGGACCAGTGGTGGTCCACCCAGCTGCCGGAGCTGATCTCCCCGGAGCTGGACTGGGAGCAGCTGGAGGACAGTCTGGCCGTGGCCATCGAGGCGGTCAACTGGCAGCTGTGCAGCCGGTCCCAGCGGATCTCCCAGCGGTCCGGCACCACCCTGTCCCTCCTGTTCCTCTATGAGGGGGAGTACCGGGTCTTCCAGGTGGGCGACAGCCGGGGCTACCTCCTGGAGGACGGGGACCTCCGGCAGATCACCCGGGACCAGACCTGGTGCCAGCAGGAGATCGACGCCGGCCACCTCACCCCGGAGGAGGCCGCCGTCCACCCCCGGCGGCATGTGCTGGTCAGCGCCCTGGGGGTGAACCGGGACTACACCCTGGGCCGCTCCGCGGGCCGGCTCTCCTACGGCGACAGCATCCTCCTTTGCTCCGATGGGTTCTACCAGGAGATGGACCCCGCCCTCCTGCGCACCTGGCGGGGCCCGGTCCAGGAGCTGCTGGACACCATGGCCGCCCAGATCCTGACCGGCCCGGCCTCCGACAATCTGACCGCTATCCTGGTGCGGATGACCAAGGGGCGGCGGCTGTGAGCGCTCCGCGTTGCCTCCTGCTGGCCCTGGGCCTTATCGCCGCCAGCTGGACGGACCTCCGCCAACGGAAGATCCCCAACCGGCTGACCGTGCCCCTGGCGGCGGCGGGACTGGTGCTGGCCCTCCTTGACCGGCACCTCCTGGGCGCTCTGGGGGCTATGGCCTTTGGGCTGGTCCTGGGCGTCGTCCTCTGGCTCCTGGGCATCTTCCGGGCCGGGGACGCCAAGCTCTTCGCCGCCCTGGGGGCCCTCACCGCCAGCTGGCTCTGGGTGCTGGACAGCCTGTGCTGGGCGGTGGTCCTGGGTGGGGGCATTGGACTGCTCCTGCTGCTGGTCCGGGGGGAACTGCTCTCCCGGCTGAAGCGGGTCTGGGACCATCTGCGCTTCCTGCTGATGGACCGGTCCTTCCACCCCTATGTGCCCCAAAAGGGCACCGAGGGCGAGCTGCCCTTCGCCCCCTTCGTGGCGCTGGGGACCCTCCTCGCCTGCTTCGTCCCCCTGTGGCAGGACCTGCTATAAGAAGAACGAGCAAAAAACACCGGCAGTCCCTGTTGACGGGACTGCCGGTGCTGTGCTTTTGGGATGCTGCTCTAGTTCTCCTTGCTGTAGGGCACGCCCAGCTTGGCCGGGACCTGGAAGTTGCTGCGGAAGATGGTCAGCACGATGGTCAGGATATAGGGCAGGGCGATGATCAGCTCTGTGGGCACCGCCGCCGCGCCGGTGCGGAAGTGGACGGAGATGGCGTCCGCCAGGCCGAAGGCCAGGGTCCCCAGGACCGCCCCCTTGGGGGTCCAGTTGCCCAGGAAGCAGATAGCGAAGGCGATCCAGCCCCGGCCGCCGATGATGTTGGTGGTGAACATCCCCAGATAGCCCACGGTGTAGAAGGAGCCGGCCAGGCCGCCCATGCCCCCCGCCGCCAGGACCGTCAGGAACCGGACCCGCTGGACATCGATTCCCGCCACGTCCACCGCCACCGGGTTCTCGCCAGTGGACCGGAGGGTCAGGCCCAGGGAGGTCTTGAACAGGACGAAGATGGCCACGGGGATCAGGATGTAGGCCAGATAGGTCAGGATGTTCTGCTGGAAGAAGATCTCGCCCAGGAAGGGGATCTTCGACAGCAGGGGGATCGAGAGCTTCGGCAGGGTCTCGATCTGGAGCGGGGTGGTGGGCACGCCGAACAGCACCCGCTGGAAGAAGGCACAGATGCCCACCGCCAGGATGTTCAGCGCGGTGCCGGTGACCACCTGCTGCTGGCGGAGGGTCACGGTCACGAAGGCGTAGACCGCGGCCATCAGCACGCCCGCCGCGATCGCCGCCAGCAGGCCCACCAGCAGGCTGCCGGTCAAATATGTCCCTACGAAGCCGCCCCAGGCGCCGATCAGGAAGATGCCCTCGATGGCGCAGATCATCATGCCGGTGCGCTCAGCGTACACCTCCGCCAGGGCGCCTAAGAGCAGGGGCGTGCTCATCATGATAGCACGGGTCAACAGGTTCGTCATGTCATGCACCAGCCTTTCTCATGCGCCGCTTCTCGCTTCGATTCTCCATATAGTACCGGGCCGCGTAGGAGATGATGACGCAGATCATCACGATCCCCTCGATCAGCTCGATGATGCTGGCCGGGATGCTCAGTCCAGGCAGACGGCCCATGGTGGTGCCCATGATATTCAGGAACCCAAAGAGGATGGAGGCGAAGATGCACCCGATGGGGTTGCCGTTGGCCAGGATGGCGATGCCGATGCCATAGGAGCCGATGGAGGCGTTGAAGTCCCGAAGGAGCATATGCTGCACGCCGTTGATCTCCGTCAGGCCCGCCAGGCCCGCCAGACCGCCGGAGATCAGGAAGGCGATGATGGTGATCGCCTTGGCGTTGATGCCCCCCAGGCCGGCGGCGGAGGGGTTCTTGCCCACCGCCCGGATCTGGAAGCCCAGGGAGGTCTTGTTCAGCAGCACCCAGATCAGCACCGCCACCACCACCGCCAGCGCAAAGCCCAGGTGGACCCGGGTCCCTGGCAGGATGTTGGGCAGGTAGGCGCTGGAGGAGATGGCGTCGGTCTGCATATACTCCGCCTTGGTCTCCTGGAGGCTGGTGCGCAGGAGGTAGTCCATGAAGTTGGTGACCACATAGGTGGACATCATGCTCACCAGGAACTCGTTGGCGCTGAACTTGGCCTTGGCCGCGCCGATCAGGCCGCCCACCACCGCGCCGGCGGCAAAGGAGCCCAGCAGCACCAGGAGCAGCAGCAGGAAGGTGGGCACCACGTCCTGGAGGGCCAGGGACAGGGCGATGGCCACGATGGAGCCCATAAGGAACTGGCCCTGGGCCCCGATGTTGAACAGGTTCGCCTTATAGGTGAAAGCGAAGGCCAGGGACGTGAAGATCAGGGGCGTGGCCTTCACCAGCACCTCGCCCACGTTGTACTTGTCGCTGAGGATCTTGCCCAGGGTCTGGCCGCAGACCGAGATGGGATCGACCCCCAGGAACAGCAGGAGGCAGGCGCTGATCACCAGGCCCACGGCCACCGCGCCGATGTTGTACAGCAGGATATTGGCTCTCTTCATTGGGCCGCCTCCTTCTTCTCCTCCACGCCGGCCATCAGCAGGCCGATCTGCTCTGTGGTCAGCTCGCCGTTGCGGTAGATCCCCATGAACCGGCCGTTGTGCATGATGGCGATCCGGTCGCACATCTCAAAGATCTCGGTCAGCTCGGTAGACACCAGGAGGATGGCCTTTTTCTTCGCCTTCTCCTCCATGATCACATGGTGGATGCGGTCCACCGCCCCCATGTCCAGCCCCCGGGTGGGCTGGTTGAACACCAGCAGCCGGGTGCCTACGTCCACCTCTCTCCCCAGCACCAGCTTCTGCTGGTTGCCGCCGGAGAGGCCCCCGGCCATGTCGCTCCAGCCGGTGGCCTTGACCCGGTGCTTCTGGATGATCTCATCGGTATACTTGTTCAGCAGGCGCTCCCGGATGAAGCCCTTGTTGATCCACTTCTTATCGAAGCACCCCTTCAGCAGCACGTTCTCCGCCAGGGTCATATCCATGACCATGCCGTCCCGGTACCGGTCCACTGGGACATAGCCGATGCCGGCGGCGTTCCGGGCGCGGATGGAGGTCTGGCTGATGTCCTCCCCGCAGAAGAACAGCCGGCCCGCCGTGGGGCGCTTCACGCCGCTGATGATATCGCAGACCTCGTCCTGGCCGTTGCCGCTGACGCCGGCGATGCCAAAGATCTCCCCGCCGTGGAGGGTGAAGGAGATGTCCTGGAGGAGAGCCGTCCCCCGCTTCTCCTGGAAGGAGACGTTCTCGAAGCGCAGGATCTCCTCCCCGGTCTCCTCGCCGGAGTCAGTGCGGGCCGGGGGCACGATGTCCTGGCCGATCATCATGTGGGCCAGGGCCTGCTCGTTGGTCTCCTCCCGGCGGACCTTGTCCACCACCACCCCGTTGCGCATGACCACGATCTGGTCCGCCACCTCCATGACCTCCTTCATCTTGTGGGTGATGAAGACCACGCTGTTGCCCTTGGCGGCGAAGTTCTTGATGAACTGCATCAGGTTGTCGGACTCCTGGGGGGTCAGGACGGCGGTGGGCTCGTCCATGATCAGGATGCTGGTGTTGATATAGAGCGCCTTCAGGATCTCGATCTTCTGCTGCTGGCCCACGGCCAGCTGGCCCACCGGGCGGTCCATGGGGACATCGAAGCCGTGCTCCTGGGCGATCTTCTTCAGCTTCTCCTCGTATTCCTTGATGGGGATGTAGCCGTGTACGTTCCCCAGGATGATGTTCTCCGCCGCCGTATGGGTGGGGACCAGGGAAAAGTGCTGCTGGATCATGGCGATGCCCCGGCTCATGGCATCCGCCGGGCTCTTGATCTGGACCTCTTCGCCCCGGATCAGGATCTTGCCCTCATCCATCCCGTAAAGGCCGTACAGGATCTTCATGATGGTGCTCTTGCCTGCGCCGTTCTCTCCCAGAAGGGCCACGACCTCCCCGGCGTTGACCGTGAGGGACACGTCCTTATTGGCGACGACCTTCGCAAAGCATTTGGTGACATGCTGGAGCTCTACTGCGGGCGTTCCCATATTCTCTCCTATTCTCTCCCATTTCGCCGCTGTGCCGCGGCAGCTAAGAGGCAAAGCAGAAAACGGGCCTGTCCCCCCTTGGAGACAGGCCCGAGCTTTGCCTTAGTCGAACAGTGCCTTCAAGTCAACGGAGCCGGCTTTCAAGGCTGCTACAGCCTCATCACAGGCCGTCTTGGCCTCAGCGGGGCAGTTGTCGGTGTAGACGGGGAAGTAGATGTCCTCGGGGACGCCCACCTCCACGATCTGGTGGCCCTTCAGGTTGCCGCCCAGCCACTCGTTGATGGCCCAGACGTACATGGTGGCGTAGTCGAAGTCGATGGAGGCCACGACAGTGGCGGGGTCGATCTGGGTCTGGTCGGAGGAGTAGCCCACTACCTTGGCGCCCTTCTCCTTGGCGCCGTTGATGACGCCCAGGCCCAGCTCATTGGCGTAGACGAACATCACGTCCGCGCCGGCATCGATCATGCTCTCGCTCATCTGCTTGCCCAGGGCCACGTCGCTCCAGCTGTTGGAGTAGGCCAGGGTGTACTCCGCGTCCGTGATGCCCCGCTCCTTGGCGATGGACACGGCGGTCTTGCCGTAGACGGCCATCAGGTCCTTCATGGCCTGGTTGGGGTCGCCGCCGATGAGGCCGAACTTGCCGCTCTCGGTGAGGTAGCCGGCGATGACCGCGCCCAGGTAGGACGCCTCATACTCCTTGGGGAACAGGGGGCAGAGGTTGTCGCCATCGGAGTTGGAGCCGTTGACCACCATGAACAGGGTGTCGGGGTACTGGGCGGCCACGGTAGCGGCGGCCTCATCGAACTGGGAGCCGGCGGCCATGATGATATCATAGCCCTTCACTGCGTACTCCCGGAAGGTGGACTCGAAGTCCGCGTCCTGGACCGCTTCCACATACTCCATGCTGGTGCCCAGCTGCTCGTTGCAGGCCACCACGCCGGCGTAGTTGGAGGCGTTCCAGCCCTGGTCGTTGATATCGCCGGGGAGCAGCAGGACGATCTTCACGTCCGCCGCGGTCTTTTTGCCATCGGTCTGGGTGTTTCCCTTGTCATCGGGGGTCTTGTCGTCCTTGTTGCCGCAGCCGGCCAGGAGGCCAAAGGCCATCACCACTGCCAACATCAGCGCGAGTGTTCTTCTCTTCATGTTCCGATCCTCCTTAACAGTCTGTACGATGTACTATGCCGCGATCCCGCTTGGGATATTCAAATTTTACCAACAAAAAATAAGCCTGTCAACGTGACAGGCTTATGATTTTGTTGAAAATATACTGCCCTCCTCCCCTGCCGGAAGGGGAATATGTGCAAAGGGACATATCGCCCTGTCACCCCAGCTTGTTGCGGAGGACCCGCACTGCGTCGCTGCCGTCCATGGGACCGTCCAGGGGGGTGTACTGGACGAAAAGGGCCACCTTGTTCTCCCCGTTGAGGCTCTCCCACAGCCGGTCCGCCAGGGTATCCGCGTCAGGGGCCGTGACGGCCACCCGCAGGGGCTCCCCGGCAAAGGAGGGCAGGGGGGCGCCGTCCCCCTGGTAGGTGCTGAGGAAGAAGCCGGTGCCGGCAGGCACATCCTGATAGGCGAAAAACTGCCGGCAGCAGCAGGCCGGGTCCCCATCCAAGCTCTTGAGGATGGACATTTGGACGTTGACCCCCGTCCCCCGCTTCCCCCGCCAGGGGAGGAGCATGGCGGAGATTCGGGGGGTCCAGTTGGGCCCGTCCGGCTCGAAGGTCCGGGTGTACAGGGCCTCCTCAAAATCGCCCCCGGCGTCTATGTAGTCCCGGATAGTGTCGGTCTGGTCGCCGTTGGTGACGATGGTGATGTGCTGGAGCTGCCGGACAGGGTGATAGATGATCAGGGACGGGTCGGTCATTTTGCTCTCGTCAAAGGCCCGGGTGCGGATGCCGTCCGGCGTGGCCTCAAAGACCCGGTTCCGGCTGTTCTCGCTGCGGCCCATGATGAAGTAGGCGGCCACCGTGTGGGTCTCGGTCCGGCCGGCCAGGATGCCCCGGCCTGGGTAGCTGTTTTGCCGCAGAAGGGCACAGAGGTCCAACTGTTCCATAGCTCTCTCCTTTTTCGTTCCTATCCGTTTTTTCTCAATATTCTTCCATAAAGCGGTCCAGCCAGGCCCAATAGGGCTCTTTCTTGCCGCACTGGGGGCAGACGCCGGCGCCGTAGACCCGGGGCAGGGCGGGCGCGATCTCCTCGTCCCCCGCCAGGGCCAGCAGGCCGCTGAACCAGACCGCCTCGTCTGTCAGGTGTTTGCCGTCCCAGGGGGCGATCTGGGCGGGGAGGATGCAGTCCGCCTCCAGCAGGGGGAACTCCTCATTGTTCCAGCCGCAGGCACAGGCGGCGTGGCCGTCCTGCCAGCAGTAGGCGGACAGGAGGAACAGGTCGTAGGCGTGCCGCCGGTCCCCCAGCAGGGCCAGGGCGGACAGGGCGAACATCTGGGCAAGCTCCGTATCCTGCCCCAGCATCTCCTGGACTGTTGGGTCCACGATGAGCCGCCGGGCCTCCTGGGCCAGGATCGCCAGGCCCTCGTGGAACTCCCGATGCGCCTCGCTGTCCGGCTCCAGGGGGCAGCTGGCCTCAGCGGCGATGGCCGCGCCAAGCTGGGCCAGCAGATACACGCAGTCCCCATCCTCCAAGGTCCCGCACAGGGCCCCCAGGTGGGGCAGAACGTAGGCGGTGGCGTCATACCAGCTGAGCTGGTGGCTCAGGTCCTCCGCCAGGACCTCTATATTTTCCCGCAGGTCTCCCCGGCCCTCCGCCAGGTCCCGCAGGACGTTCTGATAGCTGGAGACGGCGGCGTGGAGCGTGCCCCAGACGGGGTCGTTCAGATCGATCATGCAAAAGTCCTCCCTGTCAGATCGGCTGTCCCCCGATCTGGGGGCATGGCCTCGCTCGTTCTCCCCTACTTTATCATTTTCCCACAAAAAACGCAAGACGGATCTCGTTGTTTTCTCCGTCTTTTTGTCCTCTCCGCTCTTGACTTCTGTGGGAGATCGTGCAATCATTTTGCTACAGCGGCCCTTTGACGGTCCCCATTTTATACATTTGTACAACTTATCCAGCCG
>CAMWFH010000020.1 GCA_947173485.1 uncultured Clostridia bacterium | reverse complement strand
CCCTGGGCGTCATCTCCGGTATGGGCAACAACACCTTTGACCCCAAAGGTAACGTGACCCGTGCCCAGATGGCCAAGATGATCACCTACATCTGCCTTGGCAACGTGGAGCCCACTGCGTTCCTTGGCACCACCACCAACCTGACCGACATCAACGGCCACTGGGCCGAGGCGTACATCAAGTACTGCTACTCCCAGGGCATCATCGCTGGCCGGGGCAACGGCATCTTCGCCCCTGACGCCAACGTGACCGCCACCGAGGCCGCCCGTATGCTGCTGGTCGCCATCGGCTACAACGCTGATGTCCAGGTGTACACCGGCTCCCAGTGGAGCATCAACGTCACCCGTGACGCTCAGATCTCCAAGCTGTATGATGATGTGTCCGTCACCTCCACCGAGGTCCTGAACCGTGACAAGGCCGCTCAGATGATGTACAACGCCTTGACCACCAAGACCATCACCAAGACCTCCTCCGTGGACCGTGTCACCGGCGATATCACCGATATCTATGCCGACAACGGCCCCACCCTCCTCTCCAAGAGCTATGACGCCCAGATCTGGGTCGGCGAGTTCACCGGCAACCATGACTTCAATGGCTCCGGCACTCTGGCTGGCGAGATCAAGGTCAATGGCCGTATCGAGGGCGCTACCGATGATAAGGGCAACCTGGTCGGTAAGAAGGAGGCTTCCTTCCCCTCTGATTTCGACATCAAGTACATTGGCGAGGAAGTCAAGGTCATCTTCAAGGACGGCACCACTGGTTCCAAGAACCGCCCCGACAAGTATGACACCATCTACGGCGTCTACACCACCGGCGGCACCACCGTCTACAACATCACCCGCGCCGATCTCCAGGATGCTAAGGATGATGCGAAGCCCTACAATGCTTCCACCAACCCCAATCCCAAGATCAAGTTTGGCGATGTCAAGTATGAGACTGTATTGACAACAGACAGCAACGGCAACGTCACTGGTGAGACTGGTGTGACTGTCTACGTCAACTACACTGGCAGCGGCACAAATTATTTTGCCAGCGAGATCAACAAGAGCAATGATGTCAACGCCATCAGCAAGACCAATGGTCTGCGCGGGCAGAGCGTAGACACCATCAAGTTCGTTGCTAATGACGATGGCAAGATCGAGCGCGCCTATGTGACCGAGTACAACATTGGCCGCGTAGCCGCCGTGACCTCCGACAAGATCACCATCGAGGGCATCGGCTCCATCAACATCGCTGACAACGACATCTATAGCGGCGCTGCTGTGAACGATGTGGTCGTCTACACCCGTTACTACAACAGCACCGACCGGAACGAGGCTTTCTTCACTGTCGCCCTGGCTGAGACCGTCGAGGGTGCGCTGACCGGCTTCAAGTCCACCGACAACGTTGTTGTAGACGGCACCACCTACAAGCTCAACCGCAAGACTCTGAAGGATGTCACCGACGACGAGATCCTCGCCGTTGCGAGCAACGACATCGGTACCGCCGTTCGGGCTTACCTGGTGAACGGCATGGTCGCCGCTATCCAGAAGACCGAGGAGAAGGGCGGCAAGTTCGCTCTGGTCCTGGAGAAGGCCGGCAACAACATCGGCGCCACTGTGGGCGGTGTGGAGGTCAACCTCCTGCTGGCTGACGGCACCGAGCAGACCGCCTATATCCACAAGGATTCCACCAGCAACGGCACCACCAAGCTCTCCAGCATCAAGATCGGCGACCTGATCGAGTACTCCTCCATCTCTGATGGCAAGGTCAAGGTCTACAAGGTCGCCAGCGATGCCGCCGTGGTCGATGCCCCTGTGGGCGGCAAGATCTGGAACAAGGATACCAAGGCTCTGACCTATGCGGACAACACCACTGCTGTGGCTGCCTCTAACGCCACCTTGTTCGTTCTGATCGATGCCAATGGTAACGGCACGATCGATGCCACCGAGAAGACCTATGCTTATGGCCTCCGCGACCTGGGCAACATCGCCCTGGCTCAGTACAATGGCCACGACCAGAAGATCGCCTACTTCCTGAATGACGATGGCCTGGTTTCCGCCGCTTTCCTGGTCACCGGCAGCCGTCCTGGCAGCGGCACTGCCAACACCCAGTACGGCATCGTGACCGGCTACACCGGTTCCTTCCGTGACAGCGATGACACCGACTTCCAGTACTTCAATGTGGCCGTGAACGGCGGCGCTGTCAAGGAAGTCAAGATCGAGGCCGTTTCCGAGGCCGCCGCTATCATCAAGAAGGGCGACCTGGTCACCTTCGATGAGACCACCAGCGGCGAGTATGCTCCCACCGACTTCGATGTCCTTGTGACTGGCGATGATACTGTCATCACGAATCCGGACAATGGTAAGAACGGCTGGGTCCTGGGTGCTGTGGCCAACACCTACAACTCCAGTGACAATCTGCTGACCTACTTCACCGAGACCTGGAAGAACACTACCAGCAACCTCTATGAGGGCAAGGGCACTGCCGCCAGCGCCACCACCGACAAGGATGTCAAGATCATCTACGTCAACGGCAAAGATACCAAGGCTGGCGATGAGGTGGGTGTCGGTAAGTTCGGCACCGAGAAGGGCTACGCCAACATCCTGCTCCACCTGGACGAGGATGGTGTCGTGGACGTCATGATCGTCGAGAGCACTGGCGAGGCCAACCTGGCCACCCTGGGTCAGCTGAAGGACGGCGTTCCTCAGCACGACAAAAAGGAAGTCGCCACTGCCAAGTTTGGTACTGGTATTAAGACCAGCGGCCCTGTGACTCCCCCCGAGGATCTCCCCGAGGTCGAGCTGCCTGATGCGCAGAAGGATATTGCGGCCAACGCTGGTGCAGGCACTGTTGGGTATACACTCTCTGCTGGTGCTCCGACTGCTGCTAACGGCGGTACCGTGACTTTCACTCTGACCCCCAAGACTGCGGTCACCAACGCTAACGGCGATAAGGTCACTATCAAGTACACTGTTACTGATGCGGCCCGTGTTGAGCCCGAGGTGCTGACCAAGGTCGTAACTGTTCCTAATGGTAGCACTGCCGCTGTCCCCGTGACCATCACCGGCGTGGCTGGCAAGGTAGTCACCATCGTGGGTGTGGAGACTGCTGCCGCTGAGGCTCCTTCTGTTGCAGTGACTGGCTTCGACATCGACAAGAACACCGTGGAGCTGACTGCAGCTGAGGCTACCGCTGACATTACTGTGAGCAACATCAAGCCTGACAATGCCACTGCTAAGACCGTAACCGCCACTTCTGCTGACACGAGCAAGGTTACCGCCACCGTGAGCGGCACAAAGGTTACCGTCAAGGCTGCTGCTGGACTGACCAGTAGTGCTAACGGTACTGTCAAGGTCACCATTGCCATTGGTGATGTGACGAAAGAAGTTACCGTCACCATCAATATTGCTGCTGGTGGTAGTGATGTTGCTGTGACCGGCTTCGACATTGACAAGAATACCGTGGAGCTGACTGCGGCTGAGGCTACTGCTGACATTACTGTAAGCAACATCAAGCCCGACAATGCCACTACTAAGACCGTGACCGCCACTTCCGCTGACACGAGCAAGGTTACCGCCACTGTGAGCGGCACAAAGGTTACCGTCAAGGCTGTTGCTGGACTGACCAGTAGTGCTAACGGTACTGTCAAAGTCACCATTGCTATTGGCGATGTGACGAAAGAAGTTACCGTCACCATCAATATTGCTGCTGGTGGTAGTGATGTTGCTGTGACCGGCTTCGACATTGACAAGAATACCGTGGAGCTGACTGCGGCTGAGGCTACTGCTGACATTACTGTAAGCAACATCAAGCCCGACAATGCCACTACTAAGACCGTGACCGCCACTTCCGCTGACACGAGCAAGGTTACCGCCACTGTGAGCGGCACAAAGGTTACCGTCAAGGCTGTTGCTGGACTGACCAGTAGTGCTAACGGTACTGTCAAAGTCACCATTGCCATTGGTGATGTGACAAAAGAAGTTACCGTCACCATCAATATTGCCTGACCTGCATTCTTTCTTCATTGCGCAAAGAAGCCCCCGGACCGGATGGTCCGGGGGCTTCCCCTATGCCTTCATTTGAAGGCGATGTAGTGGTAGGTCTGGCTGTTGTCGTTGAGGTACGCCCCCCAGCCGGTGCCGCCGGAGACGTTGTTCGCGTTGAACCCGGTGGAGGTGATCGTCAGGCTGACACGGCTGTTGTAGGTCGTGTCCATCCCCGGAGCAACGATGCCGCCGTAGCTGTAGGACGCAGAAGAGAACCACCCATCCGACCGGCAGACAAGGAGCGCCTTGGGCTGAAAGCCCAGGTTGATGGACTGGCTGTTTTTCCCGTCTCCGGCGTACTTGCCGACGATGATCTCCACCTTGCCATTGACCACGGTCTGGAGCGAGTTCAGGGCGGCGGTGGTGGCCCGGGCGTTGATCTGGGTCTGGAGGGAGTTGGTGGTGGCGGTGTCCGCCTTGCCGCTGGTGAGCTTCGCCAGGGCGTTGTCGTGCCCCGCCAGGGCCGCCTCCAGCTTGGCGTTGTCGCCGTTGAAGTCCTCCATCATGAGCCGGTCCGTTTTCTCCCACTGGGAGAGCTGGTACTTGTTCGTCTTTTTCATCTGTCCGACCTTCTTTCAAATAGTTAACGGAAAGACCGTTACACCATAGGCGGTGTAACGGCCTTTTGATGCACGCCGCCGTGCAACAGAAAACACAAAATGTCAGGAGGCATGGACGATCGCCTGGCCCACCAGGTCCACCACGTCCAGATGGGTCTCGTCGAAGAGGTGGGTGTAGATCTGGCTGGTGATGGTGGTGTTGCTGTGGCCCAGGGCCTTGCAGATGCTGTACAGGGACACCCGCTGGCTGTTGGCGATGCTGGCGAAGGAGTGGCGCAGGCCGTGGAGGGTCAGCTTGGGCAGGCCGGCCTCACGAATCAAGGTGCTGAACCGGTTGGAGATGTAGTCCGGGGCGTAGGGCTTGCCGCTGTGGTTCAGGACGAAGCCCTGGGGGTTGTAGTCCGGCCCGTGGAGCAGACGCTCCCGCAGGTGCCGCTGGTGGAGCTGCCGGAGCAGGTCCCACAGGTCCGTCATGCCCCCGATGGCCATATGCCGCTGGGAGGAAGGGCTCTTCGGCCCCTTGTCCACCGCCTGCCCCCCTACCGCCGTCCGGGCCTCGCAGATGTAGAGGACCCCGGCCTCCAGGTCCACATGGTCCCACTTCAGCCCGCAGATCTCGCTGCGGCGCATCCCCAGGTAGCCCGCCAGCTTCACCGCCGGCTCCAGCGGGTGGCCCTCCAGCAGGCGGAACAGCTGGGAGACCTGTTCCGGGGAGTAGTAGAAATGCTCCGCCAGCTCCTTCCGGGGCGGGTCCACGCACTCCGCCACGTTCCGGGAGAGCATGTTCTGCCGGACCGCCAGCCGGAGGGCGGTGCTGATCAGGGTGTGGTGCTTGCGGATGGTGTTGGGGCTGAGGCCCTCGGAGAGCTTTTGGGTCATGTACTGCTGGAGATGGACCGCTGTCAGGGCCTGGAGCCGCAGGGACCCCAGGGCGGGGGCAAGGTGGTTGTCGATGATCTTCTGGTAGCCGTAGCAGGTGGAGACGGCCCGGAAGGGGCGGATGGTGTTCTCCAGCCAGTAGTCCAGCCAGCGGCCTACCGTCATATCCCAAGGGAGGTCGTTGCCCCGGAGGGGGCGGGTCCGCATGAACTCCTCCAGCACCAGCTGGGCCTGCTCGTAGGTGGAGAAGCTGCGCACAGAGCGGGCCCGCCGGCCGTCCGGGCCGGTGCCGTAGTGGAAGGTGACATAGTAGCGCTTGCGCTCGGTGTCGAACGCGATGTTTGGGGAGACCGTTTTTCTTGCCATACATTTATCCCGCCTTTCAGCTGTCGTTTTCCATCGACATTTGTCGAATGTGAGAAAACTGTAGCGAAAAAGCGGGAGAAAGTCCATCCTATTTTAGCAAAATAATGTGCCAATGGGTAAAAAGACTGCGGCAGGGTGCTCCACTTTCTGTTGCACGGCGGCGTGCAATAAAAGGCCGTTACACCCCTATGGTGTAACGGGATTTCCGTTAACTATTTAGAAAGAAGGATAGACAGATGAAAAAGACGAACAAGTACAAGCTCTCCCAGTGGGAGAAGTCCGACCGCATCGTGATGGAGGACTTCAACAGCGACAACGCCAAGGTCGAGGCGGCGCTGGCCGGACTGGAGAGCAGCAAAGCGGACCAGTCCGCCCTCGCCGCCGCCAACGCGGCCCTGACGGCACTGCAAAGCGCCAAAGCCGACAAGACCACCACGACCAGCCTCCAGAGCCAGCTCGACGGTAAGGTCTCCGTCACCCTCGGGAGCTACTACGGCACCGGCGGCACCCAGCGGATCTCTCTGGGCTTCACCCCCAAGGCGGTGTGGTTCCAGCCCAAGGGCGGGGACCTGGGCTTTTCCGGCTTTGCCGCCTCTGGGTTCGTAGCGCCGGGGTATCCTATGCGGAGCAGCAGCGGCTTGGACATCGCTTCCATCAGCGGGAACGATTTGGTGGTGGTGAGCTCGGACGGGAACCGAATCGATGCCAACCGGAAGGATACATACTATTACTATGTGGCGTTTCGGTAACGAAAAAAGGGGAAGGCCCCCGGACCGATGGTCCGGGGGCTTCCTTTATACGCTGAGTTATCGGGAAATGGGGTCACTCAGCGGCGTTGAAGTTGTAGGTATAGGTCCGAGCGGCCTCGTCGCCGGTCTGCACAGAGTATACGATCTTGGTGGTAGAGCTGGCCACGGCAATGCTGAGGACCAGGCTACCAGCACCGTCCGCGGCGACATTCGTAAGGTCGCCAGACTGTACAGCGTACTCGGTCGCATTACCAGCACCGAACACCATGTTGACCTCCTCATTGTTGGTGGTCCGCTTGGCGCTGAGCTTATCGCTGGCCTTCACGCTCGGGAGAGTGATGGTGTAGACAGAAATCGTATCCCCTTCGGTACCGAACTTGCTAGCGAGCTCATCAATCGTTGCACTGGGATCGAAAGCGGGGAGCTTGCCCTCACCTTTCAGCACAGGGGCCTTGGGAGCGTCCACACCAGAGGCGTCACCCGCTGTGGGAGCGGTAACGGCAGTGCCCAGCTTTTCAGCCAGATCATCCAGATCGGTATAGGTCAGGCTGCCCTCAGCGGGGACCTCGACGGTACCAGCACCGGTGATGGTGGGAGCGCCCGCACTCACGACCAGGGTCTTGTTGGCGGGAACAGTGATATCCCCGCTCACAGTACCAGTAGTCTCCACGCGGTCAGACGCATTCAGCTTGGCGTTGATGTCAGCCGCAGTGGCGCCCTCAGGCAGTACGGCCTTGGCCGCAACAGTGGTGTTGGTGATGGTCAGCTTGCCGGTCACATCCTCGATAGTAGCGGTCTTCTTTGTACCAGCGCGGTCAGTGGCGGCGAACTCCACGGTCACAGTACCGGTAATGGTAGCCCGAGTTGTGGTAGTGATTTTGTAGTCGATGGTCACGGTCTCCAGCTTCGCAGCATCATCCTTGGTCTTCTCAACGGTCACGACAATGTCATCGCCGCTGCGGAGGTCCTCAGTGGGAACAGTGACTTTGTACTTGTTCTCCGCGGCAGTGCCCGCGCCGGCGGTGTCCTTGTTAGTGTCGATTTCAGGAGCAGGAAGCGTAACAACGGGGGTCCAGACCTGGGTCTTGCTGCCGTCCACGTTGGTGTCGAAATTAGAGCCCACAATGATGGCGATGATCTTGCTGTTGTCAACAATGATCTTGGCATTGGCAAAGCCAGTGGAGGCGTTGAAGGGGGTCACACCGATTGGGGAGCCGGCCTTCTTGCCGTCGGCGTCCACATAGATGATCTGGACATCGTCGTCAACAGCCTTGGTCTCCAGAGTGCGATCGTCGCCAATCCAGTCACCCTGATCGTTCTGGGTCAGGTTGGTGTAGTAGCTCAGGATCTTGTCACCCTCGTTGTACTCCTTGACAGCGACGTTCCGGCCCTTGTCATCGGTATTGTCGGTAAGATCGACGAAGTTGCCCGTCTTGGTGCTGTACTTCCGATCGGCGGTCAGATCGAACTTGTACATCTGCTTCTCGAGCAGCTCGGCCCGGTTACTACCCTCAATGTATACAGTGACACTCTCCTCGCCGGTCCAGATGGTGTACTGGCTGTAGTTGGTGTCATCGATGGTGGTGATGCCGTTCTGAGCGGTCACCAGGCCGTAGCGGGTGCTGCCGTCACCGGCGGGAGCGCTGCCCAGGTCAACAGCGGCGGCCACGACCTGGCCGGAGGTGTTGCGGGCGTAGGTCACGGTCTTGGCACCGCTGGCGGTGATGCTCTTCAGGTCGCGGATGTTATAGACCTTCCAATCGTCCGCGCCAACCCCGGTCTTAACAAAGAGGACGCTGTTGGAAGCGGCCACGCCAGCGGAAACGGCGACCTGTTTGGTGTCGTTGTTCCAGACCAGCGCACCATTGGCGACAGAAGCAGCAGTGTTGTACACTTCAACGATATCCAGATTGCCGTTGCTCTTCACGCTGTAACGGATGAGCTTACCGGCAGCGGCCTGGCTCACGGTGCTCTTTTCATCGATGACATAGGTAGCCTTGGTGCCATCGGTGAGGAGCAGGCGGACCTTGCCCTCAGTCATGTTGTTGGTATTAGTGGTATTGCCATTGGTGCCCATCACCAGGGCGTAGTTCCGGGTGCCCTCCTCAACGGCCTGGAGAGCGCCGATCATGCCGTTGACCATGTAGGCCTTAACAGCCTTGCCCACGCCGTTGTGGCTGACCAGGTTGGTGATGGCGTCGTCGGTCAGGTTGGCTTCCAGCTTTTTGCCGAAGATCTTATAGGAAGTGCCGTCGATAGAGGCCTTCTTCTGGTCGGAGGTGTTGTCGGTAGCGTCGTAAGCGGTCAGAGTGCCCTCGACGGTCTCGGCCAGCTGGACGGTGAAGTAGGCATCGTCCAGGTCGTCATCGGAGTAGAAGCGGGTGTAGACCACCACGTCATCCTTGGCAACGCCGGAGTAGATATCGTTGTCCTCGATATCAAAAGCACCCACGCCGGAGATGGAGATCTTGTCGCTGGTGACGGAGGTCACCTTGCCCAACTTGTACTCGGTGACGTAAATAGCGGTAACCTCGCTATCGCCATTGAAGACCAGCTTAATGGCGTTAGACTTGGTGTCTTTGATGGCGGTAGTCAGAGCGCTGTTGACACCCTTACCGTCACTGCCACCGGTATTACTGCCGTTGTCCGCATCTTTGCTACCACTGACGTAGGAGCCGACACTCCAACCGCTGTCATAGTTGTAGATCACATCAACGTCTGCGGCGGTTTTATAAGTAGTGCCGCTGACCTTGATTTCCTTCTTGTTGCTCTTCTGGTCGCCAACGTTGTCCATGGTCGCAGTGACAACATTGGAGGAACCGGTCACATACACACCATAGATGGTGTCCAGTCGGTCGGGCTGCTCGGGAGTGCCGGAAGTGCCATCCTTGAAGATGACCTTGACTTCCTCGCCGATGTGGGAGATATCAAACTCATAGGGGAAGTTGGCGGTCTCGCCCTGGTCGCCCAGGCCCTGGTAATCCTTCTCCAAATCGCCCTTCACCTGGATGTTGCCAGTGGGGATGGAGCTATCGGTGTTATGGTTGCCAGTGAAGGTACCAACGTAGATCTGGCCCTTGAAAGCCTTGTTCAGCAGGGTCTCAGTGCCCTTGCCGTAACTGTCCACGATGCTGCCATCGACACGGCTCTGCTCAGAGGTCTTGACGATGACGAATGCGTTCAGAGCGTTGTACATCATCTGAGCGGCCTTGTCACGGTTCAGAATCTCGGTGGAGGTGACGGTAACATCATCATAGAAGCCGGAGGTGGTAGCGTCACGGACCACGTTGATGGCCCAGGAAGCGCCGGTGTACACCTGGACGTCAGCGTTGTAGCCAATGGCGACCAGCAGCATACGGGCGGCCTCAGTGGCGGTCACATTGGCATTGGGATCGAAGATGCCGTTGCCCCGGCCAGCGATGATGCCCTGGGAGTAGCAGTACTTGATGTACGCCTCAGCCCAGTGACCGTTGATGTCGGTCAGGTTGGTGGTAGTGCCCAGGAAAGCATTGGGCTCCACGTTGCCAAGGGAGATCAGGGTGATCATCTTGGCCATCTCGGCACGGGTGACGTTGCCCTTGGGGTCGAAGGTGTTGTTGCCCTTGCCGTTGATGACGCCAAGGGACGACATGACTTCAACGGCTTCGGTGTGCTCGATATCCGCAGCATCGTTGAACTCTCTGGCGCCAGCAACGGTCAAAAGGCTCATCACCATGACCAGAGCCAACGCCAGGCTGAGAATCTTTTTCAGATTTCTCATACGTTTGGGTCCTCCTTGTTTGATTTTTCCATCTTGACGGAAAAGTTCGATATCGACCCGATTTGATGAAGTATCCGCTGGAAACACGTCCGAAATATTCAATCAAAGCGGCGCATTATCGCCCCTTACATGGAAACAGTACCCAGCCCGCAAACCCCTGGGGCATCGGGGATAGCGGGGTTCGGGGGGTGGGGTTTGGTAGACATCTTGGTAGACGGAGAGGCCAAAAAACGCCCATCTTACAGAAAAAGGAAGTCCTGTATCCCTTGCGCCCCAGGGGATACAGGACTTTTGGCTTGGTAGACATTTTGGTAGACCGGGATGGTAGACGGCCACTTTGCGGTAGCGATGGAGCGGCGGACCATGCACAAAAAATCCATCTATCCCACCCAAAACCCACCTACCGTCCGGCCACCTTGCAATATTTTCCAATTTTTGCACAAAAATAGGCAATTTGCCTGCATTTTTTGATTTTTTCCGCAATATTCTTGCCTTTTTCAAAAAAGTTCGTTATACTAAAGGCAAACCACACGAGCGCTGGTATAAGGAGGTCGTTTTTGCTATGGTCTATCATTGTGTGAGCTGTTCCCACTGGGAAGAGAGCGTCCAGGCAGCGCCGGCCTGCCCGCGCTGCGGTAAGACTATGCCCGCGGTAGCGGAGGAGCAGCTGTCCGGTGACGATTGGGGCGCGCTGGGCGTACACTGGCTGGACCGGCCTGACCAGGACCCGAAACGGGCAGTGGAATGCTTCTCCAAAGCGGCGGAGCTGGGCAGCGGCTGGGGGACCTCCAACCTCGGCTGGTGCTATGAGCAGGGCCTCGGCGTAGCCGCTGAGCCTAAGATGGCGGTCTGGCTCTATGAGCAGGCGGGCGAGCTGGGCTATGCCCCCGCCCTGTGCAACCTGGGCGTCTGCCTGGAGAATGGGATCGGTACCGCCAAGGACCCACAGCGGGCCCTGTCCCTTTACCGCAAGGCCCTGGAGCGGGGCGTCGGGCGGGCGGTACGGCTGATGGCCCACTGCTGCGAATGCGGCGTAGGGTTGGACCGCGATATCGACGCCGCCATGGACTGGCTGCGCCTCTCCGCCATGGGCGGCGACCCTATGGGCCAGTCCGCCCTGGGGCGGCATTACGAGTTCGGCATCGGCACGGAGATCAACCCCGCCCAGGCCCTCCACTGGTACCGTGAAGCCGCCGGGAATGGGGACGCCGACGGGCAGTGCTGCTTAGGCCGGCTGCTGGAGCGGGGCAAATTCGTGGAGCAGGACCAGCAGGAGGCCTTCCGCTGGTACAGCGCCGCCGCCAAGCAGGGGGACCTCCAGGGCCTCTTCCATCTGGGCCGCTGCTATGACGAGGGCATCGGCACAGAGCGGGACATCGCCCAGGCCATCACCATCTGGCAGCGGGGCTGGCGGTCAGGGAGCCCCCAGTGTGCCCTCCAGCTGGGCCGGTGCCGCCAGTTCGGCCACGGCGTGCAGAGGGATCCCCAGCAGGCGGTCCTCTGGTATGGCCGGGCGGCGGAGCGGGGCAGCGCCCAGGCGGTGGCCCAGCTGGGCTTTTGCTTTGAGTACGGCATCGGCGTGGAGGTCAACGGGGAGCGGGCCGCCGCCCTCTACTTAAAGGCCGCGTCCATGGGTGACAGCGGCGCGATGAACAACCTGGCGGAGTGCTATCTCCGGGGGGTGGGCCTGCCGGCCGACCGGGAGACCGCCCTGAAATGGTACCAGATGGCTGCGGAGCAGGGCAGCGAGTGCGCCATGTACAACCTGGGCCGCTGCTTCGAGAGCGAGGGCGATATGGCCCAGGCCCTCCGCTGGTACCGTATGGCGGCCAAGGAGGGGGAGGAGAGCGCCTTCTGGGCCCTGGGCCGGTTCTACGAGGAGGGCATCCACGTCAAGGTCAACAGCAACAAGGCCTTCTCCTACTACCAGCAGGGGGCGGATATGGACGACCTGCCCAGCCTCTGCCGTCTGGCCAGGTGCTATGCCCTGGGGATCGGCACCAAGAAGGATGAGGCGGAGGCCCGCCGGTACTGCCAGAGCATCCTAGCCAGGGAGATCCAGCCCTGGGACCTGACGGACGATGGCTTCTGCCAGGAGCTGGCCGACCTGCGGCAGCTGCACGATGGCCTTATGATGAGGGAGGAAGTCCCCCCTGTCCGATAGAGCGATACATAAAACGCCCTGCCGCGGTCTGTACTGCGGCAGGGCGTTCTCGTTTCATGCGGTCTGCGGGGTGGGACAGCGCTGTCCGGTAAAGGCGGAGAACTCCGCCGCGGTGCCGTTGAACACGTTCAAGTCGATGAATGGCTCGGACCCCTCATAGCCCTCCAGCCGGCCCCGGTTGGCGTACTGCCAAAAGGTCCACGCCACGGCGGGGGCGCGGTATACGCTGCGGATCCAGACCGGACAGTCCGGGTACCGCCCCTCCACATACAGTCGGTAGGTCTCCCCGGTGACATACAGGATGGGCGCTGTGCCGTAGGCGTCCTCCAGCGCCGCCACCATGATGGCCAGCTCCTCCGCCACCTGCTCCCCCTGGACCTCCAGATCGATCACCGGGGGCAGCTCCCCCGAATCGGCGCCTATGGCGGCGATGAAGTTCTCCGCCTGGGTCCGGCCAGGGGAGGTAGTGGTGAAGAAGTGGTACGCCCCAAAGGGCATCCCCGCCGCCCTGGCCCCGGCGGCGTTGGCCTGGTAGCACCGGTCGGTGAGGGTGGTGCCCTCAGTAGCTTTGATGAAGGCAAAGGCGATGCCCTGCCGGCCCAGGGCCTCCCAGTCGATCTCCCCCTGGTAGGAGGAGACATCCACGCCCCGGACCGGATAGTCCTTGGGGTCGTTCAAAAGGATATACCCGTTCCAGACCGCCCAGGCGGTCCCCAGAGCCCCCAGGACCGCCGCCAGGGCCAGCAGCCAGAGGCAACGCTTGCGGAGGGTCACTTCTTCACGAAGATCTGGAGCGTGGTGGTCAGCTCCCGGCCGGGAGTCGCGATGTACTCGCCGTCATAGTACATACCGCAGGACGCGCCGCCGTCCAGGTTGATGGCGTCCACGCACCCCAGGGACAGCATGACCTCCCGCATCTGCTGGATACTGGCGGAGGAGGCGGAGACGAGGAGCAGCTTGCCGGAGGAGTGGATCCCCACGGCGGTACGGGCGCTGATGGCGGTGGTGAAGCGCTCCTCGGTGAAGCCGGGCTCCAGGTCCGTGACGATCGCGCCGTCCTGCACCAGCCGGGGCGCGCCGGAGACGATGCTCACAAGGCCGTCATAGGTGAAGCCCTCCGCGTCCGCCTGGGGAAGGTAGTATTCCGTGGTCACAGCGGCACCCACGGCGGGGGTGGAGAACCAATCGGTGGAGGCGAAGCCGCTGCCCATGTAGACGAAATAACCGTTGGCGGGCACGCTCACGCTCTCCCCGGCGGA
This sequence comes from uncultured Clostridia bacterium, assembly GCA_947173485.1. Classification (GTDB taxonomy): domain Bacteria; phylum Bacillota; class Clostridia; order Oscillospirales; family Oscillospiraceae; genus CAMWFH01. The sequence goes on along the minus strand of CAMWFH010000020.1, from coordinate 36,048 downwards.
GACCGCCCGGTAGGCCGAGATCGTGCCGTTCACCACCTCCATCACATAGCCGGCGGCGGTGATGTCCACAGGACGGCCATAGGCGGCGGTGTAGAGGATGCTGACATCCGCGGACTGATGGGGGGAGTTGATGGAGTAGGCGCTCCACTCCGCGCCGTTGGAGGCCTTCAGACGGGTGAAGAGGGAGGGCCGGCCCACCCGCAGGTCGCCATCGGCGGTGATGCCCAAGGCGGAGATGCCGGTGTTGCCGAACAGGAACTCCCCGTCCACCATCACATGGCCGATGGGCAGCTTGAAGGCTTCATAGGAGGCGAAGAAGTTGCCGTTGACCGCCGCGAAGGCCCCGGAGGACTGGACGATCTGGGAGAAGGGCGCGGTAGCGCCCAGGGTGTTATCCACCATGGCGGCCTTGACAGTGACGTTGGGGCTCTTGGTGTTCACCGTCAGCACATGGACGTTCACGTTCCCCTTGGAGGTGGCCACGGATTGCTGGGTATGGCTCACGGTGGAGTTGTCATAAGCCGTGTAGGTGTAGACCCAGGACTCGCCGCCCAGCACGCCGGCGGCCTTGCCCTCCTCCTTGGTGAACACGCCGGCGGCCTGGAGCTTCTCCGCCAGGGTCTGCTCGCCGCCCTTCATGGAACAGGTCAGCGCGGCAAAGGACAGGTCCACCATGTCGCCCCGGTCCATAGCGATCGATCCCAGGGCCTCCACGCTGTCCGCGGAGACCATGGAGATGGAGGCCGCGAACTGGAGGCAGTTGTTCCAGGTGAACTCCTTGGCGCTGTCGCTGTAGCCCAGGGCCCGGAGCAGGAAGGTCACATAGTCCCGCGCCCGCAGGGGATCGTCCGGGGAGAAGCGGGTGGAGCTGGTGCCCTTGGTCAGGCCGTTGGCGTAGGCGTAGGCGGCATAGGGAGCGCCCCAGGCGGGCAGATCGGTGAAGGGAGTCGCCCCGGTGGCGGTCTTGGCCTCCGCCTCCTGGCCCAGCAGGCGGATCAGCATCACCAGGCCCTGCATCCGGGTGGGAGCGCTATCCAGGTCGTAGCCGGTGTTGGTGCCGCGGAACAGATGGAGCGAGGCCAGCTTGTCAGCCCGCTGAACAGACTCCGGACTGGCGCCAGAGGCGGCTGCCGGCAGGGTCAGAAGAGCCATGACCAGCAGCAGTGCGAGGACGCGCTGTTTCAGGTGTTTCATGATGTAGTCCCTCCGAAAGAGTTGGTGCCTCCAGTATAGCACGCCTTTTCGCGGATCGCAACTATTGGGCGGGCATAAACTGCTGGCGGAGGGACAAAAGGTCACTTGCTGCCCTCCGGCGGCGTCATAGCATCCGTTCAGAGGGGCCTGGAACGGTCAGGGCAGCTCGTCCAGGGAGGCGAAGGTGTAGCCCATGTCCTCCCACTTGGTCAGCAGCTCATCCAGGATGGCGGCGTTGGTCTGGGAGGTGGAGTGGAGCAGGACGATGGCCCCATCGTGGATGCGGGGGAGCAGCTTGTCATAGGCCTGCTGGGGGGTGGGCTGATCGTCGGCGTACCAGTCCACATAGGCCAGGCTCCAGAAAATGGTCTTATACCCCAGCGCCTGGGCCTGGCGGAGGTTCTCCTCACTGTACTTCCCCTGGGGCGGGCGGTAGTACATGGAGAGGGGCTTGCCGGTCAGGCCCTGGAACACCTCGGACAGGCTGTCCAGCTCCTCCTGGAAATCCGCTGGAGCGGAGATCTTGGACATATCAGGATGGTGGTAGGTGTGGTTGCCCACGATGTGGCCCTCCTCCACCATCCGCCGGACGATATCCGGGGCGGACTCCACCATATGCCCCACCACAAAGAAGGCTGCGGGGGCGTCATGCTTTTTCAGCGCGTCCAAGATCGGCTCCGTGCAGCCGTTCTCATAGCCGCAGTCGAAGGTGAGATAGATCGTCTTTTGGGAGGTGTCGCCCAGGTAGTAGGCGTCGTACTTTGCCAAGTCGGCCACGGACGCGTTGCCGATGGGGGCGGCGCCCTGGGTCTGGAAGGAGAGGCCCCAGTCGGTCACGGCGGCCGGCACCGCCGCGCTGGCGCCGGCGGGACGGAGGTCCTCCTGGCGGAGGGCCAGGTAGAGCAGACTGCCGAAGATCAGGCAGAGGGTGGTGATGGTGAGGATGATATTTCCCCGGCGGCTGAAGGGTAACATAGGATCTGCCTCCTGTCGTTCTGAAAGTCCCTCTCAGTCTGTGCGCTCGGGGGCGGTCTATCCCTGCCAGATCCTCTCAAAAAAGGGAGGGCGGCGGACGGTCCCCGTCCGCTGCCCTCTGCCTTGTATAGCCCGCTGTAGGTGTATTTTTTGTCGATCACTTTTCCATCCACGCCTCGCCGTTGTGGTTCCAGACCACCCGGTTGCGGCCTAGGCGCTTGGCGTCGTAGAGCATGGTATCGGCGATCTTCAGGTATGTATCGAAGGAGGTTCCCGGCTGGGGCGTGCAGGTGACGCCGCCGGCGCTGACAGTCACCCAATCCGATACGGGGGACGTGCAGGGGATATGGAGGTCCTCGATGCTCTGGCGGATCTGCTTCACATAGGTATAGGCAGCGTTGGCCTCGTCCCCCAGGAGCATCATCACGAACTCCTCCCCGCCGTAGCGCCCAAAGAAGTCGGAGGTCCGGCGGAACCGCTGGGCCACCGTCTGGGCCACGGTGACCAGCACCTTGTCCCCGGCGGGGTGGCCGTAGGTGTCGTTGTAGGACTTGAAGTGGTCCACGTCCAGGATGCAGATGGTGAAGGGCAGACTCAGGCAGATCGCCTCCCGCCACTTCAAAAAGCGGTCGTTCTCATACCGGCGGCGGTTGGCCACACCGGTGAGCTCATCGATCAGCGCCTGCTGGCGGAAGTGGTCCTGGTAGTGGAAGAGCTTGATATGGGTGTTCACACGGGCCCGGACGATGGTGGGGTTGAAGGGCTTGGTGATGTAGTCCACCGCCCCCATGGTCAGCCCTCGTTCCTCGTGGCGGGTGCCGGAGAGGCTGGTGATCAGGATCACCGGGATATACTTGGTCAGCGCCGTCTCCTGGAGGGTCTGGAGGAGGGTGAAGCCGTCCATATTGGGCATGATGACATCCAGCAGGATCAGGGAATAGGCCCCTGTGGCGGCCTGCTGGAATCCGTCGTTGCCGGTGTAGCTGAGGGTGACTTCGTAGTCCGGCTCTAAGATCGCCTGCAGGCTGGCGGCCTGTATCCGGCTGTCGTCGATGATCAATATTTTATCCATTGGCGCTCTCCTGTCGTCCTGACCTCCCCGGGGAGGGGATATATGATGGACCTATTATACACTATCTTTCCACCCCTGTAAAGGGCGCTTTCCAGAGAAAAAGCCTCAGGTGAGGTGGATGCTGTCCTCTTCCACACGGATATTGCACTTCTCCTCGATGGAGACGATCTCCTCCGTCAGCCTGCCGATCTGGACCTCCAGGAAGGGGTAGAGCTTCTCGCACCGGATCCGGCCCTTGCTTTTTTTATCCAGGGTCCTGTTCACGGTCCGCAGCTCCTCGTTCAGCTCCTCCTGCCGTTTGAGGTAGAGATCGCGCTGCTGGACCAGCTGCTCCAGCAGCACCTTCTCCCGGTCGGAGATTCGGGAGCCCTTTTTCCGCAGCTCGGTGATCGGGGGCCAAAGCCGCTCGACGGTGGACCGGGCCATTGCCAGATCCGCCTTGATTTGCTCCCTGGTCTCCAGGATGCGGGGCGGATAGCCCACGGAGAACCGGCTGCGGCCGCCGGCCAAGTTGCCGACCCGCAGGCACAGGATACTGTTGGCTGCGTGGATCTGGCTGTTCACGATCAGTCCGCGGCCTGTCATGGCGTAGACCGTGCCGCTGCAATAGATGACACAGTTGGAGATCGTCTCCGCGATCACGCTGGTCCCGGCCTCGATCTCCGCCCACTCCATCACCGGGGACTGGACCTGGCTGGCCGCGGTCAGAAGGGTCTGGTCCTTGACGCCATAGACGCCTTGCTGCACCCGGATGGTCCCGCTGGTGGAGGTCACCTGGGCCCGCCCCACCTTCCCGTTGATCACGATGTCGCCGGAGGCCTTCACATGGACCCCGCCGTCCACGTTCCCGCCGATGTAGAGGTCGCCCGCGATCTGGAAGGTCCCCTGGAAGTTGTCCAGGTCCCCCTCGATGATCTGATGCTCCTGGATGCAGAAGCGCTCGTCCTCCATGTATAGGAGCCCGTCCACGCCGGCGGTGAGGGCCTGGCCGTTCCTGTCGACGGAGATGTTCTTTCCCTGGGGCACATAGGCGCTGACCACCGGAGGACAGGGGAGCGGCAGCCCCGTCACGTCCATGCCGTCCGTCCCTGGCCGGGGGGGCTGGATCAGGCAGATCACGGTCCCCTTTCGGATGGGCTGGAGCTGGTCCGCCTCTCCGAACTCCACCTGGCTGCCGTTCTGGACCTCCAGGCGCATATGGCCGCGCCGCCGGAAGAGCTCGACCACCTTGCCGTCCTCCCCCGGCTGGGGCGGCGTCCCCCGGGCCACCGGGAAGAAGTGGAGATAGCCCCGGGCGAATTTGGATGGGATCTCCTCCTTCAGCACACCGTAGACGATGCCCTCGTAGTGCAGATCCCCCAGGAATTCCTCCAGTGAGAGCCCGTCCCCGTCATACTCCGGCGGCAGCAGGCAGGCATAGGCTGTCAGCCGGTCCTTGGACAGGAAGAACCGGGCCTCTGCCTTCATAGGGCTCATATCGCCGTCCATCGCCTGCTTGTACCGCGCCTGACACGCCTCCTTCATAGCCCATACGAGATCATCTATGATCGGGCCGTCCTCTGGATACTGCTCCTTCGCCTCGATGGCGGCCTCGTTCAGCTCCGAGAACCTCTGCCTGGTAGAAGCAGGGAAAACAGTTTTTCTTTTTTGTCCGCCCGTTTCTTTTGAAACAAAACGATCAAAGATCGACATGCCTATCCTCCCCGCTGTCCCCTCTATATGGGTGCCTTCTCCCTTGCAGAAGTGATCACAGTGTATCATCTTTATGGGAAATTATCAAGTGGTATTCGGGATATCGCCGCCCGAATCGCCCCCTCCGCCGGACGTATGCGGGATATACCGGTTGATTTGCCCGCGGCGGTGTGCTATACTTTGGGAGCAGCCCCGCCGCAAGGGGAGCGCTGCTCTATGCGTATTCGATCGGAGGTATGCAAGATGGATGTCGTTGACTTAGCCGAACGGCTGCTGTCGCTCGAAGAAAAGGAGGAGCTGCAAAACGCGGTGCGGCTGCTGGAGGATAGGGATCTCTCCGCGTTCTATGAGAAAAACCGATCGATCGTCCGTGATATGTTGTTTATCGAAGAGCTGGACGAGTTTTTGGACTTTTCCAGCAAAGACCTCCTGGACACCGAGTGCTTTTGCGCCGCTTTTATGTGTGCTAAGGGGTACGGCATCCAGGTGGGCGGGTATGAGGACGATCTGACCCAAGCGCTGACCGACTTTTTTAAGGCCAAGGTCCCTGATCAGCCTGCGGTCTTTGCAGTCATCGGCCAGGAGAAGATCTACACAGACTGTAGCGGCTATGATACTTTCAAACGGTCGCTGGCGGCGATCGATCAGATCATAGCCCCCTATGGAGAGCGTGTGATCGTGCTTGCAGATTCTATGTACTGCGACTGTTTGTATACGGTCCTGCTCCTGGACGCCCCACTGGCGGAGGAAGTGACCACCGCATGGCAGAGCGATACCTTCGAGATCTACTTATAAGGCAGAGGATATATCGTGATAAGACCGCCAGGGACACGGATGAACTGTCCCTGGCGGTCTTATATTCTTATATCCCTTTTATCATCACGGCGCTTTTGCCGCCGGCACGATCGAGATGCTGCCCCTCACGTTTCCCAGAGCGCCCTCTGGGGCCTGGAGGAACAGCTCATAGGTCCCAGGCCCTGCCGGGGGCCCAACGGTGAACTCCGCGGCGCACCGCAGCGGCTCCCCCTGCTGCCGCGAGTTATGCACGGACCAATAGACCGGGTCCTTCTGCCCATCCTTTGCGAAAAAGACCTTCATCCCTTCACCAGTCTCCGCGGTGAGGTCATACCAGATCTGGTCTCCATCGGACAGCGTATGCTCCCCTAAGGGGACCAGCTCTCCGGCGGGTATCCTTTTCAGATCGATCGGGATGGATATCGATCCATCCGCCTCCCAGTCCTCCTCGTCCGTGTCACCGCGCAGATCTTCCAGCAGTGCCGCCGCCTCCGTCTCGGTCAGATAGGTGACGCCTGTGATCTTGTTGTCCGCATCACGGAGGACCCTGATATCGACCGTGCCCTCCGGGTCTATATCCAGCGTATAGAAGGACCCGTTAGCCCGGATATCCAGAAAGATGCCAACACGCTGGCCTTGATAGAAATAGCGCTTGCTGTCCATCACGATGCCTGCCGCCCGGTATTGCGCCGCCTGGGCTTCCGCCCACTCTTTTTCCTGCTGTTCTTCCAGCTCATCAAATCCCTTGTCCCGCTCTGCTTGGGAAAGAGCGTCCCCGCCCCAAGCGTCTGCCTTCACCGGCACAGGCTCCTTGCACCCAACAGCCGGAGGACGATCGATCATCCGGTCCAACGCCGCGGCGGTGGGATAGATGCCCACAAAAACAGCCCCCAGCACCACACACAGCGTCAGCGCCCCCGTCAAGAGCCGGGTCGCGCCCGGCTTTTTCTGAAAGTCCATGATCGCACCTAACCTTTCCTTCAATAGCTGCTTATTTTCACTCAAAGGGACCGCTCCCAGCTCCCCCTTGTATCTCCCCACCGCCGCCATCGCGTTGAGCAGGGTCTGCCCATAGTCCTGCGCGCTGCTGCTCCCTATTTTCGCAAGGACCGCCTCATCACAAGAGAACTCGCAGGCTTTGTCGATCTCACGGGCCATCCGATACACCAGCGGATCGAACCAATGCAGGCAGACCGTGATCTGTACCAGCCACTTATAGAACATATCCCGCCGCTTGTAGTGGGTCAGCTCATGCAGAAGGATGAAGCGAAGCTCCTTGTCGGGGATATCCACACGGGGCAGCACGATACATGGACGAAAAAAGCCAGTCAGCAGCGGCGAAGAGACCAGCGAATCGACCCATAGCTCCACCGGCTCTTTGACGCCGGCCTGTGCCGCAAGCCGGGAGAGCTGGTCCAGCAGTCCGGTGTCCGAGACCGGGACCGCACTGGCCCTGAGATACCGCATAAAGCCCTGATAGATCGACACCTTCCGTATCAGCAGCCCCAGCGCCACCGCCAGCCAGAGCAGCCAGATATGCTCGATCAGCGGCGCTATGATGCCTGGGAGGGGGCGGGCCTCCGTTAGATCGTCTGCCGGACGGCCTGCGTTCCCCTGGACTTGCTCCAGTCCGGCAGCAGGGACAGGGCCGGCCTCCGGTATGACCGGGGAGAGCTGCGGCGGAGGCGTGGCCTGGACGGCCGCCTGCCCGGCCATCTGATAGGTCCTGCCCAGCAGGCTCGTCTCCGGTCCAAAGGGGAGCAGCAGCCGCAGGATAACGGCGAGCCAGATATAATACTGCCATTGCCGGCTGAGCTTGCCCGCCCAGACCCGCTTTCCCAAGAGCAGGACCAGTATGAGCAGTCCGCCGGAGAAGGACATCGACAAAAAGACCTTGAAGACTGTGTTCATAGCCCCTCTTTCCCTTTCTCCAGCAGCTTTTTCAATTCCGCATACTCCTCGTCCGTCAGCAGGTCGCCCGCGATCAGACCGGCGACCAGCCCCTTTGCGCTGCCCTCGTAGAGCTTATCCAGGAAGTCCTTCGTCTGCGCTGTCTGATACGCCGATTCGGAGACAAGGGCCATATACTCGTTGCGGCGTCCGATCTTTTTGGCGCGCAAAAAGCCCTTGTTCATCAGCCGTGACAGGAGAACGATCAGGGTGTTCTTTTGACACGGCCTGCCCTTGGCCGCCAGAGCGTCCATGATATAGGAGAACAGCGTCACCTCCGACGGGTCCCCCCATACGATCTTCATGATCTCCAGCTCAGTATCCGACAACTGCTGTGCCATGGCGCATCCCTCCTTGATGTATGACAAGTTGTTTGACATTAAAAATATAACACGTTGTCGTGCTATTGTCAAGTCCCCATTCGCAGAAAAAGCCAGGGACGAGCTGCGTTCGTCCCTGGCTTCTTTTGATGCTATCACTTTTCCAGCAGGTCCAGATACTTCTGCCGCTCCCCCTCCGGGATCTCCAGCACAGACATGGCCTGTTCGATAGATAAGCCCATGTTTTTCACAAGGCTCTTGATGGACAGCAGGAGGCCCTCTGCCATGCCTTTCGCCATACCTTCGGCGATTCCCTTTTCTCTTACGCCTTTGCTCAAGTTACACATGACCGACACCTCCTCTTCCATCGTCTGCGTCATTTGGATATCGTATTCATCCTGCAAGATCTTTCGTTTCTCCGCCTCGCTGGTCTCGTGGGAGAGCAGTACGTCCAGCATCCGCAGGATACCACCATAGTTTTCCTCATCCGCATCGCCTAAGCACAGCACGATAACAGACAGCAGGTCGTAGTTCTCGACCGGCTCCACGGCCTCGCCCACCAGATGCTCCTCCACCAGGCGATACCGGGTGATGGTGTTCTCCCGGTACTTGGGCGGCGTCATAGCCCGCGCTGTCGTCTGTGACCCGCAGGCCCTGGGCGATCGTTGTTTCTATATCCAGGATCTCCACCAGCCTCACCTTCCTTCACTTTATTCTACCACACTATTGCAGCGGCGTCCACTGGTTTTTTGCCAGACGAGCCGGCGCCACAAGACGCCGCAAGGCCCGGACAGAGCGTCCGGGCCTCGTTTTGGGGGGAAGAGCGGGTCAATAGGCCACGCCCCAGATGATGTCGGTGCCGCATACCTCGCCGCAGATGGGGCATCTGCCCAAGTTCCTGGTCTGGATCAGGGGCATACACCTGGAGGTGACGCCCACCTTCTCCTTCATGGCGACCTCGCAGGCCTCGCTGCCGCACCACTTGGTCTTGACAAAGCCGCCGCCGTTCTTCTCCAGCAGGGCCTTGACCTCCTCCCATGTCTCCGCCTGGAAGGTGTTGTCCTCCAGGTTCTTCCTGGCCATGGCGAACATATTGTCGTGGATGGCGTCCAGCAGAGCCGCCACGGCCTCCTCCAGCTTCTCCAGGGGGACGAAGGTCTTCTCCCCGGTGTCCCGGCGGGCCAGGCAGCACTGGCCCTTCTCCATGTCCTTGGGACCGATCTCCACCCGGACGGGCACGCCCCGCATCTCGTACTCGGCGAACTTCCAGCCGGGGGAGTTGTCGCTGGCGTCCATCTTGGCCCGGATCCCCGCGGCCTGGAGCCGGTCCAGCAGGGCCTGGGCGGCGTCGATCACGCCGGGCTTGTGCTGGGCGATGGGCAGGACGATGGCCTGGATAGGCGCGATACGGGGGGGTAGGACCAGGCCGTTGTCGTCACCGTGGGTCATGATGATGCCGCCGATGAGCCGGGTGGAGACGCCCCAGCTGGTCTGATGGGGGTAGCTGCGGCCGTTGTCCTTGTCGGCGAAGGTGATGTCGAAGGCGCGGGTGAAGCCGTCGCCGAAATAGTGGCTGGTGCCGGCCTGGAGGGCCTTCTTGTCGTGCATCATGCACTCCACGCAGTAGGTCTGCTCCGCGCCGTTGAACTTCTCCTTGTCGGTCTTGATGCCCCGTGTGACGGGCATGGCCAGCACGTTCTCGCAGAAGTCGGCGTAGACGTTGAGCATCCGCAAAGTCTCCTCCATAGCCTCTTCGGCGGTGGCGTGCATGGTGTGGCCCTCCTGCCAAAGGAACTCCCGGTGACGGAGGAAGGGCCGGCTGGTCTTCTCCCAGCGGAGGACGCTGCACCACTGGTTATAGAGCTTGGGCAGGTCCCGCCAGGACTGGATCACGTTCTTGTAGTGTTCGCAGAACAGGGTCTCGCTGGTGGGGCGGATGCAGTAGCGCTCCTCCAGTTTCTCGCTGCCCCCCATGGTGACCCAGGCGCACTCCGGAGCGAAGCCCTCCACATGGTCCTTCTCCTTCTGGAGCAGGGACTCGGGGATGAGCATGGGGAGATAGACGTTCTCATGTCCGGTCTTCTTGAACTCCGCGTCCATCAGGTGCTGGATGTTCTCCCAGATGGCGTAGCCATAGGGGCGGTAGATGAACATCCCCTTGATGCTGGAATAGTCGATCAGCTCCGCTTTCTTGCAGACGTCTGTGTACCACTGGGCGAAGTCCACGTCCCGGGGGGTGATGGCCTCCACCTGCCGTTTGTCCTGTGCCATAGCTGTTCCTCTCCTACTATATCGATAAAATTGGGATCGTTCTACAGTGCATCATTTTAGCCGAATCGATGGGGGTTGTCAATATCATAGAAAGGAAAATGGATACCAAACTGACCGCCGTACCGCGTTTTTCTGTTGCACGGGACTGTGCATCAAAAGGCCGTTACACCGCCTATGGTGTAACGGTCTTTCCGTTAACTATTAGAAAGAAGGAAGAACGCATGAAAAAGACGAAGAAGTACCAGCTCTCCCAGTGGGAGAAGTCCGACCGCATCGTGATGGAGGACTTCAACAGCGACAACGCCAAGGTCGAAGCCGCCCTCACCGCCCACGACAACGCCCTAGCCAGCCTCTCCAGCGGCAAGGCGGACAAGACGGTCACGACCTCCTTGCAGACCCAGCTCAACGCCAAAGCGGACAAGTCCACCACCAACTCCCTCCAGACCCAGGTCGACGCCCGGACGATCATGTCCGCCGGGGCGTACACTGGCGACAGCGACCTTGGCGCGACCGCTACCCGCACGATCTCCCTGGGCTTCACCCCCAAGGCGGTGCTGGTCACCCGCTGGGACGGCGTGACCCACGAGGGCGCGGCCTACTACGGCGGCCTTGCCGTTGCCGGACACCCCGCCGATGTCAGCCCGGAGTATCCGGTCGTTGAGATCGTCGATGGCGGGTTCCGGGTCTACTGCTCCCAAAATCCCTACATCTGCGCCAATTATACCAACTATCGTTACCGTTATGTTGCTTTTGCCTGATACCTGGACATAAAGGAGGGCCCCCCGGATCTCCGGGGGGCCCATGTTGTGCTAAAGGGAGGTGGTTAGTTAGCAACTGTCACGGTGACAGTATAGGTGATGTCGCTCTTGCCGTTCTCACTGACCTTCAGGGTAAAGGTCTTAGAGCCGCCAGCAGAAGCAATGGCACTGGTATCGACCGTGTAGGTAGGAGCGGTATCAGTGCCGCCAGCAGTGACATCTGTCTTGTTAGTCCCATCAACCGCAACGGTCTGGGCTGCGGTCTTGGTACCAGTGATGACCACACTGGAAGTAGCGTTCGCAACACTCACAGTAACAGTCTTGGTAGCACCGCCGCCAGTGATGGTGTTACTGGCATCGGGAGTAGGAGTGGTCAAAGCCAGGTCTACATCAGCGGTGGCAGGAATTGCGACGGTCACAGTAACGGTGTAGGTGATATCAGTTTTGCCGTTCTCGCTGACCTTCAGGGTAAAGGTCTTAGAGCCGCCAGCAGAAGCAATAGCACTGGTATCGACCGTGTAGGTAGGAGCGGTATCAGTGCCGCCAGCAGTGACATCTGTCTTGTTAGTCCCATCAACCGCAACGGTCTGGGCTGCGGTCTTGGTACCAGTGATGACCACACTGGAAGTAGCGTTCGCAACATTCACAGTAACGGTCTTGGTAGCACCGCCGCCAGTGATGGTGTTACTGGCATCGGGAGTAGGGGTGGTCAAAGCCAGGGCCACATCAGCGGTAGGATCCTGGGATGCCGGAGGAGTGACAGGCTCCCAGGCGTAGTAGTAATGGTTAGCGCCGACCTGGATGTCGAAGTAAGCGCACTGCTTATCGCCCAGAATCAAAGCCACGGTCTCACTGGCGTTCGCCGCGATAGTGCCCAGCGCACTCTGATAAATGTGGCCTGTACCGCTGACCAGAGCGGCACTGGTAGCATACCGAGTCACCTGGATGTTACGGGAAGTGGCATTACTGGGGATAGCGATCTCGGCAACAGAGAACTTAGTGGAAACGTTGTCGCTGAACTGGCCCTTGATGGTGCCGATATCGAACAGCTCGGTCGTACCATCATAGATCTTATTGCTGCTGTCGCTGGACACGCTGCCAACATTGCTGGGGAGCGTGATCGTGCTGGGAGCAGCGGCGGTGCTGGTAGTGGGCAGGCTCACGGGAGCGCTCACAGTGTCGATATCCGTCTTAGTCGCAGCAACACTGGAACCAGAGGTGGTCCACATGTCGGACTTGTCGGAGGTCTCAACGAAGATAGCAATGATCTTGGACTTGCCGCCAACGGTCTCTACGAGGATGCTGGCGTTCTTGTAACCAGTAGCGTTGCTGAACTGGCTGATAGAGCCCTCGGCCTTGGAGGTCTTGGCGTCATAGTCAACGTAGACGATCTTGCAGTCGTCATCCAGCTGGAGGGTCTTGGTGTTGCCTTGGCCCTCATAGCCATTGGCGCCCTTGCTGACGAAGCCAGCAGCATCGCCGCCGTAGTAGGTCAAGGTCCCGCGGTTCGCGTCATGGTCATCGACCCACACTGTCATCTCAGCGATGTTACCGCTGCTGTAGCCAGAAACGTACTTGGTGGGCATATTGCTGGTGGTGTAGATCTCGTCAGAGGCGGGCTCGAAGGAGATCAGCGCACCCTTAGAAGTGCCGATGGTGGACAGGCTGTCAACGTAGAGCGTATAGGTCTCGCCGTTGGCCTGAGCAGTCACCTGATAATACCACTTGTCATCGCTCAGGCGCACGCGGTCGCCGATATTGCTGACAACGGCATAGACGGTAGCGCCGCTGCTGCCCTTGATGGCCTGACCGGCCTTCAGGAAGATGGCCACGACCCGGTTGTTGCTGTCTTTCACATAGGTGGCGGCAGCCGCCGGTGTGTCATCCAGAGTCAGGGCGCTGTAAGCCTTGAACTCTGCGCCAGGAGCGGTCTTGTGAGAATTGGTGGTGATGTCGGTGGCAGTAGTCTCTACGAACAGGACGCAGTTGTCAGATACCCGCTCGCCATTGAAGGTCTTGGTATCCTTGAGATACTGTGCGCTGCCGATATAACCCTGGCCGCTGGCGGACTTGTACTCAGCCTTAACGGTAACATCGGCGTCGTTCTTGTCACCGCTCCAAACAACGATATCGCCCAGCTGGAAGTCGTTATTGGAGGTAGCCTTCGTACCATTGGCTTTCTTGCTGCTGTCGCTGGGGGTGATGACGGTCTTTGTGCCATCAGCGCCCATGACCTGGAGCTGGAGGGCATCAAAGGTGTCATCGATCTGGCTGTTGTCCTTGATGCCGATCACGACGGAGTAGTTGTTCGCACCCTCGGAAGTCATGACGGCGGCGCCAACATAACCGTTGACCATGTACAGGTCGAAGGTCTCGCGGATATCATCGTCAACGAACTTGCGGGTCACGTCCTTGTCGGGGATAGCGCTGAGCATCAGGGTGTCGCCATGGATCTTATAGGTGGTGCCGTCCACGGTCACGCTCTCGGTGCCCTTAAAGCCGCTCATAGTGCCGGTGATGACTTCGGCCTGGGCCACGGTGGTGAAGGACTTGTCCTCGCCCACCTTGTCATACAGGGTAGCGACAACGGCCACATCGCCACGGGCAGCGCCGTCATAGACATCGTGATCAGCGATATCCAGAGTGCCGACGTTGTTGTTCAGAGTGATCTTGTCGCTGGTGACGGCGGTCACAGCGGCCAGACGGTACTCGGTGATGTAGATCTTGTTGACCTTGCCATTGTCAGCGTCCACGACCACTTTGATGGGGTCGCCGGTCTTAGCTTTCAGAGCGGTGGTCAGAGCGCTGTTGGTGGTGCTATTGCCCTTCAGCTGGCTGCCAGAATAGGTGACGGGATCCTCAAAGTAGTTGGTGTAAACATCAACAGAGGTATCCAGATCATACTTGGTGCCATTGATGTTGATGCGGGCGTTGGTGGTCTTTTCATCCTTCACGTTGCCGCGGATATCGTTGACAACGTTGGTCGCACCGGTCACGAACACACCATAGATGGTATCGTTCTTGTCAGGCTGGCCCTTGGTGCCGGCGGTGCCATCCTTGAAGATGACCTTGACCTGCTCGCCGATGTACTTGATATTAAAATCAGCGGGGAAGTGGGCGGGCGTGGTGGGCTCATAGTCCTCAGCATCCTCCAAGTCGCCCTTCACGGTGATCTCACCCTTCAGAGCGTTGGCGGCGCCGGTGTACCAGTTGCCCTCGAAGCTGCCCAGCCAGACCTGGCCGTCGAAGCTCTTGGCCAGCAGGGTCTCACCAACGGGCTCGTAACGGTCGGTGATAGCACCGGTGTCACGGTCCACGGAGGAGATCTTCTGGATGGTCTTGGCGTTCAGAGCGTTGTACATCATCTGAGCGGCCTTGTCACGGCTCAGCAGCTCCTCGGAGACCACGGAGACATGGTCATACAGCTTGGAGATCTGAGCGTCACGGACCACGTTGATGGCCCACTGGGGACCGGTGTACACCTGGACGTTGGCGTTGTAGCCGATGGCGACCAGGAGCATACGGGCGGCCTCAGTAGCGGTCACGTTGGCGTCAGGGGCGAAGATGCCGTTGCCCCGGCCAGCGATGATGCCCTGGGAGTAGCAGTACTTGATGTACGCCTCGCCCCAGTGACCGTTGATATCGGTCAGGTTGGTGGTGGTGCCCAGGAAGGCGGTGGGCTCGACATTACCAAGGGAGATGTAGGTGATCATCTTGGCCATCTCGGCACGGGTCACCTTGCCCTGGGGGTCGAAGAGGTTCTGTCCCTTACCATTGATGATGCCAAGGGACGACATGACATCAACGGCTTCGGTGTGCTCGATCTGATCCGCGTCGTTGAAGTCCTTGGCGCCAGCAACGGTCAAAAGGCTCATCACCATGACCAGAGCCAACGCCAGGCTGAGAATCTTTTTCAGATTTCTCATACGTTTGGGTCCTCCTTGTTTGATTTTTCCATCTTGACGGAAAAGTTCGATATCGACCCGATTTGATGAAGTATCCGCTGGAAACACGTCCGAAATATTCAATCAAAGCGGCGCATTATCGCCCCTTACATGGAAACAGTACCCAGCCCGCAAACCCCTGGGGCATCGGGGATAGCGGGGTTCGGGGGGTGGGGTTTGGTAGACATCTTGGTAGACGGAGAGGCCAAAAAACGCCCATCTTACAGAAAAAGGAAGTCCTGTATCCCTTGCGCCCCAGGGGATACAGGACTTTTGACTTGGTAGACATTTTGGTAGACCGGGATGGTAGACGGCGAAGTAAAGTCAACAATGGATGGGCAGGATATGCACGAAAAGTCCAGCCTCTATCAACACCCAGAACATTTGACAGCGGCTTTGTACCATGCTACTATATCCCTATACCGATCAAGACGATCAAAACGAAACGTAAGAAAAAACGCTGTGAAAGGGCGGCAGGATATGAATATATTGATCACAGCCGGCGGGACCTCCGAGCCGGTGGATAACGTGCGGAGCATCACCAACACCGGCACCGGCCGGCTGGGCAGTTTGATCGCGGAGGCCTTCGCGGAACAGGGGGACCAAGTCTACTACCTCTGCGACCCTCGGGCCGTCCGTCCCCAGGCCCAGGGCATCGAGATCCAGACGGCCCGCAGTACGACCGGCGTCCTGGAGGCCATGACGGCCCTCCTGCAACACCATACGATCGATGCCATCATCCACAGCATGGCCGTCAGCGACTACCGGCCCCAGGGCGTCTGCACGGTAGACGCCCTGGCGGCCGCCCTCCAGCCCCTGCTGGCGGAGGACCGTCCCCTCCCGGAGGCGCTGCTGGAGGCGCTGTCCCGCGCCGCCGGCGCCAGAGCCGGGAAGATCAGCTCCCAGCTGGACCACCCCCTGGTACTGCTGGAGAAAACGCCCAAGATCCTCCCCCTGCTCCGGGACTTGGCCCCCAACGCGGTCCTGGTGGGCTTTAAGCTGCTCAGCGGCGTCTCCCATGAGGAGCTGATGGGCGTAGCCAAGGCCCTGCTGCAAAAAAACCGCTGCGACTTCGTCCTGGCTAACGACAGCACCCAGATCGAAGGGGACAACCATCTGGGCTACCTGCTCCGTGCGGACGGCCAGGTGTCCAGCTATCCCACGAAGCAGGCCATCGCGGCGGGCATCGCGGCGGCGGTCAAGGAAAGGAGAACGCGTACATGAAGCATATCCTATTAGGCGTGACCGGCAGCATCGCGGCCTACAAAGCGGTGGACCTGGCCAGTCGGCTGGGCAAGGAGGGCCACAGCGTCCATACGATCCTGACCAAGGCTGCCGTCCAGTTCATCGCCCCTCTGACCTTCCAGACCATCACCGGCAACAAGGCGGTGACGGATATGTTCGAGAACTATGTCCCCGAGGTGGAGCATATCTCCCTGGCCAAGCAGGCCGACCTGGCCCTGATCGCCCCGGCGACGGCCAACTTCATCGCCAAGGCCGCCGCCGGCATCGCCGACGATATGCTCACCACCACCCTGCTGGCGGTGCGGGATACGCCCATCCTCGTCTGCCCCGCCATGAACACGGCTATGTACGAGAACCCGATCACCCAGCGGAACATCCGCACCCTCCGGGAGCTGGGCTATCGCTTCGTGGAGCCCCGAGAGGCCCGGCTGGCCTGCGGCGACGTGGGCCGGGGCGCGCTGGCGGACCTGGATACGATCCTATCCGCCGTCAGAGAGGAGTTGGCATAATGGAGCGTTTCTCCATCGACACATTGCAGGAGTTCTGCATCGGCCAGGTCCAGGACTACGATGCCATGACCGGCTGTACCTCCATCCTGGCCCCCCAGGGGGCTGTCTGCGGGGTGGACGTCCGGGGCGGCTCCCCCGGCACCCGGGACACCGATGCCCTGAGCCCCCTCTGCAACCGGGAGGTGGTCCACGCCATCCTCCTCACCGGCGGCAGCGCCTTCGGTCTGGACGCCGCCGCCGGCCTGATGGAGCTGCTGGAGAGCCGGGGCATCGGCCGGGACGTAGGCGTCACGGTGGTGCCCAACGTCTGCGCCGCGGTGCTGTTCGACCTTGGCTGCGGCAGTCACAAGATCCGCCCGGACAAGGACTGGGGCTATCGGGCCGGCCTGGAGGCCTTTGCCCGTCGTCCCTTCCAGAGCGGTAACTTCGGCGCGGGCACCGGCGCCACTGTGGGCAAGGCCGGCGGACGGGGCATGAAGGGGGGCATCGGCGCTGCGGCCTTCCGCCAGGGGGCGCTCTATGCCGCCGCCGTGTTTGCCGTGAACGCTGTGGGGGACGTACTGGAGGATGGGAAGGTCATCGCCGGCGGCCGGGCCCCGGACGGCAGCTTCTCCAGCAGCGAGGAGGCCATCCTGGCCCACTATGACGACCTCCGGGACGGCTTTGCCCGCCGGGGCGGCAACACGGTCATCGGCTGTGTCCTGACCAACGCCGCCCTCACCAAGGCCCAGGCCACAAAATTGGCCGGGCAGGGGCAGAACGCCATCGCCCGGACCATCCGTCCCGCCCACACCACCCTGGACGGCGACACGGTGTTCGCCCTGTGCACCGGCCAGGTCGCCGCGGCTCGGGACGCTGTAGGCATCCTGGCCGCCCGGGCCGCGGAGGCCGCCATCCTGGATGCGGTGAAGTCCGCCGAGACCTACGGCCCCTATCTGGCTTGGCAGGACCTGGCCAAGGAGCCGTAAGGAGGGGCTATGGAGGAACGTTTTTCCCGGACGGCCCTGCTCCTAGGCCAGGAGGGCATCGAGGCCCTGCGCCGGGCCAGGGTGGCGGTGTTCGGCCTGGGGGGCGTGGGGAGCTACGCGGCGGAGGCCCTGGCCCGCAGCGGCGTGGGGACCTTGGACCTGATCGACCACGATACCGTCAGTCCCAGCAACCTGAACCGCCAGCTCTTCGCCCTCCAGAGCACCATCGGCCAATACAAGACGGCGGCGGCCAAGGCCCGCCTCGCAGACAGCAGCCCTGACACGGCCGTGAACGCCTATCCGGTCTTTTATGGCCCGGAGACAGCAGGGCAGTTCGACTTTGCTCGCTATGACTATATCATAGACGCTATCGACACGGTGACCGGCAAGCTGGCCCTGGTCCAGCAGGCGCGCCAGGCCGGCACGCCCATCATCAGCTCCATGGGCACCGGGAACAAGCTGCGCCCGGAGGCGCTGGAGATCGGGGATATCTCCCAGACCTCCGTCTGCCCTCTGGCCCGGATCATGCGCAGGGAGCTGAGGCGGCGGGGGATCGAGCATCTGCGGGTCATCTATTCCAAGGAGCCGCCCCTGTCCGCCGCCGGCGGGGAGCGGAAGGCCAATGGCCGGCCAGTCCCCGGCAGCACCGCCTTCGTCCCCGCCGCCGCCGGCCTGCTGGCCGCCGGGGAGGTGGTCCGGGCCCTCACCGGGCGGCCTTGATCAGCGCTTTGCCGGCAGTGTGCCGTACATCTCCTGGAACAGCCTCCCCAGGGCCTGGGCCCCGGTGGAACGGTACTCCCCCACGGGATAGGCCAGGGCCAGGTCCAGATAGACCCCTTCCGTCCCGATGCGCAGGTAGGCCACGTTGTCATCCTTGACCAGGCCGGAGCGGTAGGTCAGGGTCAGTCCCAGGCCGGCCCGGGCCATGTCGGCGGCGAAGGCGGCGGAGATGTGGGCGTTCTGCCCCACCGGCTCCAGGCCGCACCGCTGGAACTCCCGCCGGACGATCCGCCCCAGCATGGCGGTAGGCGGGCCCAGGATATATTCAAAGGCGGCGGTGTCCGCAAAGTCCACCCAGAGCTGCCCCGGATCGCCGGGGCAGCTCTTTGCGTAGCGCATCACCGGGTGGTCCTTCACCGCCACCACCAGCACCTCGTCCCGCATGAGGAAGTCCTTGTCCCGCACCCGCTCGGAGGAGGCGTCCACGATGGCGATGTCCAGCAGGCCGTCCTGGACCAGCTCCTCCAGGTCGAAGATGTCCTGTTCGGTGATATTGATGTGGACGTTGGGGTAGAGGGCCCGGAACCGCCGCAGCACCGGCGGCAGCAGGTTGCGGCCCCGGAAGGTGCTGATCCCCAGCTCCACCCGGCCCCCCTGGAGCCCCACGATGTCCCACACCTCGTTCTGGGCCATCCGGTAGTGCTGGAGGATCTGCCGGGCGCGCTGGATGAACCGCTCGCCCGCCGTGGTGGGGCGCACGCCCTTGGAGGTGCGGACGAAGATGGGCGTGCCCAGCTCCGCCTCATAGACCCGCAGGGCCTGGCTCAGGCTGGACTGGGCCATGAACAGCTTCTCTGCCGCCCTGGAGATGCTCCCCTCCTCCGCCACGGTGACGATATAGGTCAATTCTTTCATATCCATAGACAGTTTCTCCCACAGCTATCGGTTTTTCCGATATCGCCCATTTGAAATCACGACTTCCACGGGTAACACTGCTACTATACAATAATAATCACTGAAATGCAACCCACAATGATCCGTTTGTTTGTTAGGTTGCATAAAAAACAGTGCAGATTTTTGGAAGGGAGCGACAAAAGATCATGAGCGAAGTTTCTATGAAGGGCGTTATCGACATGCACGTCCACACCAACCCCGACCTGCGGCTGCGGGCCTATGACGATCTGGAGCTGATGGAAGCCGGCATCCGGGTCGGCGCCAGGGCCATCGTCATCAAGACCCACCAGGGCACCACCATGGACCGGGCCTATCTCTGCAACCGGCACAATCAGATCGTCCACGGCGGGGACAACGACTTCACCATGTTCGGCAGCATCACCCTGAACAAGGTAGTCGGCGGCATCAACCCCAAGGCCGTAGAGGTGGCCCTGAAGCTGGGGGCCAAGGTGGTCTGGCTGCCCACCGCCTCCGCGAAGAACCACATGATCAAGATGAAGCAGGACCCCGCCGCTGGGGTGGATGTGGTGGTAGACGGCAAGGTGGTCCCGGAGCTGGTGGACATCTTCAAGCTGATCAACGACCACAACGCCGTTCTGGGCACCGCCCACGTCTCCCCGGAGGAGGCCTTCGTCGTGGTGGAGGCCGCCCGGAAGGCCGGTGTGAAGAACATCGTGGTCACCCATCCCGAGTGGTGGGTGGTGGACATGAGCCTGGAGGACCAGCTGCGCATCGTGAAGGATTACGACGTGGTCCTGGAGCGCTGCTTCGCCCAGAACATGGGCGGCGGCAAGTACAAGAGCAACCTGCCCGACAACCTGGAGGTCATCAAGGCCGTGGGCTATGAGCACGTCATGGTGGACACCGACGGCGGCCAGACCGAGAACCCCCACTGGGAGATCGCCATGCAGATGTATATGCAGTACCTGGTGGACCACGGCATCCCCGAGGAGCAGGTCTACCACATGACCCGCACCATCCCCTCCCGCCTGCTGGGCCTGGCGTGAGCGGGGAAGAGAGAGAAGGAGAGTACATATGCTGAGTGTCATCATCATCGCATCGATCGCCCTGGCGGTGGTCCTGGGCTATAAGACCAAGATCAATACCGGTTTCTTCTGTATCGCCTTTGCCTACCTGATCGGGTGCTTCGGCATGGGGCTGAAGACCAAGGAGCTGATCGCCTCCTGGCCCACCTCCACCATGTTCGTCATCATCGCCGTGTCTCTGTTCTACAACTTCGCGGCGGCCAACGGCACCCTGGAGAAGCTGTCCTCCTCCCTGCTGTATGCCTGCCGGGCTTTCCCGGGCCTGCTGCCCTTCGCCCTGTTCTTCGTGGCGGTGATCCTCTCCGTCATGGGCGCGGCCTACTTCACCGTCCTGGCCTTCCTGGCCCCCATCACCCTGGCCATCTGCGAGGAGTCCAAGATGGATAAGCTCACCGGCGCGGTAGCGATCAACTGCGGCGCGCTGGCAGGAGGGAACTTCCCCACAGGCGCCCTGGGCGTGGTGTTCCGGGGACTGATGGACACCGCCTATGAGGCGGAGCCCAGCCTCACCGCCCCCGACACCTTCTCCGAGGAGATGAAGGTCTTTGCCCTGGCGATCGTGTTCTCCCTGATCCTGATCACCATCTTCCGCTTCGCCATCAAGGCCAACCGGGAGATCGGCAAGGGCGTCACCTTCAAGAAGCCCGATGCCTTCGATCCCAAGCAGCGCACCACTCTGAACCTGATGCTCATCATGATGCTGCTGGTCCTGATCTTCCCCCTGCTCAAGATGTTCCTGCCCAACGTGGCGATCATCGCCTCCATCAGCGGTAAGATCGACGTGGGCCTGGTGGCCATGGTCTTCACCGTGATCGCCCTGCTGCTGAAGCTGGCCCCCCAGAAGGAAGTCATTGCCAAGGTGCCCTGGAACACCATCCTGATGATCGCCGGCGCCGGTATGCTGATCGCTGTGGCCGTGAAGGCCGGCACCATCGATGCCCTGTCCGCCTGGATCGGCTCCAACGTGCCCAAGGCCCTGATCCCCATCGCCTTCAGCCTGGTAGGCGCCTTCATGAGCTTCTTCAGCTCCACCACCGGCGTGGTGTGCCCGGCCCTGTTCCCGCTGATCCCCGCCCTGGCGGTCTCCACCGGCCTGAACCCCGCCGTCCTCTTCGCCTGCACCATCCTGGGCGCCCAGAGCAGCGCCATCAGCCCCTTCTCCTCCGGCGGCAGCCTGATCCTGGGCTCCTGCGGCAAGGAGGAGGAGCGGGACACCCTGTTCAACCGTCTCCTCTTCGTGGCGGTGCCCATCAGCGTGGTCTGCTGCGCCGTCTACAACCTGATCGTGGCTATGATCCTGTGATGCAGATCTGATCCCATTGTGCCGTCCCTCCCCCCACCGGGGGAGGGGCGGCGGATATCCGAACCTCTCATTTTATCCTATCATGAAAATCAGAAAGGGACGAGCACAATGGTAAAACTGTATGAAAGCGGCATCTATCTCGTAAACGGCAAGGAGATCGTGACCGACGCGGCGGCGCTGCCCGGCCTGTGCGGGCGGAGCGTCACCCCGGCGGAGGGGGCCAAGGGCACCATCGCCTACAGCATCCTTCAGGCCCACAACACCGTGGAGGACATGGACGCCCTCCGTATGCGCTTCGACAGCCTGACCAGCCATGATATCACCTATGTGGGCATCATCCAGACCGCCCGGGCCTCCGGCATGAAGGAGTTCCCCATGCCCTATGTGCTGACCAACTGCCACAACTCCCTGTGCGCCGTGGGCGGCACCATCAACGAGGACGACCATATGTTCGCCCTCTCCGCCGCCCACAAGTACGGCGGCATCTATGTCCCCACCAATATGGCCGTCATCCACAGCTACAACCGGGAGATGATGGCCGGCTGCGGCCGGATGATCTTGGGCTCCGACAGCCACACCCGCTACGGCGCTCTGGGCACCCTGGCCGTGGGCGAGGGCGGCGGCGAGCTGGCCAAGCAGCTGGTGGGCCGGACCTATGACGTGGCCCGCCCCGGCGTGATCGCCATCTACCTGGACGGCAAGCCCCAGACCGGCGTGGGCCCCCAGGACGTGGCCCTCAGCATCATCGGCGCGGTGTATAAGAACGGCTATGTGAAGAACAAGGTGATGGAGTTCGTGGGCCCCGGCGTGGCCAGCCTGCCCATCGAGTACCGCAACGGCATCGATGTCATGACCACCGAGACCACCTGCTGGTCCTCCATCTGGGTCACCGACCAGGCCACCAAGGACTACCTGGCCCTCCACGGCCGGCCCGAGGCCTACAAGGAGCTGAAGCCCGCCGATGTGGCGTACTATGACGGGTGCGTCTATGTGGACCTCAGCAAGGTGGAATGCACCATCGCCCTACCCATGCACCCCAGCAACACCATGACCATCGCCGAGCTGAAGGCCAACGCCGCCGATATCCTCCACGAGTGCCAGGCGGCTGCCAACAAGCAGATCACCGGCGCGTCCCTGGATCTTGTGAGCAAGGTCCGGGGCGGAGAGATCTGGGTGGACCAGGGCCTGGTGGCCGGCTGCTCCGGCGGCACCTTCGACAACCTCTGCGCCGTGGCGGACATCCTCCGGGGCCGCAGCTGCGGCAACGGCGCGTTCACCATGAGCGTCTACCCCGGCTCCATGCCCGCCTACCTCCAGTTGATGAAGAGCGGCGCCCTGACCGATATCGCCGCCGCCGGCGCGATCGTCCGGGAGTGCTTCTGCGGCCCCTGCTTCGGCGCCGGCGACACCCCCGCCAACGGCGAGTTCTCCATCCGCCACACCACCCGCAACTTCCCCAACCGGGAGGGCTCCAAGCCCGGCGAGGGCCAGATGGCCGGCGTGGCCCTGATGGATGCCCGGTCCATCGCCGCCACCGCCATCAACGGCGGCCGGCTCACCGCCGCCACCGAGCTGGACGTGCAGTACGGCACACCGGTGTACTTCTTCGACAAGAGCGTCTATGACAAGCGGGTCTACGACGGCTGGGGCAAGCCCGAGCCGGAAGCCGAGCTGAAGATGGGCCCCAATATCAAGGATTGGCCCGAGCAGCCCGCCCTCTCCGAGGACCTGCTGCTGAAGGTGGTCTCCTACATCACCGACCCCGTCACCACCACTGACGAGCTGATCCCCTCCGGCGAGACCTCCTCCTACCGGTCCAATCCCCTCCGTCTGGCGGAGTTCGCTCTGTCCCGGAAGGACCCGGCCTATGTGGGCAAGGCCAAGGCCGTCCATGCCGTGGAGCTGGACCGGGAGGCCGGCAAGGACCTGCCCGACGAGGTGAAGGCCGTCTACGCCGCCTTGGAGAAGGTGGTGGCCGTGGATCCCGCCAAGACCGTTATCGGCTCCACCATCTACGCCAACAAGCCCGGCGACGGCTCCGCCCGTGAGCAGGCCGCCTCCTGCCAGCGGGTGCTGGGCGCCGCGGCCAACCTGGCCCTGGAGTACGCCACCAAGCGCTACCGCTCCAACTGCATCAACTGGGGCATGACCCCCCTGCTGGTGGAGGACGCCGCCGACTTCGCCCTGGAGGACTATGTGTTCGTCCCCGGTATCCGCAAGGCGGTACTGGAGGGGGCCAAGGCCATGGATGCCTATGTGGTGAAGCCCGATGGCACCGTGAAGAAGGTCTCCGTCTCCACCGGCGACCTGACCCCCGATGAGCGCCAGATCATCGCCGACGGCTGCCTCATCAACTACTACCGGAACAACTGAGCCGTCCGCAGGACGGATCGATAAACAAAAGGAGCCGCCGCCCCAGCCGGGGCGGCGGCTCTGCGTCTATAGACAGCGGCTCTTAGGGGATGATGCGGTAGTCCCCTCTGGCGGCGGCCTCCGCCCGGCGGTGCTTCTCCTCCTCCATAACGGCCCACAGCCGGCTGATCACCGCGTTGGACACCAGGAACCCCTTGGGGGTCAGCCGCCAGTGGCCGGGCACGGTCTCCACCGCCAGGCCGGACTTGGACATCAGCGCCAGCTCCTTCGCCAGGGGCTCGAACCGCTGACGGTACCGGTTGGAGAACACGGCGGCGTCGATGCCCTCGGCGGTCCGCAGGGCTAGCATGATATACTCCGTGTCCCGCCGCTCCGGGGGGATGGTCTGGCTCTCCTCCACCGTCAGCCCCCCCTCCAGCACGCCTTTGATATAGCCGTCTAAGTCCCGGCCATAGGCGTAGCGGACATGGCCAAAGTCGCTGTGGGCCCCAGGGCCGAAGCCGGCATACTCCTCCAAGCGCCAGTATTTCCGGTTGTGCCGGCTGGCAAAGCCGGGCTTGGCGAAGTTGGAGATCTCATACTGCTCGTACCCCGCCGCCTCCAGCAGCTCCACCGCCGCCAGGTACTGGGCTGACTGGGCCTTGTCATTGGGCAGCACGTCCCGCCGGCCCCAGAGGGGCGTCTCCTCCACCGGGGTGAGGCCGTAGCAGGAGAGATGCTCCGGCCGGAGGGCCAGGGCCTTCTCCAACGTGAAGCGCCAGCCGGCCAGGCTCTGCCCCGGCAGGCCGTACATCAGGTCCAAGGACAGATTTTTGAACCCCGCCTTCCGGGCCGCCGCCACGGCGTCCACCGCCTGGCGGAAGGTGTGGATGCGGCCCAGATCCTTCAGCTCGCTGTCCCGGGCGGACTGGACCCCCAGGGAGATCCGGTCGAACCCGGCCCGCCGCAGGCGCTTGAGCTCCCCGACATCCTGACAGCTCTCCGGGTTGGCCTCCAGGGTCCACTCTACATCTTTCGCCACATCGAACTGCTTTTTGATGACCTTGGCCAGTCCCGCCAGCCGCTTGGCCCCCAGCAGGCTGGGGGTGCCGCCGCCGAAGTAGACGGTGTCCACCTGGTGGCCGGCAGCGTGGGGGGCGGTCTCGGTCAGGTGGGCGGCCAGGGCCTGGCAGTAGCGGTCCATGTCCGCCTCCCGGCCCGTGAGGGAGTAGAAATCACAGTAGATGCATTTGCTCCTGCAAAAGGGGAAGTGAAGGTACAGTCCCAAAGGCCGTTTTTCTTTTTTCATGGCGCTTTGGCCTCCTCAAAATAAAGTCCGGCGCATAGACCCGCCTCCTGGGGAGATACTACCCCGGAAGGAGTGATGCGCCATGAATATGACCAACCAGGAATACCAGGACTATGTGGCCCAGAAAGCGAAGAAGTCGCCCATCGTGAAGGATACGCTGCTGGCCTTCCTGATCGGCGGGGCCATCTGCGTAGTGGGGCAGGGGCTGCTGGACCTGTTTATGGCCCAGGGCCTCCACCGGGACGATGCCTCCACCGCCACCACGATCGTACTGGTCGCCCTCAGCGCCCTGCTGACAGGGCTGAACCTCTACAACAAGATCGCCCGCTTCGGCGGTGCGGGCACCCTGGTGCCGGTCACCGGCTTCGCCAACGCGGTGGTGTCCCCCGCCATCGACTTCAAGAGCGAGGGCCTGGTCACCGGCATGGCGGCCAAGATGTTCACCGTGGCCGGGCCGGTCATCGTGTTCGGCTGCGCCGCGGCGGCGGTGTACGGGGTGGTCCTGCTGCTGCTCTAAGGGGGAGGCCAGGGGGGCGTCAGATGCCCCCCTGGCCCTCTATATAGGGCCCCTCAGCGCCTGTTCCGCTTGTGGCGGCGGATATCCTGGAGGGACTGGGTGATCACGCTCCAGGTGGAGAAGGCCCCCAGCAGGATGCCGATCACCAGGTCGCCGGCAAAGCCGCCCCAGGCGCCCGCTCTGGACATGATCTCACCGAAGCGTAGCAGGACCGTGAAGGGGCTGACCTCCCAGTCCCAGGCGCTGCAGATAGAGAGGACATAGGCGATCACATTGGCCAGCACCATCGCCGCCAGGGAGAAGATCACGGAGAGGAAGATCCCCTTCTTATCCAGCTTGCCGGAGAACTTCTGGTAGAGGGACAGGGACAGCGTCACGCTGGCCAGGCTGGCCAGACCGGCGATAAAGCCCAGCTGGTAGATGATCACCCACAGCACGCCGCCGGCCAAGGCCCCCAGCAGGGCCCCTAAGGACCCAGCCGCCGTGTTGCCGGCCCTGCCGTTCCCGCTGCCGGTATCCCAGGGGTCCTGGCCCTGGGGGGCGTTGGGGCTGTCGCTGGAGTCCCAATCCGGGCCCCTGTCGCTCCAGGAGGGGATCGACGAGGAGGGATCAGTGGACGCCGAAGAGGGCCGGGGCTGTGACGAGATCTGCCGGGACAGGTCGATGGCGGCGTCCATCATGGCGTCCCGCCGGCCCAGCTGGATCGAATAGTTCCCGCTCATCCGCTGCCCCAGGGTGGCCTCGCCCTCCGGGCGCTTTTTTTTGCCCTGGAGCAGGAAGAACACTAGGGCCAGGACCGCGCTGGCCACGGCCAGGAGGATCCACACCAGGGCCCCGGTGCCGGGGTCCGGGGTGTGGGCGGTGTCCAGATAGTAGTCGCCAAGCTCCTCGGAGAAGTTCCCGGCGGTCAGGTACGCCTCGTCATAGTAGACCTCGTTCAGGTAGTCGATGGCCGCGTCCCGCAGCTCCTCCCCGATCGCCACCGGATAGCCGGTGACCCGGGCGATCTCGGGCAGGTCGTCGGTGACGCCGAAAGTATAGTCATAGATGTCCTCATAGGTATAGGGCGCGTCCGCCGGCAGGCAGGCCAGGTACATCCCGCCGTAGGGGTCGAACAGGACGAACATCCCCTGGTCCTTCCCGTAGGGGGAGGCGGTGAAGCTGTCGCTGAGCATGATGAAGTCCAGATACGCCCGGCTCTCGCTGGCATGGTAGGCATCGAACCGGCCGGAGCCGCCGGCGATGCTGCTCTTCTGCTGCCCGCTCTGGAGGGCGCCCCAGACGCTGAAGGCGGTCAGGCACAGCATCAGCAGCCCCAGAAAGAGCAGGACAGCCCGCTGGCCGCCCTTGAAACGGTAGCGGCTCTCCCTATTTTCCAATTCCATGACACAAACACCTCACTATCGTTCTCCTGAGCGCACTTTTTTATCCGCGCGTATTCCATACCTATTATAGCAGACTTCTCCCAAAATGAAAAGAGAAAAAATCATTTTTTAGGCGGGAAGGTGTCAAAACGACTGGGCTGGCGGCGGAGAAATTGGAAACTATTGCTTGACAGGATGACAGGTATTCCTATATAATCATACCAATACATCCCTGCTGGCGGGGCCGGCGGAACGGATGGATGGGGAGAGGAGAGTATGGAAGAGCTTTTACGAATGGAACATATCACCAAACGCTTTGGGGATGTGTATGCCAACCGGGACATCGACCTGGAGGTCCGCAAGGGGGAGGTCCACACCCTCCTGGGGGAGAACGGCGCGGGGAAGAGCACGCTGATGAACGTCCTCTTCGGCCTGTATCAGCCCACCGAGGGCAGCATCTACCTCCGGGGACAGAAGGTGCGCATCGATTCCCCGGCCCAGGCGGTGCGGCTGGGGATCGGCATGGTCCATCAGCACTTCATGCTGGTGGAGGCCATGACGGTCTTTGAGAACATCATCCTGGGCGATAAGAACACCAAGGGGATCTTCATCGACAAGGAGGCCCGAAAAAAGGAGATCGTAGAGCTGAGCGAGCGCTACGGGCTGGATGTGGAGCTGGACAAACCCGTCACCGAGATCGCCGTAGGCGCCCAGCAGCGGGTGGAGATCCTGAAGGCCCTCTACCGGGGGGCGGAGCTGCTGGTGCTGGACGAGCCCTCCGCCGCGCTGACGGACCTGGAGGTGGAGGGCCTGTTCCGCATGATGGGCAAGCTGAAGGAGGAGGGCAAGAGCGTCATCTTCATCAGCCACAAGATGCGGGAGGTCATGCGGATCTCCGACCGGATCACCATCCTGCGGGACGGCCGGACCATCCGCACCCTGGACCGGGAGGCCACCACCGGCGAGGAGCTGGCGGACCTGATGATCGGCCGGGAGCTGGTCCCCTCCCAGTATGTGAAGGTGGAGCAGGCCGGCGAGCCGGTCATCGCCCTCCGGGAGGTGGACTACCACAAGACCTCCAAGCACAACGGCCTCAACGGCGTCACCCTCACCGTGGGCCGGGGGGAGGTGGTGGGCATCGCCGGGGTGGACGGCAACGGCCAGAGCCAGCTGGCCCAGGTGGTCACCGGGGTCATCGCCCCGGACGCCGGCAGCGTGGACATGAAGGGCTCCACCGTGGCCCAGTTCACCCCCAACGGCTTCATCCTGGAGAACGTGTCCCACATCCCGGAGGACCGGAACAAGATGGGCCTGGTGGGAGATATGTCCGTCAAAGACAACATCGTCCTGAAGGCCACCGGGGACCCCCGCTTCTCCGCCGCCAAGGGCTTCTTCCTAAAGAAAAAGGCCATCCGGGACCACGCCCTGGCGATCCAAAAAAAGTATGACATCCGCTGCGCCTCTATCGACCAGGAGGCCCGGAACCTCTCCGGCGGCAACCAGCAGAAGATCATCCTGGCCCGGGAGATGGAGAGCCAGCCGGACCTGCTGGTGGCGGTCCACCCCACCCGGGGGCTGGATATCGGCGCGGCCAGCTTCATCCACGACGTGATGATCGAGGCCCGGGACCGGGGCTGCGGCGTGCTGCTGATCTCCGCCGACTTCGACGAGATCTTGGAAGTCTCCGACCGGATCGTGGTCATGTTCGAGGGACAGGTCATGGGGGAGTTCTCCGGCAAGGAGCCGCCCATCGACCAGATCAGCCTGGCCATGGCCGGCAAGTAAAGGAGGGTGAGACAGATGAAACACAGCGGCAAGCTGATCAGCGTCCTGGTCCCCTTGGTCTCCGTGATGATGGCCTTCGTCATCGGCTGCGCCATCATCGCCATCCTGGGCGCCAGCCCTGTCACCGCCCTCCAGGCCCTTTGGACCGGGGCCTTCGGCACCGCCCGGAACATCAGCACCACCCTGTCCCGGGCCACGCCCCTGATCTTCACCAGCCTGTGCGCCTGCTTCGCCTACCGCTGCGGCGTGTTCAACCTGGGGGGCGAGGGCCAGTTCATGATGGGTTCCATCATCTGCTGCTATATCGCCACCCGGACCGGCCTGACGGGCCTGCCCGCCATCCTCCTCTGCCTCCTGGCCGGGGCGGTGTTCGGCGGCCTGTGGGCCATGATCCCCGGCATTTTGAAAGTGTTCCGGGGGCAGAACGAGATGATCATCTCCATCATGCTCAACTATGTGGCCAGCCTGTTCATGAGCGTCATCTACACCAACTGGCTCCGGGACGGCACCGTGCCCCAGACGGCGGCGGTGCCGGACGAGACCCGGCTCACCCGCATCTTCGGCCGGGCCACCACCGGCTTCCTCATCGCCCTGGTGGTGGGGGCCCTCATCTACTACTTCCTGTTCAACACCTCCATGGGCTTCCAGCTCCGGGCGGTGGGACTGAACATGACCACGGCGGAGTACAATGGCTTCGCCGTGAAGAAGTACATCCTCCTCAGCTTCATCGTCTCCGGGGCCATCGCCGGCCTGGGGGGCAGCGCGGAGCTGCTGGGGACCCAGTACCGCCTGATCAGCGGCTTCGCCTCCGGCTATGGCTTCGACGGCGTGGCCATGGCCCTGATCGGACAGCTCCACCCCTTGGCGACCATGGCGGTGGCCATCTTCTTCGCCGCCCTGCGGGTGGGCTCCACCGCCATGCAGACGGCCACCGGCGTGCCCACCAGCGTCTCGGATATCATCCAGGCCCTGGTCATCGTCTTTACCGTGGCGGGGCTGGCGATGGTGAAGCTGCCGTCCTTCAAGACGGCCCTGGCCCGGCTGCATATGAAAAAGGAGGCGGCGTAAATGGATATGACCTTCGTGACCAACCTGCTCCTGGCCAGCGTCCATATGGCCACGCCCCTGATCTTCCTGGCCCTGGCGGAGCTGTACTCCCAGCGGGCCGGGCTGGTCCATATCGGCATCGAGGGCCTGGCGGCCATCGGTTCCCTCACCGGCTTCCTGGTCAGCTACATCAGCGGCAGCCCCATGACGGGGATGTTCCTAGGGGCCCTGATGGGGATCCTGGTGAACATGATCTATGCCTACGCCACGATCACCCTCTGCGCGGAGCAGACGGTCTACGGCATGATCATCAACATCTTCGCCCTGGCCCTGGCCTCCTTCATCTACCGGGTCTACTTCGGCGCGGGGGCCTCCCTGGCCCAGGTGAACTTGATGTCCACCCTGTCCAGCGCCCTGGGCATCACCTCGGACAACTTCTTCGTGGAGCTGCTGCTGGACCAGACGCTGATGGTCTATCTGGCCTATGGCCTGGTGCTGTTCACCGCGGTCTACTTCAACAAGACCAAGTCCGGCCTCAACTATAAGGCCGTGGGCGAGTACCCCAAGGCCGCCGCCACCCTGGGCATCAACGTGATCGGGGTGAAGTATGTGGCCAGCATCATCTGCGGGGCCCTGGCGGGCATGGGAGGGGCCTACCTGACCACCTGCTACTCCACCACCTATGTGGACGGCAACGTGGCAGGGCGGGGCTTCATCGCCCTGGCAGCGGTGATCTTTGGCCGGTGGAGCGCCGGCGGGGTGCTGCTGGCGTGCCTGTTCTTCGGCTTCTGCGACGCTTTGCAGATCCGGCTCCAGATCAGCGGCTCCTCTATGCCCTACCAGTTCTTCCAGATGATCCCCTACATCGCCACGGTGGCGGTGCTGACCCTGATCGGTGCGAAGAAGGCCGGCCCCAAGGGCGCCGGCAAGCCCTACCGCAAGGAGGAGCGGTGATGTGTTGATAGCCGCCGCGGCGGTCATCATATGTACCTTCCCACCTACGACATCGTCTCAATGCTTTGATTGGAGGAAAAGAACATGAGGAAAAGAATAGCAGCCCTGGCCCTCGCCCTGGCGATGGTCCTGTCCCTGGCCGCCTGCGGCGGCGACAACAGCAGCAAGCAGCCCGGCGGCGATAAGAAGGATGACGGCCAGGGCAGCGACAAGGTCTACCGGATCGCCATGGTCACCGACTCCAGCATCACCGACGGCAGCTGGGGCACCGTCACCTACAACGCCATGGTGGACGCCGCCACCGAGCGGGGCTGGCAGTATGAGTGTGCCGACGCCATCGCCCAGTCCGCCTACTACGACACCTTCGCCTCCTACTGCGACCAGGGCTTCGACATCGTCTACGCCCCCGGCAACCAGTACACAGACGCCATCCTGGAGGTGGCCAAGGAGTACCCCGACGTGGTCTTTGCCCAGCTGAACGGCAGCATGGGGACGCCAGAGAAGGCGGAGAACGGCAACGTGATGGTCATGTTCCCCGACTCCCATGAGATCGGCTGGACCGCCGGCATCCTGGCGGGGCTGATGACCCAGACCAACACGGTGGCCTTCATCGGCGCCATCGAGCTGGACACCACCCAGGGCAAGTACGCCGGGTTCAAGGAGTCCGCGGAGTATGTGGGCAAGCAGGAGGGCAAGAGCGTGACGGTCCTCGACCCGGTGTACTCCGGCGACTTCAACGCCTCCGATAAGGGCATCGAGTTCGCCAAGGCCCTGATGGACCAGGGGGCGGACGTGTTCTTCGGCGACGCGGGCGCGGTGGACTCCGGCGCGCGGCAGGCCATCGATGAGCACAACACCGCCGCCGGCAAGGTGGAGGTCTACGACATCGCCCAGCCCGCCGACCTGCTGGGCCAGAACGAGTGCATCATTTGCAGCCAGGTCACCGACAACTCCTCCCTGGTGTCCATGTGCATGGAGAGCGTGGAGAACGGGACCTTCGAGGGCGGCGCAGTCTACGGCACCATGGGCAACGGCGTCCTCTCCGCCGGTAAGATCAGCGACCTGGTCCCCAAGGAGATCCAGGACAAGTACAATGCCTACCTGGAGCAGGTCAAGGCCGGTACCTTCATGAAGTGAGCCATAGCGTATGAGAGCAGCCTGCCGGGCGACCGGCAGGCACTCTTTTTTGCTTTTCTGTTGCACGGGACTGTGCATCAAAAGGCCGTTACACCGCCTATGGTGTAACGGCCTTTCCGTTAATAATTTGAAAGAAGGATGAACGCATGAAAAAGACACCGAACTTCCATCTCTCCCAGTGGGACAGCACCGACCGCATCATGATGAACGACTTCAACGAGGATAACGCCAAGGTGGAGGCGGCACTGTCGGCGCTCCAGAGCAACAAGGCGGACCAGTCCGGCCTCACCGCCGCCAACGCGGCCCTGGCCGCGCTCCAGTCCAGCAAGGCAGATGCCGCCCCGGTGGATGCCGCCTTGGCGGCCCTGGAGACGAAGGTCGATACCAAGGCCCAGGCCGTCCTGGGGTCCTACACCGGCAGCGGCGCTGCCAGCCGGACCATCAGTTTGGGGTTCCAGCCCAAGGCCGTGCTGCTCCTCTCTTACGATGGCGCAGTCGCCAACGGCTCCCAGACCTACGGCGGGCTGGCCCTGCCGGGTGTCAGCGTGGGCACTGCCTCCAACGGGACGGCCTTGTCTATCACCAGCTCCGGCTTCAACATCTACTACCAGGACCGCGCTGCCACCAATGTATCCGGGTACGTCTACCGCTACATCGCTATCCGATAAAAGGAGGACCCCCCAGGGCAAAGCCCTGGGGGGATTTTTTCGCAGGGGGAATTTACTTAGGGTTTAGGAGTCCCCCAGCCGGGGTTCTTCACCGTAATAGTCACGATGTTGCCCTCAGTGGAGGTATCGTTCCAATCGCCATTAAGAGCGAATTTGATGGTGATCACATCCTGCGGGTTGTTCCCTACGATTAGATAGAAGTAGTCGTGTCCATCGATTGTCGCATCCACGCCTTTTCCTTCAGCGGCATCTCCCACCTTGGCCTTTACATTCTCCTTGGTAGCGCCAGTGACAATTCCGGTGACATCAATGGAGTAGATGGCAACTTCATTGCTTTTGCCAGCACCACTCAGGAGCGCTGAGGGGTTACCGAACCCATAGGGCAGCTCGCTGTTTACGGTGCTCTTAAAGGCCACAGCCGGCTTGGGCAGAGTGGTCGCACCCTCCGCGGCACGAGTCACGGTGCGGGTGATCTGCTCCACACTGGTGATAGTCGCGCTCTGGGTAACGGTCAGGGTCGCACCAGCGGGAACCTTAACGGGGGTGTTAGTGAAGTTGATGGTGGTGACCTCGACCTCGCCCTTCTTCTCCAGCTCGCTCTCGATAGTGGCAGTCACACCGGCGTTCGCAGTAGTGGTATCAACAGCCATGAAGTCGG
Organism: uncultured Clostridia bacterium; assembly: GCA_947173485.1. Lineage (GTDB taxonomy): Bacteria > Bacillota > Clostridia > Oscillospirales > Oscillospiraceae > CAMWFH01. The sequence continues at coordinate 2,541 of CAMWFH010000020.1, read as the reverse complement.
CATCCTTACCATCGGTGTTCACGATGATGGAGAGGATCTCCTTGTTGTCTGCGTCATAGATGACCACTGCGTTCGTCTTGCCATAGGTGCCGCTGAACTCAGGAACGTCACCGCCGTTATCGTTACCAGCTTTCTTGCCATCCTTGTCAACATAGACAACACGGCAATCCTTAGCCAGGGCCCAGGTGGTGGGCAGGCCATCGCCCTCATAGTCGCCAGCACTGCCCTTGACCGCAGTGTAGAAGGTGAAGCTACGGTCGCTGCCGGAGGTCAGCAACTCGGAAGCATACACGCCAGTGACGATTCGGTGATCATCATTCATCTTCTGGATGACATGGACCTCAGGCTCAGTGTAGATGTTGTCGCTGACAGGATCGAAGTAGACAAGAGCCTCTTCGCGATACTTGGTGGCAGTGTCAGCGTTCTTGGGGAGGTAGAGGGTGTGGTCCTCGCCACCGGAAGTGACGGTGATCTCGGTGTACACCTCGTTATCCTCACCAACACCGGCGGTACCCACGACCTTGGTGATCATGCCGTACACGGTGTTGCCCACAGAGCCGTTGGGACGGCTGCCGTAGTTGGCAACGGCGGCCACGATGCGGTTGCCGGCCTTATTGAGCACATAGATCATGGGCTTCTCGAAGGTCTTCAGGGAGCGCAGATCAAAGGTCTCGAACTTGGAGTCGGCCTGGGGCTGTCTGCCGCCGATGCTCTTGCCATCCGCAGTCTGGGCGAACAGCACGCAGCCGTCAGCAACCACGATGCCGTCGATGGTCTTGGTGGTATCGTCGAACTTCCGTGTGCTGCTGCTCCAGAGTTTCTCGCGGGTCACGGTGGCGTTGCTCTCAGAGCCGGTATAGGTGACGACATCACCCACATGATAATCGTCCTTGGACTTCAGTGTGCTCTTGTCGCTGACGGTGATGATCTTCTTAGTGCCGTCACCGGTCAAAATCTGAAGCTTCAGATCAGAGAAGGTGTCGCCAGCAGTACCGGTGTTCACATTGATGACCATGGCGTAGTTGTTGGCGCTCTCAGAGGTCTTGATAGCCGCGCCGACATAGCCATTGACCAGATACAGATCATAGTTCTCGCCAACATCCCGTGTGCCGTCCATGTACTCGGTGGTAGTCTTGTTGGGGACGGTCTTCAGCATATTGACCCCATTGTGGACCTTGTAGGTGGTGCCGCTCAGGTTGATGTTCTCCTTGTCCTTGAAGCCGTTGACGGTGCCGGAAACGACCTCGGCGGGAACAACGATGTTGTAAGCGCTGTCATCGGTGGCATCACTGTTGTACAGTGTGGTCACGACCACGATATCACCGCGAGCGATGCCACTGTAGATATCGTTGTCCTCGAACTCGATGGTGCCAACGTTGTTGTTGATGGAGACTTTGTCGCTGTTCACAGCAGTAACAGCGGCGATATTGCTGGTAGTAACATAGATTTTGTTGATCTTACCGTCTGTGATGACCGCCTTGACGGTATTGCCGTTGGCCTGCTTCAAAGCAGTGGTCAGACCGCTATTGTAACCATCATGTTCTGCCCTGACACTTGTGCCACCATCGGCAGCGCCCGAATACTGTGTCCCAGAACCAACATAGTTGGTATACACTGTCACATTGTCAGCAACATCATATTTAGTGCCGTCCAAATTGATCTTCTGGGCAGTTGTCTTTTGATCTTTCACATTGCCCATGATCGTGTTGACAACAGAAGTAGCGCCGGTCTTGTAGACGCCAAAAATGGTGTCGTTCTTGTCGGGCACATAGGCGGTGCCACTGGTGCCGTCCTTGAAGATGACCTTGACCTGCTCGCCGATGTTGGCGATATCAAAGTCATAGGGGAAGGTAGCGTTGCTAAAGGCATCTTGATCGCCAGTACGGTCGTCGTTCTCGATCCTACCCTCGTCAACAACGATCTCACCCTTGAGGGGAGAGCCGGAAGGAGCAAAGGAACTGTTGCCGACAAAGGTGCCAATCGCGACCTTAGCCCTGTAGCTCTTCCACAGCAGGGGGCGGCCATTAGCGGTGTAGATGTCGGTGATGTCGCCGGTGACGCGGTCCACAGAAGAACTCTTCTCGATGGTCTTGGTCATCAGGGCGTTGTACATCATCTGAGCAGCCTTGTCGCGGTTCAGAGTCTCGGTGGAGGTAACGGACACATCGTCATACAGGTGGCTCAGCTGAGCGTCACGCACGACGTTGATGTTCCACTGGGAGCCGGTGTACACCTGGACGTCGGCATTGTAGCCGATAGCGACCAGCAGCATACGGGCGGCCTCGGTGGCGGTCACGTTGGCGTCAGGGGCGAAGATGCCGTTGCCCCGGCCAGCGATGATGCCCTGGCTGTAGCAGTACTTGATGTATGCCTCAGCCCAGTGACCAGTGATGTCGGTCAGGTTGGTGGTAGTGCCAAGGAATGCGGTGGGTTCTACGTTGCCCAGGGAGATGTAGGTGATCATCTTGGCCATCTGGGCACGGGTGACGTTACCTTTGGGGTCAAAGGTGTTGTTGCCCATACCGGAGATGACGCCCAGGG
>CAMWFH010000019.1 GCA_947173485.1 uncultured Clostridia bacterium | reverse complement strand
ACCATGGCCAAGGTGATCGAGGCCGTCCAGCGGCCCACCCTGGTGCTGGCCCACAACAAGACCCTGGCGGCCCAGCTGTATGGCGAGTTCCGGGAGCTGTTCCCGGAGAACGCGGTGGAGTATTTCGTCAGCTACTACGACTACTACCAGCCCGAGGCCTATATCGCCCATACGGACACCTATATCGAGAAGGACGCCTCCGTCAACGAGGACATCGACCGGATGCGCCTGAGCGCCACGGCCTCCCTGCTGGAGCGGCGGGACGTGATCGTGGTCTCCTCTGTCAGCTGTATCTACGGCCTAGGGGAGCCGGACGACTTCGCCAAGATGATGATCACCCTCCGGTCCGGCGCCGCCATGGAGCGGGACGAGCTGCTGCGGCGGCTGGTGGAGATCCGCTACGAGCGCAATGACATAGCCTTTGAGCGGAATATGTTCCGGGTCCGGGGGGACACTGTGGAGCTGTGGCCGGCCTACTGGAAGGACCTGGCCCTGCGGGTGGAGTTCTTCGGCGACGAGATCGACCGGGTCAGCGAGATCAATCCGGTGACCGGCAGCGTGGTCCGGCGGCTGAACAATATCCCCGTCTGGCCCGCCAGCCACTACGTCACGCCTCGGGAGAAGATGGAGCGGGCCATGGTGGATATCGAGGCGGAGCTGCGGGAGCGAGTCCGGTACTTCGAGGAGAACGACAAGTATGTAGAGGCCCAGCGGATCCGCCAGCGGACGGAGTACGACCTGGAGATGATGCGGGAGCTGGGGTATTGCAGCGGCATCGAGAACTACAGCCGGTGCCTGTCCGACCGGCCCGCCGGCTCGCCGCCCCTGACCCTGTTGGACTACTTCCCCGATGATTTTATCCTCTTCGTGGACGAGAGCCATGTGACGCTGCCCCAGGTCCGGGCCATGTACAACGGGGACCGGGCCCGGAAGGAGAGCCTGGTGGAGTACGGCTTCCGTCTCCCCTGCGCCTTCGACAACCGGCCCTTGAAATTCGAGGAGTTCCAGACCCGGTTCCACCAGGCGGTCTACGTCTCCGCCACCCCGGCGGAGTATGAGCGGGGGCAGGCGGACCAGATCGTGGAGCAGGTGATCCGCCCCACGGGCCTTTTGGACCCGGAGGTGGAGGTCCGGCCGGTCACGGGACAGATCGACGACCTGCTGGGGGAGATCCGGGCCAGGTGTGAGCGGGACCAGCGGGTGCTGGTGACCACCCTGACCAAGAAGATGGCGGAGGACCTGACGGAGTATTTGAAGAACCTGGGGGTCCGGGTCCGGTATATGCACCACGACGTGGAGACCATCGAGCGCATGGAGCTGATCCGGGACCTGCGTCTGGGGGAGTTCGACGTGCTGGTGGGCATCAACCTCCTGCGGGAGGGGCTGGATATGCCGGAGGTCAGCCTGGTGGCGATCCTGGACGCGGACAAGGAGGGCTTCCTGCGGAGCGAGACCAGCCTGATCCAGACCATCGGCCGGGCGGCCCGGAACGCCGAGGGCCGGGTGATCATGTACGCCGACACGGTGACCGGGTCCATGGCCCGGGCCATCGCCGAGACCAAGCGCCGCCGGGACCTCCAGGACGCCTACAACAAGGCCCACGGGATCGTGCCCAAGACGGTGATCAAGTCCGTCCGGGAGATCATGGAGGTGGCCAAGAGCGACGAGGAACGCCAGCGCCGGAGCGGCAAGAAGCTGACGAAGCCGGAGCGGGAGGCGGAGATCGCCCGTCTGGAGAAGCAGATGCGGGAGGCCAGCAAGATGCTGGAGTTCGAGTACGCCGCTCTGCTGCGGGACCGGATCATAGAGCTTCGAAAAGAGGGGTAGTCTCCTTCAGGAAGTCCAGGTCCGTTATCAGATGGAGGCCGAAGGTGATGCCGGCGGCGAAGGTGGTGGTGCCCCAGATGTCCTGGAGGTTCCGCAAAGCGTCCGTGCGCTGGAGTTCCGTGCCCTCGCCAGACAGAAGGAGCCGGCGGGCCTCCTGGGCGAGATCGGCAAACTCCGTGTAGGAGGCAGTCACGTCCTTGGCGCAGGGGGCGTAGTAGTGCTGGTAAAGCCATTCGTAGATGTTCATAAGGGGCACCTCCATAGACGACGTTTGAAGTCGTGTTGTTTTGATATTATAATACAGACGACATGAGATGTCAAGGGGTGATGAGATGGACGTTATCTTGCCTGGCCTTTCTGTTAGACTTAGAGAGCTGCGGAAAGAGCAGAAAATAAAACAGACGGAAATGGCAGCACTATTACAGTGTACAGACCGTCACTACCAGCGCATCGAATACGGCCAGATCAATCTCCCCACGCTGGATCTGATCTTTCTGGCCGACTATTTCCATGTGACCACGGACTATCTGCTGGGCCGCAGCGATGAGCGTGAAGAGAAAAGCGCAGGCCCCTTGGGACAGGGCCCGCGCTCCGGTATTACTTGATCTCTAAGTCATCTGTCGGGATCCCGAGAGCCTGCATCCTGACCTTTAGGACGCTTTCTTGGTACTCGATCTCCGCCGCCTTATCCTGTGCCGCCTTGATACGCTGGAGATTCACGAACTCCTTGATGACTTGGTCCTTCAACGCGGCATCATTCATACTATGCCCCTTCCCCATCCGATATAGCAATATCCCCTTCCGTTGATATCATTTGACTGAACTGTTAAAAGTATTATAGCAGATCAGGGAGCAAGTGTAAACCCTCTTGACATTTATGCGCACGATGCGCATAATATATGACTGTAGGGAGATCATGATATGAGGTTCCGGGAGATAGAAAAGATCATTCTGGCAGATGGATGGCAATACAAAGGCGCAAAAGGGTCACATTGCCAGTATATACATCCATCGAAGCCGGGCAAGGTCACGATTCCGAAACATCCCGGAGACCTTGCGCCCCAGATCGTCAAACAGATCCTCAAACAGGCCGGACTATAAGTTCGCCGCCGGTGGCTATGAAGGAGGCTGCTTCTATGAAGCTGACATATCCCGCATGTTTCTATCCTGATGAAGAGAAAGCGGGGGCCTACGCCGTGGTGGTCCCCGATCTGCCCGGCTGTGTGAGCGGCGGCGACACCTTGGCCGATGCGATCCTGATGGCTACAGACGCTGCCTCCGGCTGGGTCCTTGACGAGCTGGAGGACGGCAGGGCCGCTCCGAAGGCGAGCCCCTTGGAGAGAGTCGTTCCAGAGCCGGGCGGCTTTGTGAGTCTGCTGGTCCTGGATATGGATTCCTATGCAGAAAAATATGGTGAAAAGGCGGTCAGGAAAAACCTCACCATCCCCGCATGGCTCAACACGTTCGCCGAGAAGGACCATATCAATTTTTCACAGGTGCTCCAGGATGCGCTGACTGCTCTCTATCAGGAGAAGCAGCAAGCCTGAGCAGCTGCATCATTTTTTCAAGCAGGAGAAGGATCCTATGCAGGACAAGATCTTTATCAAAGGGGCCCGGGAGAACAATCTGAAGAACGTGGACGTGGAGATCCCACGGGACAAGCTGGTGGTGATCACCGGCCTGTCCGGCTCCGGGAAGAGCAGCCTGGCCTTTGACACCATCTATGCCGAGGGCCAGCGCCGCTATGTGGAGAGCCTCAGCTCCTACGCCCGGATGTTCCTGGGCCAGATGGAGAAGCCGGACGTGGACTATATCGATGGCCTCTCCCCCGCTATCTCCATCGACCAAAAGACCACCTCCAAGAACCCCCGGTCCACCGTGGGCACCATCACGGAGATCTACGACTATCTCCGCCTCCTCTGGGCCCGTGTGGGCACCCCCCACTGCCCCGTCTGCGGCAAGGAGATCCGCCAGCAGACCATCGACCAGATCGTAGACCAGGTGACGGCCCTGCCGGAGGGCAGCCGGCTCCAGATCCTGGCCCCGGTGATCCGGGCCCGGAAGGGCGAGTACGCCAAGATCTTTGAGGACGCCCGGAAGTCCGGCTATGTCCGGGTCCGGGTGGACGGGGCCATGTATGAGCTCAGCGAGGAGATCAAGCTGGAGAAGAACAAGAAGCACAACATCGAGGTCGTCGTGGACCGGCTGGTGGTCCGCCCCGACGTGCAGAAGCGGCTGACCGACAGCATCGAGACCGCCTCCGCCCTGGCGGGGGGACTGGTGATCGTCAACGTCCTGGGGGAGCAGGAGCGGGATATCCTCTTCTCCCAGAACTACGCCTGCGAGGACTGCGGCATCTCCATCGAGGAGCTGACCCCCCGGCTGTTCTCCTTCAATAACCCCTACGGGGCCTGCCCCAGCTGCACCGGCCTGGGCAGCCAGCTGAAGGTGGACCCGGCCCTCATCATCCCTGATGACAGCAAGTCCATCCTGGAGGGGGCCATCCAGGCCAGCGGGTGGAACAATATCCGGGGGGACGGGATCTCCCGGATGTACTTCGACGCCCTGGCCAAGAAGTACAAATTCAAGCTGACCACCCCCTTCCGGGACCTGCCGGAGTCGGTGCGGCAGGTCATTTTTTATGGCACCGGCGGTGAGAAGCTGGAGCTCCACTACGACCAGCCCAGGGGCAAGGGCGTCCTGAACCAGCCCTTCGAGGGAATCTGCAGCAACATCGAGCGCCGCTACCGGGACACCCAGTCCGACGCCTCCCGCCGGGAGCTGGAGGAGTGCATGAGCGAGCGGCCCTGCCCGGACTGCGGCGGGCGGCGTCTCCGGCGGGAGAGCCTGGCGGTGACCGTGGGGGGCATCAGCATCTACGACCTGACCCAGATGCCCGTCACCGAGGCCCTGGCCTTCGTGGACGGCCTGACCCTGACGGAGGCCCAGATGCGCATAGCCGACCGGATCTTGAAGGAGATCCGGGAGCGGCTGGGCTTTTTGCAGTCGGTGGGCCTGAGCTACCTGACCCTGAGCCGGGCGGCAGCCACCCTCTCCGGCGGCGAGAGCCAGCGGATCCGGCTGGCCACCCAGATCGGCTCCGCCCTGATGGGGGTGCTGTATATCCTGGACGAGCCCTCCATCGGCCTCCACCAGCGGGACAATGACAAGCTGCTGGCCACCCTCTGCCGCCTCCGGGACCTGGGCAATACCCTGGTGGTGGTGGAGCACGACGAGGACACCATGCGGGCGGCGGACTATATCATCGATGTAGGCCCCGGCGCCGGGGTCCACGGCGGGGAGATCGTGGCGGCGGGGACCCCGGAGGAGGTCATGGCCATCCCCCGGTCCCTGACGGGGCAGTATCTCTCCGGCAAGCGGCGGATTGCCGTGCCGGATGTCCGCCGGCCTGGGAACGGCCACGCCCTCACGGTCCGGGGAGCGGCGGAGAACAATCTGAAAAAGGTGGATGTATCCATCCCCTTAGGGACCTTCACCTGCGTCACCGGCGTCTCCGGCTCCGGCAAGTCCAGCCTGGTCAACGAGATCCTATACAAGCGCCTGGCGGCGGACCTGAACCGGGCCAAGTGCCGGGCAGGAAAACATGACGGACTGGAGGGCGAGGAGTACCTGGACAAGGTGATCGCCATCGACCAGAGCCCCATCGGCCGGACCCCCCGGTCCAACCCGGCCACCTACACCGGCGTGTTCAACGATATCCGGGACCTGTTCGCCTCCACCAACGAGGCCAAGGCCCGGGGCTATGGCCCCGGCCGGTTCAGCTTCAACGTCCGGGGGGGCCGGTGCGAGGCCTGCTCCGGGGACGGCCTCTTGAAGATCGAGATGCACTTCCTGCCGGATATCTATGTCCCCTGCGAGGTCTGCAAGGGCAAGCGCTACAACCGGGAGACCCTGGAGGTGCGCTATAAGGGCAAGAACATCCACGAGGTGCTGGAGATGACCGCCGAGGAGGGCGCGGCCTTCTTCCAGCCCATCCCCAAGATTGCCAATAAGCTCAAGACCCTCTGCGATGTGGGGCTGGGCTATATCAAGATCGGCCAGTCCTCCACCACCCTCTCCGGCGGCGAGGCCCAGCGGGTGAAGCTGGCCACAGAGCTGGCCAAGAGCTCCACCGGCAAGACCATCTATATCCTGGACGAGCCCACCACTGGCCTCCACACCGACGATGTGGGCAAGCTGCTGGAGGTCCTCCAGCGGCTGGTGGACGCCGGGAACACGGTGGTGGTGATCGAGCACAACTTGGATGTCATCAAGTGCGCTGACTACCTGATCGACTTAGGCCCCGAGGGGGGCGACGGCGGCGGCGAGGTGGTCTGCACCGGCACGCCGGAGCAGGTGGCCCGGTGCGAGGCATCCTATACAGGACAGTATGTGAAGCGGGTGCTCTAGCGGGACCACCGATACGGTGATGGGAAAACGGCTGGCGCCGCGGGTCTGACGGGCCCGCGGCGGAGGCCACATAAAGGGAACGACATATGCTGCAAACCATAGACCTCTGGCTCCATACCACCCCTTTAGGGGAATTTCTGCTGACGATGTTCCTGTCCATGGCCCCGGTGGCGGAGCTGCGGGTGGGGCTGCCCCTTGGCGCGGCCATGGGACTGCCCCTGCCGGCGGCCTTTATCGCGGCGGTGATCGGGAACATGCTGCCGGTGCCCTTCATCATCCTGTTCGTCCGGCGGGCCTTCGCCTGGATCCGCCGGCGTCTGCCGCCCCTCCACTCCTTCATAGACCGGTTGGAGCGCCGGGCCGAGAGCAAGCGGGAGCTGGTCTACCGGTACCAGACCCTGGGGCTGCTGATCCTGGTGGCGATCCCCCTGCCGGGGACCGGGGCCTGGACCGGGGCCCTGGTGGCGGCGCTGATGGACCTGCGGATGAAGAAGGCCCTGCCGGCGATCTTCTGCGGCGTGGTCATCGCGGGCCTCCTGATCTCCCTGCTCACTGCCAGTGTGACCGCCCTGTAAAGGGGCGCATAGGATGGGCTGAGGTGATGCAAGTGGAACTGTTGACGGATGCCTTCGTAGCGCTGCTGGCGGCCATCGGTCTGGCCCAGCTGCTGTGGATGGCCGTGAGCACGGTGGTGGGACCGAAGCGGCAGCGGATGGACCATGTGGCGGCGGTGGTGCCGGCCTCCGGCGCCGGCGCGGGGCTGGAGCAGACCGTGCGGACCCTGCTCCAGCTGCGCCGGGAGACCGGCGGGTTCCGGCGGATCGTGATGCTGGACTGCGGCCTGGGCCAGGAGGGGCGCATGGTGGCCTCTCTGCTGGCCAGGGAGGACCGGGCGGTGGCGCTGTGCTGCCCGGAGGAGCTGCGGGAGACCCTGCTGGGGGCGTAACGAAGGAGAAAAGGAGGGGGGACTATGCCGGAGATGACAGCTGTCGCCGGGGCGATACTGAACCTGATCTTCCAGAACGAGGAGAACGGCTATACGGTCCTGCGCCTGGTCACGGAGGAGGGGGAGGTCGTCACCGCCACCGGCTGCGTCCCCTTTGCCGCACCAGGGGAGGACCTGGTGCTGGAGGGGGAGTGGACCGTCCACCCCAACTATGGGCAGCAGTTCAAGGCCCTCCGGGTGGAGCGGCATCTGCCCACCAGCGAGAAGGCGGTCTTTGACTACCTCTCCTCCGGCGTCATCAAGGGCATCGGACCCTCCACGGCGGAAAAGATCGTGGACTGCTTCGGCGGCGAGGCCCTCCGGGTGCTGGAGGAGCGGCCGGAGGCCCTGACGGAGATCCGGGGCATCACCGGGAAAAAGGCACGGGAGATCGGGGAGAGCTTCCGCTACCAGACCGGGATGCGCCGGACCCTGGAGTTCCTCTCCCAGCACGACCTGCCCCTGGCCCTGGCCATGCGCCTCTACCGCCGCTATGGCGCGTCGGCCATGGAGGCGGTCCGGGAGAACCCCTACCTGCTGGTGGATGAGTACTACGGCGTGGAGTTCTCCGTGATGGACGAGATCGCCCTGGGGATGGGCTTCAGCGGCGACGAGCGGCTGCGCAACGAGGCGGCGGTGCTGTATGAGCTGAGCCACAACGCTGGCAACGGCCATGTGTTCCTGCCCCGGGAGAAGCTGATCGGGGCCACGGTCCGGCTGCTGCGGTGTTTGCCGGATCCGGTGGAGGCGTCCCTGGACGATCTGATCGACCGCCGGGCCATCATCCAGGAGCCGGTGGGGAACGTGACGGCCTGCTACCTGTACCGCCTTTGGGAGGCGGAGACCTATGTGGACCGCCGGCTGCGGCTGCTGCTCAGCTGCCGGCCGGACCGGGGGCGGGATATCGACAAGATCATCGACCGGATCCAGGCCGAGCAGAAGATCGCCTACGCCGCGGCCCAGCGGCAGGCGGTGGCCCTGGCGGCGGAGACCGGGGTCATGCTCCTGACCGGGGGGCCGGGGACCGGCAAGACCACCTCTGTCCGGGGGATCGTGGCCCTGTTCGACTCCCTGGGGATGGACGTGCTCCTGCTGGCCCCCACCGGACGGGCCGCCAAGCGGATGAGCGAGCTGTGCGGCCGGGAGGCCCAGACCATCCACCGCTGCTTGGGGATGTGCTTTGACGAGCAGAGCGGCCAGACCGCCTTCACCAAGGGGGAGAAGGAGCCCCTGGAGGCGGAGGCGGTGATTGTGGACGAGATGAGCATGGTGGACCTGCCCTTGATGCGGGCCTTGCTGGAGGCCCTGCCTCCCGCCTGCCGGCTGGTGCTGGTGGGGGACCCGGACCAGCTGCCCTCCGTGGGGCCGGGGAACGTGTTCCGGGACCTGATCCGCAGCGGCGCGGTGCAGACCGTGGCCCTGACCGAGATCTTCCGGCAGGCCCGGGAGAGCGCCATCGTCCGCAACGCCCACGCGGTGAACCGGACCGGCGGGCTCTGCCTGGATACCAACCAGAAGGACTTCTTCTTTTTGACCCGCCGGAGCCCCTACCGCCTGGTGGATACGGTGGTGGAGCTGTGCCGGACCCGCCTGCCGGAGAAGATGGGGATCCCCCAGGACCAGATCCAGGTCCTCTGCCCCACCCGCCGGGGCCCCTGGGGCACGGCGGCGCTGAACGCCGCCCTCCAGCGCGCCCTCAATCCCCCTTCCCCTGAGAAGGGCGAGCGGGCTTACGGAGACATCGTTTTCCGCGCCGGCGACCGGGTGATGCAGATCCGCAACAACTACGACGTGATCTGGGAGCGGCCGGACGGGACCGTGGGCACCGGGGTGTTCAACGGCGACGTGGGGCAGATCCTGGAGATCGAAGGGGAGACCATGACGATCGCCTTCGATGACCGGGTGACCACCTACACGGCGGACCAGCTCCAGGAGCTGGAGCTGGCCTACGCGGTCACGGTCCACAAATCCCAGGGCAGCGAGTACCGGGCGGTCATTTTGGCGGCCATGCGCTGCAATGCCAACCTGATGGTCCGGGGCGTGCTCTATACCGCCATCACCCGGGCCCGGGAGCTGATGATCCTGGTGGGGGACGATGGGGCCATCCGGGATATGGCCCGGAACGACCGCCAGCAGACCCGCTACAGCGGCCTGCGCCTGCGGCTGTCCAGGTAGAGCATCCTACATAATAAAAAGAAGGACCGCGGCTGTCACAGACAAGACAGCTGCGGTCCTTTTGGTGCTGCACGGAAGTTCAGAAACCGGGGATATGGTTCTTTTTCAGGGCCTTCATCAGGGCGACGCCCAGGATGGGGGCAAAGACGATAGCGATGCCTCCGTTGACCAGAGTGGCCGGCAGCTTGGAGAGAACCAGCGCCCAGGACTGGACAGGGCTGGTGAACTGGTTGATGAAGTAGCCGTTGTAGAAAAAGACCTTGAAGGAGTAGACCACCATATAGCCCACCGCCGCACAGGCCGTAGCGGCCAGCTGGGCCAGGTAGTTCTCCCGCATGACCGGCCCCCGCTCTTTGGCGGCCCGGACGAGCAGATAGAGGACCAGACCGGCCACCAGTCCGTACATCCCCTTGGTGAGGAGGGTGATGGGGGCCTCGGCCACATAGTTGGGGTTGGTCAGGTCGTAGAGCCCGGAGCCCAGGCCGGCGGCCAAGAAGCCCTGGACAGGGCCCAGCAGGAGGCCGGACAGGGCGCATAGGATATTGGCAAGGGTGAAGCTCGTCACGCCCCCCAGGGGCACCGGCATGGTGACCCGCAAAAAGTTCCCCGCAAAGACGATGGCGGTCATCATGCCCGTCAGGCACAGCTTGACGACCTGGGCGTGGGAAACAGTCCGCTTCTCCTTCTCCAGTTCCACAGTGTTCATAGTACATTCCTCCTATGCCCTCTTGACAGGGAGGGCGGTTTTCTGGTATGCTCCCATTATACGCAGAACTGGCACTATTGAAATACCCAGAAAAAGATTTTTTTATAGGCTCAGTTAGGGGGGATGACCATGCTGCGGCTGCCCTTGGACCTAGACAGCGCGACACCGCTGTACCAGCAGATCTATACCAGTCTTGCCGGCCAGATCCGCTCCGGCCAGATCCCCGCGGGGACCCGCCTGCCGGGGAAGCGGGCCCTGGCCGGGCAGCTGGCTGTGGCGGTGAACACGGTGGACGGGGCCTATCAGATGCTGGTGGCGGAGGGCTATCTGGAGGCCCGGCCCAGGAGCGGCTTTTTCGTCCAGGCTGTGGAGGACACGGTGACGCCCGCCGCCCCGCCCCCTGTCCCCCTGCCGGAGACGGAGGAGCCGGCCTGGACCTTCGATCTGTCCACCGGCTCGGTGGATACGGACCTGTTCCCCTTCCGTACCTGGGGGCGCATCCAGAAGGATCTGCTCTACGCCGCCCCGGAGCTGCTCTCCCACGGCCACCGCCAGGGGGACCGGGACCTCCGGGAGGCCCTGGGGGACTATCTGGCCACCTACCGGGGAGTGGTCTGCACCCCGGAGCAGATCGTGGTGGGGGCCGGCGTGGAATACCTGCTGGGACTGACGGCCCGGCTGCTCCAGGGGGAGGCAGCGGCCATCGAAAATCCGGGGTATGAGCGGGTGTCCACCATCCTGACCAACAGCGGCCTGCGCTGCCTCTGCGTGGACATCGACCGCAATGGATTGGACGTGGGGGCCCTGGAGCGGAGCGGCGCCGCGATCTGCTGCGTCACCCCCAGCCACCACTTCCCCACCGGGGTCACCATGCCCGCCGGCCGGCGGGGCCAGCTGCTGCGCTGGGCCAAGGCGAAGCCGGGGCGGTATATCATCGAGGACGACTATGACGCGGAGTTCCGCTTTGACATCCGCCCCCTGCCCAGCCTACAGGGCCTGGGCGGACAGGACGGGCCGGTGATCTACCTCTCCACCTTTTCCAAGAGCCTGGCCCCCAGCATCCGCATCGCCTGTATGGTACTGCCGCCGGAGCTGCTGGCGCGTTACCGCCAGACCTACGGCCGCTATGCCAACACGGTCAGCCGCTTTGAGCAGCAGACCCTCCGCCGCTTTTTTACGGAGGGGCACTTTACCCGGAACCTGTCCCGCATCCAGCGGGTCTATAAGGCCCGGATGGAGAAGCTGTGCGCCGCCCTGGAAGCGGCCCTGGGGACGGATATCGTCCTCTCGGGCCGGCACAACGGCCTCCACCTGCTGCTGACCCTGCCCAACGGGCCGGGCGAGGAGGCGATGGTCCGCGCCGCCGCTGCCGCCGGGGTCAAGCTGACGGGCCTGGGGGCGTACTATATGGAGGGCCGGGAGCGGTGTCCGGCGAACACCGTGGTCCTAGGCTACGCCGGCCTGAAGGACCGGGATATCCCCGCCCTGGCCCAGACGCTCCGCGCCGCCTGGCGCTGAACGGGGGGCGGCTGGCAGTCAGCTGTCTGCGAAGTAGGCTGGTCTGGCGTCCTTCAGGGCCTGCGGGGGCGTCTCCCCTGTCCCCTGCCAGCTATATCGTTCCCAGGTCCCATCGTCTGTGCAGTCCCAGAAATATGCCCCGATATCGCCGCTATAGGCCCATACCCGGTCCTTTGTATCGTCCCAGAGGACGAAGAGGGTGTCCCTCGCCCGGAATGTACTTTCGGGAAGTTGGATAGGGGCTGGCTGCTGATAACTGTAGAGGGAGATGCTGTAATATGGGAGATCTTCTTTTGTCTCTTCGCGCAGCGAGATCGTATAGCGGCCCGAGGGGGAAGTCAGCTCGCTGCCTGGAACGAGGAAACTGGCCGATATGCTGCTTTCGCTGTAAGGGGCGGAGCCTGCGGGATACCAGCTGAGGCCCAGGAGGAGCAGGAGCGCCAGTGCTATATATGCACATAGAGAACGAGCAGTCATTTGAACAGATCCTTTCCTGAGATACCGGCTGTGTGCATTTTTTCGATTTATAACTGTCTTTATGGAATGGCAAACTGTCAAATTCAAATGATCAAAAAGCCTTGAACCCCCTGCGGCTCTAAGAAAAAATCGGAAGCCCCTGATTTACAAGGACTTCCGATTTGGTGCGGGCATGGGGACTCGAACCCCAACGCGCAAAGCACGAGAACCTAAATCTCGCATGTCTACCAATTCCATCATGCCCGCAGGTCTGTTCTACACAACGTCTTATTATACCATGTCTCCCGCCGCTTGTCAAAACATCTTTTGCCTTGGCCGGTGTCAAGTAGTTGTAGGACTATAAGAGGGAAAGGGGAAGTCAGAAGGAAAAGGGACGCAAAGCGGTAAAAAGAGGTGTGACTTTTCCAGCATTGGCAGGGAAAGAGACCGACATATCTGGATGAGGGAGACCAAGAGAGAAGGGGATGACCTTGGCGGAGCGTTTGGGCCGCACAGAGGGGGCGGCTACGATGCGCTGGGCGTCTTGGCCCGCAGTCCCTAAGGCGACCCTGTCCGCACCGGCAGCCAGTAACGGGGCAAGGGCGCTCAGTGTAGTAGTGCTCCACCCCATGGGCCTGCTGCTCAGTCGTGCAGAGAGGGTATGGCTGACATGAGGCTCGGTAGCGCCGCCCTTGGCCGCCTCGGGATCTGAACGGACGATGGAGATGCCCTCCAAGTTGTTCATAAGATAGGTCATCGCCCCTGAGATGGTCGCCTCCCGTTCTGGCCAGCACTGCAGCATCTCGGCTTGGAGCTACTCCAGATATCGCCGGTCCCCGTTGGCTGCAGCTTCCCTGGCCAGGTGTTCATAGCGGCTGCCGCTTTTCCGCTCGATTCCGCTGACCAGTTGTTTCAGTGCCTTGTTCTTGTGGTAGGGATCCAACACGGATCTGCTGTTTGGCAGCCACTCCAGCCCTGTTTTGATCCAGGCTGCCCCATCCCCATGGATATAGATCTTGGTCCCTGTCAGGTCATACCGCTGCTCCAGACTGCTCAGGACCTCTTCCCACAGAGCCTCCGCGCTCGTTCCGTATCGGCTGTACTGGACGACGTTCCGGCAGCTCCCCCGCCTCCCGGCCCGGTCGACCCCTTCATAGACGCTGATCAGCGGGACGATGGCCGTCTTGCCGCTCTGTAGATGGACATGGTCCTCGTCTGCATCCACATGCAGTACGGGCACTCTCCGCCGCTCCCCTTCTGGCAGCGGAACGGGCGATGCGCTGCGTATCTTGTGCATCACAGTCTGTCGTGAGACTCGCCCACCTGTCACTCTCTTGCTGCTCTTGGCATACGAACTCTCCAGTGCCTCCACCACTAGCGCCAGGCTAACACCGCTGCTGACCTTTTGATCTGCCGCTATCCCCACTATCTCATCCACTGGATGACGATATGTCCCATCCTTCTTTCGATAGTAGGTCCGTTCATACCGCAGCTCTCCCAGCAGCGTTTGCACCACACGCCCCTCTCTCCGCCGTTCTACACAGAGCCCTTCTGCTCTCCGCCTCTTTTTGTCCGCCAGCAGCTCCCGGCCTTTCTCTTCGCAGTATGCTCCCACCGCTTCCAGCATCAGTTCGCTGACCGCCTGCCCAAGCTCTTTCTCTGCATCCTCTATCCTTACCTCCCCTCTCTCGAAAAAAGCCCGCAAACACCCCTTGACTTTTTCACCCATCTCGTTTATGATCGTTTCCACAGGGTCCATCTCTCTTTTGGTGATGTATTTGGGTTGACACCTACATCTTACCACTTTTGAGATGGGCCCTCCTCTATTTCACCCCTTTCCCTACTACTATTTTACACTGTGTTTGCCGGCGGCGGCGTCCTGCCATCCTTACAAAAATGTCACATTCCTCTCTAAAATGTAAGCCAAAGCTATGGCAGAGGGGGCGGAAAGGGTGTATGCTTTGGATGTGAGCAAAAAACAAGGAGGTCTATCCTATGTCGCTCCTGCAAGTAGAGCATCTGCAAAAGATATACACCACCCGCTTCGGCGGCAACCAGGTCCAGGCGCTGACGGACGTATCCTTCACCGTGGAACAGGGGGAGTATGTGGCCATCATGGGCGAGAGCGGGTCCGGCAAGACCACGCTGCTGAACATCTTAGCCGCCCTGGATAAGCCCACCTCCGGCCGGGTGCTGCTGGGAGACAAGGATCTCTCCGCCGTTCGGGAGCGGGAGCTGTCCGCCTTTCGCCGGGACAACCTGGGCTTCGTGTTCCAGGAGTTCAACCTGCTGGACACCTTCTCCGTCCGGGACAACATCTTCCTCCCCCTGGTCCTCTCCGGCAAGACCCCGCGGGAGATGGAGCAGCGGCTGGAACCCATCGCCAAGCGGCTGGAGATCCGCAAGATCGTGAACAAGTTCCCCTATGAGATCTCCGGCGGCCAGAAGCAGCGGGTGGCGGTGGCCCGTGCCCTGATCACCCGGCCCCAGCTGCTCCTGGCCGACGAGCCCACCGGCGCTCTGGATTCCCGAGCCACCGACAGCCTGCTCCAACTCTTTGCCGACATCAACACCGACGGCCAGACCGTCCTCATGGTGACCCACTCGGTGAAGGCTGCCAGCCACGCCGGCCGGGTCCTCTTCATCCGGGACGGCCAGGTGTTCCACCAGCTCTACCGGGGGCAGGACACCAACCAGCTCTTCTACCAGCGAATCGCCGACACCCTGACCCTGCTGGCCAACGGAGGTGGGGAGGATGCGTAAAAGTCTCTACCCCCGGCTGGCCCTCCAGAACATCATCCTGAATCGCCGGTTCTTCATCCCCTACCTGCTGACCATCACCGGTACCTCCGGGGCGTTCTATATCATGTTCGCCCTCTACTCCGACCCCGGCGCCAGGGAGCTGCGGGGCTATATATATGTGGAGAGCATGATGCTGATCGGGATGCTGGTGGGCTACCTCTTCTCTGCTGTCATCCTGCTCTACACCAACAGCTTCCTGATGAAGCAGCGCAAGCGGGAGCTGGGGCTCTATAACGTCCTGGGCATGGGCAAGGGCAATATCGCCCTGGTCCTGATCTGCGAGCTGCTCTTTGTGGGCGCCGCCGGCATCCTGTCCGGGCTGTTCCTGGGGGTGATCTTCCACAAGCTGGCCACCCTGCTCCTGTTTCGGATGCTCCGGTTCTATGTCCCCTTTGGCTGGCGCATCTCCGGGACGGCGATGGTGGTCACGGTGGTCCTCTTCTCCATCGTCCTGGCGGTCACCCTGGCCCAGAACCTGCTGCGCATCCAGCTCAGCGATCCCATCCAGCTCCTGCGGGGCGGCCATGAGGGCGAAAAAGAGCCCCGGACCAGGTGGCTGCTGGCCATCCTGGGTGCCGGGACTCTGGGGACGGGCTACTTCCTGGCCTTGGCTGCCAAGGACGCTATCTCCGCCCTGGTGACCTATTTCCTGGCGGTGATCCTGGTCATCATCGGCACCCTTTGCCTCTTCACCGCCGGCAGCATCTTCATCCTGAAGCTCCTCCGGGCCAACAAGCGCTTCTACTACCAGACCAGCCACTTCATCGGCATCTCCGGTATGCTCTACCGGATGAAGCGCAACGCCGTGGGCCTGGCCAACATCTGCATCCTCTCCACCATGGTGATGGTGATGCTCTCCGGCACGTTGTCCCTCTACCTGGGCACCGGGGAGATCGTGGATATGCAGTACCCCGCCGATATCAATTTCCATGTCAACTACTACCCGGAGACTGAGGACGAGCGCGGTCGCTTTGACGGGACAGTGATGATGCAGAGCCTCACCTCCTTTTTCCGGGAGCAGGGGGAGACGATCGAGGCCGCTTCTGCCTTCAGCTATATGTCCATTTATGTGGACTTGCAGGCCGACAGCCTGACCTCCAACAGCCTCCGTCCGGCAAAGGAGCGCTTAGACCGCCACCTCTTCCTTTTCACCGCCGCCGACTTCGCTGCCGCCTCCGGCACGGAGCCGGTGAAGGTAGGCCCCGGCCAAGTCCTCCTCTGCGGCGGGGAGCGGGACTTCGGGCCCATGTTCTCCGCCAGTGAAGTGACCTTCAACGGCCCCCGGGGCAGCCGCACCCTCACTGTCACCGGCGGGGTCTGGGTCAACTCCCTACCGGTGTCCTCCAATACCGCCGGCGACGACCTGGCCATCGGTATGATCGTGGCGGATATGGACGAGGTCGTCGCCCTGCGGCAGGTCCTCTTCTCCCAGGACTTCTCCTCCTCCATGATATGGGAGGGCCGGTTCGACTTAGCCTGTGACGCGGCCCGGCTGGAGGAGGTGGAGAGCGCCTTCTGGGACGCCACGGAGAATGGACGTTTCCAGCAGGAGGACACCGGCGACTGGCGCAGCCTGTCCCTCACTCTCCGGTCTGACGCGGAGCTGGATATCTACGCCATGTCCGGCGGGTTCCTCTTCCTGGGCATCCTGCTGGGGCTCATCTTCCTGATGGCCACGGTCCTGATCATCTACTACAAGCAGATCAGCGAGGGCTATGAGGACCGCAGCCGGTTCGACATCATGCGGAAGGTGGGCCTGAGCCGGAAGCAGGTCCGGGCCTCCATCCGCAGCCAGGTGCTGGTGGTGTTCTTCCTGCCTATCGCTGTGGCGGCGGTCCACATCGCTTTCGACTTCAATATGGTGGTCCAGCTCCTGGGGCTGTTCAACCTCCGGGACATCCCCCTTACCGCCGTCTGCACCCTGGGCACCGTCCTGGTGTTCTTCCTGGTCTACGGCGCGGTCTACCTGATCACCGCCCGGACCTACTACAAGATCGTCAGCGATGGCGGCCAATGAGCCGGCTTTATCAGCAGCCGAACAGCCCGGCGGCGGCCTTCATGTTCTCAACGGCAGGTACAGCGAAGGGGCACCGCTTCTCACAGGCCCCGCAGGCGATGCACTCCCCCGCCTTATGGGCCAGGGCGGCGTAGTGTTCCCGCACCGTCTCGGGGATGCTCCCCTGGGCCCGGCACAGGTTCAGGAACTTGGTCACTGCGGCCACGTCGATCCCCTGGGGACAGGGGGCGCAGTGGCCGCAGTACATGCAGTGGCCCTTCCAGCTGATCTTGGGCAGGGCGGCCAGGGCGGCGGCGTAGTCCCGCTCCTCCGGCGAGGCGGTCTCATAGGCTAAGCTCCGGGCCAGCTCCTCCCCGGTCTTGGCCCCGGCCAGGACGCTGGCCACCGCCGGACGGGTCAGGGCGTAGTGGAGGCACTGGTCCACCGTCAGGGCCATGCCCGCCGGGCCCAGGTCGCTGAGCAGGTCTCCCCCGCCGAAGGCCTTCATCACCGTGATGCCCACCCCCAGCCGCTGGCAGGTCTCATACAGCGCCTGCCGCTGGGGATCCATGTTGAGCAGCGGCGCCTGATAGCTCTCCACCGCCCCCAGGGCCTCGATGTCCCGGTCCCCCGGCAGGAGGTCGTAGCAGGGGTTGACGCTGAACATGAGCACATCGATCAGCCTCGCCTCCACCGCCGCCAGGGATACCTCCGCGCTGTGGCTGGAGAGGCCGATGTGCCGGATGACGCCGGCGGCCTTCAGCTCCTTGGCGTAGTCCATCACCCCGCCGGTGAGGATTTTCTCCCAGTCGGCCCTGGTGTCGGCGTAGTGGATCATGCCGATCTCCACATGATCTGTCTCCAGCCGCTCCAGCTGGTCGGTGAACCCCGCCCTGACCTCCTCCATGGCCCGGGTCCGCTTATACTGCCCGTCCTTCCAGATGGTGCAGAGGTGGGCTTGGAGGATGAACTTCTCCCGCCGGCCCCGGAGGGCCCGGCCCAGGTGGCTGCGGACCGACGGGTCCGGGGTATACAGGTCCACGATGTTGATCCCGCCGGCCTCCATGGCGTCCACCAGGGCCAGGACCTCCTCATAGGGTTTGTCCACGAACCCCTCACAGCCCATACCGATCTCACTGACACGAAGGCCTGTCCGGCCTAATACACGATACTCCATACGAACTCCTTATTTTTATGTATCGATCTGCCCCGCGTCCATGGTATTTGGACACGGGGCAGGTCATTCATTACAGCTCTACCAGGTCGTATTCCTGGGTGCCCAGCCCCAGGGCGGCGGCGGCCTGGATGGTGCGGACGCCGTTGCGGCTCTCCATCCGTTCGATCAGGGCGGCCTTGCCGGGGTCCGGGGAGGCGTAGACCGCGTCCACGCAGGCCTGGTCCAGGGCCACCGGGTCGATCGAGGCGAAGATGCCGATATCCATCATCTCCGGCTCCGCCGGGGCCTCGCAGCAGTCGCAGTCCACGCTGAGGCGGTTGGCCACGTTGACATAGACGATGTTCTCCCGGCCCATAAAGTCCACCACGGACTTGTCCGCGTCAGCCATGGCGTCCAGGAAGCTGTCCTGGTCGGCGGTCATGATGGCGTTCATGGAGGTGTCCCCGCTACCGGAGGTGTGGATCCATGCCTTGCCCCGGGAGGAGGCGATGCCGATAGACATATTCTTCAGCGCCCCGCCCAGGCCCGCCATGGGGTGGCCCTTGAAGTGGGAGAGGACCAGCATGGACTGGTAGTTTTTCAGGTGGCTGCCTACGATGTTCTCCCGGATGCGGACGCCGCCGTCCACCGGCAGAATGAGCTCCCCCTCCTCGTCCAGCAGGTCGCAGGGGGCGATGGCGGCGAAGCCGTGGTCCTTGAAGGTCTGCCAGTGGGCCTCGTTGGTGTCCCGCCGGCCGGCGTAGGCGGTGTTGCTCTCCACGATGGTGCCGCCGATCGCCTGGACCAGGGGGGCGATCAGCGCCGGCTGGAGGAAGTTGTGTCCCCCCGGCTCGCCGGTGGAGATCTTCACCGCCACCTTGCCGGGCAGCTCCACGCCCAGGGCGCGATAGACCTTTTGCAGCCCCTCCGGGGTGATGTCCTTGGTAAAATACACAGTCGCTTTCTGCATGACAAAATCTCCTTTTTTCTTGATAAAATAGGGCTCTACGCCTTGGGGGTCCCGTCAGCGTTGAACAGGGGCAGGCGGCCCAGATAGGTCAGCCCCTTCATCTCCAGCGCGTCCCCCTCCGCCAGGACGGCGGCCCGGCCGGTGACGGTGCCGCCGGCGGCCTCTACCAGCTTCTCCAAAGCGTGGAGGCTCTCGCCGGTGGAGATCACGTCGTCCACGATCAAGATCCGCCGCCCCCGGATCTTCTCGCAGTCGTCCGCCCCCAGGAACAGGTCCTGCTGCCGCAGGGTGGTGATGGAGCGGACGGAGACGTGGATGGGGTCGCGCATATAGACCTTGGAGCCCTTCCGGGCGATGAAGTAGGTCTTGGCCCCGGACTGCCGGGCCATCTCGTTGATCAGGCCGATGCTCTTGGCCTCGGCGGTGAGCATATAGTCGTAGCTGTCCGCCGGAATCCGCCGCAGCAGCTCCCTGGCGCAGGCAGTGGTCAGCTCCGCGTCGCCGAAGAGGATAAAGGCGGCGATATACAGCTCCTCCGAGACGGGACAGAGGGGCAGCTGCCGCTCCAGGCCGGCGATCTCCATCGTATAGGTCACAAAAGGTCCCTCCTGTTCATATAGTATACCCCCATTATAAGGGAGGACCGGGGCCCTGTCAACCGAACGTTTCGGGCCTCTGCGCGCAAAAAGGCCGGGACAGCCCAAGGCTGTCCCGGCTCGCTTTTTCCCCAGAGGGGTCGATCACTTGATCTCGACTTTGGCGCCGGCCTCTTCCAGCTTCTTCTTCAGCTCCTCGGCCTCGTCCTTGGAGATGCCCTCCTTGATAGCCTTGGGGGCGGACTCCACGAAAGCCTTGGCCTCGCCCAGGCCCAGACCGCTGATCTCGCGGACGGCCTTGATGACCTTGATCTTGGCGGCGGCATCGAAGCTGGCCAGGACCACGTCGAACTCGGTCTTCTCCTCTACGGGAGCGGCGGCGGTAGCGGGACCGGCGGCCATAGCGGCGGCGGACACGCCAAAGACTTCCTCCAGCTCGTGGACCAGTTCGCTCAGCTCCAGAACAGTCAGGCCCTTGATCTCCTCGATCATAGCATCGATCTTCTCACTAGCCATTGTAGTAGACCTCCTAAATGATGTTGTTTGAAAATGAGAGTGGTGCCGCCGCTCACTCGGCGGCGGGCTCCCCGGCGGGAGCGGCGCCCTGGTTCTCGGCGATCTGGTTCAGAACGAAAGCCAGCGCGGAGATGGGGGCCAGCATGGTGCCCAGGACCTGGGCGCGCAGGGTGGGCAGCGGGGGGATGGCGGCCAGGGCCAGGACCTCGTTCAGAGGGATGACCTTACCGTCCATGAAGCCGCCCTTGATCTCGAAGCGGTCGTTCAGCTTCTTGGCGAAGTCGTTGACCACCCGGGCGGGGGCTACGGGGTCGTCCTTGCAGACAGCCAGGGCGGTGGTGCCGCTGAGCAGGTCATCCAGCCCGTTCATACCCAGCTTGTCCACGGCGAAGCGGAGCAGGGTGTTCTTCACAACGGCATAGTCCACGTTGTTCTTGCGCAACTCGGCCCGCAGGGCGGTGTCCTCCGCTACGGTGATGCCCTTGTAGTCCACCAGCACGCCGGCGGCCGCGCCCTGGAGCTTTTCGGTCAGGCCCTCGACGATGGCCTGCTTCTCGCTCAGAACTTTTGCGTTAGGCATTCTTGGTTTCACCTCCATTAGATCTCGCTTGGGATGGTGCGTCCAAAAGAAAAACGGCCCAGGCGCAAAGACGCCAGGACCCTACAGATCGAACATTGATCGGTGATCCTCGGCAGGACTTACGGCAGACGCCACCTGCTGTCTTTGGAACGCGACTAATAGTATACCGCGCCGCCGCCCGCTTGTCAAGACAAATTTTGCGTTTTGGGGATATTTCCGGCAAAACGACTGCATCCCGCTTGACTGCCACCGCCCAGGGGGTATAATAGGGGCGAACATGGAACCGGCAGACGGGACCAAAGGAGGTCTTTGACAGATGGAAGAAAAGAAGCTGCTGCTGATCGTCAATCCCCGGGCGGGCAAGACCCGCTCCCGGGCGCCCTTTTACGATGTGATCGCCCTGTTCTGCCAGGCGGGCTACGCCGTGTCCCTGCGGCAGACCCAGGAGCGGGGGGAGGCGGAGGCCCTGGCCAGGGAGGCGGGGGGCTACGATCTGGTGGTCTGCTGCGGCGGAGACGGCACCCTCAACGAGACGGTCAGCGGCCTGCTGGCCCTAAAGGACCGGCCGCCCCTGGGCTATATCCCCTGCGGCAGCACCAACGACTTTGCCGCCAGCCTGTCCCTCCCCCTCCAGCCACCATCGGCGGCGGCCCGGATCCTGGACTGCCCCGGCCGCCGGCTGGACGTGGGACAGCTGAACGGGCGGTACTTCATGTATGTGGCCGCCTTCGGGGCTTTCACCAACACCTCCTACTCCACCGACCAGGGGGTGAAGAACGACCTGGGCCGGCTGGCCTATGTCATCGAGGGGATGAAGAGCATGTCCACCCTCCGGCCCTACCAGGTCCGCGTGACGGCGGACGGGGAGGTCTTTGAGGGGGGCTTCCTCTTCGGCGCGGTGGCCAACGCCACCTCCATCGGCGGCTTCCTGCGCCTCCGGCAGGATGAGGTGGTGGTGGACGACGGGAAGTTCGAGATGCTGCTGATCCCGGAGCCGAAGAACGCCAACGACCTGCAAAACCTCATCATGTCCCTGCTCCGCAGCGACTTCACCGGCGGCGGCCTGCTCTTCCGGCATGTCAGCCACATCATCCTGGAGACGAAGGAGGACCTGCCCTGGTCCCTGGACGGGGAGTTCGAGCCGGGGGCGGACCGGGTGGAGATCCATGACCTGTGCCGGCTCCTGGAGATGCGGGTCTAACGCCTCCGGCAGGAGATAAGGGGGAGAGACTGGCTCTCCCCCTTGCAGGGCTCCTACTTGGCCGGCGCTCTGGCCCGGGGGATCCGAACGGTGACCACCAGTCCATCCTCTGTCTCCTCCCGCTCCACCTTGGCGGCCACCCCCGCCTCCCGCATCAGGGAGACGCTCCGGTCTAGGGAGTTGAGGAACAGCCGCACGTCCTTCAGGATAAAGGTCCGGCGGCGCTCCGGCGGGGTGGTCTGGACTTCGGTCAGCAGGCGCTCGATGTAGGCCTCCGCCTGGGCCACGGTCATCTTCTCCTTGGCCATCTGCTCCAGGGCGGCCAGCCGCTCCTCCTCCCCCGCCAGCCGGAGGAGGGCCCGGGCGTGGCGCTCGGTGAGCCCCTTCTCCCGCAGCAGGTCCCGGCAGGTCTGGCTCAGCCGCAGCAGGCGGAGCTTGTTGGCGATCGCCGGCTGGCTCCGGCCCAGCTTGGCGGCGGCCTCCTCCTGGCTCATGTGGTAGTCCGCGATGAGCCGGGCGATGGCGGCGGCCTCTTCCAGATAGTGGAGGTCGCTCCGCTGGAGGTTCTCCACCAGGGCCAGCACGGCGCTGTCCTCCCCGTCCCCGGCCACCAGCAGGCAGGGGACCTTGGTCAGCCCCGCCATCCCCGCCGCCCGCAGCCGCCGCTCCCCAGCCACCAGGATATAGCTGTGGATCCCCTGACGGACCGTGAGGGGCTGGAGGATGCCGTGGCGGCGGATGGAATCGCTCAGCTCCCGCAGCTCCTCCCGGTGGAACTGCTGCCGGGGCTGGTGGGGGTTGGGGGAGATCAGGTCGATGGGTATGTAGAGGATCTTTTTGCTGGCGTAACGGACCGTTTCCATAGCTCGTCCCTCCTTTTCTGTTACCATACCACATGGGAAATAGCGAAAGATAGGGAAGTATAGGCGGCCGGTGGATAATATATGTCCCACTATGTCCTCTTCTGCGCCCCCTGCGGGGTGCCGCCGGGCCGGGCTGGCCTACAGAATGACCGATTTATCCAGAAAGAGCGGGGAAAACCGATTGTAATTCCCGCCTGTCCTGTTATAATGAGAAATAACACAGGGGCTCTGCCCCATCCTGAGATCGACAAAGGAGGGCCTATCCATGCGTATCCTCGTCACCGGCGGCGCCGGCTTCATCGGCAGCCATACCTGCGTCTCCCTGCTGGAGAGCGGCTATGAGGTCGCTGTCCTGGACAACTATGTCAACTCCTCCCCGGCGGCGGTGGCCGCCATCGAGCAGATCACCGGCAAAAAGGTCCTGGCCTATGAGGTGGATCTGCTGGACCTGGAGGCCGTCCAGGCGGTCTTTCAAAAGGACCACTTCGACGGCGTCATCCATTTCGCCGGGCTGAAGGCCGTGGGCGAGAGCGTCAGTAAGCCCCTGGAGTATTACCACAACAACATCACCGGCAGCCTGAACCTCTGCCGGGCCATGCGGGAGGCGGACTGCAAGGTGCTGGTGTTCTCCTCCTCCGCCACGGTCTATGGGCCGGTGAACCCCATCCCCTATGTGGAGGGGATGCCCACCTCCGCCACCAGCCCCTATGGCTGGACCAAGGTGATGATCGAGCAGATGCTGACCGACCTGGCGGCCACGGACCCGGCCTGGTCCATCAGCCTCCTGCGCTACTTCAACCCGGTGGGCGCCCACGAGAGCGGCCTGATCGGCGAGGCCCCCAACGGCATCCCCAACAACCTGATGCCCTATATCGCCAAGGTGGCCACCGGCGAGCTGCCCTACCTGCGGGTCTTTGGCGGGGACTACGACACCCCCGACGGCACCGGCGTCCGGGACTATATCCATGTGATGGATTTGGCCGAGGGCCATGTGAAGGCCCTGGAGTACGCCCTCAGCCACACCGGGGTAGAGGCGGTGAACCTGGGCAGCGGCAAGGGCACCAGCGTGCTGGAGCTGTTCCACGCCTATGAGCGGGCCTGCGGGAAGGAGCTGGCGTATCAGATCTGCCCCCGCCGGGCTGGGGACCTGCCCGCCTTCTGGGCCGACCCGCGGAAAGCCGAGGCCCTCTACCACTGGCACACCACCCGGGACCTGGATTCCATGTGCCGGGACAGCTGGCGCTTCACCAGCAGCCATATGGGCTGAGCAAGACCGAAACGAGCGGACCTCCGGCGATGAGCCGGGGGTCCATGCTTTTTATGGGACTGTAACTGTCTGTAAGAGATCTGTAAGCTGGTTGGGGCTTTGTTTGTAAGAAATATATGGTATCCTCCTGGTATCCAACAAGGGGAGGTATCCTATATGAGCTTCTTTACACTGAAGACCATCGCCCTGCTGTCCATGCTCTATGACCACATCGCCTACGTCTGGCCCGCCGTGGCCTTCGGCTGGGCGCCGGAGCCGCTCCAGCAAGGACTGCACTATTTGGGCCGCATCGCCGCGCCTATCTTCCTGTTCTCCATCGCCAACGGCTACCGCCACACCCGCAGCGTCAGGCGCTATGCCCTGCGGCTGCTCCTCTTCGCCTGCCTGGCGGAGCAGCCCTACTACTGGCTGTTCGGGGACCATGGGAACATCCTCTTCACCCTGCTGCTGGGCCTTCTGGCCCTCCGGCTGCTGGACTGGGGGAACAAATGCCGGCCAGGGCTGGGGCATCTGGCGGCGGGGCTCCTGGTGGTCCTGGCGGAGGTGCTGGCGCTGAGCGAGGGGAAGGGGCGGTATATCCTCTTCATCCTGGCCTTCTATCTGACAGAGGCCTGGCCCCGGCGGAAAAAGCTGCTGCTGTGGCTCCTCCTGCTGCCCCTGGGCCGCTGGAGCTTCACCTGGGACATCCTGACCCAGGCCGCCGCCGGGACCCTGACAGGCCGCTGGCTCCGCCTCTGGGCCCTCAACACCATGGGCCCCCTCCTGGGGGTTGTCCTGACCTTCTTCTATAACGGGGAGCGGGGACGGAGCTTCCCTGGGGACAAGTACATCTGGTACGCCGCCTATCCCCTCCACCTGCTCCTGCTGGCCTGGGCGGCGGGCTGAGGGCAAAATAGACGGGGCAGGCCGTTCTGGCCTGTCCCGTTCCTGTCTGTCAATAGTGGCGGATCACCGCCGTGACCTTGCCCAGAATCTGGGCGTGGGTGCCGTCGATCGGCTCATAGTCGTCGTTCTCCGGCATCAGCCACACCTCCCCCTGGCGGCGGCGCAGGCGCTTGACCGTGGCCTCCTCCCCCAGGAGGGCCACCACGATCTCGCCGCTGTTGGCGGTCTGCTGCCGCCGGACCACCACCAGGTCGTGGGGCAGGATGCCGGCCCCCAACATGGACTCCCCCCGGACCCGCAGGGCGAAATACTCCTCCGGCCGGCCGCCGGTATCAAAGACCAGATAGTCGTCGATGCACTCCTGGGCCAGGATCGGCGCGCCGGCGGCCACATCGCCCACGATGGGGACGCGGTCAGCAGACAGCGCCTCCTCGTCCTGCTGGGGCAGGGCGATGGCCCGGCCCTTGTAGGCCCCCTTGGCGATCTTCCCCGCCTCCTCCAGCTTTTTTAGATGGAAGTGGACCGTGGAGGAGGACCGGAGGCCCACCGCCTCCCCGATCTCCCGGACGGAGGGCGCATAGCCGTTTTCCTGGATCATGCGGACGATCGTGTCGTAGATCCGCTGTTGTGTATCTGTCCGTCTGCCCATGCTGGCCTTCCTTTCCCCATAGACGATCGTTCTCATATCGATCTATGTGCGATAAAATGTACATTTGTATCATACCACGTTTTCCGGGAAAATGCAACACTTGTTTTATCAAATTTGACAGGATAGGCAGAAAGATCCCCCTCAGTGGTCCAGCTGAGGGGGAAGGAAGGCGGCGGCGGGCAGGGCGTCGGAGAGCTCCACCAGGGTGTGGTTGAATCCGCCGGCGTAGTCCAGGACGGAATCCCGCAGGAGGCTGTGGGAGGCCCGGATGTTCGGCAGGGAGACGGTGACCTTGGTCCCAACGTTGGGCAGGCTGGAGACCAGGAGGTTCCCGCCGTGGCCCAGGGCCGCCCGGCGGCAGAGCAGCAGCCCTAATCCCAGGCCCCTGGGGGAGCTGTCCCGCGGCCCCGGGGGCAGATAGGGGGTGAACAGGGGCACTGCCGGGTCCAGCCCCGGCCCGGTGTCCTCCACCGTCAGCTCTACCGTGTCCCGCCGCACGGTCACGGACACGGTGATGAGGCAGCCCTTTCCAGAGAACTTCATAGAGTTGGACAGCAGGTTCAAAAGCAGCCGCTCGATGCTGCTGGGATGGAAGGCCATGATGTGGGCGCTCTTGCTGCTCTGGAAGATGATCCGCTGGCCGCACAGCTCCGCCGGGGTCTCGGCCTGGAGACAGATCTGGTGGACGAAGGCCACGATGTCCTCATTGGCCAGCGGCAGCGGCTCCTCGCTGGTCAGCTCCTGGGCGTCGCTGAGGTTGCCCGCCAGGCGGAGCATCCGGTAGTAGCTCTGGTAGAAGGGGGCCAGCTCCTCCCCTGTTGCCGGATACCGGCGCAGCAGGCGCTGAAGGGTGCTGTACATGTTCCCCAGCGGTATACGGATCTGGACCGCCAGGCTGGGCAGGATCTGGCGCAGCAGCTCGTCTGTAGATTCGTTCTTTATGGCTGACATGGCGCACCTCCGTACTTTAGGCCGCCTGGGAAGGCGGCCCTATGTCGTCTATCTTATGTCAAAAAGAGCGGCGGACAGCGTGGTAAATTGAACCTTTTGCCCGAATGCCAATGTGAGTATAACAAAAATTTGTCGAAAATACAAGAAATTTTCCGTGTGCCCGGAGGAGGACAAAAAAAGCTTTGAAATCCTGAAAAAACGGTGTATAATAGGCATTGCCACGGGCAGTATCACGAGCTGCCAAATCATTTTTGAGAGGAGTGCCCCTATTATGAGCATCAAAGTCGGAATCAACGGTTTTGGCCGGATCGGCCGCATGGTCTTCCGTGCCAGCATCAATCACCCCGAGGTGGAGATCGTCGGGATCAACGATCTGTGCCCCGCCGACTACCTGGCCTATATGCTGAAGTATGACACCATGCACGGCCAGTTCGCGGGCGAGGTCTCCGCTACCGAGAATGCTATCGTCGTCAATGGCAAGGAGATCCCCATCTATGCCGAGCGCGATCCCAAGAACATCCCCTGGGGCCAGCTGGGCGCGGAATATGTGGTGGAGAGCACCGGCCTGTTCCTGACCCAGGAGAAGGCCCAGGGCCACATCGAGGCCGGCGCCAAGAAGGTCGTCATGTCCGCCCCCTCCAAGGACGCCACCCCCATGTTCGTCTGCGGCGTGAACCTGGACGCCTATAAGCCCGAGATGCAGTTCGTCTCCAACGCCTCCTGCACCACCAACTGCCTGGCCCCCATCGCCAAGGTCCTCAACGACAACTGGGGCATCACCGACGGCCTGATGACCACCGTCCACTCCACCACCGCCACCCAGAAGACCGTGGACGGCCCCTCCCTGAAGGATTGGCGGGGCGGCCGCGCTGCCTCCGGCAACATCATCCCCTCCTCTACCGGCGCCGCCAAGGCCGTGGGCAAGGTCATCCCTTCCCTCAACGGCAAGCTCACCGGTATGTCCATGCGGGTGCCCACCCTGGATGTGTCTGTCGTGGACCTGACCGTCAACCTGGCCAAGCCCGCTAAGTACGAGGAGATCTGCGCCGCCATGAAGGCCGCCGCCGAGGGCGAGCTGAAGGGCATCCTGGGCTACACCGAGGAGGCCGTGGTCTCCAGCGACTTCCTGGGCGACGCCCGCACCTCCATCTTCGACGCCAAGGCCGGCATCGCCCTGACCGACACCTTCGTGAAGGTGGTCAGCTGGTACGACAACGAGATGGGCTACTCCAACAAGGTCCTGGACCTCATCGAGCATATGTACAAGGTGGACCATCAGTAAGCAGCTGCCTGTTCCGGGAGCGCCGCGCCAGCGGCGCTCCCTTTTTTCGACAGGGCCGGCCCAAAAAGACCGGCGGGCCCCTGCCTGGGACCCGCCGCGGGAGGGCGGCCTATGCCGCTCTGGTGACCCGTACGAGACTCGAACTCGTGTTACCGCCGTGAAAGGGCGGTGTCTTGACCACTTGACCAACGGGCCATATGGGTAGACCTGCCGCGAGGCAGGTCTACAGTGTTTTTTGGTAGCGGCGACTGGATTCGAACCAGTGACACCACGGGTATGAACCGAGTGCTCTGACCAACTGAGCTACGCCGCCATTTCCATACCTGAAACAGGCAGAAGTTATTTTAGCGAAAGATAGTCCGTTTGTCAAGGCTTTTTTCAAAAATATTTTCCGCCACCCAAAATTTCGCCAAAAGCTGCCGGGGCGTATTCCCTATGGAAAGAGAATATGCTATACTACCACTCGATAAAACAAGAAAGGTGGCAGACTGCCATGATCGAAAAACGCGACATCTTTTTCCCGCCGGCGGGGAAGCTCCGCCGGCTGCACATCCACCTGCCGGAGGACTACTACGAGACGGACCGGCGCTACCCCGTCATGTACTTTTTCGACGGCCACAACCTCTTCAGCGACTCCGACGCCACCTACGGCAAGAGCTGGGGCCTGGAGGATTTTTTGCAGGCATGGGAGAAGCCCATCCTGATCGTCAGCATCGAGTGCGGTCATGAGCCGGGGGAGCGGATCGCGGAGTACTGTCCTTATAAAATGGACGAGACCTGCTACCTGGGCCCCATCGACGGCTACGGCGATGCCACCGCCGCCTGGATGGCCCGGGAGCTGAAACCCATGATCGACCGGGAGTACCGCACCTACCCCCACCGGGAGGCCACTGGCATCGGCGGGTCCAGCATGGGGGGCCTGATGAGCCTGTATTCCGTCATCGCCCACAACGATGTCTACTCCAAGGCGGCCTGCCTCTCCAGCGTGATCTTCGCCCCCCTGCTCCAGGCGGCCCAGGACCTCCCCCTCCACCTGGACACCCGGGTCTACCTCTCCTGGGGCACGGAGGAGAGCCGGGCCACCGGCCGGCTGAGCCAGCAGATGGAGGCCATCCTCCAGACCAAGGGCATCCTGACCAGGGCCTACGCCCAGGCTGGCGGAGAACACTGCGAGGGGGACTGGGAGAAGCAGAACGGCCTCTATATGGACTACCTCTGGCTGGACCGGTAGCCGTAGCCATCCACTAAGGCCCGGAGGACGGTACTGGCGCTGCGCTCTAAGGGCTTTGTCCCGTCTACCCGGATCACCGGCAGGCCCGTTCCCGCCAGCCAGCTCTCCACGTCACCCTCGGGCCGCTGGGCCACCATGTCGAAGAACCGGCCCTCCTTCTCATAGAGGTCCCCACCGGGCTGCATCCGTTCCCCAAATCTCTGAAAGGACCGGCCCCGCACCCGCTCCAGCCGCTGGGTCCTGGGGGTCTGGACCAGCACCGCACAGGTGAACAGTTCCTCCACCTCCCGGCCAAAGTCGGCCTTTACCGCGGCGATGACGATGTTCTCATGCCGCCGCAGGTCCCTCAGGAGCAGGGGGCGGACCTCCTCCCGGCTCCGCACCTCTCCATAGGGGTAGTCCGGGGACCGCTTGGGGAAGTAGTAGTCCTCGATATCCGCAAAGACCCACCCCAGCCGCCCTGCCAGATACCGGCCCAAGGTGCTTTTCCCCGCGCCGTTCCCGCCGCAGACCAAGATCCTATCGCTCATCTGTCCCGCCTCCCTTTGGTCCCCATCCTATCACAGAAGAGGACGCCATGGAACATATTTTTATCATCAACCCCGCCGCCGGCAAGACCGACTGCACCAGCCGCATCCTGGCCATGGCCAAGGACCTCCGGGCCCGCCACGGCCTGACCGTCTCCTGCATCCTGACCAAGCGGCCCGGCCACGCTGCCGAGACCTGCCGGGGCCTCCTCCGGCAGGGCGGGGACTACCGGTTCTACGCCTGCGGCGGGGACGGCACCGTCAATGAGGTCGCCAGTGCCATCGCCGGCGCGGAGAACGCCGCCATGACCAATATCCCCACCGGCACCGGCAACGACTTTCTGAAGAATTTTGCCTGCCAGGACCGGTTCGCCGACGCGGAGGCCCTCTGGGACGGCCCCCAGACCGCCCTGGACACCATCGACTGCAACGGCCGACTGGCCCTCACCGTGGCCTGCTGCGGCTTTGACGCCCAGATCGCCGCCGATGTCCACACCTATGGCCGCCTCCCCCTCCTCTCCCACCGGGGCAGCTACATCGCCTCCCTGGGGGCCAACTTTCTCCTTCGGGGCCTGGGCCACCGGTGGGCCGTCACCGTGGACGAGGAGAGGGCGGAGGGGGACTACACCCTGGCCGCCGTCTGCAACGGCCGCTTTTACGGCGGAGGCTTCCTGCCCATGCCGGAAGCCCGGATGGACGACGGCGTCCTGAATGCCCTGCTGGTCCGCAAGGTCAGCCGGCTGGAGTTCCTCCGGTTCGTGGGGCCCTACTCTAAAGGGGAGTACCGCCGGTTCCCCCACGCCGCCCGGGCGTATACGCCAAAGGAGCTGGTCATCGAGGGGCTGGAGGAAGACCTGACGCTCTGCCTGGACGGGGAGATCCTGTCCGCCCGCCGGGCCGTGCTGCGGCTGGGGGCGGGGAAGGTCCAGGTGTTCGGACCCGCGGAGGCCTTCCAGCAGGGGCCGCCGGTCAATTTATGAATTTTTTGTAAAAGACGGCTTTTTTTCTAAAATCCCCCTTTACAAAACCCGCGGAACAGAGTAATATACATGGCGTTAGCACTCGAAGAAAAAGAGTGCTAACGCCAAAACTTTGTTTTCAAAGAAAATAAGAATATACTAGGAGGAATGCAACATGAAACTGACCCCGCTGGCTGACCGCGTGGTGCTGAAGATGCTGGAGGCCGAGGAGACCACCAAGGGCGGCATCATCCTGACCGCTTCCGCCAAGGAGAAGCCCTCTGTGGCCGAAGTCGTGTCCGTTGGCCCCGGCGGCGTGGTGGACGGCAAGGACGTGACCATGACCGTGAAGATCGGCGACAAGGTCATCACCGAGAAGTACTCCGGCTCCACCGTGAAGCTGCCGGACAGCGACCAGGAGTATGTCATCGTCCGGCAGGGCGACATCCTGGCCATCGTTGAGGATTGACACTTTATCATTTGATCGAAAAGCATGGGAGGTAATGCGATATGTCTAAATTGATCAAGCGCGGCGACGAGGCCCGCAAAGCTCTGGAGGCCGGCGTCAACCAGCTGGCGGATACCGTCAAGGTCACCCTGGGCCCCAAGGGGCGCAACGTGGTGCTGGACAAGAAGTTCGGCTCCCCCCTCATCACCAATGACGGCGTGACCATCGCCAAGGAGATCGAGCTGGACGATCCCTTTGAGAACATGGGCGCCCAGCTGGTGAAGGAAGTCTCTACCAAGACCAACGACGTGGCCGGCGACGGCACCACCACCGCTACCCTGCTGGCCCAGGCCATCATCCGGGAGGGCCTGAAGAACCTGGCCGCCGGTGCCAACCCCATCGTGATGAAGAAGGGCATGGCCAAGGCCGTGGAGGCCGCCGTGGCCGCTATGCGCGCCAACAGCCAGAAGGTCAACGGCTCTGACGACATCGCCCGTGTGGGCACCGTGTCCTCCGGCGACGAGAAGATCGGCAAGCTGATCTCCGAGGCCATGGAGAAGGTGGGCCATGACGGCGTCATCACCATCGAGGAGTCCAAGACCGCCGAGACCTACAGCGAGGTCGTAGAGGGCATGATGTTCGATCGGGGCTATATCACCCCCTATATGGCCACCGATATGGAGAAGATGGAGGCCGTGATCGACGACGCCTATATCCTGATCACTGACAAGAAGATCTCCGTGATCGCCGACATCCTCTCCATCCTGGAGCAGCTGGTCCAGTCCGGCAAGAAGCTGGTCATCATCGCCGAGGATGTGGAGGGCGAGGCCCTCAGCACCCTGATCGTCAACCGCCTCCGGGGCACCCTCAATGTGGTCTGCGTCAAGGCCCCCGGCTTCGGCGACCGCCGGAAGGAAATGCTCCAGGATATCGCCATCCTGACCAACGGCCAGGTCATCAGCGAGGAGCTGGGCTATGAGCTGAAGAGCGCCGACATCTCCATGCTGGGCCGGGCCCGTCAGGTGAAGGTCACCAAGGAGAACACCGTCATCGTGGGCGGCGCCGGCGACAGCGACGCCATCAAGGCCCGTGTGACCCAGATCAAGAGCCAGATCGAGACCACCACCAGCGACTACGACAAGGAGAAGCTCCAGGAGCGCCTGGCCAAGCTGGC
Source organism: uncultured Clostridia bacterium (assembly GCA_947173485.1). Classification (GTDB taxonomy): domain Bacteria; phylum Bacillota; class Clostridia; order Oscillospirales; family Oscillospiraceae; genus CAMWFH01. Next base: position 17,863 of record CAMWFH010000019.1, on the reverse strand, counting down.
CGGCGGTGTGGCCGTCATCAAGGTGGGCGCCGCTACCGAGACCGAGATGAAGGAGAAGAAGCTCCGCATCGAGGACGCTCTGAACGCCACCAAGGCCGCCGTAGAGGAAGGCATCGTGGCCGGCGGCGGCGTGGCCTATGTCAACGCCATCGCCGCTGTGGAGAAGCTGGTGGCCGATGTGGAGGGCGATGAGAAGACCGGCGTGCGCATCATCGCTGCCGCTCTGACTGAGCCCGTCCGCCAGATCGCCGCCAATGCCGGCGTGGACGGCAGCGTGGTCCTGGAGAAGATCAAGGACAGCGGCGAGACCGGCTACGGCTTCGACGCCTACAAGGAAGTCTACTGCGACATGATCGCCGCCGGCATCGTGGATCCCGCCAAGGTGACCCGCTCCGCTCTGGAGAACGCCGCCAGCGTGTCCGCTATGGTGCTGACCACCGAGTCCCTGGTGGCCGACAAGCCCGAGCCCCCGGCTCCCCCCGCTGCTCCCGGCGGCATGGACGGCATGTATTGATCTCCCTATCACCCGATATAAAAGCGCGCAGCGCCTGCCGGTATTCGCCGGCAGGCGCTGCTTTTGCGGCTTTTTAGAAGAGGCTCTTTGCTTTAGATACGATATTATCCACAGTGATGCCGTACTCCCCCAGGACCTCGGCGCTCTGGCCTGACTGGCCGAACCGGTCCTGGATGGCCACATGGGCCATCCGCACCAGCGGACCGCCCAGCAGGTCGTAGGCGATGGCCTCGCCGATGCCGCCCATCCGGTTGCACTCCTCACAGACTAAGAGCCGGCCACCGCAGGCCTGGGTGACCTGGGCGATGGCTGCCGTATCCAGGGGCTTGATGGTGTGGATGTTCAGCACCGCTGCCTGGAGGTCCTCCGCCGCCAGGACCTCTGCCGCCTCCATGGCCAGGGGGGTCATGACGCCGGTGGAGACGATGCAGAGATCGTTCCCCTCCCGGAGCTGCTGGGCCTTGCCGATCTCCACGGCCTGGCCCGGGGCGGTGACGATGGGCATAGGCTCCCGGGAGGTGCGCATATACACCGGGCCGTCGATATGGTAGGCCGCCTCCACCAGGACCTTGGCCTGCTCATAGTCGCAGGGGGAGAGGATCGTCATGTTGGGGATCGCCCGCATGGCCCCGATGTCCTCCACACACTGGTGGGTGCCACCGTCCCCGGCGGGAGTGACGCCGGAGTGGCTGCCCACGATCTTGATATTGGCCCGGCTGTAGGCTGCGGCGTTGCGGACGATCTCAAAGGCCCGTCCGGCGGAGAACACGGCAAAGGAGGTGGCGAAGGGCACATAGCCCACCTTGGAGAGGCCCACCGCCATGCCGATCAGGTTCTGCTCGGCGATGCCGGCCTCGATATGCCGCTCCGGGAAGGCCTTCCGAAAGGTGAAGGTGCCGGTGGCGTGGCCCAGATCTCCCTCCAGGACCAGTACGTTCTCATATTTTTTGCCCAACTCCACCAGACCGTCGCCATAGCCCTGGCGGGTCGCTTTTTTATCGGCCATGGTCATTCACCTCCCAGTTCCCGCAGTGCCTGGGCCAGCTCCTCGGCATTGGGGGCCTTGCCGTGCCAGTCCACATTGTTTTCCATGAAGGAGACGCCCTTGCCTTTCACCGTGTCGCAGATAAGGCACATGGGCCTGCCCGCCTCCCGGCGGTCCAGGGCCGCCAGCAGGGCATCGAAGTCGTGGCCGTCCACCTGCTGGACGGCAAAGCCGAAAGCGGTGAACTTGGCAGCCAGGTCGCCGGTGTCCATGATCTCGGCCACCGGGCCGTCCAGCTGGAGGTGGTTGTTGTCCACGATCACCGTCAGATCGTCCAGCTCATAGTGGGCGGCGGCCAGGAAAGCCTCCCAGCAGATGCCCTCCTGGATCTCCCCGTCCCCGGCTAGGACGTAGACATGGCTGGGCCGGCCCGCCAGCTTGAAGCCCAGGGCCATGCCGGTGGCCACGGAGACCCCCTGGCCCAGGGAGCCGGTGGAGCAGTCCACGCCGGGGCACTTGTTGCAGTCCGGGTGGCCCTGGAAGGGACTGTGGAGCCGGCGGAGGTTCTCCAGCTCGGCCTTGAGGACATAGCCCTTGTCGGCCAGGATGGCGTAATAGGGCGGGTTGGCGTGGCCCTTGCTGAGGACGAACCGGTCCCGGTCTTCGTCGTGGGGATCAGCGGAGAGCTTCATCTTGTCGTAGTACAGGGCCACCAGGATCTCCACGGCGGAGAAGGACCCGCCGGGGTGGCCGGAGCCGGCCCGGTGCATCATTCGCAGGCAGTCCCGCCGGATCTGCCGGGCCTTGGCGGAAAGTTCCGCAGTCGTCATATCCTATGCGCCTCCCGGTCAGTCGGCCTTGCCCAGGCTGCCGAAGAGCTCCATCTTCTCGATACAGACCCGCTTGGTGGCCTCCAGACCCGGAGCCAGCATGGCCCGGGGGGTGAAGCCCTTGCTCAGCTGGTCACGGCCCTCGGCGAAGTACTGCTTGGTGGCCTCGGTGAAGGCGATCTGGCATTCGGTGTTCACGTTGACCTTGCTGACCCCCAGGGAGATGGCCTTGCGGACCATATCGGCGGGGATGCCGGAGCCGCCGTGGAGCACCAGGGGCAATGTGCCGATCTTCTCCTGGATCTTCGCCAGGACATCGAAGTTCAGCCCCTGCCAGTTGGCGGGGTACTTGCCGTGGATGTTGCCGATGCCGGCGGCCAAAAAGTCGATGCCCAGGGAGGCGATGCGCTCGCACTCCGCCGGGTCGGCGCACTCGCCCATGGCGATGACACCGTCCTCCTCGCCGCCGATGGCCCCCACCTCGGCCTCCACGCTGAGGCCCTTGGCGTGGGCCCGGGCCACGACCTCCTTGGTCTTTTCCACGTTCTCGGCGATGGGGTACTTGGAGCCGTCGAACATGACAGAGGAGAAGCCGTTCTCAATGGCGTCCAGGGCCTCCTCATAGGTGCCGTGGTCCACATGGAGGGCCACCGGGACGGAGATCTTCAGAAAGTCCATAAAGCCCTGGACCGTGTCGGCGATGGTGCGGTAGCCCCCCATATACTTGGCGGTGCCGCCGGAGACCCCCAGGATGATGGGGGAGCGGGTCTCCTCCGCCGCCAGCAGGAAGGCCCGGATGCTCTCCATGTTGTTCAGGTTGAAGTGGCCCACGGCGTAGTGGCCGGCCTTGGCTTTGCTGAGCATATTCTTGCAGGATACGAGTTTCATAGCGTGCAGCCTCCTAAAAAAGTGAGAATGTTGCAGGATGGTCAGATCTTTAGATGGAGATCTCCCCGTCCTTGGATACCTTGGTGAAGAGAATCAGCGAGATGATGGTGAACAGCGTCAGGATCGATGATACAGCGCAGGCCTTGCCCTCCAGTCCCTGGTTCACCATCACATAGATCGCCAGGTTCAGGGTGATGGTCTTGGAGGAGTAGAGGATGATGGAGGAGCTGAGCTCCGTGATCAGGGTGACCCAGCTCATGATGGCCCCGGACAGGATGCCGCTGAACATCATGGGCACCGTGATCTTGAAGAGGGTCTTGGCCTTGCTGGCCCCTAGGGAGATGGCCGCCTCCTCCACGGAGATGGGGATCTGCCCCAGGACTGCCACGGAGCTGCGGATCGTGTAGGGGATCCGGCGGATGCACATACAGATGACCATGATGATGGCGGTGCCGGTGAGGGCCAGGGGCTTGTTGTTGAAGGCCACCACCAGGGCGATGCCCATGACGGAGCCGGGGATGATGTAGGGCACCATGGACAGGGTGTCGATGATGTTGTTGATGGGGTTGGGCCGGCGGATGACCAGATAGGAGATCAGGATCGCCAGCACCACGATGATGACCAGGGCGCCGCCGCAGATGCGGATGGTGTTCCAGATGGCGTCGCCCATGGTGTTGAACACCTGGAGGTAGCTGTTGAAGGAGTAGCCGGGCTTGAACATATTGCCGGTCTTGGAGGTGTTGCGGAAGGAGAGGTAGATCAGATACACCTGGGGCATCAGGGAGATGGCCACCAGGCCGTAGGCGAAGATGTGCATAAAAATGCTGGGGATCAGCTTGGGCTTTTTGCGCTCGATGTGGTGCATGGCGCTCATGGAGAAGCTGGACCGGTTGCTCATCCACTTTTGGGCCAGGAACACCAGCAGGGTGATCAGGATGGCGATCACGCTGATGGCCGAGGCGAAGTTGTGGTTGACGCTGGTCTCGCCCACATACTGCTTGTAGATCTCCAGGGCGAAGGTCCGGTAGCCCTCGCCGATGAACAGTGGGGTGCCGAAGTCCGCCAGGGCCCGCATGAACACCATCAGGGCCGCCGCCAGGATGGAGGGCATACACAGGGGCATGACCACCGTGGCGAAGCGCTTGAAGCCGGTGCGGCCCATGTTGGCCGAGGCCTCCAGCAGGGAGTTGTCCACGTTCTTCAGGGCCCCGGAGACGTAGAGGAACACCAGGGAGAAGAGCTTGGTGGACAGCACCAGCAGGATGCCGCCGAAGCCGTAGATCGGGGGCAGCTTGATGCCGAAGGAGCTCTTGATGAACTTGGTGATGAGGCCGGAGCGGCCTAGGAGCAGCACCCAGGAGTAGGCCCCGATGAAGGGGGCGGACATGGAGCAGAGGACGATCAGGGGCTGTAGGATCTTCCGGCCCTTCAGCTCATAGACGTTGTAGATGTACGCCAGGGGCACCCCCAGCACCAGGCAGATCACCGTGGCGCAGAGGGCCACCTTGAAGCTGTTGATCAGGGTGGAGAAGTAGTAGGGGTCGCTGAAGAACTGCTTGAAGTACCGGAGGGAGAAGGCCCCGGTGTCGCCGTCTAGCACGGACTGGGCGCTGATCCGCAGGACCGGGTAGAGCATGAACAGCAGGTACAGGGCCAGGATGATGAAGCTGACCAGGATCCATATATCCAGGTGGAAGCCCTTCTTGTTTTTCGTCATGGCGCGCCCTCCTTACCGGACCACCGAGCGGGAGCCGTCCTGTGTGAAAACGTTGATCTTTTCCCTCTTGATGCCCAGCTTGATGGGGGTACCGGCCTGGATGATCTCGTCGATTCGGGACTCCTGGATGATCTCCACCCGCTTCCCATCGGCCAGGTCTACAAAATAGTGGGTGTTCAGGCCCAGGAAGATGTTATAGGCCACGGTGGCGGTCAGGCCCTCCGCCTGGGCGTCCTCGATGACGAACTCCTCCGGCCGGATGGAGACAGCCACCGTCTGTCCGTCCTGGGCCTCGTTGGTCAAGTTGTCCATGGGCAGCCGCAGGCCGTCCTTGAACTGGAGGCCCCGGAAGCCGCCGCTCATGACCACCTGGGCCTCCAGCAGGTTGGTCCGGCCGATGAAGGTGGACACGAACAGGTTGGCCGGCCGCTGGTACAGCTCCTTGGGGGAACCGATCTGCTGGATGACGCCGGCGTTCATGACGGCGATCCGGTCGGAGACGGCCATGGCCTCCTCCTGGTCGTGGGTGACATAGACGGTTGTGATGCCCAGGCTGTTCTGGATCTCCTTGATGACCTCCCGCATCTCCACCCGGAGCTTAGCGTCCAGGTTGGAAAGGGGCTCATCCATCAGCAGCACCTCCGGCTCGATGGCCAGGGCCCGGGCCAGGGCCACCCGCTGCTGCTGCCCGCCGGACAGGCGCTCCGGGAGGCGGTCCTGGTACTCCTCGATCTTCATCAGCCGGAGGAACTTGGTGGTCTGCTCGTCGATCTGGGGCTTGGGCAGCTTTTTATTCTGAAGGCCAAAGGCCACGTTTTTCCGAACGGTCAGGTGGGGGAAGATGGCGTAGTTCTGGAACACCATGCCGATGTTGCGCTTGGCCGGGTCCAGGTCGTTGATGCGCCGCTCCCCAAAATAGAAGTCGCCGCCCTCGATGGTGTTGAAGCCGGCGATCATCCGCAGCAGGGTGGTCTTACCGCAGCCGGAGGGGCCCAGAAGAGTGAAGAATTCCCCCGCTTTGATATCTACAGACAGGTCAGGGATGACCACGTTGTCGCCGTATTTCTTTAAGGCGTGGGTGATTCGGATGCCGATATTCATTCGCTTGCCTCCATTTCCAATGCAGCCGCCCTCTCACGCGGAAAGGGCGGCCGCATCGCAACTATTCAGATGGTCGGGTCAGCCGGGTCAGTTGCCGTGCTTAGCGCTGAGCTGGTTCCAGCGCTCGAAGATGGCGGGCTGGTTCTCGGCCAGGGCCTGGGTGTCGGCCACCAGGTAGTTGATGGTGTCCAGATCCACGATCCAGTCATTGGTCACGTCCAGCTTGGAGGCGGTGGCGGGACGGGCGCCGCACTCCAGATAGATGGCCTGGCACTCGTCGCTCTGGAGGAAGTCCATAAACAGCTTGGCGTTGTCCATGTTCTTAGCGCCCTTGATGATGGCGGAGCCGAAGCCGATGGAGGTGACGCCCTCCACGGGGTAGACGATATGTACGCCCTCGGCGCCCTGGTCCAGCATCTTCACGCAGGCGGGCTCATAGGTCAGGCCGCAGGCATACTCGCCGTCGTACACGGTCTTGTACACGCCGCTGGAGCTGCTGGTCATGACCATGTTCTCCATCAGCTTGTCGATGTAGTCCCAGGCCTCGTCGCTGTCCCAGCCGCCGAAGTCGGTCAGGATGCACTGGAGCTGGTTCCAGGCGGAGGAGCTGGCGGTGGGGTCGGCGCCCACGATCAGGCCCTTCAGCTTGGGATCGAGGAGGTCCTTGTAGCCGGTGATCTTGACGCCGGCCTCGGCCTCCAGCTCATCGTTGACCCACAGGCAGGGGATCTGGGAGTCGTGGTAGGTCAGAACGCTGTTGTTGTTCTTGAAGTCATCGGGCATCAAGTTGTCGTTGGCGCAGACATATGTCTCGAAGTAGTCGCCGTAGCTGAGGGTGTCGGCATAGACCAGGCCGCCGAACATGATGTCGCCCTGGGGATTGCCGGCCTCGGCCTGGATGCGGCTCTTGCAGTCGCCGGCGCCGGCCTGGGTGTAGTTGATCTCGATCTTGGGGTACTTCTCCTGGAACGCGCCCATGATGGCGTTGTACTGGAGCTCGCTGACGGTGGTGTACACGTTCAGGGGGCCGGAGGGCTCAGAGGGGGTGTTGTCAGGGGTCTGCTCATTGCCGCCGGGCTGCTGCTGGGAATTGTCCGGCTGCTGCTTGTCGTTGTCCCCGCCGCAGGCGGCAAGAGACAGCACCATGGCAAGAGCCAGCAGGACTGCCAGGAACTTCTTCATTGTGTCATCCTCCAAAATTTGAATTTTTATTATAACGGCCTGGGCCGCTATAAACGCTGCAACACTACGAACGGTGCCGGGCCAGGAAGGCCAGGGCGGCATCGTAGGTGGGGATCCCCGCCCGGCCCCCGATCTGGGTGCATTTCAGGGCGGAGACGGCGCTGGCGAAACGGATCGTCTCCTCCAGGTCCATCCCCCAGAGATAGCCGGCCAGGAAGGCCCCGTGGAACACGTCCCCCGCGCCGGTGGTATCGATCGCCTCCACCTGGAAGGCGGGGAAACGCCGGAGCGCGCCATCGATCACCGCCAGGCAGCCCTGGGCCCCCTGGGTGCCGATGACCACCTTGGGACCCCACCCGGCCATCTCCAGCAGGGCCTCGCCGTAGTCCTCCCTGCCGGAGACTCGGAGGGGGTACTTGGCGTTCATGATCAGGATATCAGCCATAGAGGCCAGGGCGATGTTCTTCTCGTTGTCCCCCTGCATGGAGCAGCCGTCCAGGGAGACGGTCACCCCTGCCGCCTTGGCGATCTTCGCCGCCGCCAGGGCGTTTTCATATCTCGTGCCGTCCAGATGGAGGACCGCGGCCTGCTCGATCAGGGCGGTCAGCTCCTCATCCCAGGTGATGGCGGGCAGGTCGTCAGGATAGGGGAACTTGGTCCGGGTGGACTTCCGGGGGTCCACCATCACATAGGAGACGGAGCTGCGCCCGCCGGGGATGGCGCGGATATACCTGGTATCCACCCCGTCCGCTTCCAGCAGGGCCCGGATCTCCCGGCCCGTCTCGTCCTCCCCCAGATGCCCCGCCAGGGCCGAGGGGATCCCCAGCCGGGCCGAGGCGGCCAGGGCCGTGGCCACCGCGCCGCCTCCCTGGACGGAGATGGAGGTGATGTGGGTGGAGCCGTCCTCTGGGGGATAGGCCTCCACCGTACACAGGCGGTCTAAGCAGTTATGTCCTACGCCCACGATCTGGGGCGTCCCTTTATCAGTCCTCATGGAAGTTTCTCCCCCTGCCGCATAGCCACGCCGGCATAGAGGGCGTGGATGATGGCGATCTGGGCCACCCGTTCATAGGTCTCATCCCCCGGCAGCATCCGGGTCCGGCACAGGGAGGTGAGGCAGCAGTCCGACAGACGGGACAGGGTGGAGTCCTTGACGTTGGTGATGGAGATCACGAAGGCCCCCTTCTCCAGGGCGATCCGCACCGCCTCCAAGATGGCGGCGGTCTCGCCGGAGCTGGAGATGGCCAGCACCACGTCCCCTGGGTTGAACCGCTCCATCCGCAGATAGGCGGCGTTGGGGTCGGAGGTGACGCTCATCCGCAATCCGATCCGGCGGAAGCTGTGGAGGGCGGACCGGGCCACGGAGGCGGAGCCGCCGATGCCGAACACCTCCACATAGGGGGCGGCATACAGCGCATCGATGGCCCGGGAGAGGGCCTCGTCCTCCAGCACGTTCAGTGTGTCGCCCAGGGCCTCCATGCAGCCGCAGAACACCTTGGTCTTGATGGCCCGGGTGGTGTCGGAATCGCTGAGCTTGCGGCTGACGGGCAGATGCCCCCGCTCTAACACGTTGCCCTGGGCGATGGAGGCCTTGAACCCCTTCAGACCGGAGAAGCCGGCCCGCCGGAGGAACCGGATGACGGTGGCCTCGCTGACGCCGCTGGCGCGGGCCACGCTCTGGATATTGCTGCCCAGCACCGCCTCCGGCGCCTCCAGCACATATTCCGCGACCCGGGTCTCGGCGCTGCTGAGACTGCCCATCGCGCTGCGGACCTGTAGCTCCCACGGGGGGAGACTGGTGATATTGACTTGACTCACAGCCTTGTTCTCCCCTCTGGTTTATCACATATGCTAACAAAGTTTTCAAAAATTGTCAAGCAAGATGGAAGATCTTCTATCATGCGCCCTGGAAGATCGTGGCTCTGCACAAATATTTCCTGTCCTTCCTGTACATATCGACCAGAAACATGTAAAAAATGACCGGCTGTTTTTGGCAAACAGCCGGTATCCTGTCATGTCCTGTCCCATCCTATCCCTCCAGATAGGACCGCAGCCGGTCCACGGCCCGCCGCTCCAGGCGGGAGACCTGCACCTGGGACACCCCTAAGATCTGGGCCGTCTTGGCCTGGGTCAGCCCCCGGAAAAACCGGAGATGGATGGTCTGCTGCTCCCGCTCCGGCAGCAGGGCGATGGCCTGCCGGAGGGCCAGCTTCTCCACCAGCTCCTCCTCGCTGCTGCCGTCGGAGAGGGCGGCCTCCAGGGTCAGCCCCTCCGCCGTCTCCTGCTGTAGGCTCTCCGGCGGCGCGGTGGCCAGCTCGGCGGCGGCGATCTCCTCCGGGGCCATATCCAGCTCCGCAGCCAGCTCGCTGAGGGCCGGCTCCCGGCCCAGCTGGCCGATCAGCCGCTCCCGGGCGGCGTAGATAGCCAGCCCCTGCTCCCGTAGGGACCGGCCCACCTTCACCGGGCCGTCATCCCGGAGGAAGCGGCGGATCTCCCCGGCGATCTTGGGGACGGCGTAGGTGGAGAACTGGGTGCCGTAGTCCAGGTCGAACCCCTGGACTGCCTTCAGGAACCCCATGCACCCCAGCTGGTAGAGGTCCTCCAGCTCCACCCCCCGGCCCTTGAACCGCCGGACCACGCTCCAGATCAGCCCCGTGTTCTCCCGCAGGACCTGGTCGGCCGCCTCCCGGTCCCCCCGGCGGGCCGCCTCCAAAAGGGACGCGTTCATCGCTGCCGGAGACGGGGGGCGATCCGCCGGCGCATGACCACCTTGGTGCCCTGGCCGGGCTTGGAGGTGACCCGCAGGGCGTCCATAAAGCTCTCCATGATGGTGAAGCCCATGCCGCTGCGCTCCTCGCCGCCGGTGGTGAAGAGGGGCTGCCGGGCCTGGTCGATGTCCGGGATGCCCCGGCCCCAGTCCCGGACGGCGATCTCCAGCACGTTCCCCTCCAGGATCCGCAGCTTCATGGAGACCTTCCCCAGCTGGTCGGGGTAGGCGTGGACGATGGCGTTGGTCACCGCCTCGCTGACGGCGGTCTTGATATCCCCCAGCTCGTCCAGCGTAGGGTCCAGTTGGGCGGCAAAGGCCGCCGCCGCTGCCCGGGCGAAGCCCTCGTTGGCACTGCGGCTGGGAAATTCCAGATGTATGTAGTTGGTCAGGTCCATAGCAGCCTCCCTGTATATTTCTCGTGATCGTTCTCATGATGTGTTGGAGCTGCCGGCCAGTGGCCGGCGGCTCAGATCAGCTTGACGTAGCGGCCCAGTCCGGCGGTGTCCAGCACCCGGGCGGCCTGCTTGGGGATGTTCACCACCACCAGGTTGCCCCCCAGGGCCTCCATCCGCCGCTTGGCCCGGAGGATCACGGCGATGCCGGAGCTGTCCATGAACGTCAGCCCCGCCAGGTCCAACATCGTCTTGACCGGCAGCTCCTGCTCGATCAGCCGGTCCATGCCCTCCATCAGCTCCCGGGCCCCGTGGTGGTCCAGCTCCCCCTGCAAAGCGATGGTCAGCGTCCGGCCCTCTATCCCTGTTCTGATCTCCATGGTATCACAGCCTTTCTCTTTTCGATGGGTGTCCCTCCGGCGGGTATATCCGATGGATATAGTATAAGCCTGTCCCCCTGGCGGTTTTTGCTGGAATATGGGGAACGGCAGCGGGAACTTGCGGCCTTGTTGGCGGCCATAGGCGCAAAAGGGTCCGGCGCGCCGGGGGACCCTTGGAAGGTCTCCCAGTGCGCCGGGCCTGGTCTGTCTATGTTGTCCTGCTCTTTATCGTTCCGCGGGGCGCGCCGGCTCAATCGTCGATCTCGTACTCCAGGATGGCGCCGGTGACGGCATCGATCTCATACTCATAGTCATAGATGCCGCTCTCGAACTCGATCACATACTTGACGATGCCATCATCCGTATCGAGATTCACCTCATACTCCCGGATCTGGCTGGCAGTTAGTCCCGCGTGGGCCAGGGCGATCTCCTTGGCGGCGTCAGCGGTGATATAGTTCCCTGTTGGCACGTCGCTCTGCTCCATCTCCTTGGACAGCACCGCGCCGGTGGTGGGGGCGATCTTATACTCGTACTCCATACCGCCCGCCTCGAAGTCCACCTCGTACTTCTCCGGCCTGCCGTCGTCATAGTCCAGCTGGACCGTACACCAGCGGACATCGCTCTCCTGGACCCCGGCATCCTTCAGGGCCGCGGCCTTGGCGGCGTCCTCCCCGATCAGGCCGCTGGCCGGCGGGTCCACGGGCGCTGTCACCGGCGGCGCGGTGGGCGGGACGGTGCCGCCGCCGGTGGTCTCGGCCTTCTGGGACAGCACGGCGCCGGTGGTCAGGTCGATATCGTACTTGTACCGGACGCCCTTGGCGGTGAACTCCACCTCATACTTCTCCGGCCTGCCGTCATCGTAGTCCATATGGACGTTACAGAAGTCCGTCTCGCTCTCCCGGACCCCGGCGGCGGCCAGGGCGGCAGCCTTGGCGGCGTCCTCCCCGATATAGCCAGCGGCCGGCGGTGTGACGGGCGTTGTCCCCGGCGCGTTAGGATGACGATCGACCTTGTACTCGACGATCTCCCCGGTGCGGGCGTTGATATCGTACTCATACTCCGCTATCCCTGTAGAGAACTCCACCTCATAGACCATCACCCCGTGGTCGCTGTCCAGGTCGATCTCCCAGCTCATCACGTCCCCGGCGGCCACCCCTGCGTGGGCCAGGGCGATCTCCTTGGCCCGCTCCTGGCCGATATAGGCCCGGTCGCTGGCGGTGCCGTTCTGGGTCACGGAGCCCGCCAGGTGCCTGGACTGGGAGATCAGGGCGATCTCATGGATGGACAGGGGGGCCAGGGCCTCCGGCTCCAGGGAGATATCCTGGCCGACCATATCAGAGATCAGAGCCGCCTTCCCCGGGGACACGTTCAGGGACCGGGCCAGCTGCTCCAGCTCCTCCGTATCCGCCACGGACTGGCTGAGGACGGCCCCCTCCAGCCGGGCCCCGGCGAAGAGACCGCTGATGGCCTCGGAGACCTGGGTCTGGAGCTGGGCGGCCTTGCCCGCGTCCTTATCCGTCACGCTGACCAGCACCGCATTTTGCAGCTCGCTCACATACCCCTTTTGCAGCATGGACCCGATCACCGCGTTCACCGCTACCCCCAGCTCCGTGCCCTTCAGGTCCATCCCCTCCAGGACGGCGATGCCCTCCTGGTTCAGGCCCCGGGCCTCGGTGACCCGCTCCCGGCTGTTCACCGTCAGCGCCACGCTGGGGTTCACGTCCAGCATGACCACGGAGCGGCCTTGGCCGTTGTAGCCCAGCAGGCCCACGCACAGCGCCAGCACCGCCGCCATGGCGGCCAGAGGCGCGATCCAGATCTTCTTTCTCTTCGGTCTCTCCATCACGATGATCTCTCCCTTCTGTTGTTCGTCATAAGCGGACAGGATCTTGTCCAGGATATCCGGTACGGCATGGCCGGCCGCTTGGGCGATGCGCCGCTCCAGTTCCTCATGCTCCATGTGCTACCTCCTCCCGCAGATATGCCCGCAGTTTCTTCAGCGCCCGGCTGTACTTGGACAGCACCGTCGCCAGGGGCAGGCCCAGCAGCTCGCCGATCTCCCTATGCTTCAGCCCCGCCACGGCGTGGAGGGCCACGATCTGCCGCTCCTGCTCCCCCAGCCCGGCCAGCAGGGACTCCAGCACCAGCCGGTCCTCATCGGTCACGGTGGGCTCCCAGTCCACCTCCTCCAGGGGCGCGGTCCGCTGCCGCAGCCGCAGCCGGGACAGGGCCGCGTTCCTGGCGATGGTGAGCAGCCACGCCATAGGCCGCCCCTGGGGGACGTAACGCTCCGCCGCCAGCGCGGCCTGGAGATAGGTGTCCTGTAGGACGTCCTCCGCGTCCTGGGTGTGGCGGCACAGGGACAGGGCGAAGCTGTAGACCGCGCTGCTGGTCCGCTGGTAGAGGGCGGCCAGGGCCTCCCTGTCTCCGGCGGCGAGGGCGGTGATATATCTGTCCAGTTCCTGTCCGTCTGGGGATAGGGCTGTCATGGGCATCCCTCCTGTTCTGTCAAAGTAACGGGCGGCGGGCCCGTTTTATTGCACGGGGAAGAAAAAATTTTGAAAAAATTTTTGCCGGCGCGCCCGCCGGGGCTCTGGCGCGGCGTCCGGCGCTGTGGTATACTGATAGCTACTGAAGTAAATACCAGCTATCGAACGGCCGAAAGGAGGCCTTGCGGTGATCAAACTAACGAAATATCTGGCGGTCGGCGGCGGACTGCTGGGGGCAGTCTGCACTGTCGCCTACCGTCTCTGGGGCGGCTGGGCGCTGCTGGCCCTGGCGATCACCTTTGCCACCACCGGCTACCACTTCGGCGTGCGCCTGGGGGTGGGGGCGGTGTTCGACCGGTGCATGGGCAACCGGGCCGACTGCTCCAAGCCCTGGTACCAGGTCCGCCCCTGGGAGGAGCGGCTCTACCGGCGTCTCCAGGTCAAGCGCTGGAAGGACAAGATGCCCACCTTCCACCCGGACACCTTCTCCCCCAAGGAGCATACCTGGGAGGAGATCGCCCAGGCGATGTGCCAGGCGGAGCTGGTCCATGAGACCAACATCCTGATGAGCTTCCTGCCCCTGCTGGCCGCCCACTGGGTGGGGGCGTTCCCGGTCTTTCTGGTGACCTCGGTCCTGGGGGCCCTCTTCGACCTGCTGCTGGCGGTCATGCAGCGCTACAACCGCCCCCGGATCCTGCGCCTGGCCGCCCGGCAGGCCCAAAAGGACAGGGCCGCCGTGTAAGAGAGGCCCGCCTGGCCGCTCCAGCACAGTATACCCCGCCGTGCCGGCCTGCGCAAGCCCTCTGCGTCCGGCATAAAAAATTGGGCAAACAGACAAAAAGGGGGTTGACGATTCGGCGGGAAGGGTGTATGATAGCTTTGTAAATTTCAATAGACTTTGTAAGGGTATAGTTCGGCTGGAGGCCGTACTATACCCTTTTTTCTGTTTCCTCGGGAAAATACTGTTTGGAACGTCTGTGATTTGAAAGGAGATACCGACTATGGCCAAGAAGAACATCCACGAGTACCCCACCCAGATCATCCGCGAGCGGCTGCGGGAGCGCTCCACCCGCCAGGCGGCCCTGCTCTCCCGCTCCGTGGGACGGCTGACCTCCTGCGATGCCCAGCCCTGCCTGGAGTACCGCCAGGAGGTGGTCAGCGAGTACGCCGTGATCGACCGGCTGCTCTACCTCCAGCAGTGCCGCAGCTCCCTGGAGACCTGTATCGGCCGGGGCTCCGCCCGCCTGCGCTACCGCTGGCGGAACGGCCAGGTGACCGAGACCCGGTTCTACCAGGCGTCCCCCGGCAGGATCCGTGTCAGCGGGTTCCTGGAGGATATCGCCTGAGCCCCGCGAACGCGGCGGGCCGCCCCAGCTGCCGGGGCAGCCCGCCGTTTTGGACAGATATGCCTACTGATAGCGCAGGGAGCCGGTGATGAGCAGGAGAAACAGACCAGGGATAAGAGAGGAGGCGGTCGTGGCAGCTCTATTTTTCCCTCTTGCACTTTTTGTCGCAGTATGCTATCTTAACGATAGGAAAGATCATTCTTTCAGCGCTGCCCGTAACGGTAGGCGGTCGGCCCCCAGACAGGGGGCAGCTTCTTGTCCCCTGATCTTAGGAAAGGGGGACCTTGCCTATGACTACATCTGAAGTATTGCAGCTTTGTTTAGTCATTGATTGGCATTTGCAGCCTGTTCATCCAGGCAAAAAAGAAGTAACCGCCCGAGCCACCCAAGCTAAGCGGTCACTTCTATGATCTAGCGAAGGGGGCTGACCGTCTTCCGGCAGCGCCCTTTCTATGTTTAGTATAACCGTTTTTTTTCGATCTGTCAACTGCTCGATCTCATGAGAACGTCGTATTTTGGCCCAAAAGAAACAGTTGACAAACCGGGGGCGATCATTATATGATAGGAGCGATATGAAAAACTGCGTAGATGAGGACAGGCAGCCCCTTCCAAGACGCTCAGAGAGCCGTCGTTTCGGTGCAAGACGGACGGGAGGGCGGGGCGTGTATCCCCTCGGAGCATCGGGCTGAACCGTTTGCAGTAGGCCCGGCGGGAGCGACCGTTATATCGCGCCCTGAGTGGCCGGCCTGTCCGGCAAGAAGAGTGGTACCGCAGAGGTCTTACGCGCCTTTGTCTCTTTTGGGACAAGGGCGTTTTTTCTGTATCATGGGCGGTCCATCAGCTCCAGCATCAGCAGCGCCCCCAGGCGGAAGCCCCTGCGGAAGTCCGCGTACTGCTCATAGTACCCCTCGTCCAGGACCGCCCTCCAGATGGCAGTCTGCTCCTGCTCCCCCAGGGCCGCGGTCACCTTGTCCCAGGCCTCCTCCGCGGCGGCGGCTGCCTGGCGATATCCCGGCGCGGCGGGTGGCTGGGTGAGATATTCATAATATGAGCCGTTGAAGAGCTGTTCTAGGATGCTTGTCATAGAATCGCCTCCGGTCATTATTTTCCGAACCGTATGTCTATAGTATATCGTTAAATATCGAACTTGTCAAGGGGCTCGTATGTTCTCAAAAGAATTATTTGGTCAGCGGCTGAAAGAGGTACGCATAAAGAACGGAGAGACCCAGGCAGACCTTGGGAAACTCCTTGGCATGGGCAAAAGTCCCATCAGTGAGATGGAAAAAGGAAAGCATACCACCACCGCCGAAAAGATCGCCCTGCTCTGCGAACACTACAAGATATCCTCCGACTATCTGCTGGGGCTGACGGACGACCCATCGCCCAGGTAATGAAGAAAGGAGCGCGATGCTATGACGAACATGGAAAAGATCCGGCTCTGCGGGGAGATCGTGGACCAGATCCAGAAGGAGAGCCGCCGGCCCCTGTGCCGCCTGGAATACGCGCCGGAGCCCTTCGCCTTCACCGGCAGCCACTTGGGCGGAACGCCCTATCTGCCCCATGACGCGTCCTATCCCATGGGCGCGGACGGCCAGCCCCTCTGGCTCTGTGCCCAGATCGACTTCTCCCAGCTGCCGCCCCTGCCGGACTTCCCCACCCAGGGGCTCCTACAGATCTATCTCTCCGACTGGCGCTATGACGGCGGCTTCGGTCTTTGCAGCGGCGACGGCCTGACCCAGGACCAGTGGCGGATCTGCTACTGGCCGGAGATCGACGGGACGGTCACCGAGGCGGCCTGCCGGGCCAAAATGCCCATCCCCTGGGAGGAGGCCAGTATCGAGAACATGGGCCGCCCCCTGAACCAGCTGGATAAGCAGAGCATCCAGTATGCAAAAAAATACGGCAAGAAGTTCCCCGGCGCAAAGGATCTCTCCCTGTGGCGCACCCCGGATGAGCCCCTGGCTTTGACCTTCCTCCCGGCGGAGGCGGAGGGCGTGAGCTATACGGACTTTCGATTTGAGAAGGCCTTCGCCGCCGCCCTGGCGGCCCGCCTGCCGGATGCGGACCCGGAGGACCTCATGCCCTACGAGCTGGAGGGCGAGACCCCGGCGGAGCGGGAGGCCCTTCGCGCGATCTATGGGAAGATCGCCCTGGGCGGCTGCAAGATCGGCGGCTACCCCGAATTTGCCCAGGACGATCCCCGCGCCTACGGCGAGGACCGCACCGCCTGGGAGATCCTGCTCCTTCAGCTGAGCGATGACGGCGGCGCGGATCTCCAGCTCAACGGCGGCACCCTCAACTTCTTGATACGCCCCCAGGACCTGCGGGCCCGGGACTTCTCCCAGGTGCTGGCTCAGTGGGCGTGTACCTGACGATATCGTTCTGACCTAGGAGGAGGGATCTGGACTATGGCTACAGAGAAACGGCCTACTATGCTGCGCCTGCCGGAGGAGATATACGAAAAGGTCCGGTACCTGGCCTTTATCGAGCGCCGGTCGATCAATATGCAGATCGAGCACGCGATCTCCCAATATATCGATGCGTATGAGCGCCAGCATGGCCCCATACAGCTCCCAGGGGACGCGGAAGGCCCATCGACCAAATAAAAAATACATTTTGCGATAAAATGGAGGAACACGACCAATGGACTACAACAAGACCATCCATCTGCCCAAGACAGATTTCCCCATGCGGGCGGGCCTGCCGGACCGGGAGCCGGGGATGCTGGCGGCCTGGGAGAAGCTGGACCTTTACAATGAGCTGCTGAAGAAGAACGAGGGCAAGCCCCGCTTCTCTCTCCATGACGGCCCCCCCTTCTCCAACGGCAATATCCACATGGGCACCGCCATGAACAAGGCCCTCAAGGACTTCATCACCCGTATGTATGCCATGCGGGGCTACTACACCCCCTATATCCCCGGCTGGGACAACCACGGGATGCCCATCGAGTCCAATATCATCAAGCAGAACAAGCTGAACCGCAAACAAATGAGCGTTCCCGAGTTCCGCACCGCCTGCCACGAGTTCGCCCAGCACTATGTCGGCGTCCAGATGGACAGCTTCAAGCGGATCGGCGTCCTGGGCGACTGGGACCACCCCTACCTGACCATGGATCCCTCCTTTGAGGCGGAGGAGGTCAAGGTCTTTGGGGCCATGTACGAGAAGGGCTATATCTACAAGGGCCTAAAGCCCGTCTACTGGTGCCCCAAGGACGAGACCGCCCTGGCGGAGGCGGAGATCGAGTACCAGGACGACCCGGTCACCACCGT
>CAMWFH010000018.1 GCA_947173485.1 uncultured Clostridia bacterium | reverse complement strand
CCCTCGGCGTACCAGTCGTGGAAGTAGGTCAGGCAGTCCCGGTAGGCGTCGCTGGCGCAGACGAACTCCACGGTGCCGTCCGCCTTTAGGTGGATATCGTTGATCACATCATTGGGCCAGTTGGTGAAGCCGAAGCCGGCGTAGAAGATGTTCTGGCCCCAGCACCACTGGTCGAAGCCGGTGGTCATAGGCAGTGTGGAGCCGGGGGTGTTGCCGTAGTACTTGGCGGACATATCGTTGTCTTTGAAGGCTTGCAGAACGTCGTGGAGCTCATCCAAGGAGGTGGGCATCTCCAGCCCCAGGTCGTCCAGCCATGCCTTGTTGATCATGCTGTACTGGGGGACGGAGAAGATGGAGAACGCCTCATCCATCGGCGCGCCGATACCGGCGGTGGTCATCTGCTCCCCGGAGGGCAGGCCGTAGATCTTGCCGTCCTCCTGGGTGATGGCCGCCCGGATCTCCGGGTGTTCCTCCAGCACGGCGCACAGGTTGGGCATGATGTCCGGGGTGAAGTAGGGAGTCAGGTCCAGGAAGGTGCCGTCGTCCCCGTACCGGGCCAGGTCGTAGTTGCTGAAGCCTACGCCCATAAAGGCGTCGGGGTACTGGCCGCCGGTGATGCGGATGTTCACCTGCTCCGCCAGGGAGTCAGACATGGTCTCCCAGTTGATGTGGATGCCGGCTTGCTCCTGGAGGGCGTCCAGCACCTCGTGGCTGTCGTAGCCCTTGGACAGAGCGGACATCCCGCCCATGATATCGAACTCGGTCTGGTCCGTGTTGGGGTTGACCGTGCCGTCGTTGACGTTGACCACCAGGCCGCTGCTGCACCCGGACAGGAGGCCCAGGAACAGCGCCGCCGTCAAAAGCGCGGCGCAAAGCTTTCTTTTCATGCAGTTTCCTCCTCTCTCAGCCCTTGACAGCCCCAGCCATGAAGCCCTTCTCAAAGTGCTTTTGGACAAAGGGGTAGATGACCAGCATCGGCACCGCCGCCACGATCATGGAGCAGAACTTCAAAAGCTCCGTCAGCTTGTTCAGCTCCGCGTAGCCGCCGGAGATGGTGGCGGCCTGGGAGGCGGAGGCCGAGCTCTTGATCAGGATGTTCCGCATCACCAGGGGCAGAGGGGTGCCCTTGCCGCCTAAGTAGATCAGGGCGGTGAACCAGTCGTTCCAATAGGCCACCATGGAGAACACCACCATCACCGCCATGATGGGCATGGACAGGGGGATCACCACGGAGAAGAAGGTCCGCAGCTTGGAGCAGCCGTCGATCTGGCTGGCCTCGATCAGGTCGTGGGGGATGGAGTTCTGGAAGTAGTTGCGGACGATGATCATATTGCCCACCGCCACGCCGCCGGGGAGGAACAGGGACCACATACTGCCGGTCAGGTTGGTGGCCTTCACCACCAGGTAGGTGGGCACCAGGCCGCCGCCGAAGTACATGGTGATCAGGAAGAAGATGCTCAGCGCCTTTCGCCCCGGCAGGTCCTTCTGGGCCAGGGGGTAGGCGGTGATGTAGAGCATGGCCACGGAGAAGATCGTGCCGATCACGGTGTACTTCACCGAGTTGAGGAAGCCGGATACGATGCTCTTCTCCGCGAACACCGCCTTGTAGCCGTCCAGGGTGAAGCCGCTGGGCAGGAGGAAGGTCTTGCCGGCGTACACCTCATAGGGGTCGGAGAAGGAGGCGACCAGCACATAGTACAGGGGGTAGGCCACGATGACCAGGACCACCGCACAGATCGCCACCAGGACGATATCGCTGGTCCGCTCGGACATCCCGGTAGACATGGAGCGTTTCTTTGCCATTTCGTTCCGCCTCCTTTACACAAATTCCACGTCCGACGCCTTGGACGCGATCTTGTTCACCACCAGCAGCAGCACGATGTTCACCGCCGTGTTGAAGAGGCCCACCGCCGTGGAGTAGCTGTACTTGGCGCTCTCGATGCCCTGCTGGTAGACGTAGACGGCGATCACATCGCTGGCGGCCTTGTTCAGGTCCGTCTGGAGCAGCCAGACCTTCTCGAATCCCACGTTCATCAGGCCGCCGGCGGCCATGATCAGGTTCAGGATGGCCATGGGCAAAAGCTCCGGGATGTCGATGTTCAAGATCCGCTGGAACACCGAGGCGCCATCGATCTTGGCCGCCTCATAGAGCCCCGGATCCACGTTGGCCAGGGTGGCCAGGTAGATGATGCACCCCCAGCCGGCGTCCTGCCAGATGCCGGAGGCGATGTAGATGGTGCGGAAGGCGGAGGACTGGGTCAAAAAGTCGATCTGGGTCCCCAGGAGCAGGTTCAGCAGGCCGCCGGAGGGACTGAGGAAGATCCGGATCATACCGCAGATGACCATGACAGAGATGAAGTGGGGGGCATACAGCACCGTCTGCACCACCCGCTTGTACCGGCGGAACCGGAGCTGGTTGATGATCAAGGACAGGATGATGGGGATCGGGAAGCTCCACAGCAGGCTGTAGAGACTGATCAGCACCGTGTTCTTGATCATCCGCCAGCAGGTGGGAGAGCTGAAGAACCGCTTGAACCAGTACCAGCCCACCCATTCGCTGCCCAGGTACCCCCGGCTGGCCTTGAAGTCCCGGAAGGCGATCTGGATGCCGTACATGGGGATGTACTTGTAGATGAAGGTCAGCAGCACGGGGATCAGCAGCAGGGCGTAGAGCTGCCAGTTGTCCAGGATCCGCCGGCTGAGGGAGCGGCGGCCCGGCTGGACGGCAGCGGCGCTGCCCCCCTGGTATGCCAGAGAGTTGGATCGCGCTTTTGTTTTCATAGTGGCTCACTTCCTTTTTTCAAGAATGGTCGTCAGGTCGTGGGGAAAGCCGCCCTCCTTTCTCCTGAAAGCTCCTGCGATATATAACGTTTCACATCCGCAAAAAAAGAAACCACCAACAGCAGCTCTCGCCGCGCTCGTGAAACGTTATATATCAAGTAAACTCATCATAGCAACTCCTTCCGCTCCTGTCAAGGAGATCTTTGCCCAAAAATCGAGTTTCTGCATTTTCAACAGACAGAGGCGGACTGTTTTTATGATTTGAACAAATCGTAACGTTTCATGAACAAAGTTGTGAAATACCCCTTTACGATCCATGGACTTCTCTGGTATACTGGCATCGGCCCCTGGAGCGGGGCCAGCTTTTCACCGATGATATGAAAAGTTTCATATCCAAGATAGAGGAGATCTGCTATGAAAAAGAATGCGCCGACCATGAAGGACGTGGCCCAGGAGGCCGGGGTGGCCCTGGGGACCGTGTCCAAGGTGTTCAACGGGATCGCCGTGGGCGACAGCTACCGCCTCCGGGTGGAGACGGCCGCCAAAAAGCTGGGTTACGAGGTGAACCAGTACGCCCGGGGCCTCCGGGCCGGGACCACCTACACCGTGGCCCTGATCCTGCCCAACGTGGACCATCCCTTCTTTGCCCTTCTGGCCCAGCATGTCTGCACCGCCCTGATGCAGCGGGGCTACCGGATGCTTTTATATGTGACCGCCGCCTCGCCGGAGGCGGAGCGGGAGTGCGTGGGCATGGTCCGCCAGAACAAGGCCGACGGCGTCATCGCCCTGACCTATAACCAGCTGGAGGCCCCGGCGGACGTCCCCTTCGTCAGCATCGACCGGTGCCTGGGGCCCAACATCCCCTGCGTGGCCTCGGACAACTACGCCGGGGGCCGGCTGGCGGCGGAGCGGCTGCTGGCGCTGGGGTGTACCCGGCTGGCCTTCCTGCGGATCGGTTCCTCCCACCTAAGCGAGACCGACAAACGGGGGGACGGCTTCGAGTCCCTCTGCCGGGCCCGGCAGGTGCCCTGCTGCACCATGCGCCTGAACGACGACGCCGGTGAGGAGGCCCAGTTCCGCCGCTTCTTCCAGGACCACCTCCAAGACGGCAGGCTGGATATCGACGGCATCTTCTGCGCCACCGACCTGCTGGCCCTCTGGATCCGGCGGATCCTGGCGGACCTGGGCCTCCGGGTGCCGGAGGATGTGCAGATCGTTGGCTTCGACGGCATCCAGCAGCTGGGCAGCAGCGCCTACTACTGCTCCACCATCGTCCAGCCCGCCCAGAAGATCGCGGAGACCTGCGTAGACCTGCTGCTGGCCAAGGACCGGAGCAATATCCCGGCCCTGGTCTGCCTGCCGGTCCGCTACGCCCCCGGCGGGACCACCAGAGAGTGAGGGGGGCGGGTCTATGGCAAGCGCGTATCTGAAATGGAAGTACCGGGATGTCCAACCGGACGCCCCGGCGGAGCAGACCAGGGGCCAGCGCTGGCGGAACTGGTGGTACTACCACAAGTGGCACGTCCTGATCGGCGCGGCTCTGCTCCTGATCGGGGCGGACTGGACCTATCATGCCCTGTCCCAGGTCCACCCGGACTACCAGCTCGCCTATGTAGGCTCCGTCCCCTTAGAGGGGGACGGAGCCAGCTGGGTCTCCCAGCTGGCGGCCCTGGGGACAGACTGCGACGGGGACGGCGAGACCACGGTCCAAGTCCAGCAATACCTGGTCCTCCCGGACAGCGAGGACCCTATGTACACCTACGCCTCCAACGTCAAGCTGATGGCGGACTTGGAGGCCCGGGAGAGCTACTTCTTCCTGCTGGAGGACCCGGAGCGCTTTCAGGAGAGCTACGGGGTCCTGCAAGAGGACTGGTTCCAGGTGGAGGATGGGCTGTACCTGGCCCGGCGGGCCTTCTGGGAGGACCGGACCGCGGCCCATATGGAGGCCTGTGACCGCTTATGGGAGCGGCTGCGGAAGGAGATGGCTTAGATGAAGAGGATATGGATAGCAGTCCTGCTGGCGGCCTGCCTGGGTCTGACCGGCTGCGGCCAGAGCGCGCCGGAGACGGCGGCGGATGGCCAGAGCTGGGACGAAGATTGGGTCACCATCGGGAACGTGCTGGGGGTGGATACACCGGATGGCTTGACCCTCCGGGACAACAGCGACGCCTTAGAGGCTAAGGGGATGTATTACGCTGCCTGGTCCGCTGGCGAGGCTGCGCCCTTCGTCGATGGGGACGGAGAGACGCTCACGGTCTATGACGGCCAGGTCTCCCTGCTGCTGGCGGGGTACGACACCACCCAGAAGGCAGCGGACAGCGCCGGGGAGTGGCTGGCCATGGCCCTGGAGCGCTACCGCGTGGAGGAGACCTGGGAGGAGGAGCGCAACGGCCAGTCCTTCACCCTCCTCACCTGCGCCTACCCCTCCGAGACGGGCCCCTACGCCCAGGGCGCCGCGGCCTTCGGCGTCTATGGGAACTACGCCCTCAGCGTGGAGCTGTCCTGCCAGGAGGACTTTGACGGCAGTCCGCTGGAGATCCTGCGGACGTTCCTGGACAACTGCCATTACGCGGCCTGAGAGGAGGATACGATCATGGGACTGCTGTTTCCAGAGGACCCCCATTTTGATGAGAACGCCCGGCAGACCGGCTTCTACCGCTACCGCCAGCTGCTCTCCGTCCGCTTTGGGCGGTGGTGGAAGACCGGGATGCTGACGATCGGGGGCCTGACGCCCCTGGCGGCGGGGATCGGTCTCTCCATCGCCTCCTCCAGCGTGCTGGTCCTGCTGCCCTGCTCCCTTTTAGGCGGCGCGGTCGCCGGGCCCTTTTTAGCTGGGATGTATGACGCCATCCTCCGGGGACTGCGGGACGACCCCATGCCCTGGTGGGACGGCTGGCGGCGGGCCTGGCGGCAAAATTGGCGGGGCAGCCTGCTCCCCGGCGCTCTCCTGGGGCTGGTCACCGGGGTATACGCCTTTATGGCGATGCTGTTCTGGTGGGCGGAGCAGCCGCCGTCCCTGGGGACCGTGGCGCTGTATCTCTTCGCCCTTCTGGTGGTGCTGATCGTGAACACCCTCTACTGGCCCCAGCTGGTGCTGTTCCAGCAGAAGGCGTCTATCCGCCTGCGAAACTGCCTGCTCTTCTGTATCCGCTACTTCTGGCGCACCCTGGGCGTAGGTCTCTTGCAGCTGGGGTACTGGGCGGTGTTCGTGCTGTTCGCCCCCTGGACCCTGCTGCTCCTGCCCCTGCTGAGCGTGTGGTATATCCTGTTTCTGTCCCAGTTTTTGATCTATGAGCAGATGGATGAGGCGTTTGGAATCGAGGAATAGCACGATAGACGGGGGCTATGCATGACCCAGATACCTTCTGGCATATCCACGACAAAATTTTGAAAACGATCGGTGCAAAACATGTCTGGCTCCACCTGCCGCAGCAGATGTCCCTCTGGCACTAGGCTCTCCGTGTCCAGCATCTCGATCATACCTCGCTCGTCCTTCCCTCACTTCAACATTTCCCTTCTCCTCTTCCTTCTTTTCTCTATTTTATCACACTTTTTCGACAAGCAGAGGGGCTGACCGGTCTCCCGGTCAGCCCCTTTTGGGGTCGCTATAGAGTGTTGCCGAAGAGAGGCAAGGCTCACGCCTCGTCCTCCTCCTTCTTCTTGCCCAGGATGATCGTCCCGATCAGAGACAGTACGCACATCACGCCCCACAGAGCGATATGGCGCGGGTCGCCAGTGGCAGGGGCCTCATCCAGGGGGATCTCCTCGTCCGGGATATCCGTCAGAGGCGGCTCCTCCTCGGGGATATCGGTCAGAGGGGGATCCTCATCGGGGATATCGGTCCGGGGCGTATCCTCATCAGGGATATCGGGGGTATCGGGGGTGTAGGTGTTGGTGATGGTCACCGTGGTGCCGTCCTTGCTCATGCTGGAGGTGTAGCCCTCGGGCACGTCGATCTCGCCGACGGTCCAGGTGTCCGTATCCAGCAGGTTCCGCCAGGTGTAGCTCCAGTTGTTGGCCGCGCTCAGGGTGATGGTGCTGTAGACCGCGCCGTTGCGGTAGAGCTGCACCGTGACGCTGGCAGGCCGCTCGACCTCACCGTCGCCAGCCCAGACCTTGTTGACGGTCAGGGAGGTGTAGGTGGGTGTGCTGCCGCCGCCGCCAGGACGGTCGTAGGTGTTCTCAAACACGATAGCGTCTACAACAGTATCCACTGCCGTGCCATCCTCGCCGACATCACGGCGGGTGATGGTGGTCTTGGTGACCTCCAAGGTGTTGTCCGTCTTCCAAGTCACCTCATACTGCACCGTATAGGTCCTGCCGTCATAGGTCCAGTAAGCGGCGTTCCCGGTGGTCTCCTTCACGCTGAAGGTGTAGATGCCGGCCTTGGTGAAGCTGATCTCGCCAAAGCTCACACTGCCGCTGCCCTTCACCGATGCCTCCACAGGTGCGGTAAGGACCTTGTTGACACTCTCGTCAGTTAGGACGAAAGTCCAGGTCTGGTCTTTGGAGGCCTCCGTTGCGCCAGTACCGGTGACATCCTTCCGCAGGGAGATCAGAGCGGTATTGGGATCGGGAGAGGTGTAGGTGTTGGTGACGGTAACAGTGGCGTTGTTGTTCGCGGTGACTGTGACCTTGCCATCGTTGTCCACGGTGTAGGTCCACTTGTAACCATCGATAGGCGCAGCTTTCTCTGTGACAGTGTACTCACCGGGGGCCAGATTCTGCAGTACCACAGAGCCTTTGCCAGTGATGGTCACGTCGTCCCTGTTGTAGCCGTATGGGCCGGTGACGACAAAGGTGTACACCGCGTCACTGCTAGCACTATCAGGACCACCGATAACGTCCTTGGAGATAGTCAGCTGACCGCGCTTGAGCGTGTTAACGATCTGCCAGCTGCCAGAATCGCCCTCATACGAAGCGTCATAGCCGTCAGCGCCCACTTCCTTGACTTTGTACTCGACCAGACTGCCGTCCGCATTGTACTTTGGCAGGTTTGTGAAGGTGTGGCTCCAGTTGTCCTTCGCAGTCACGGTGATTGTATCGACCACCTCTTCACCCACCAGAAGCTGGATGGTGATGCTCTTAGGCTGAGCCCCTTCGGGGTCATTCGTTGCCCAGGTCTTTACGACAGGCACGTTGGTCTTGGCCACGTTGACAAAGTCCACGATCGTGGTCGTGCCCTCGGAATCCAGAGAGCCGCTCTCGAAGTCGTAGGTGAGATACTCGCCCTCAGCCTCGGTCACCTCATAGGTGAAGCCCGCAGGCAGGCCTTCCACAACGGCGGACTGCTGGTCCTTCAGATAGAAGGTGATCTCGTTGTTATAGATGGGGTACAGAGTGCCATCCACCTGGAGGGCAAAGACCTTATCGCCTACGTTGTCCAGCTTCAAGGTGAACTTGTAGCTGGCATCGGGATCGAGTCCATAAGCAGTCTTGTTGATGACCAGCTTGCGGGAGGTCTCCGTGCTGGAGGTATTAGTAATGGTGGCAATATAGTACTTGTCAGCGATAGCACTGAACTCGGTATCCTTCTCCACCTTCACTTCAGAGGTATAGCCGTCCACAGAGGCCTCCTTGACGCCCCAGGTGAACTGGTCGCCCAGGTCGGTCCAGGTGTAGCTCCAGTTGTTGTCCTTGTTCAGAATCACAGAGGAGTCGCTGCGGAAGTCCTGGTCAACGATCTCGCCGTCCTTGGTCAGGAACACCAGGATCTGGTCGTTCTCGTGGCCCTCCGCACCATCGGCCCAGACCTTGTTCACCCGCAGGGTGGTGGTCTCGGTGCCGATCTTCAGCAGACCGTTGGTCATGATGCCGGAACCATACTGAGAGGCATAGTTGCCAGTGATGACCACGCCATCATCCTCGGCGGTTTCCCGGGCAGCATCGATAACGCTGTCAGAAGCGCTGGTGCGGAGCCGGAAGTAACCCTCAACGAACTGATAGTCGGAGAGGTCTACCGTTGTACCATCGGAGTAGGTGTAAGACACCTCGCCGCCGCCAGGAGCGTGACTGGACAGATAGACCTTGGGCTCGATGTCCTTTGTGACCTGCTTCCCGTTTTCATCCAGCACAGGCTTCCCGTTCTCATCGTAAACAAGGACTTGAGGGATGTTGCCGGCCTTGATCACGCCGATATCCGGGTTCTTGCCATTGTTGACAGCCAGCAGACCATCCAGCTCATAAAGAGCCAGCTTGCCAGTGGGGCAGACCGCTACTGCGGTGTAACCGTTGCCAGCCTTGTCGCCGTCGCGGTTGCCGCTGACGTAGACGTTCTTCATATGAGCGGTGGTGCCAGACTGGATGTAAATGGCGCCGCCGTCAAAGTACTGCATGAAGCGGGTGGACTGGTTGTTGGTGAAAGTCGCCTTGTAGATATAGTGATGGGTATTGGCGTTGGTACCATTCACCAGGAACACGCCGCCGCCCAGCTGGCTGGTCTTGTTGCCATCAAAGAGGGTCCGGCCGCCATAGACGCCAAACTCGCTGGAGGTAGCCTCGATATAAGCGCCGCCGCCGCCGTTGCCGCCGGTCGCGGTGTTATTGGAGACCGTGCCGCCCTCGAAGGAGACCAGCTTGCCGCCAAAGGCATAGATGCCGCCACCCTGACGGGCAGAGCAGTTGTCGATGGTGCCACCCGTCATGGTCAGGCTGCCCTGGGAGACGTAGATCGCGCCGCCGTCGCCCTTAGGCGCAGCGTTCTTGCCGTTCTCGATCAGTGTATCGCCAGTGATGGTCAGGTGACCGCTGCTGGGAACGTAGATCAGAGAGGCGTTGCCCTGCACGTTCATACCATCGATGTGGGCACTGTCCAGAGTAACATCGCCGTTGATGGTGAACATGTGACCGCTGGTGCCATGCTCTGCGCAACGGGCAAAGGTAATGCCGCTGTTCAGAGAAACAGCACTGGCCATGTCGACTGTGAACTTGCTACAGACGTAGATGGTATCCTGCTCGTTATCCTGCGCCGCTTTCACAGCCTCGGCCAAGGTGGTAGTCATCATAGCCTTGTCGCCGCCAGTGTGCTGGCCCTCTGTGCCCAGATAGACCCGCATAGGCTCCTCGACTACGGTATAGTAACCCATAGGCCAGTAGTAATTGTTGCCACTAAACCAGTAGTAGCCGTTGCTATTGACCGTTTTCCGGTCAAACTGAGTCAGGGTGTACTTGTTGCCATCCTCACCTGTGAAAGAGGTCTCGCAACCCAGCACCAACGTAGCGCGAGTGAAGTTGTTAGGGTCCTTAGCAAACGCAGAAGAGGAGACCTTAGTGGAATACAGCGCGATATCCGCGCTGCCGCCGTCTGTTCCGCCAGGAACCAGGGTGTCGTTGGGCGTGTGGTTGTTGTACACCTTGGTAGTGCCACTCAGAGTGATCGTGCCAGTGGTGTTGGCCACATACAGACCGCCGCCGTAGTTGCCAAAGCACATGACCTTGGGAGGCTTGCCGTTGGCAGCATTGCCGGTGATGACGGTATCATTGATAATCGTGTCGCCAGGATTAGCGACATAAACCGCACCAGCTGTTTTCTCGCTCACATTTCCTGTGAAGGCACAACCTTCAATTATGAGAGAAACCCCCGCACTTGGATTGTATACACACAATGCACCGCCATAGTCTTTCGCATGGTTATCCGTAAATTGTGTGTTACTGATTTCAATGCTCTGCTTGGTGTTCATAAGCCGAACAGTGCCACCGCCGCCCATAGAAAAGCTATCTGTCGCAGTGACAGTATTCCCAGAAATGACAGCGTTTTTGATACTGACAGTTTCAGCTTTAGAAACATCAATGAGGTGGTATGCGGTATTCCCAGAAATTTTAGTGCCGTTTATCATCAGAGAGCCGCCAGTGACTGCAATGGGCATATATCCACCATTTTTGAAGTCTCTATTGCCGGAAAACTCACCATCATTGATAACGAGAGCGGTTCCGTTCGTTTTCACCAAATGAAAACAATTGCTGTGGTCCTTTATTGTAATGTCGTTTAGGGTCAAGGTACCGCCACTCGCACTGATGACGTTGTAGCTGCCAGCAGACTTCATAGAGCCATTCTGAACAGTTACATCTGCCTTTGAGCTGACTGTAAGCGTAGCTGTATTGCTGCCCGTCCAGGTGTGCCCATCCAAATCGATGGTCAAGCTCTGGGAAACGGTGACACTCTCGGTGACATCCGCCACCAAGGTGATGGTATCGCCAGGAGCAGCTTTCTTGACCGCCAGGGCCAGCATGGGATACTCTGTGTCGCCAATCTTCGCCACAGGCTCTGTCGGGAAGACCATCGCCAGAGTCTCGACCTGCTCCATCAGTCCAGCCATCACCACCAGGGCGGCGACGACTTTCTCGTTGGCCAGATCCTCCTCGGAGAGGGCGTCATAAGCAGCCTGGCAGGCCTCCATCAGCGCTGCGACCTCTTCGGCGTTCTCCGCGGTGACCTCAGCAGGCAGAGCCGCTACAGCGGCCAGGAAGGCGATCGTCTCGGGGGAGACGCTGGGCTTGACGACCTCGGGCTGGACCTCCTTGACAGGAGGCTCCTCGGGCTTCACCGTCTCCACGGGGGCCTCGGGGGCCACATCAGCAGGAGCATCGGCCTTGTCGCCCTCGGCAGGGTCGGAGTTTTCCGTGCCATCCTCGATGGGCTTGGAGTTCTCTTCACCATCCTCGACAGGGTTGGAGTTCTCCTCGCCATCCTCGACAGGGTTGGAGTTCTCCTCGCCGTCCTCGGCGGGCTTGGAGTTCTCGTCACCGTCCTCGGCAGGCTTGGAATCCTCTTCGCCATCCTCGGCGGGGTCAGAGTTCCCCTCGCCGTCCTCGGCGGGCTTGGAGTTCTCGTCACCGTCCTCGGCAGGCTTGGAATCCTCTTCGCCATCCTCGGCGGGGTCAGAGTTCCCCTCGCCGTCCTCGGTGGGGGCAGAGTCCTCTTCGCCATCCTCGGCGGGGTCGGAGCCCTCTTCGCCGTCCTCGGTGGGGGCAGAGTCCTCTTCACCATCCTCAGCAGGCGTGGTGTCCTCAGCGCCGTCGGGGACCTCGCTGCCCTCGTCAGCAACTGTCCCCTCGCTGGTTTGCGTCTCGGCCTCCGCGTCACCATCCTCCGCGGCCAGGGCGGTCACGTTGACCATGCTCAGGCACATCATGAGGACGATGAACAGGGCCAGAAGGCGCTTGCTCATGTTCTTCATTCTCTTCATGTGAGTAGTTTCCTTTCTTTGCAGTTTCGCTCGGATGCAAAGTATCCGGCGGCTGGGCTGCCATAGCGCGGAGGTATCTGCCGTGCCTTAGGCCCCTGGCTTTGCGCCCACGACCTTTCAGCCGGGTTGCCATGTTTCCAGCAGCCGGGCTAACATAGCATCGTCACAATGATCGATACCTTAGTTCCCATAGCTTTGCAGTCCCACCGTTTCCAATGGTTTGCCCATAGCGCCCTTCGTTCGCCCCGCCGCCGTCAGCGCACCCAACGGCGGACAGCCGCCAAGGCGGCATCGCTCGCTCCATGCAGCTCCCGCTCCGCCTGCTTCCGTGCCGCTACAGCATCGGCAAAGACCTTGTAGCTGCCCAGATAGTATCGCTTGCCCTTGAAACAGATCGTTGCCCGCCAGCGCTGCTTATCTGCACGCCAGTCTACGCCGGGGACGCCGCTGGTGTTATTCCGGCGGACGGTCTTGGCCCGCAACATCTCCACGCAGGTGCCGTCTATGTACGTCAATCCGTGGAGCGCCGGGTTCTCAGCCAAGACACAGCCGCAGCTGGTGGTGTGGCCGCTGCGCAGGTGGACGGTCTTGGCCACGGTCTCCCGGCCGCAGTCGCACCGGCACAGCCAGGCAGTCCGGTCCCCGATGTTGTCCACCGGATGCAGGACCGTCAGCCGTCCGAAGCGCTGTCCGGTCAAGTCGAGCTTTTTTCTGCTATGGCTGGAGCGGTCCACAAAACATCCTCCTCCGGCTATACGGCGGAGACTGTCAGCAAGCTCACGGCTCTTCCCACTCTCCGGCTCTTAGCCAAAAAGTACGCTTTCTTACCAAGAAAAATATGTATATGATCTGTGTATAGAATAACACAAGAAACAGGGGTTTTCAATACTCTATTATTGCTGTGACGGGTAAAATAGAGACTTGCAAAAAAGTGTACTTTTTTGCAAAGCAGATAATTTCAAAAACATTACCGCAAGATGTGAAATGTACAAAAAAGGCCCCCAAGGCAGGAAAACGAAATTTTAAGCGGAGAGGCGACGTGCAAGCGGTGCCTCTCTAGTCTTTTCTTTTGGCGGTGGATACACTCAGTTTTGAGAATAGATACTTGACACCGACTATTCGATATCACGACTTGACAAACATTTGCTGGATGCGGTACAATATGTCCGTTATTTCAGCAAAAACTGCCCTGCTGGTCCGAGACACGCTGTGACGGGGCCCATCCAATCGTTATGTGCTTTGCGGCAGCTTTTGTCACGATCAATATCATTTTGGAGTATCGAGAGTATGCAAACAAAAGGACCTCATACAAAAGGCTCTCTGTCCAACCAGTCCACCGAAAAGGCACTGGCGATCATTGAATATCTGGCCTCGTGTAGTGGAGCCGTCCGACTCAACGAGCTCAGTCGGAATCTTTCCATCAACGCCAGCACTACGCTACGTTTTTTGACTACCTTGCAAAACTGCGGCTATGTTTACCAAGATCCATCTACATCAAAATATGTCCTCTCCTATAAGATCTGCCGCTTGGCCAACCAATTCAGCGAAAATGTTGACCTGCGCAATATCACCCATCCTTATCTGATCCATTTGACAGATATTTTCCAGGAGTCCGCCTGTGTTTCCGTGGAACGAGATATGGAGATGGTCTATGTGGATGTGATGTCCGGTCCGGGCAAGGCCTTGTTAGGGATGCAGCGTGTGGGGAACACCAGTCCCATGCACAGCACTGGCAACGGCAAACTGCTGCTGCTCAACTATACGGATGAACAGATCGACCAACTGATCGCCAAGCGCGGCCTGCCCCGCTTTACGGACAATACACTGACAGATAAAGCCTCTCTGCTGCGACGCTTAGAGGAGATACGGCGCAATGGATTCGCTACAGACGAGGAGGAGAACGAGGTGGGGCTGCGGTGCGTGGCCTATCCGATCTACGACTATACAGACAAGATCATAGCAGGTATCAGCATCACCGGCCCGTCCATCCGAATCACAGAAAAATTGCTCGCTGAGCGGGGACATCACCTAAAGGAAGCAGCAGAAGAGATCTCCCGACGGCTGGGCCACCAGGAAAACTGACATAAAATTCCACACCAGAAGAAAAAGCACATCGGCCAAGATATCTCTTGGTCAATGTGTTTTTTTGTTCCTATGGCCGCTTATCCGTATTTTAAAAATTAAAACCATAATTTATTTATTGAAATATTGCACGAAAACGCATCGCAAAAATCATCTATTTATACAAAAATTTGTCTGCATATTAAGTTATAATTGACATATGCGGTAGTGCCGTGTAGAATACAAGCATCCTCAGGAACAGGCGCCTGACCGGAGGAACTCATCACTTCTCAAGGAGAATGGAAGCTGCCGGTTTGATAGTGTGGCTCTCCATACGGTGAACGGACATGAAAAATTATACAGCAGAAGAACTCAAACGCGAGCAGGAGCTTATGGAACAGCTCAAGCAGTTCGACACGCCTACTGTAACGAATGCGGTAGCGACCTACCCCAAAAACAAAGAGACCTGTCTGGGCCTGTATCACCCCTGGGACGGACAGTGGTACACGAACCAGGACCTCAAATGTATGTATCCAGAACTGGGCCGGGTCGTTGGATTTGCGGTGACCTGTGTTTATGGCCTGCCCGACCCTGGATACCAGCGCCGTGCCAATATCGCCGATGTGGTGCAGGCGATCAGCGACTCGCCCAAGCCGGTCATCCTGGCGGTAAAACAGAACTTTCCAGAGAGGATCAAACGTATCAACGGCCTTCTGGGCGGCAATATGATGACAGCCTTCCAGGCAGCAGGTTGCGTGGGCGTATTGAGCGACGGCCCCAGCCGGGATGTGGACGAGATCCGTGCTTTCGGCATCCAGTATATGCTCACTGGTGTGACCCCCGGTCACGGCGATTTTGCTCTCCAAGCCACCAATGTTCCTGTCACGATCTGCGACATGAGCGTACAGCCGGGCGAGATCATCCATATGGATGAAAACGGCGCTGTCAAATTCCCACGGGAATACTTGGCGGATGTAGTGGAAAACTGTAAGAAGATCATCGCCAAAGAGGAAAAGATGCAGGAAGCCCTGCGCCGCACTGGCGGAGATGTAGAGAAGGTCAAGATGGTCTTTAACGGCATCTACGAGTTTGACACGGAGAGTTGACCTGCCGCGCATTTCAGTCTAAGGAGAAAGCTATGATTCGTTGGAAACGGGACGTTATCTATTCCATCGCGATGCTCGTGTTCTGTGCGTTCCACTGGTATCTCGCCGAGGGATTGGTGCAGACTGTGATCAATGTCCCCATCGCCAAGCCGTCTGTGTATTCAGAATTGATCCTCGGTATCCTGGCCCTTTTGGCAACAGCACAGCTGATTCGAGCAGTGGTCAAAAAGCCGGATGAACAGCTGGTCCCCATCTGGACCCCTCTGGCAGCGATCACCGTCATCACCCTGATGCTCTACGTTATGGTGCTGAAGACCTTAGGCTTCCAGTTGAGCACCTTCCTAGCGATGGCAGTCCTCGTCACCAGCTATAGTGTGGGCATGGGGAAGATCGATCTCAAGGAGAAAAAGGCCATACGGCAGATCCTGTTCTGCATCCTCATAGCACTGGCGATCAGTGTGAGTACAGAGCTGATCTTCCGCACAGGCCTCGGCGCAAAGCTGCCAAAAGGCACACTGTTTTAACGGCATCGGGCAGGTATCTGTCCCATGACAACAAAATAACGATCTTGGAGGAGATATACATGAAGAAGTTCCTTGCGCTCTTGTTGGCGTTCTGTATGCTGACCGCTCTGGCTGGCTGTAACGATAAGCCTAACGACAATTCCAACGATCCGCCACCTGAGCAAAACACCCCTGTGACCGACCAGACTCCCGGCAGCGGCGATGAGATCGTTGCTCCTGACGGTTATCCCGACGATACCGTCACTATGATCGTCAGCTATGCCGCCGGTGCAGGCAGTGACCTGCTGGCCCGCGCTTTGGCGCAGTATATCGACTTTGGCGACGAGACGATGGTCTGTACGAATATCACCGGTGGTTCCGGGACCATCGGTATGATGGAGTGCTACCATGCGGAGCCGGACGGGCTGACGATGTGCCTAGCTTTGCCGGAGAGCTACTCCGTGCAGATCCTCAATGGCGCGCTGGATGAAGATCTCTTTGATAATCTGATTCTGGTCGCCAGTCCTGTATATGATGTAGACACCATCGCGGTCCGCGCTGACAGTCCCTATCAGACCCTGGAGGATCTGGTCACCTACGCTACAGAGCATCCCAATGAGGTGACTATCGCTGGCGTGGGCTCTGGCCTGAACAAGTGGATGGCTGTGGATCTGATGCAGAAGACCGGCATGGAACTGAAGTATGTGCCCTATGCGGATGCAAACGAGACCCGCGCCGCCGTCCTGGGCGGACAGGCCGATGTTCTGTTCTCCCAAGCCTGCGAGTCCAAGCCCTACTACGATTCCGGCGAGATGCGCATCCTGGCTGTGGCCGCTGAAGAGCGTGCCGGATTCATGAGCGATGTCCCCACCTGCACCGAGGCCGGATATGATTTTGTAGCAGGCATCCATCGCGGATTTGCTGTAACCCCCGGTACACCAGATGAGATCGTTGACTATCTGGAGGCCAAGATCAAGGAAGTATACGATGATCCAGCCTTCATCGAGTACATGAACGACACCCTGGGGTTCAACACTGTTTGGACGGGCCATGATGAGTATGAGGCGCTGGCACGAAAGCTGGTAGAGGAGTTCCGTCCCCTGCTGGAGGCCGCATCCAAGTATTGATCTCCCTTTTCCCAGCAGACACTCTGCGCCTTATCACGAGCTTTTGCGGGCGGCAGCGCCAGCCGGCGCTGCCGCCGCTTTATAAAAAATAGAGCGGGGCGCATACAAACTTAAGAGGAAAGATATTATGAGCGGGATAAGCACCTTTTTCCTGGGCTGTACCAAGATCTTCGCAGATCCAATGATCTTACTGCTGATCATCTTGGGCGTATTCATGGGCGTCGTATTCGGCTCGATCCCAGGCCTCACCGGCGCGTTGGGGATCTCCCTGATCTTGCCCTTCACCTATAAGATCACGGCGGAATATGGATTATCCGTCCTGATCGCCATCTATGTAGGCTCGATTGCAGGCGGCTTGATCTCTGCCATCCTGCTGAACATCCCTGGCACGCCCTCCTCGCTGGTCACCTGCTTTGACGGCGCACCTATGGCAAAGACCTCCCCCGGGAAAGCGCTGGTGCTCGGTACCTTTTCATCGCTGATCGGCGGTCTGGTGGGCGGCTTCGCTATGATCCTGCTGTCCGGGCCTTTGGCGACCTTCGCGCTGCAATTCGGCTATTGGGAATACTTCGCCATGGGCATCATGGGCCTTTGCATCGTGGTCTCCCTGGTAGGAAAGGATATGCTGAAGGGCTATATCGCCGCCTGTCTCGGACTTTTGATCGGCATGGTGGGGACAGACGCTGTCTCCACAGTCACTCGCTTCACCTACGGATTTTGGCAGCTCAACGGCGGCTTCTCCACACTGCCGGTCCTGATGGGACTGTTCGCATTGACGGAGATCATGGTCTGCCTGCGCAGCATAGGACAAAAGACAGAGCGGCTCACATTGGACCGTGTCCCTCTGCTCCCGAAAAAAGAATGGCTGAAGGGGACCGGTAAGACGATGGTCACGGCCAGCCTGATCGGTACCGGCGTAGGCATCCTACCCGGCGTAGGCCAGACCACCGCCAGCTTGCTGGCCTATACCCAGGCAAAGCAGACCTCCGACCATCCAGAAAAATTCGGAACAGGCTGTGCGGAGGGGATCGCAGCCTCCGAGGCCGCCAACAACGCTGTGTGCGGCGGCGCGTTGATCCCCATGATGGCTATCGGCATACCGGGAGACGTCATCACCTCCATCCTGTTGGGGGCGCTGGTCCTCCATGGGCTGCAGCCTGGCGCATTGCTGTTCAACTCTAAACCGGATGTAGTGGGCGTGATCTTCGCCGCCTATATCTTCGCGAACGTCATCATGTACCTGATGATGCTGGGGCTCATGAAGATCTTCGTGCAGATGCTGCGCATCCCGCTGGATCTGCTGTACTCTATCATCTTGTGCGCCTGCATGGTAGGCGCGATGGTGACCAATAACCGAATCTTTGACGCAGGGGTGCTGATCGTCTTTGGGCTGATCGGTTATTTCCTGGTCAATAACGACTATCCTATCCCGCCGCTGGTGCTGGGTTTTGTACTCAGCGGCACCATAGAAAAGAACTTTCGGACGGCTATGATCGCCACGGACGGCAGTTTCCTGCCGCTGTTCCAGCGGCCCATCGCCCTGCTCCTATTGGCGGTAGGCATATTGATGGCAGTGCTGCCTACACTGCGGAAGCAGAGGAATAAAAAGAAGCCGGCGGCCTGACAGCGGCCGGTATCGGAGGAAGAGAAACAATGAAAAAGGTCATGGTGTTCCCCTCATCGTTTGGGAAATTTTCTAAGGGACCTGAGCAGCTTTTGACAGACGCGGGGATCGCGTTCACCAAGTTTTTTAAGCCCGGCATGACGGAGGACGAGGTGATCGAAAAATTACAGGGCTATGACGGCGTGATCCTGGGCCTGGAGCCCATGACGGAGCGTGTGATGCGCTCCTGTCCGCAGCTGAAAGTCGTGTCCCGCTTTGGCGTCGGTATGGACAACGTGGATCTGGCCGCAGCTAAAGAGCTGGGAATCAAGGTCTATAATACCCCTGGCGCTAATGCCAACGCGGTGGCCGACTATACCTTTGGCATGATGCTGGACCTGGCCCGCAGTATCTCTATCGCCAGCCGCGATGTGAAGCGGGGCGAATGGAACAAATATACAGGCTATCCTGTCTATGGCGCGACCTTGGGCATCATCGGCCTGGGGGCTATCGGCAAGGGGATGGCCCGACGGGCCAAGGGCTTTGATATGCGCGTCATGGCCTATGATGTGTATTGGGATGAAGCGTTCATTGCGGAATATGGCATAGAGAAGGCGTCTTTGGAGGAGATCTATGCCCAGGCGGACTTTATCACCCTGCACACAGCTCTGACAGAGGAGACGCGGGATATGATCTCCATGGCGCAGTTCAAGCAGATGAAACCTACCGCTTTCCTGCTCAACTGCGCCAGAGGCGGACTGGTCAACGAGGCAGATCTGGCCCAGGCCCTGCGGACAGGCGAGATCGCTGGGGCAGGGATCGATGCTTTCTGTGAGGAGCCGCCCACAGGCTCCCCACTGCTGGAGCTGGACAGCGTCATCGCCGCGCCCCACATCGCGGGCAGCTCCATAGACGGGATCGACACCATGGCCCGTATGTCTGCGGAAAACTGTATCAAGGGGCTCCGTGAGGCCAACGAAAGGGGATAGAACTATGAAAATCGTGATCCTTGACGGATACACAGAGAATCCTGGCGATCTGAGCTGGGCAGAGTTGGAGAAGTTGGGGGACGTGACAGTATATGACCGCACCTCCCTGACAGACGAGACCGAGGCGATCGCCCGCCTCGCTGGCGCAGAGATCGCTATCACCAACAAAACACCTATCACCAGGCGCGTGATAGATGCCTGCCCAGATTTGAAATACATCTCCATGCTGGCGACAGGTTACAATGTGGTGGATGCGGGCTATGCGAAGGAGAAGGGGATCCCTCTTTCCAACATCCCTACCTATGGCACAGCGGCTGTCGGGCAGTTCGCCATCGCGATGCTGCTGGAGATCTGCCACCATGTGGCGCACCACAGCCAAAGCGTCCATGAGGGGCGGTGGGCCTCTTGCGTGGATTGGTGCTATTGGGACTATCCGCTCATCGAGCTGGACGGGAAGACGATGGGGATCATCGGTTTTGGCCGAATCGGCCAGCAGACCGGAAGGATCGCCAAGGCACTGGGCATGAAGATCTTGGCTTATGACAGCTATCCAAGTGACAGTGGCCGGGCCATCGCTGCCTATGTAGACCTAGACGTGCTGTTGGCCTCGTCAGATGTGATCGCGCTGCATTGTCCGCTCTTCCCAGAGACAGAGGGCATCATCAACCGGGAGACGATCGCCAAAATGAAGGACGGTGTGATCCTGCTCAACAACAGCCGCGGACCGCTGGTCGTGGAGCAGGACTTGGCGGACGCTCTGAACAGCGGCAAGGTCTATGCCGCCGGCTTGGATGTCGTTTCTACAGAACCGATCAGCAAAGACAATCCGTTGCTGCGCGCCAAAAACTGTTTCATCACACCCCATATCTCCTGGGCGCCTAAGGAGAGCCGCCAGAGGATCATGGATACAGTGGTGCAGAACGTCCGGTCCTACTTGGACGGAGCGCCAGTCAACGTGGTGAATCTATAAGCGTTATAGGTGGATATCAAGAAGGAGCGCTTTCTGGCCAGACCCTAAGGACCGGAAAGCGCTCTCTTTTATCATCTGTGTTCACAGTTTCTTCATTTGACAAAAATTGCAAATCGATGTATATTATAATACAGATATATTAGTTATCATGCCAGGCGCTTCCATACAGATAGGCGGAGATCCTCGTGGGCCAGTCAAATTAGGCCCATCTTTTTATTATCTGCAAGGGGGACAGCCTGCAAGCCGGTGCCTTCGGCACCTCGGAAAAGGAGGTCACATTGCTCAGATTTGAACATGTCAGTCTCACCTACGGGACCCAGAAGATCCTCAACGATATCTCATTTGAGATCCAGGAGGGGCAGTTCGCCGTCTTCATCGGGCCCTCCGGCTGCGGAAAGACCACTACGCTGAAGATGATCAACCGCCTGATCCAGCCCGACAGCGGGCATATCTATCTGAACGGTCAGGACATCGCCTCAGTGGACCGGTATGCGCTGCGCCGGCACACCGGCTACGTCATCCAGCAGATCGGCCTGTTCCCCAACATGACAGTGGCCCAGAACATCTGCGTGGTGCCCAAGCTGCTGAAATGGCCCAAGGACAAGTGCGACCAGATCGTCCACGACCTGCTGGACATGGTGGAACTGCCCTACGACCAGTACGCCCACAAGTACCCCGGCGAGATGTCCGGCGGCCAGCAGCAGCGCATCGGCATCCTGCGGGCCCTGGCGGCCTCTCCCCCGGTGGTGCTGATGGACGAGCCCTTCAGCGCCCTGGACCCCATGACCCGCCGCTCCCTCCAGCTGGAGGTGAAGAACCTCCAGCAGAAGCTGAACAAGACCATCGTTTTCGTCACCCACGATATGGAGGAGGCCCTGGACCTGGCCGATGTCATCGTCTTTATGGACCAGGGGGAGATCGTCCAGATCGCCCCTCCCGAGGAGATGCTGGAAGCCCCGGCCACCGACCAGATCAAGGAGTTCTTAGGCAAGCACCAGGTTGGCCACGACCCCGCCAGCCTGACGGTGGACCAGTTCATGCGCACCGGCATCATCACCGTCAAGGAGGACCGGGGCATCAACGAGTGCGTCAGCCGGATGCAGCACCACAACGTGGACACCCTGCTGGTGGTGGACAAGGAGCGCCGCTACCAGGGCACGGTCTCCATCGCGGACATCCGTCTCACCGGCCATGTGGTGAAGAGCATCGGGCCCCTGGTCCGGTGTACCACACCCGTGGTCCATACCGGGGACAACGCCAAGGCGTGCTTCGAACAGCTGATCTCCAGCGGGTGCCCCTATCTGGTGGTGTTGAAGGAGGACGAGACGGTGGCGGGCATCGTCACCAAGACCAGCATGGCGTCCGCCATGGCGGAACAGCTGTGGGGGTGATCGTATGAATGAGCTGCTCCTGTCCATCCTACAGGCCACCGCCCGCCACACCGGTTATACCCTGGTGTGCGTGGCCATCGGCTTCACGCTGGGGCTGTTTTTGGGCATCTGCCTGTCCAGGCTGCCCACCCTGTCCCGGTATCTGGTCCCCCTGCTGTCCATCCTGAACACGGTGCCTGGCATCGTCTTTATCGGCGTGCTGTACATCTTCACCGGTATGACCCCGGCTACTGTGATCATCGCCTTGTCCATCTACGCCATGTTCCCGGTGCTGAAAAACACGGTCACCGGGCTGAACGGCGTGGACGCCCAGTATAAGGAGGCCGCCCGGGGCTGCGGGATGGGCCACCTCCAGCGGCTGCTCCGGGTGGAGCTGCCCCTGGCCATGCCCACCATCATCGGCGGGCTGCGGCTCTCCGCCGTGTACACCGTCAGCTGGGCGGTGCTGGCCGCCATGATCGGCCAGGGCGGCCTGGGCGACTTCGTCTACCAGGGGGTCAGCTCCAACAACAACGCCCTGATCCTCCAGGGCGCCATCCCTGCCGCCATCCTGGCGCTGGTCCTGGGCACACTGGTGGATGCCCTCCAAAAGCGGGTGGTCCCTCGGGGCCTGCGGAAAGGCGGGGCCGGGGAATGAGCATCGCTATGATCTGGGACCACCTGTCCCTGGTGCTGTCCGCCCTGATCCTGGCCATCGCGGCCGGGGTGCCCCTGGGGCTGCTGGCCTACCTCTCCCCCAAGGTGGGGAGGGTCCTGCTGTGGGTGGTGGATCTGATCCAGACCATCCCCGCCCTGGCCCTGCTGGGGGTCATCATGGTCGTCACCGGCCCTGGCTCCCCCACCGCCATGATCGGTCTGGCCCTCTACTCCCTGCTGCCCATCGCCCGGAACTGCTCCCTGGGCCTGTCCCAGGTCCCCGGCCACC
The DNA here is from genome assembly GCA_947173485.1 of uncultured Clostridia bacterium. Classification (GTDB taxonomy): domain Bacteria; phylum Bacillota; class Clostridia; order Oscillospirales; family Oscillospiraceae; genus CAMWFH01. The sequence goes on along the minus strand of CAMWFH010000018.1, from coordinate 29,242 downwards.
TGAAGGAGGCCGCCGCCGGCATGGGCATGAGCCCGGTCTACCGTCTGTTCCATATAGATATCCCTCTGGCAGCCCCCATGCTGGTCACCGGTATCCGCATCGCCGCCGTCAACGCCATCGGCACCGCCGTCTTTGCCTCCTTTGTGGGCGGCGGCGGCCTGGGCGGGCTGTTCTACACCGCCATCCGCCAGCAGGACATGGGACAGATCCTGCTGGGCACCCTGGTCCTGATGGTCATGGCCCTTCTGCTGGATGCCGGACTGGGCTGGGTGGAGCGGCGGATATCCGGGACCCGCCGCAACAAGCTGCCGCTGCCCGTGAAAGCGGCGGGAGGCGCGGTGCTGGCTCTGGCCAGTGTGGCCCTGGTGGCTTCCATGCTCCTGCCCAGCCGCACCGTGGGCCAGCTCACCCTCTATGACGGTGACTACTCCGAGGTCAAGCTGATGCACGCTATGGTGGAGCTGCTGGTGGAGGACAAGACCGACTTAGACGTGGTCATCCTGGACCAGATGACCCAGGTGAACAACCACAACGAGCTGAAGGGGGCCGACCCCAGCTGCGACCTGATGTTCAGCTACGACGGCACTGTCCTCACCACCTTCCTGGGGCTGGACACCACGGACATCCCGGAGGGCGAGACCCTGTACGACTTCGTCAATGAGACCGTTCAGGAGCGGGAGGGACTGCGGCTGCTGGGCAAGGTGGGGCTGAACAACACCTACTCCATCGGCGTCACCGACCTTGTCGCGTCGAAGCTCGTAGAAGGCGGCGTCACCAAGATCTCCGATCTGGTCCCCATCGCCGGACAGCTGGCCTTCGGGGCGGAGCATGAGTTCTTCACCGAGGAGGGCAGCATGAAGTACCAGCCCTTCGTGGACTTCTACGGCCTTCGCTTTGGCTCCGCCAAACCAGTGGACGTGGTCCTCAAGTACAGCGCCGTGGAGAGCGGGGCCTTCGATGTGATGGTGGTCTACGCCACCGACGGTCTGAACAAGCGGGCCGGCCTCACCATCCTGGAGGATGATAAGGGCTTTTTCCCCGAGTATTACGGCGCGTTCCTGGTCCGGGAGGACCTGTTCACCGACTTTTATGAGGCCGCCCCCGACCTGGAGCAGGTGCTGGAGCTGCTCACCGGCCAGGTGAGCAGCGAGGACATGGTGGAGCTGACCTACGCCGTGGACGTGGACGGCCGAGCCGTCCAGGAGGTTGCCCGCGAGTTCCTGGACGCCAAAGGGTTGTTGCGCGGATAGCCCCCCAGAGGGGGCCAACGATCCGCCGCTCGCTTCTTTCTCCCTTTTTTCTTCAAGCGCCTCCCCGCCGCCTACTTGGGGCGATGGGGAGGCGCCTGTTTTTTAGAAAGCCTCGCACTGGGCGCCGTCCAGCCGGCGCAGCAGGGCAGTGGTCAGCTGGATGGCGTGCTCCAGGTCCTGGCAGGAGGCGATGCCGTAGTGGGTATGGATATAGCGGACCGGGATGCCGATCACGATGGTGGGCACATACCGGCCAAAGAGATGGATCGGCGCGCCGTTGGTGGAGCCGCCGGTACGCACCCCCTCTTGTACCGGGATGCCCTCCTCCCTGGCCAGGTCCAGGGCATAGCGCTGGAAGCGGGGACTGGTGATCATCCGCCGGTCGATGTGCCGCAGATAGGGCCCGCCCTTCAGCCGGGTCTGGATACGGTCCTCCGGCAGGAACGTGTCGTCACAGGGGCACCCCTCCAGCACGATCGCCACATCGGGCTGCACCGTCTGGGCCGTGACATAGGCGCCCCGGGTCCCCATCTCCTCCTGGGTGGAAAAGGCGCCCACCACGTCCAGCGGGAGCTTTTCGCCCCGCAGGGACCGCAGGGCCTCCGCCAGGACCAGGCAGCCCAGACGGCAGTCAAAGGCTTTGCCGATCAGGAGGTCCTTTTCCGCATCATAGGCCGTCTCCACGTCCGGCACCACCGGCGCGCCGATCCGAATGCCGAAGTCCTCCGCCGCCTCTCGATCAGAGCGGGCTCCGATGTCGATGACCATCTGCTCGATGCTGACAGGCTGGCTCCGCTCCGCCTCGGACATGAAGTGGGGCGGCTTGGAGGCCACGACCCCCGGGATATACCTTCCCTCCGCCGTGCGCACCTGCACCCGGTGGGCGGGGATATTGCAGGCCACCCAGCCGCCTAAGGGGATAAAGCGGAGGGTGCCGTTGGGGCAGATGGAGTGGACCATAAAGCCCACCTCGTCCATATGGGCGTCCAGCATGATCGTGGGGCCGGTGCCGGTGTTCTCCCCCCGGCGGACGTAAAGGTCTCGCATCCGGTCCTCCTCCACGGTCCCCACGCCCTCCAGCAGGGGGCGCAGCACGCCGTGGACCTCCTCCTCGAAGCCCGGCGCTCCCTTCGCGTTGGATATGGCCGCCGCCGTGGCGGCCAGTTCTGCTCTTGTCATAAGTATCTTCTCCTTTTCTTCTTCTGACCGCGTGAAAGCGCCCTTGACGGGCGCTTTCACGGGTCCTATGATCTTTTGGACTGTCCGGTCACTGCCGGCAGAGGACGTAGTTGAGACGGTTGTAGCCATCGTTGTTGAGGATGAAGCCCTCCACCTGCTTGCTCATGGCGTAGCTGTTGGTGGGGTGGCAGACGAAGAGCTGGGTGCAATTCTCGTAGATCACCTGGTTCAGCTCCTTATAGATCTCCTTGCGCTTCTCGATGTCGCTCTCCCGGCGGCCGGCCATGATCAGCTCATCCGCCTTCTCGTTGGCAAAGAAGCTGCGGTTGCCCGGCTTGCCCCACTGGGTGGAGTGGTAGCAGGGCATATAGGTGTAGTCCGCGTCACCGGTGGAGGTGATCCAGGCGGAGAAGCCCATATCATGCTCCCCCTCGTTGAGGGCGTTGATGTAGGTGGCCTGCTCGTAGCTGTGGATATCCACGTCGATGTTGATCTCCTTGAGCATCTGCTGGATGACCTGGCAGATCTCAACACGCTGCTGGGAGTCATTGACCACCATGACCAGGGAGAAGCCGTCGGCATAGCCCGCCTCCGCCATGAGGGACTTGGCCTTGTCCAGGTCGTACTCATACTTGGGAGACTCGGCGTAGCCCGCCACGGAGGGGGCGATCATAGAGGTGGCGGGGATGCCGGTGCCATTCAGGATCGTGTCGATGATGAGGTCGCTGTCCACCGCGTGGCAGATCGCCTGCCGCACCCGGATATCGGCAAGGGGACTGTCGGTCTTCTTCAGGTTGAAGAAGTAGTTGTAGCAGGTCATGGAGGGCTCATCCAGGGTGACCAGGTCGGGGTTGCCCTGCACCTGGGCCAGGTTGTTGGCCTCGATGTTATAGGCGATATCCACCTCGCCGGTCTCCAGGGCGATCACCCGCTGGGCCGCCTCGGGGATGACCTTCATCACCAGGTTCTTGGTCTGGGCCTTGTCGCCGAAGTAGTCCTCGAAGGCCTCCAGCTTCACGGACTCGCCGGGGTTCCACTCCACCAGCTTATAGGGGCCGCTGCCGATGGGGTTGAGCTGGAAATACTCCTCGCCCTTCTCCTCGATGTAGGCCTTGGGGACGATGGCGGAGAAGGGCATACTCAGGTTGTTGAGGATGGGGGCGTAGGGCTCCTTGCAGTGGATGACGATGGTGTCCTCCCCGGTGATCTCCACGTTGTCGATAAAGTTGACGATATAGGAGACGTAGTTGGAATTGATGGCCCGGTCCAGGGACCACTTGACATCCTCGATGGTCATCTCGCTGCCGTCATGGAACTTCACGCCCTTGCGGATCGTGAACTCCCAGTCCTTGTCGCTGAGCTGCTGGTAGCTCTCCGCCAGCAGGGGCTTCGGGTCCTCGTCCCCCAGGACGATCATCAGGGTAGAGAACATATTGCAGGTCACGGTGACCGCCGCCGTCTCCTTCCCCACATGGGGGTCCATGGAGGTGACATCGGAGGCCTGGGCCCAGCAGAGGGTGTCCTTATAGGCCGTCCCTCCCGGCTGGCCGTCCCCTTGGCTGCCGGAGGGACCGTTCGGGTCCTTCTTTTCCCCGCAGCCTGCCAGGGCGGAGAGGAGCATCAGTGCAGCCAGCAGGAATGCAAGATACCTTTTCATGTTTCATTCTCCTTTTCATCATATATGCAACGGCCAAACAAGGCCGCTCCATTCTTTCTCACAGCTCTTACAGTTCCCCCGCCCGGACGCAGGCCACGAAGTGGCCCGGCTCGATCTCCCGGGGCAGCACGGCCTTCTGGGTGCAGGCGGAGGTGGCGTAGGGACAGCGCTTGGCGAAACGGCAGCCCACCGGAGGCTCGATCGGCGAGGACAGCTCCCCCTTCAAGGGGATCTTCTGCATCCGCACCCGGGGGTCCGGCACCGGGATGGCGGAGAGCAGGGCCTGGGTATAGGGGTGCATGGGCTGGGCAAAGAGGCGCTTCGATTCGCACTTCTCCACCATCTGCCCCAGATACATCACCAGGATCTCATCGGAAAAATGCTTCACCACGCTGAGGTCATGGGTGATGAACAGATAGGTCAGCCCCATCTGCTTCTGCACGTCCTGCATCAGGTTGAGGATCTGGGCCTGGATGGACACGTCCAGGGCGGACACCGGCTCGTCGCAGACGATGAAGCGGGGCCGCAGCACCAGGGCCCGGCCGATGCCGATGCGCTGGCGCCGCCCGCCGTCCAGCTCGTGGGGGTAGGAGTTGACCAGCCGGGGCGCCAGGCCCACCAGCTCCATGATCTCCAGCGCCTTGCGTTCCAGCCCCTTCTTGTCCCGCCGGTCCATCTTGTGCTGGATGATCAGGGGCTCCATGATGGTCTGGCTGACGGTCATGCGGGGATCGATCGAGGCGAAGGGGTCCTGGAAGATGATCTGCATCTGCTCCCGGAGGGCCTTCAGCTCCCGCTTGCTGCAGGCGGTCACATCGGTCCCGTCGAACAGCACCGTGCCGGAGGTGGGCTCCTGGAGGCGGAGGATGGCCCGTCCCATGGTGGACTTGCCGCAGCCGCTCTCCCCCACCACGCCCAGGGTGCTGCCCGGCAGCAGGTCGAAGGAGACATCGTCCACCGCGTGGAGCATCCCGCCGGGGGTCTGGAAGTATTTTTTCAGGTTCTTCACCTGGAGCAGGGGCTTATCGATCCTCATGGCGCTCCTCCTGTTCATAGCGGAAGCAGCGGACAGAGTGTCCGCTGGCGACCTCTCGCATGACCGGATGCGAGGTCCGGCAACGCTCGGTGGCATAGCTACAGCGGGTGCAGAACTTGCACCCCTCCGGCAGATGGGTGGGGTCCGGCATCATGCCCTCGATGGGCTGGAGCCGGTCCACGTCCTCGTTCAGCTTGGGGATGGAGTTGAGCAGCCCCTGGGTGTAGGGGTGCAGGTGCCGCTCGAACAGGGAGAACACGTCCGCGCTCTCTACGATCTCGCCGCCGTAGATGACCGCCACCCGGTCGCAGGTCTGGGCCACCACGCCCAGGTCGTGGGTGATCAGCAGCATGGACATACTGTACTTCTCCCGCAGCTCCCGGAGCATATCCAGCACCTGGGCCTGGATGGTCACATCCAGGGCGGTGGTGGGCTCGTCGGCGATCAGGATATCCGGGTTGCAAGCCAGGGCGATGGCGATCACCACCCGCTGCTTCATGCCGCCGGAGAACTGGTGGGGGTACTCCTCCGCCCGTCCGGCGGGGATGCCCACCTGCTCCAGCATCTCCCTGGCCTTCACCAGCGCGTCCCGGTGGGAGAGATGCTCATGGTTGGAGATCGCCTCCGCGATCTGCACCCCCACATTGGTCACCGGGTTGAGGCTGGTCATGGGGTCCTGGAAGATCATCGCGATCTTCTTCCCCCGGACATGGCGCATCTCCGCGTTGCTGCACCGGAGGAGGTCCGTGCCGCGGTAGAGGATCTCGCCCCCCTTGATCCGCCCCGGCGGGTCGGGCACCAGGCCCATGATGCCCCGGGCCAGGGTCGTCTTGCCGGCGCCGGTCTCCCCCACCAGGCCCAAAGTCTCCCCCTCCCGCAGGTCCAGGTCCAGCCCGTTGAGGGCGTACACCCGTCCGTCGTCGGTCTCATAGTGGATGACCAGGTCCTTCACTTCTAAGATCGTATCCATACCTTCGCCCCTCCTAATTCTTCAGACGGGGATCCAGGGCATCCCGCAGGCCATCGCCGATGATGTTCAGCATCAGGATCGTCACCATGATCGCCGCGCCGGGGATCACGGTGATATGCCAGGAGTCCCGGATATAGGTCCTGGCGTTGGACAGCATCGCGCCCCACTCGGGCATAGGCGCCTGGATGCCCAGGCCGATGAAGGAGAGGCTGGCGATGGAGAGGATGGCGCTGGCCACGCTCATGGTACACTGCACGATCAGAGGCGAGAGAGAGTTGGGGATGATGTGGCGGAGGATGATGCGCATATCACTGGCGCCCATGGCCCGGGCCGCCTCTATGTACTCCTGCTCCTTCACCGTCAGCACCGAAGCCCGTACCACCCGGGCAAAGGTGGGCGTCTGGGAGATCAGGATCGCTATGATCAGGTTGATCTTGCTGGTGCCTAGGGCCGCCACGATGGCCGTGGCCAAAAGGATGGTGGGCACCGCCAGCAGGATGTCCATCAGGCGCATGATGATGTTGTCCGCCGTCTTATAAAAGCCGGATATCGCGCCCAGGAAGCCCCCCAGCAGAGTGGCGCCAAAGACGGCCGCCATGCCCATGAACAGGGAGTACCGGGCGCCCCAGATCACCCGCAGCAGCATATCCCGGCCGAACTCGTCCAGGCCGAAGGGATGCTCCCAGCTGGGCGGCTCCAGGCGGCGGCGCAGGTCCTGGGTGATGACCTTGGCCTCATATATGGAGGAGTCCGTGGCCCAGTCGATGACGAAGGTGGAGAAGGCCACCAGGACCATCGCCAGCAGGACGATCAGGGAGAGCACGGCCAGACGGTTCTTCTTAAAGCGGTACCAGGCGTCCGCGCCCAGGGACCGGGCTTTTCCTACGGTGGTCTCGTTCATGAAGCGGCCCCCTCTCCCTTGAATGACTTCTTCCGCCTCGCAGACCGGTATTGGGACTTGATTCGGGGATCCACGAAGGCATATAGGATATCCGCCAGCAGGTTCATGATGGAAAAGCTCACCGACATGAGGATGACGGAGCCCATGATCGCCGGGGTGTCCTTGGTCTTGATGGCGTCCAGCATATACCGCCCTACGCCGGGCCAGGAGAACACGGTCTCCGTCAGCATAGAGCCGCCCAGCAGGTTGCCGAACTGGAGGGCCGAGATGGTGATGATGGGGATCAGGGCGTTCTTCAGCATATGGCGGACCGTCACCCGCCCCTCGGAGATGCCCTTGGCCCGGGCCGTGCCGATGTAGTCCTGCCGCATGGTCTCCAGCACGCTGGAGCGGGTCATGCGCATGATGGAGGCCATGATGCCGGTCCCCAGGGTGATGGAGGGCAGGATGAGGCTCTTTAGGATGGCCACAGGGTCCTCCCCCATCCCCTGGGAGGGCAGCCAGCGCAGCTTCAGCGCGAAGAGGATGACCAGCAGCAGCCCCAGCCAGAAGTTCGGCATGGAGACGGACACGAGCCCGCCTACGGTGGCCACATTGTCCAGCAGGGAGTACTGCTTCTTGGCAGATAGGATGCCTAACGGGATGCCCAATACGATGGCGATCACCATGCTGCACGTTGCCAGCAGGATGGTATTGGGGAAACGGCGCAGGATCTGGTCCGCCACTGGGAGACGGGTCTTATAGGACTTGCCGAAATCCCCGTGCAGCAGGTCCCAGATATAGTTCACATACCGGACCAGCAGCGGATCGTTGAGCCCCAGCTCCTCCCGCATCCCCTCGATGGCCTCCTCCGTAGCGCCGTCACCCAGGATCACCGTCACAGGGTCATAGGGCGCCACCGCCAGGATGGTGAACACGAAAAAGGTGACGCCGATCAGGACCGGGATGAGCAGCAGCAAGCGCTTCAGAACATATTTTGCCATTTCTTTCCTCCCGCTTTCCAATGTTTCCTACAGCCGATAGGGGCTCTTACTCCTCAAAGGTCCCCTTGGCCAGCAGTTCCTTCTCCCACATCATGGGCCGCCCCTTGGCAAAGACGCCGCAGATGCTCAGATCCTGGTCCAGCAGGACCAGATCCGCGTCGCTGCCCACCTGGACCGCGCCCTTTCTTGGGTAGAGCTCCAGGGCCCGGGCTACGTTGCTGGTGATGAAGGGCAGGGCCGTCTCCAGGGGGATGCCCTCCTCCGTGACCATCCGGCGGACGGCACGGTACAGATTGGTCATCCTTCCCACGCCCATGCCCACGATCCGCTCCCGCTTGCTGTCCCACTTGGGCATACTGCCGTTGGAATCGGAGCTCATGGTGATATGATCGGCCACGGCCTCCTCCAGGAGCTGGTGGACCTGGGAGGGGGTGTCGTCCTTGGTGGTGATGTCCGCGTAGCCGCCCATATGGGTGAAGGCGATGGCCTGGTCCAGGTGACGGCCCAAGTGGGTGGGGCGGAAGTGGCAGGGCGGGATATCGGTGGTCCTGACGATCTCCATGATGGGCTCGATGCCCTCCGGCGCGGCGCCGGTATGGATGTGCAGCACCCCTGGCTTCCCCGCCAGCAGACCCGCCATCCGCACATCGGAGACCAGCCGGATCAGCTCCTCCCGATTCGGATGGGACCCCCGGTGATCCGCGATGGCCAGCTTGCAGCCGATCACCTCCTGGATATACATGATATCCCGCATGACCGAGCCCGTCAGGGTGACCGGCGGATACTGGTAGGCGCTGGTGAGGCAGAAGGCGGTGACGCCCTCGTTGTTCAGAGCCTTGGTCTTTGCGATCAGGGCCTCCATGGTCCTGGTGATGCCGTCTGTGCCCAGCAGGCCCACCAGGGTGGTGACGCCGGCCTTGATCACATCCGACAGGAGCAGCTCCGGCGTCCGGGTGTGGGGGCCGCCCTCGCCGCCGCCGCCGATGCTGTGTACATGCTGGTCCAGAAAGCCGGGGACCAGGGCCCGGCCCTTTGCGTCATAGGTCTCCACGCCCGGTAGGGTGAGGGTCAGCTCCTCCTCCATGGCCAGGACCTGTCCGCCGCCCAGCAGCACGTCCCGTTTCCCCAGCCGCTCCGGCCCGTATACTTCCGCGTTTTTCAGCAGCAACATATCTGTGTTCCCTCTCTTTTCCTCATCTTTTTTCATCTAAGCCGGCGGCGTCTCCCGCCGCCTGGGACGGCCCGCGGCACATAGCGCGGCGAGCCTTTGTAAAGAAAGTGGCTGCGCCACTTTCTTTACGGGGCCTTTATAAAGGCCGTTCGATAGTAAAATCCCAAATTTCTATAGCGACTTATCATTTTCACTATAGTTTCGCTGCCGGAAAAGAAGCCATACAGCCGCATGGCTCCTTTACCCAGGCAGGAAGACGGTCCCTCAGATCTCCAGGGGCAGCTTATCGCTTTTGAAGATATGGCGGTATTGCGCCGCGTTCTGCTCATCCTGGTAGCGCCGCTCATCTTTCAGGTATCCGATGTCGAACTGCTCCAGCTTCTCCCGGTAGGCCGCAAAGCGTTCCGGGTCTGTCAGCACCAGGCAGGAGGCGATCACGCTGACAAGGGATATGGCCGCGGTGATGGTGTTGTAGAACACCTCGTGCTCGGAGTTGCACACCAGCACGGCGGATGCGTGGGCGGCGATAGGGGCGGAGTAGCGGTCGGTGATGCAGACCATCGGGATACCGGCCTGCCCCAGATACTCCACCAGCGCCCTGGTCTGGGGCGCGTAATAGGGGAAGGAGATGATGACGAACAGATCCTCCTTGCTGGCGTGTACCGCCGCCTGCTCGGTGGCGTACAGGTCCCGGATATCCATCATGGCGGCCCGCACGCCCACCTGCTGGAGGCGGACCGTCAGGTATTGGGCGACAGGCTCCGAGACCCGGTGGCCTACGACCCACACCTGACGCGCGTCGCGGATGGCGGCGATGAACGCCTCCAGGTGGGCCCGGGGCAAGGAGTGATACGTCAGCTCCAGGCATTGCTTCTCCATCTCAATGATCCGTTCAAAGAGCTGCCGGTCATCCTGCACTGTGCGGATCCGAAAGCCGATCTTCTCGTTAGGGGACATCAGGAGCTTCACATACCCCTGGAGCTCCCGCTTGAACTGCAAAAAGCCGTCACAGCCGATCCGGCCGCAGAACTTCAGGACCATCGCCTCCGTGGTGTGGGCGGCTGCCGCCGCCTCCTTCAAAGACTGGAAGCAGGCAACGTCCGCGTGCTCCATAAAGTAGTCCGCGATCCGCCGCTGGGTCCTGCTCATATCGCCGTAATGCGCCCGGATCCTTGCGAAAAGGTCGGTCTCCCCTTTTGTATCCGCCAGTGTCATGTCGATCACTCTCCCTTTAGTGGGATCTTCTGGACCTCGCCCATCAGCTCGACTACGAAGTCGGCTGTCGCCTGGAGCATCTCCTTCCCCCAGGCCTCGGTGGCATCCTTGGGGTGGTCCTTGCCATACCAGCCGTTGTCCACCATCTGCCGGTTGGTGCGGGGCAGCATGACGTCCACGCCCTTGAAGCTGACCCGGCGCAGGCCGGTGCTCTTGAGACGCTCAGTGGGATCGTGGGCCTCCTCGTCCTCGCTGATGGCGCTGCGGTCCACCAGAGACGGATCCACCGCCAGCACGGCGGCGGTCTCCTGCCCCGCGCCATGGCCGCCCTTCCAATCTGTGTTGATCTCGCCGGCTGTGACCCACCAGTTGATGATGACGCTGACAGCGCCCTTCTGGTCCAGGTAGCAGGCGGCCTTGTCCAGGGCGTGGGTGTTGCCGCCATGGCCGTTGAGCATGATGAACCGGCGAACGCCCCACTTATACAGGCAGTCGCAGATCCGCTGGACGGTAGCGCAGAGAAGATCGCTGCCGATCGAGATCGCCCCGGGGAAATCCAGGTGCCAATCGCAGTCGCCATAGGGCAGCGTGGGCAGGATCATGATATCGGACTTCTCCTCGATCAGATCCAGCAGCTTCATGGGGATGAGCGTGTCCGTTCCTAACGGATTGTGCCGTCCGTGGCATTCGATGCTGCCCGTGGACAGGATCACCATATCATGGGTCTGAAAGTACGCCTCGGCCTGTTTCCAGTTCATGTGCGCCAGTCTCATTGCAGTCTCCTCCATTCTATGTTGAGCACGCAGCCGCTCTGCGCAGGGTACTAGCCAATAGTGTAGAGCCTTTCTCTACAAAAGTCAAGTGTTTATTTCATTTTTTTGCAAATTTGAAGTTTTTCCTATCTATCGCAGAAGCGCCCCACCGCCGCCGCGATGCGCTCCATCTCTGCCGGACCATAGCGCTGGTCGCAGGGCAGGGAGAGGACATGGTCATAGATATACTGGGCCTGGGGACAGCGGGAGGTGTCCGCCAGGGGGCTCTTGCCCCAGTAGGCCGTCGTGTGGATCCCCTCCTCCTTCAAAAAGTCTTGCAGCGCATCCCGCCGCTCCGCCAGGACCGTGAAGTGGCTGGGCACGGTGGCCGGATCCAGCACAGGGAACACCGGGACGCAGGCCGGAGTCTGGGGGAATGCCTCCAGCAGCCGCTGGTAGTTCTCCCGCCGCCGCTGCCGGTGCTGCTCCAGGGGGAAGTGGGTCATGATATGGATCGACTCCGTATCGCTCTCATAGCAGTCGAACATCTGCCGCAGGAGCATCTCCGCCTGGCGGAAGGTGACCGCCGCCTCGTCCAGCTCCGCCTGGGGGACGCTGCCCGGCTCCTCCACGCTCTTCTTTTTGAGGACCATCGCGCCCCGCCGCATCTCCAGATGCTGGTCATGGCAGGGCAGGAGCTTGGGGGACAGCTGCCCCTTGCGCTTGATCAGGAACCCGCCGGAGGGCACGCCGATCCATTTGCGCAGGCTCCCGGTGATGTAGTCCGCCTCCGGGGCGATCCCATCCGAGGAGAGGATCGAGTGGGTAGTGTCCTGTAAGACGCAGATCCCCCGCTCCTTACACCGGCGCACGAAGGCGGGATCGTACCGGCTGAATCCGTAATAGCCGCAGAGATTCAGCACGCTGATCTCATCCAGCGCGGACTCCTCCCATACCGGCGCCATGGTACGGTCCACCTCATAGAACTTCAGCCGGTACCCCGCTTTCGCGTAGGGGGCCAGCACGGTCCCGCAGGTGTAGGCCGGAACATAGGCGACCCGTTTAGAGTCCGCTAGATCCTCCAAGGCGCAGAGGATACCGCAGCGGCCGGACATCAGGAAACGCAGGTCTCCATCGGAGGGCGTGAGCTGGGCAAAAAAGCCGTTTTCTGTTGGGGAAAGGTCTTCTGTTTCAAAGTAACCGCCTAACATTGGTCGTACTGCCATCTGTTTGACCGCCCTTCTAAAAATGATGTAAATACTATACAACACGGCCTACACTATTGTCAACGCTCTATCTTTCAAAAAGTGGAAATTTTTTGGCCGGGGCATACGGGGCGTGATATGACCATTTCGGAAAGCGGCCTGCTCTATGGGGCTCGATGCAAAAACAGTGGGGCTGGCCGGGCATCCGGCCAGCCCCACTGTCCTATACGCTTCAGGACTTATCCATCCTCTTCCTCGGACTTCCCGTCAAAATAGGCGATCATGAGCGTGATATCGTCGCCGCAGCCCAGCTCGCTGGTCTCGTCCAGCCACGCTGCCAGATGGGCGCGCACCGGCTCGGGGCCCTCCTCCCGGAGCAGCTCGAAATACGCCAGACAGCTCTTCTGGTACTCCTGCTCGTTCACATGGCTGTAAAAAAAGCCGTCTGTAGAGAGCAGGAACGCAAAGGGGCCAGTCCCCTCCAAGCGCCGCAGTCCGGCAACGGCATACTGCCACGCGTCCTTTTGGCTCAGGGAGTAGGTCTCCACGCCCAGGAGCTTCTCCCCGGACACCACCTCCCGGCAGCCGCCGCTGTCTACATAGCTGATCTCGCCATCTCCCAGCTGAAAGGCAAAGCAGGCCCCCTCCGCCGCCAGCAGTCCTAAGAGCGTGGTGCCATAGAGCTTGTGGACCATGGCGGGCTCCGTTTCGGGGTCCTCCTCCTGCCGCTGGCGGTAGTCCTCCTCTACCCGGCGCTTCCACTCCCGCTCCACCCGCTGGGCCACCAGGACCTCTCCCTCCCGGCCCAGATCGGCCAGCAGGTCCCTATCCTGCCGGCCCCGCCACAGATCCGCCAGCAAAGAGCAGAACACCTCCGCCGCGATCTCCGCGCCAACAGCGCTGTAGCGGCAGGCGTCGCTGCCGTGGCCGTCCGCCACCGCCAGGATGGCCCGCTCCGCGTCCACATCCTGACAGTAGGCATCCTGGCAGGGCGATCCCCGGCGCTTATGGGACGAGCCCTGGACTTTCTCGCAGAGGATAGCCGGCTCTCTCTCCCAGCCCATCACCAGACATCCATGGCCGTGCCGCCGGACCTCGGGATACTGGCGGTATTGAGGGCCACATTGCTCTCACCGGCTGCCTCGTCGATCCCCCGGCTGGGCGGATTGGACACCGGCTTTATGATCGTAGAGGTCCATCTGATCATCTTGACCAGCTCCTCCGGGCTGTTGGCCTGCAACACCAGCTCACCATTGCCAGTGAACTCCTGGAGCACGCCAACATCCGCCCCCTTCCCGATGGCGATCGCCACCCGGACGGCCTTCGTCCCCCAGGGCAGATTCAGCAGCTTCTCCAGCGGTGGCTTATAGTCATCGGTGGGCTGCCCGTCGGAGAGGAGCACCAGCACCGGCGGCAGGGCCCGCTCTGTCATGGGCGGGATGGTCAGCTGGCCGGCCAGCAGCTCAAAGGCCTTGCCCATGCTGGTCAGCGCCCCCTGGTCGGCATCCATGTTCGTCCACTCGAAGCTCTCCAGCGGGACAGGGGCAGGCGTGATCCAAGCGGCGCTGTCGGAAAATTTCAGGATATGGATCAGCACCTGTGCATCGGCTTCTTCCTCTGCCGCCTCCCGCATGGACGGGAGGACGGTGGTGATCGCGTGGTTCACCGCAGCGATCCGATCCTCTATCATAGAGCCGGAGCAGTCCACGATCCAGAAGAAGTGCAGGGGACGGTTGCCCAGCGCGCCGCCGGGCCGCATGATCTCTGTCATATGCCTTTTCTCCTCATCTTTATCATATAGCCGTTTTTATCGTGAAGGGGAGCGCTTTACAAAAATTCTCCCACGGCCTGTCCAAAGTCGATCTTTGCCCCCGGCGCGATCGCGGCAGACCGTCCCGGCGGCAGGATGGTCTTGGTGCCGTCCGGCCGGATATAGACCCAGTTGTCCGCACTGTCGTTGCGGATGCCCCGCTGCTGTGGATCGTGGGGGTTGGCAACGGCGGAGCCCAGGATGGTGGTGATGTCAAAGTCGCCCCGGACATGGTGGGCGTAGACCTTCGCGTTCCGCCACAGGACGATCCGGTCCTTCCCGATCGCCAGGGCAGGGGGCTTGCGGATGGCCAGCCCGCAGTTCCAGCAGACATGGTCCTCCTTAGTCTCGTCATAGAACAGCTCACAGCCGCAGTTGGGACAGCGGAAGATCCCGGAGATGAGGTTCGCCAGCGCCCGCAGCCACTCCTTTTCCGTCACCCGCTGGTTGACGGCGCAGAGCCCGGTCGTGAACGACCGGGTGAACAGGTCCTTCAGCTGCTGGGGATAGACGGTGTTCCAGAAGACGATCGCGTTGTCGTGATAGCCGGGGACAGGCCGGTTGCTGTCATTGTTTGGGTCATAGATAAAGACAGGCGCCGTCCCAAAGAGCTGGTTCATAGCGGGGGTGTCCAGACACCGGATATTCGCCTCCAGCTGTCCCTCCAGGGGGTGGGCCACCATCAGCATATAGAACATCAGCACCGCCAGGGAAAAAAGGTCTGTCTCTCGGGAGGGCCGGGCCTCTCCCCGCACGATCTCCGGGGCCATGAAGCGGGGCGTGCCGTTGATCAGGCTGTCGTAAGTGCCGCTGGGGGACACGTTGTCCGTGTCGCAGATCAGCACATCGCCGGTGTCCGGGTCAAAGAATACATTGCCGCGGGAGATATCCCGGTAGCACAGGCCCTCCGCGTGGAGCTTCTCATAGGCTTGGGTCATGTTGTAGACAGCCCGGCTGAGGGCGGCAAAGCTGGGCTCCACCCGGCGCTTCAGCAGAGCGTTGATGCCCTTATAGCGGCTGGGGCGGAGGGGCATGATGTAGCCCAAGTCCCCGCCTCCGGAGAGGAGGTCCTGGGGCCACAGGAACCGGGAGTCCGGTGAGCCGCGGCGGAGCAGCTCCTCCAGGGCCTTCTTCTGGGCCAGGATGGCTACATGTGGATAGTACCACTTCAGCGCGTAGTGCCTGCCGCCGCAGGTCACATCGTAGACCTCCCCCTGGGCCCCGTCCCCTAGGAACTTCTCCACTGTGTACTGCGCGCCGCATTGGGATGTGAGGACGGCACCTGGCTGTAGCTGTTCGTTCATCATCTGCCCTCCCTTTCGTCAGATCCTGACCGTTTCTTGTCCATAGTATACCTGCTCCCGGCGGCTTTTGCAAGGATCATTTTCAAAAACAGCCGGTGGTGCTTTACAAGCGCCGCGTCATTTAGTATACTGTCAGGGAGTGACAACGACTGACAGCGGCGATCTTGTTCAGGGAGGACGTATATGGAAGGAAAAGAGCTGGCCCTGCTTCTGAAAAAGCACCCGGAGGCCGTCAAGGACCCCAAGCGGCTAAGGAATATGCTGTATGACTGGTTCCCCACGGAGCAGCGGGAGATCCGCCTGCTGGAGTGGGCCCTGGAGCTGGATATCCTCCGGGAGATCCAGGCCGACCCGATCGATATGCCCCTGCTGCTGCGGCTGAGCCGGCGGATGATGGACGAGTTCTCCGTCCAGGAGGACAAGGCGGCCTGGGCCGTGTCCATTTGGAGCTACGCCTACGGCTTCGGGGTACTAGGAAAGCCCCTGCCCGCCAAGCCCGCGCCAAAGGCAGCCCCACAGCCGGCCCCAGCAGCGCCGGTAAAGGCCCCGCCGCCAGCTCCCGTGCAGCCGCCCAAGCCGGTACAGCAGCCCAGACCTGTCCAGCAACCGCCCAGGCCGGTGCAGCAAGCCCCAAAGCCTGTCCAGCAACAGGCCAAGCCGGTGCAGCGGCCCGCGCCGCCGCAGATCAGACCAGCTGTGCCGTCCGACATCAGTCACTTTGAGCTGAAAAGCACTTCCAGGATCATACTGCACAATGAAGAACTCGAATCACTGCGCAAGACCGTCTCCAGCGGCAAAGCACTGGTGAAGTATGTAGGCCCTGGCGGGGATGTGGTCATTCCGCAAGGGATAACTGGAATCAGCGATTGGGCATTCTCTATAGATCCAAGATACGTTGGTCTTGGGATGTATGGGCGCACACATAAAAGACCGGCCCAGGTCAGAAGTGTTGTTATCCCGCAAGGGGTGACCGCGATCGGGTGGGGTGCTTTCGATGGCTGCTCCGATCTGCAAAGCATCACGATCCCTCGGGGGGCGACAGAGATCGGAGATGGCGCTTTTAGGGGCTGCTCCAATCTGCGGGACATAACGTTTCCTCAGGGTATGGAATGTATCCGGGATAGCCTTTTTGACGGCTGCTCCAGCCTGCAGAACGTAACGATCCCCCAAGGGGTGGTCTCCATTGGAAACTACGCTTTCAGGAGATGCTCCAGTTTACAAAGCGTCATCATCCCTCAGGGGGTGACCGAGATCGGCGCGTATGCTTTCAGTGGCTGCTCCAGTCTCCTGAAGGTGGTGATCCCCCAAGGAGTGAAGACCATTGCCGGGGAGGCCTTCAGCGATTGTTCCCGTTTGCAGAGCGTAGTTCTGCCCCAAGGCGTCTGTCTTTTTGATGACGTTTTCAAAGGCTGCCCCGACCTGCGCAGGCCAGGCGGGGAGTTGGATACAGCGGACATGAGCCACTTTGTCTTCGACTCTACTTGCCACGTTTTGAAGAAATACATAGGCCCGGGCGGAGATGTGGTGATCCCCAGGGGGGTGCTCTCCATAAGTGGCAATGCGTTTTCCAACCATGCCACACTGACAAGCGTAACGATCCCGCCGAACGTGCAGCTGGGGCCGGAGGTCTTTTGGGGCTGCGGCAGCCTGGAGTGTGTGACGCTGTCCAGGGGGACCCTCTCCATCCCCCGATCTGCGTTCCAGTGCTGCTATAAGCTGCAAGAGGTCGAGCTGCCGGAGGGGCTGACAGAGATCGGTTTTCGGGCCTTCTGCAACTGCGACAGCCTGCGGGAGATCTGGATCCCCAAAAGCGTGACAAAGATCGGCGGGCAGGCTTTCCTGCGGCACAAAAAATTTCTTTTCAACTCCCCGGTCACCCTCCGCGCCCCGGCCGGGTCCTATGCCCAGCAGTACGCCCGCGAGAACGGCCTGCGCTTCCGGGCGGTGTAAGCCCCTGTCACGGGACCTCCACTCCCTCCTTCGTCACGATATACCGCCGCTGGGCGATCCTCAGCAGCCGGTCCTTGGCGATCACGACATTGATGGGGGCCTCCGCGTACTTCTCGATATCGGAGACATAGTAGTAGATCCCGCTGACGCCGTCTATCACGATCTTTCCTGTATGCCCGTTCTGGCGGTGCTGCCGGGCTTCCCGCAGCAGCCGTTCCGGCGTCAGGCCCTCCCGCGCCAGCATGGCCAGCAGCCTCTTTTTCTCCACCAGCAGGCAGTCCAGCCTGGTGAACTGCTCAGCGCGGATATTTTGGGGCGAATCCTGGGCCGCAAAGGGCCAGATCAGAAGGTACAGGTCCGTTTTGAGGGAATCGTTGCACAGCCACCCGCAGATCTCCTGCCCTCTCCGCAGAAATTGGACCTCGAAGGCAAAGGTGGGCAGGTCCCTATTGAGATAGTAGAGCTGCGCCTTCTCGTCCACATGGTAGACCCTGCCGTCCACCCCCGTGAACCGCACATCCACCCCCGCCAGCTGCTCCGCCCGGTCGTATATCCGCTCGATCTGGGAAAAAGCGTCCTTGTGGGGGAACCTTTTGTATAGATACTCGTCAAGAAAACAGGCCAGCTGGCCCTCCGCGGACATATCTTCGTTCCGGCGGCTTTGGATCATACGGATCCTCCTTTCAAACTGCAGCGCTCCCGGTCTCAAACTGTATATGTATACCACTTCTGACAGTATACACCAACTTCCCCATGCGCGCAACTCCCACAAGCGAACCGCCGCGTCACAGCCTTCTGTGACATGGCGGCTCATTTTTTGAGAGGCCGCCCCTTCTAAAATGTGGGGGCATTTTTTGGATATTTTGTAGAATATCTCAGAACGCGCTGGAACGTGTTGACAAACATCCTCCGCTGTGATTAAATGAGATAGCGAACAGGTGAAGTGATAACACCGTTCCAGATCTTATAAAGACGGAGGAGAGCGTATGGAGAGGACAACGATCAGCCGCGCCGAGATCGCGGCCATAGCCCGGCAAGGGGCGGAGAAGAGCTTCGATGCCCAGATGACGCTGCTGTCTAAGTTCTGCGGCATCAACTGCGGGACCCACAACTTGGAGGGGAACCGGAAGGTGGTGGCGCTGGTGGACGCCGTGCTGGCGGAGATCGGCGCCAGCGTGGAGCATATCCACAGCGAGGGGGTGGGCACCCATATCGTGGCCCGCATCGCGCCGGAGGATCCCCAGGGGCGGATCATCCTGCACGCCCACCTGGACACCGCCTTTTTCGGCGATGGGGCAAAGGTGGAGGACCACCCCTTCCGCATCGAGGGCGAGCACGCCTACGGCCTGGGCATCGCCGACTGCAAGGGCGGCGTAGCCACGATCCTCTACGCGGTGAAAGCCTTGAAGGAGGCCGGACTTCTGCCGCCAAAGGAGATCGTGATGCTCTTCAACTGTGACGAGGAGGTGGGCTCCCCCACAGGCCGGGCCATCTTCCAGCGGGAGGCCCCCTCCGCGGAGGCCATCATCAGCTTTGAGCCCGGCCGGAAGCAGAACGGGGTCCTGACCGCCCGGCGGGGCCTGGCGATCGGCAAGATCCGGGTCCATGGGATCGCGGCCCACGCGGGACTGGACAGCGGCATAGGCGCCAGCGCCACCCGGGAGCTGGCGAACCTGATCGTCCAGCTGACGGCCCGGTCCGACCTGTCCATCGGCATGAACTACAACATCGCCCCCATCTCCGGCGGGAGCAACAGCGCCATCGTGGCGGACTACGCGGAGGCATCCTTCTGCGTGCCGCTGGACACACCCGAGGTATACGAGCGGGTGCAGAAGGATGTGCTGGAGGATCTGCCTACCTGGGGGATCGTGGAGGGCTGCACCATCGAGACGGAGCTGGGCATCATGTGCCCGCCGATGCCCCGCTGTGAGGAGAACATCCGGGTCTATGGGCATCTGAAAGCGGCGGCGGACCTGCTGGGGCTCCCGCTGCCGGAGGAGAAGTCCTTCAACCCGGCGGACTGCGGGATCTTCTCCGAGATCAACCGGGCGGTGGTGGACGGCCTGGGCCCCTATATGTACGACATCCACACCCCAGGCGAGCATATGCGCATAGAGACCTTGAAGGAGCGCACGGCCCTGCTGATCGCCACGCTGGCGATGTATCCGTGACGGGCGGCCTGTGACCAGGCAGAAAGGGGATATCCGATGAACACTACAGGTAAGAGCAGGCGGCAGATCGCCTTCCCCCATGTGATGCTGATCATGATCGGACTGATCGTGGTCCTCTCCATCCTCTCCTACATCGTGCCGGCGGGCCTCTACGACACCGACCCCGCCACCGGCTCCGTCATCCCCAGCTCCTTCCACTTCGTGGAGCAGAACCCCATCAGCCCCCTGGACGCCCTCTTCATGCTCTATGACGGCATCACCCAGTCCGGGGCCATGTTCGCCCTCATCATGGTGATGGGCGGTATGATCAATATGATCATCTCTACGAAGGCGGTGGAGCGGATCATCGACTACGCCCTCTACCGGCTGAAGGACAAGGGGCTCACCGTCCTGGTCCCCATCATCATGGTGCTGATCGCCCTTATGGGGACCCTGGCCGGCAACGATGCCATGATCACCTTCATCATCATCGGTCTGGTCCTGGCCAAGCGGATGAATTTAGACCGGATCGCCGCCATGTCCATCTTCTACCTGCCCTACATCACCGGGCAGATGGTGGGGCCTACCACGGTGATCCTGGTCATGGTCCATGAGGACTGCGGCCTCCCCACCCTGGCGGGCCTGGGCGTGCGGGTGGTCCTGTGGGTGTGTGTGACGGCGTTCTGCATCTTTTACACGATGCGCTACTGCAAAAAGCTGTTGCAGGACCCCAAGAACAGCATCCTGGGCGAGATCGAGCGGAATGACGGCGATGCCGCCGGCTTCGCGGAGGCGGAGCTGCGCGTCAGCGATGTCCTCTCCGCCTCCTTCATGCTCATCCCCTTCCTGCTCTACGGCATCGGCACGGCGGCCTTTGGCTGGGGGCTCAGCGAGCTGGTGGGCTTTGCCCTGGCGGCCTGCGTCATCGTGGCCTTTTTGAACCACTGGAGCCCCAATGAGTTCGCCCAGCGGTTCATGAGCGGCGCGGGGGAGATGGGCGGCGTGTGTATGCTGGTGGGCTTTGGCCGGGTAGCGGGCATGGTCCTCTCCCAGAGCTGCATCATCAACACCATCTCCTACGGCGCGGTACAGCTGATCGACGGCCTGGGCACCGCCGGGTCTGCGGTGGGGATGTTCGTCTTCACCACCCTGTTCAACTTCCTGATGCCCAACGGCCTGGCCAAGATCCCCATCCTGATGCCCCTGTTCATCCCGGTGGGGGACGTGCTGGGCATCACCCGGCAGGTCCTGGCGATGTGCTACCAGCTGGGCGATGGCCTGACCAACTTCCTCACCCCCATGTCCACGGTCTTAGCCTCCGGGCTGATGATCGCCAACGTGAACTACGGTAAATGGATCAAATATATCCTGCCCTACGCCCTGGCGCTCCTGGTCTTTAACGGAGTGGTCATCACGGTCCTACAGATGGTGAGCTGGGGCGTGTGATATCCCAGTCGGACGAACAGAAGCGATAAACGGAAGGGCCGCCTACAGAGAAGCTCTGCGGGCGGCCCTTGACCTGTCCGTAAAAGGGGTATATAATGATGGCATCAGCAGGAAAGGGTGCCGGTCGATAAAAATGGACGATCTGAAGATAAAAAAGAAGTCAACAGCCGATCTGGTCTGCGAAAAGATGAAATCGATGATCTCCAACGGGACCTGGCAATACTATCAAAAGATCCCCTCCGAGAGCGATCTGGCGGAGATGTTCGGCGTCAACCGCCTCACCGTCCGAATCGCGCTCCAGCGGCTGAACGCCCTGGGCATCTTGGATACCCGGGTGGGAGACGGCACCTACGTCTGCCATTTCGACCTGGGGCAGCATATCAAGGATGTCTCCGAGTTCTATATGACCCCCAAGCTGCTGGAGGATGTCTCCGAGTTCCGCCGGGTCTTTGAGATCGAATGTGCCCGGCTGGCCATCCAGAAGCGCACAGAGGAGGACCTTCGCCAGCTGAAAGAGCGCTGCCTCCAATATGAGCAGGCGAACGCCGCCTACTTCCGCCTTTTGGAGGCGGAGGGCCCCCAGTCACCCGCCCTAAAGGCCGCCTGCGACCGGCTGGACCATGCGGATATAGCTTTCCATGAGCAGATCTGCGCCATGTCCCACAACGACCTGCTGGTCTACGCCTTCGCCGTTGCCAAGCCGGCCATCCTGGAGCAGATCGTACAGAACTCCAAGATCCGCCTCCCGTTCTTAGTCGCCGACCAGGGCGCCGGCAGCGTACGGGGGCATTGGGATATCTACCATGCCATCGAGCAGCGTGATCCCGACGCCTGCCAGGCGTACTATCTGGCGATGATCGACCCCCATAACGCCACGCCCTACACGAAAGACGGGGCGTGACGCCGGCCCCCGCCGGCGCTCCCAATAAAAAACGCAAAAATCTCACCGTCCCGGTGCAAAGGACCGTCCCTTTAAGGCCATCCTTATAGGGACGGCTTTTTTGCTGTTTCTATCCCTTTATTGGTATATCGGTAACTGGAGGATATGAGATGTCAGAAGTGATACAGGAGATCCTGCTCCCATTCTGCGGCACGGCCCTAGGCGCGGCCTGCGTCTTTTTCGTCCGCGGCGCGCTCCACGAGCGGCTCTTACGGATGCTGACCGGCTTCGCGGCAGGGGTCATGGTAGCGGCGTCTGTCTGGAGCCTGCTCCTCCCCGCCCTGGAGCAAGCGGCGGACCAGGGCCGGTGGGCCTTTTTCCCGGCAGTAGCAGGGGCGTGGCTGGGAGTCCTGTTTTTGCTGGCGCTGGATAAGACCATCCCCCATCTGCACCAGAACGGCGCCCGGCCGGAGGGGCCCTACAGCCATCTGAAGCGGACGACCATGCTGGTGCTGGCCGTCACCCTCCACAACATCCCGGAGGGCATGGCGGTGGGTGTGGTGCTGGCGGGGTGGCTGGCCGGGGAGGAGTCGATCAGCGTGGCCGGGGCGCTGGCGCTGTCCGCCGGCATCGCCATCCAGAACTTCCCGGAGGGGGCCATCATCTCCATCCCCCTGCGGGAAGCGGGCATAGGACGGGGGCGGGCGTTCCTCTGGGGCGCGCTGTCCGGCGCGGCGGAACCGCTGGCGGCGGTGCTGACCATCTGGGCGGCGGGGCTGGTCCTGCCCGCCCTGCCCTATCTGCTCAGCTTCGCCGCGGGGG
Source organism: uncultured Clostridia bacterium (assembly GCA_947173485.1). Taxonomy (GTDB): domain Bacteria; phylum Bacillota; class Clostridia; order Oscillospirales; family Oscillospiraceae; genus CAMWFH01. Next base: position 6,561 of record CAMWFH010000018.1, on the reverse strand, counting down.
CCATGCTCTATGTGGTCGTGGAGGAGCTGATCCCGGTGGCCTCCGCCGGGGAACGGTCCAAACTGGGGACCTTGTCCTTCACAGTGGGGTTCACCCTGATGCTGGCGCTGGACGTGATACTAAGATAGTCTCCTGTCAGCCATCTCGTCAGCCGTCCTGGCGGGCCCGCTCCGGGCAGGCGATCTCCATGATCTGCTCGATCGTCTGGTGCAACAGGCGGCTCTGGGGCGTGTCCGCCGACCGGTAGTAGACCTCCTTCCCCTCCCGGCGGCTGATGAGCAGGCCGCTGTTCTTCAGGGAGCGGAGGTGGTGGGACACCGCCGGGCTGGACATCTTCATCATGGCGGAGATATTGAGGACGCACTCCTCACAGTGGCATAGGAGCCAGAAGATCCGGATCCTGGTGGTGTCGTCCAGCTGCTTGAACACCTCCGCCACGGTCTGGAAATAGTCCACCCGGTCCAGCTGAGCCTGGAGCAGGGCGATATCCTCCCCCTCGCCGTGGCGGTGAGGCAGTTTGATCTCATCCAAAAGGCGCTCTCCCCTTTCTTCCTATTTTTGCCTTTAGCAAGATCATACCGCAGATCGAGCTGTTTCGCAAGCCCCTTTTTCGCTCTGGAGGCCGATGGGGCGCAAAAAGCGGAGGCAGGCCGAAGCCCGCCTCCGCTGTACAGATCCTACCGGGCCCGGAGGGCCCCGCTTTATTTTTTCGCTAGCAGATACTCGTCGATGGCCTTGGCGGCGGTCTTGCCCGCGCCCATGGCCAGGATGACGGTGGCCGCGCCGGTGACGGCGTCGCCGCCGGCGTAGACAGCCTCCCGGCTGGTCAGGCCGTCCTCATTGACGATGATGCCGCCCCGCTTGTTGATCTCCAAGCCCTTAGTGGTGGACTTGATCAGGGGGTTGGGGCTGGTGCCCAGAGCCATGATGACGCAGTCCATCTCCATCTCGAACTCGCTGCCCTCCTTGACGATCGGACGGCGGCGGCCGGAGGCGTCGGGCTCGCCCAGCTCCATCTCCACGCAGGTGAGGCCCACCACGGAGCCGTTCTTCGGGTCCCGCTTGTCCTCGGGGTTATTGTACCCCAGGATGGCGGTGGGGTTGGTGAGGGTCTTGAAGATGATGCCCTCCTCCTTGGCGTGCTCCACCTCCTCGGCACGGGCGGGCAGCTCGGCCTCGGAGCGGCGGTAGACGATGTACACATCGGCGCCCAGGCGCTTGGAGCAGCGGGCGGCGTCCATAGCCACGTTGCCGCCGCCCACCACGGCCACCTTCTTGCCCTTCAGGGGCATGATGGGGGTGTCGGCGCCCTCCCGGTAGGCCTTCATCAGGTTGATCCGGGTCAGGAACTCGTTGGCGGAGTAGACGCCCTTCAGATTCTCCCCGGGGATGTGCATAAACATGGGCAGACCGGCGCCGGAGCCGATGAACACGGCCTCGAAGCCGAACTCCTCCATCAGCTCGTCGATGGTGATGGACCGGCCGATGACCACGTTGGTCTCGATCTTCACCCCCAGGGCCTTCAGCCCGTCCACTTCCTTCTGGACGATGGACTTGGGCAGACGGAACTCGGGGATACCATAGACCAGCACGCCGCCGGCCAGGTGCAGGGCCTCATAGACGGTGACCTCGTACCCCTTCCGGGCCAGGTCCCCGGCGCAGGTGAGGCCGGAGGGGCCGGAGCCGATGACGGCTACCTTGTGGCCGTTGGAGGCGGGCTTCTCCGCCTGCTCGGTCACGTTGGCGTTGTGCCAGTCGGCCACGAACCGCTCCAGGCGGCCGATGCCCACGCTCTCGTGCTTGATGCCCCGGACGCATTTGCTCTCACACTGGGTCTCCTGGGGGCAGACCCGGCCGCAGACGGCGGGCAGGGCGCTGTCCTGGGCGATGATCTGATAGGCGGCCTCGAAGTCGCCCTCGGCCACCTTGGCGATGAAGTCGGGGATACGGATCTGCACCGGGCAGCCGGAGACGCAGGGCATATTCTTGCAGTGGAGGCACCGCTGGGCCTCGTCGATGGCCTGCTCCTTCGTGTAGCCAAGGGCCACCTCCTGGAAGTTGCCGGCCCGGACCACCGGGTCCTGATGGGGCATGGGGTTCTTGTTCGGACACATATTGGCCATTTTACTTTACCTCCTGCTTGAACAGATTGCACGTCTCTTCCCGGGCATGGAGCTCGAAGTCCCGGTACATAGCGCCGCGGGCCATGGCCTCATCGAAGTCCACCAGATGGCCGTCGAACTCCGGGCCGTCCACGCAGGCGAACTTGGTCTCGCCGCCCACGCTGAGCCGGCAGCCGCCGCACATGCCGGTGCCGTCGATCATGATGGGGTTCATGCTGACCACGGTGGGGATGTTGTACTCCTTGGTCAGCGGGCAGACGAACTTCATCATGATGACAGGGCCGATGGCGATGACCCGGTCATAGTGCACCCCGGCCTCGATCTGCTCCTTGAGGAGGTCCGTCACCAGGGCCTTCTTGCCGTAGGACCCGTCGTCGGTGCCGATGATGAGGTTGGTGCTGGCGGCCTCGAACTCCTCCTTGAGGATGATGAGGTCCTTGTTGCGGAAGCCCACGATCAGGTCCACATGGCAGCCCACGTCATGGAGCTTCTTGGCCACGGGGTAGGCGATGGCGGTGCCCACGCCGCCGCCGACCACGGCTACCCGCTTCAGGCCCTCGGTCTCGGTGGCCTTGCCCAGGGGACCTACGAAGTCCTGGAGGTACTCGCCCTCCTCCTTGTGGTTCAGCTTCTCGGTGGTGGCGCCCACGATCTGGAAGATGATGGAGACGGTGCCCTTTTCCCGGTCGTAGGCGGCGATGGTCAGGGGGATGCGCTCGCCGTCCTCATCCACCCGGAGGATGATGAACTGCCCCGGCTCGCACTTCCGGGCTACGGCGGGGGCCTCCACCTCCATCATGGTCACGGTGGGGTTCAATACTCTTTTTTTGACAATTCGATACATCGTATTTTCCCTTTCTGCGCTTTGATCCCTTGCGGGAGGATATCCAACACCGTTATAGTACCACAGCTTTGCCCCAACGTCAATTTCCAAAAGCAAAACTCGCCAGATTTTTTCTGGCCCCTGGGGCAAATATCAATATATAGTCCCTTGACAGCTCCCCAGACACATGATATACTGTTTTCCACAAAGGGAGAGCGGACACCGCCCTCCATCTTACAGAAGAAACAGGAGGCAGAACGATGCGTGTCGATGTAACAGGCGGGACCATCTCCCAGGCGGAGCAGGACGCCTATGTGGCCCGGGCCAATACGCGCCATCCCCACGGAACGGTGGAGGCGCTGCATATCCATGTGGACGGGGACTATGTGGACCTGGAGTATGTCCTCCGTCCCGAGAAGTTCAGCCGCATCCGGCGGATCACAGGCTACCTGGTGGGGGACATGGACCGCTGGAACGACGCCAAGACCGCGGAGGAGGCCCTGCGGGTCAAGCACACCGTGGCGTAAGAGGGGCACAAAAATAGACAGCGGGGGAGGACGCGCCGTCCTCCCCCGCTTTTTCATCCGCCAAGATAGGCTTTCTTCACGCTCTCGTCGCTGAGCAGCTCGCTGCCGGTGCCGGAGGTGACGATCTTGCCCGTCTCCAGCACATAGCCCCGCTGGGCGATAGACAGCGCCGCCTGGGCGTTCTGCTCCACCAGCAGGATGGTGGTGCCCGCGGCGTGGAGCTCCTTGATGATGTCGAAGATCTGGTCCACCAGGATGGGCGCCAAGCCCATAGACGGCTCGTCCAGCATCAGGAGCTTGGGCTTGCTCATCAGCGCCCGGCCCATGGCCAGCATCTGCTGCTCGCCGCCGGAGAGGGTGCCGGCGATCTGCCGCCGCCGCTCCTCCAGCCGGGGGAAGCGCTTATAGACATCGGCGATACCGGGGGCGATGGTGCTATTGGACTGGGTGAACGCCCCCATCTCCAAATTCTCCTCCACGGTCATCTGGAGGAAGATCCGCCGCCCCTCCGGCACCTGGGCCAGGCCCCGCTCCACGATCTTGTGGGGCGGCACCCCCCGCAGCTCCTTGTCCTGGAAATGCACGGAGCCGGACCGGGGATGGAGCAGGCCGGACACAGTGTGCAGCACTGTGGACTTCCCCGCGCCGTTGGCCCCGATCAGCGTGACGATCTCCCCCTCGTTGACCTCGAAGGAGACGCCCTTGACAGCGTGGATGCTGCCGTAGTACACATGGATGTTCTCGACCTTCAGCAGCGCCATGGTCACGCCTCCTTCCGCTTGCCCAGATAGGCCTCGATCACCGCCGGGTCGGCTTGGATCTCCTCCGGGGTGCCCTTGGCGATGATCTGGCCGAAGTTCAGCACGCAGATGCCCTCGCAGATGTTCATCACCAGGTTCATATCGTGCTCGATCAGCATGATGGCGATACCGAAGGTGTCCCGGATCTTCACGATGTTGTCCATCAGCTCCGCCGTCTCCGAGGGGTTCATGCCCGCCGCCGGCTCATCCAGGAGCAGCAGGCTGGGCCCGGTGGCCAGGGCCCGGACGATCTCCAGCCGGCGCTGGGCGCCGTAGGGCAGGCTGCCGGCAGGGGTGTTGGCCACGCCCTCCATATCGAAGATGCTCAAAAGCTCCATGGCCCGCTCCTGGGCTACCCGCTCCTGCCGCCAGTAGCGAGGAAGACGGAAGAGGCCGTCCCACAGGGGATACTCCACCTGGTTGTGGAGGCCCACCTTCACGTTGTCCGCCACGCTGAGCTTGTTGAACAGCCGGATGTTCTGGAAGGTCCGGGCGATGCCCGCCCGGCTGACCTGGGCGGTGGTCATGGAGTGGGTGTCCTGGCCATCCAGGAGGATAGTTCCCCGGGTGGGCTGGTAGACCTTGGTGAGAAGGTTGAACACGGTGGTCTTCCCCGCGCCGTTGGGGCCGATCAGGCCGGCGATCTCCGTCCGGCCGATGGCCATATTGAAGTCGCCCACGGCGGTGAGGCCGCCGAAGTCGATGCCCAGGTGGCGGCACTCCAGGATGGGGCTCTTGCCGATATCCCGTTCGGGGATGATGTTGGTGGTGGGCACCGGTACCAGCTTAGGCTTTGGATACTCTTTCATTTCCCAGCCCTCCCTTTCTGGCCGAAGCCCCGCAGATAAAAGGCGATCCGTTTTTTCAGCTGGTCGAAGAAGTCGGTCAGCAGAGGATTGTTGGTGATCAACATCACCAGGATCAGGATGATGGCGTAGATCAGCATCCGGTAGTCAGCGAACTCACGGAGGGCCTCCGGCAGGATATACAGCACGGCGGCGGCGATCACGGAGCCCCAGATGTTGCCCAGGCCCCCCAGCACCACATAGAGCAGCACCAGGATGGAGGTATCGAAGCTGAATTTGCTGGCGGCCAGGTTGGAGTAGTTCAGGCCGTACAAGGCCCCGGCGGCCCCCGCCAAGGCGGCGGAGATCACGAAGGCCATCATCTTATACTTGGTCACGTTGAGTCCCACGCTCTCGGCGGCGATCCGGTTGTCCCGCAGGGCCATGATGGCCCGGCCAGCCCGGGAGCGGACCAGGTTCAGCACCACCACCAGGGTGACCATCACCAGGATATACCCGGCGGTGAAGGTGGCGATGGTCTGGGTACCGGTGGCCCCCTGGGCCCCCTTGATGATGGCAAAGCCCTCCGGGCCCATATTCAAGTCGGCGATGGACAGGCTGCCCTTGACGTTGAAGAGGATGTGGAGCCCCTTGCTGTCACAGCCCACCAGGAGGCAGTTGATCAGCTCCTTGATGATCTCGCCAAAGGCCAGGGTGACGATGGCCAGGTAGTCCCCCCGGAGCCGCAGCACCGGCACGCCCACCAGGGCCCCCACGATGCCGGCGAAGATAGCCCCGATGATCAGGGCCACCGCCAGCCGGAGGGGCGCGAAGGGGATCACGTTTTGCAGGGACTGGGCAGCGATGACGCCGGAGAAGGCCCCCACGCTCATGAACCCGGCATGGCCCAGGCTCAGCTCGCCCAGGATGCCCACGGTCAGGTTCAGGGAGACCGCCATAGCGATATAGCAGCAGATCGGCACCAGCATACCGGTGAGGGACCGGGAGAGATGGCCCCCGCTGCGCAGGGCCGTGACGGCCAGGAAGGCGATAGTGACGCCGGCATAGGTGGCGAAGTCCACCTTGGTGGTCCGCTTGAGACCGTGGATCTTTCCAAATAAACCTTTCATACCGTCACCTTACACCTTTTCCGGCACATACTTGCCCAGCAGCCCCGTGGGCTTGATCAGCAGGATCACGATCAGCACGGCGAACAGGATGGCGTTGGCCAGCTGGGTGGAGATATAGGCCTTGGCCAGGGACTCGATGACCCCTAGGAGGATGCCCCCCAGGAAGGCCCCGGGGATGGAGCCGATGCCCCCGAACACCGCGGCGGTGAAGGCCTTGATGCCGGGCATGGAGCCGGTGGTGGGCATCAGGGAGGTGGTGAAGGAGCAGAGCAGCACCCCCGCCACCGCCGCCAGGGCGGAGCCGATGGCGAAGGTCAGGGAGATGGTGGCGTTGACGTTGATGCCCATGAGCTGGGCCGCGCCCTTGTCCTCG
>CAMWFH010000017.1 GCA_947173485.1 uncultured Clostridia bacterium | reverse complement strand
CTATGTACCCCACCAGCACCAGGGCCAGTATCACCAGCCCCGCCTTGATATCCGCCTCCATACGCTGCCGCAGGCGCTTCCGCTTTCGTTCTTTGTCTGTCATGCTCGTCCTCCTTGTTTTCTCATCCCCGTCTGCCAACGGGGTCCTATTTGGTCTCGTAGTCCTTGCAGGGCTGCCGCAAAGCCCCACGCTGGCGCTCGTGCAGGACGCAGTAGCCAAAGCTGACCGGCGTCATGGTCTTGTACACCTCGCCGGGGACCGGGCTTTCAAAGTAGCACTGCCGGTACTGCGTGCAGTTGATACAGGCCCGTTCCCTGGGGCCGATAGTGATGCGGGTTGCTGTCATTGTCATGTTCGCTCCTCCTTCTATAGTGCCTTTTAATGGCACTGTTTAGTAACGCTATTATAGTGTATTATTATGGCACTGTCAAGCGTTTTTTAGGAGGGTTTACTATGTTTGCAGAAAGGTTAAATCAAACTCGGAAAGAGCGTGGCATTACCGCCCAAAAAATGGCCGATATGCTTCATACTGGCATTAGAAACTACCGAAAATACGAAAGTGGAGACGCCAAACCAACTCTTGACGGGCTTGTTCAAATAGCCGATATGCTAGATGTCTCTACCGACTACCTTCTTTGTCGGGATGAATTTCTCGCAAAACACGCTGATTGATACCTAAAACATCTTCCAGGTCATCCCACAAAGGAACGCTCCCAAGTGTTTCGCCACTCTCAATTTTTTTGTAGTGCCGCAAGCCTATACCCAGCCTGTCCGCCATCGCCTGTTGTGTCAGTCCCGCCGCTTTGCGGGCGTTCTTCAAATTGTCTCTCATGAAACGGCCCTCAACGCCGGATGGAGCACCATAGCTTTGATCTGCTGATACTCCAGCCGCATCTCCACCAGGACACCAATCTGCTTTGTGATACGCTCCACGCGGTCCAGCTCCTCAGCGGTCAAGTAATCTGCGGCAACGGCTTTTTTCGGCGCGTTCCGTTCCCTGCGGATCTGGGCAGCAGTTTTGCCAAAAGCAGCTCGATATGCCAGATCGGTATAGTGCTTGTACCACATGGCCTATGCGGGCTTTCTGGAATGCAGTCCCGGATAGCATCGGTCATATCTCGGCGGGACGGGAGCAGCTTTGCCCGGTTCACCTGCCGTTGGACTAGCTCCCGCCGCATGGCGTAGAACTGCCGGACCAGCTCCTTCTTGAAAGCTCTGACCTGTTCCGTATTTTTCAGGTAGGTCATCAGGAGCGTTGCCTGCTCCTCGTTCAGATGGAAAATTTTCTCGTAGTTGGTACCTCGGCTGTATGTAACAGCTCGCATTTCAAATGCGACCTGTCCAAACTCCTTAAAGTCCGTCTCATGCTTAGTGATCAGCTGCTGAATCGCGTGATGCTTCACTCCGGCAAACTCGGCGATGACTTCTGACGTAGTGAATGGCACTGCGTCGATTTTGTTTGGCTCCAGGAAGACCAGCTCTTTCATGCGACTATCCTTCACGCGCTCACCTCCCCTCACGCCGGCTCCGGCTCTGCCGTGCTGTGGCTGGCCTGTTCCAGCGCGTGGGCCCGGCTACCGTACCAGACGCCCACACACCGTGCCCCGCTGGGCGTCTCCACCTCTACCCGCCAGCCGCCCCCGTACTTCTCGCAGCTGATGACCTTGTTCATACGCTCCTCCTTTACGTTCCGATGATGCTGGACAGTTCATCCGCCGTCCAGCCGAATAACCGGTTCAGTGTCAAGACCTGACCAAAGGTGAACTTGTCCGGTGACACCTTGCGCCTGTACAGGCTGCTCTGCGAGATACCAAGAGCGCGGGCGATGTCCGGCTCCTGGAAGCCTGTCCGGGCCTTGCCGATGTTGTAGTTGCGACGGAACACTTCGGCCCGCTTCTCCGCGGGCGTTTTCCTTGCTCTGGGCATTGTCCTGACCTCCTTTCTTCCGCCCCTCTGGGCGGGCTTTTTCATGCGCCAGAAAGAAGCTTCGATGCGCAAGTCATTGACAATTCAATATTTGTGTATTAAACTGTCAATAGTGCCATTGTCTGCCTCCAATCGATACGGGTAAGAAAGGAGGTGAACAGATGGCACGAAACTCCGTGAGGACATCTTCCAAGGTGGCCTCTAAGGCATCGAAAGCGCTTCGTAGCAGCAAGACCAGCAAAACCACAAAGAAGCTTGCTGCTTCCGCGCTTTCCAACCGGCGCTCAAAGTAGCACCGGCGCCTGACCGGTCAGGGCTTATCCCCCTGGCCGGTTTTTCATGCGCTGTCCTGCCCGGTATCTGCGAACAGGTCACCGACGTTGACGCCAATGACATCGGAAATTGCCAGAATGTCACAGGGTTTGATGATCTTGCGCCCGTTCAACATGTCGCTAAACTGCTGGGCAGAAAACCCGGCACGTTCGGCTACAGCTCTTTGAATAAGTCCCTTGTCTTGAATAATGCGGGAAATGTTCGCTGGGATTGGGGCGTTGCTCTCTGATATGGTCAATCGATCAACTCCCTTCCACAAAGTATTGGTATATCAATATTTTGCGTTCACAAAAAGTTTACACACTACATATTGCGATTTTGTTCCGCAAATTGTATAATCGTATCAACAGATGAACAAATGTTTCTTCTGCAATACTTTTATAAGGATGGTATCTAAATGGCAAGAAACTACAACCTGGGAAGCAAATCCGATATGCAGCGGTTCATGCGGGACTTAAAGTCATCGGTCATGGACAAGGCAGAAAGCGCGATACGGGCAAAGTCATTTGAAGCCGACTGCCCAAAATGTAAGGCCAAAATCTTTGTGACCGAAGGCCGAAATATATGCCCGCGCTGTGGAGCGGAGATCAACCTGTCACTCAACATTCACCGATAAATCGATTTCCATGGAGGCCAGCTCATCCACCAGTGAGCGGGCCTCTTTCAACAGCTCTTTCAATCGTTCTACTTTATCGATTGCTTGGTCGACCTCTGTCTGGTCAATATGTGCGGTCAGCATAATGTTAGGGGCTTTCATGTGGTGTTGCCTCCTTGCGCGTTGTCCTGGTCTGCTCGGGCAAAGAGAACATCTTTTTCCATATCTGGGAAAAATGTGCTATTGATGATGCACACCTCTGGCCAAGTAAATGGGGCCTTCCCACTTAATTTGTTGTTCAATGCCCGATAGCAGACTCCCATTCGCTTAGCCATTTCCTTTTTTTGCACTTCTCGCTTTGCCATTTCTCCAACGAGTACAGGGTAACAAACCATTTTCTCACCTCCTGAAGTGCCTTTTTTGATACTCGCAACGCTATTATAGTGCCATAAATTATATTTGTCAATAGGGTTTTACAAATTTAGTGCCGAAAAGGAAATTATTTTTCTTGACAATCTTTCCGAGCACATATAGAATGTCAATAAAGGAGGTGTATAAAATGGAACTTGGCGAGTTGGTTAGTTTTTATAGGCGGAGAGCAGGACTAACTATTGATGAATTAGCCGAAAAGTCAGGTGTACCTAAAAGCACAATAAATAAAATAATTGCTGGGACAACAAAGGCCCCGACCCTTGAAAATGTCAAAGCGATTGCAAAGGCGCTCGGGCTAAGACTGTCTGATTTTGACGGAGAGCCTGAATTAGCTGATATGTTTTCTGCTCCTGAGAAAGACCTTGTAAAAAAATACCGCCTCCTTGACCCCTATGGCAAGGAAGCGGTAGATAGTGTGTTGGACGTGGAGTACCGGCGGTGTACAGCCCCCGCTCCTACGGAACAATCAGAGCCTGAAGCGGTTTATTTTATCGTCCCCATGTTTGTGGCCACCATGAGCGCCGGCACCGGCCAGCCGGCGGGGAACGATGAGCCGGAAGATTTGCAGCTTACAAAGAAGCCCCCACGCGGTACCTCTTATATCGCACCGGTCAGCGGGGACAGCATGGAGCCCACCTATCAGGATGGAGACAAACTATTCATCCGGTTCTGTGAGGAAATCGAAATTGGCCAAGTTGGAGTCTTCTTGATGGATGGTCAGCAGTGGGTGAAGGAGCTTGGTGACAGAGAATTGATATCCCACAATGCGGGATACGACCCCATCCCCATGCGGGATGATATCCGCTGCCAGGGCCTGGTGCTGGGTGTGTGCGATGAGAGCTATTTTGAGTAAATAGAAAGGACTATCACCCAAATACGGAGGTGTGGATTGAAAATGAACAGCAATCTGGCATATCAGGAGGATTTTGTAGCAAAGCGGCGAGAAGAAGTGATCGATGGAAAGCTCGTTATGATGTCCCCCCGGCCCAGGTGGAACCATGTTTCTGTTGCAAGTAATATCTATGGCATTTTTCGTGACTACTTGAAAGGAAAAAAATGCACCCCTATTGCTGATGGCTTTGACCTCTATCTGGACGAAAAAAACCGATTTGTCCCTGACTTCATGGTGGTCTGCGACCCAGACAAGATCAAGTCCAACGGTGTACACGGCGCCCCCGATCTGGTGGTCGAGGTCCTTTCTCCCAGCACCGCCAAGAATGACAAAACGCATAAAAAGGACGCATATGCCCGCTGTGGCGTCCGGGAATACTGGCTTGTCAGCCCCCACGAAAAATCCATCGAGGTCTATCTCAATAATGGAACTGAATTTGTTCTTCACAACATTTATGTCCTTCATGAAAGCTGGGAACTTGCTCAGATGTCCGAGGAAGAACGGGCGGCGGTAGTGACCCATTTCAAATGCAGCCTCTTTGATGGCCTGGACATCCCCCTGGAGGACATTTTCTACCGCACATTTTAACCGGCGCTTCCCATAACTGGAAATATGGATCGAAAAGGAACACCCAAAAACGCCCCCAGTATATCGATGCTGGGGGCGGACCGATAGGAGGGCACGAACGTGAAAAAGAAACTACCGACCCCTCAAAAACTGCCCAGTGGTATGTACCGCTGCCAGGTCATGGTAGACGGCAAGCGGGTCAGTGTGGTGGACGAAAATCCGGCGGTGGCCCAGGCGAAGGCGGTCGCACTCAAAAACGGTCTTATCGAAGAAAAAAAGACCGGCCCATCCATGACGGTGGGCCAGGCCATAGACCGCTATATCGAGAGCAAGGATGCAGTCCTATCGCCATCCACGATTCGGTCCTATAAGTCGATGCGTCAACATGCCTTTGGTGGTCTGAGTGCCATCAGTCTAAATGCCCTGACCCAGGAGGCCATACAGCGCCATATAAACGGCCTGGCCCGAGAGAAGTCCCCCAAGTACGTCCGCAATGTCCACGGCCTGCTGAGCGCCGTTATGATCGCCTACAGGCCAGACTTTATACTCCATACCACCTTGCCCCAGAAAGAGCGGACGGAGATCCAGATCCCATCCATGGAGGAGGTCTGCCTCCTGGCCCAGCAGGCAGCAGGCACCCAGTTCGAGCTTCCCTTCCTCCTGGCCGTCTGGATGGGACTACGCACATCAGAGATCAGAGGCTTGACCTGGGACTGCCTGGAGGGCGATACACTCCACATCAAGCAGGCCCTTGTGGACGGAGAAAACGGCCCGGAGCTGAAAGCGACTAAGACTTACAGCGGCAACCGTAAGATCAGGGTCCCGCCCTATATCTTGGAACTGCTGGCCGCTCAACCCCGCACAGATGACTACATCATCCACTATGCCCGGAACGTCCTATACAATCATCTACAGCGTATGTGTGAGCGCATCGGCCTCCCCCGCTACAGGTTCCACGATCTGCGGCATGTGCAGGCCTCTGTGATGCTGGCTCTTGGCGTCCCAGACAAATACGCCATGGAACGAATGGGTCACGCCTCCACTAATATGCTGAAAACAGTTTATCAACACACAATGCGGAGCAAATCAGAGGAGACGGCAGATGCCGTTGATAATTTTTTTGCCCAAAAATTGCACACGAATTTGCACACAGAAAAATAGAAGTGCTGTATTTCAGGCATTTTATAGCTTTTATGGGCAGGTTCGAGTCCCACCACCGGCACCAGGCAAGGAGCAAAGTCTGCTCCACTCAAAACCGGGCGTTCCCTAAAGGGAGCGCCCGGTTTTTCGTACCGTTCCCTTGCTCCTCCTCTCCAAACCGGACCCGCTGCGCTGGGCTTACGCACTTGCCGGTATGGAAAGGCTGTACTATAATAAACTTACTCACAAGAAGCGGAGGGATAAAAATGCCGATCGTTTACACCAAAGGGGCGTTGCTGCAAAAGATAGAGCAGGCCGCACAGGACATTTCGAACTTTTATCAACAGGACTTCGTGAATTATCGCGGGAGGACCAGCGATACGTCAGAGCTTTATACGGAACTGGTGGCAGAATGGTGTACCGGCCACCTTTCGGCCTTCGATGAGATCACCCGGATCACCCGGGAAGCGCCTTACCGCAGTGCAGCGAGGGACGGCATCCCGCCCAATCCAAATTCCAACCGGACCGAGGAGCTGATCGCTATGGCCCTGTACCGCCAGGGGACGATCCCTGTAGCCGGAAAGGTCCTGGACTACCAGACGCCGCTAAAGAACAAGCGCACAGACCGTGCCGGAAAGATCGATCTGCTGGCTTATGATGGAGTGGTCCTCCGCATTTTGGAGCTGAAGGAGCCGGACAGCCTGGAGACCATGCTCCGCTGTATCCTGGAGGGCTTTACTTATTTGCGGACGGTAGACCAGAAAAAATTGTTGGAGGATCTGGCATTGCCGGACGGCACAAAAGTTGCCGCCTGTCCGCTGGTCTTTCAGGGCAGCCAGCAGTATCAGGAGATGCAGGAGGACCAGCCCCGTCTGAAGCGGCTCGCGGCGCTGCTGGACAGCCATCCGCTCTATCTCTCCCCGCTGGGGAACAATCGATATGATGTCCGATAATGCAAGGCGGGGCCGCTGGGGCCCCGCCTGCTTGTCCTTTCTTGACATGATCGCACGAAAATGATATGTATCGTGCAAATTTTTAATTATTGACACCATGATGCGCCGTTGGGCTGTTCTCGTCCAAGGCCCTGAACGTATACCCGTTCCGCAGCCCCCACTCGATGATCTGGGCAACGGCATCAACACTGAAGCCCTTGCTGTCATGCTGTAGAACAACGGACGCGCGCTTTCCGCTGCACCCTTTGATCACCGTATCGACGACCACACTCGTTTCTGTCGTCCCACCGGCGTCCGCGCTGGACACGTTCCAGTCAAAATAATGGTACCCATCTTCCTCCAGAGATCTCGTCAGAAGAGACATGATACCCTTGCAGTACGCCCTGCTGACCATGTTGGAGCTGCCCCCAGGGAAGCGGACCAAGGTCGTCGTCTCCCCGGTCTGCTCTACGATGATCTCCTGCATCTTATCCAGATCGTTGTAATAGGCCTCCTTGCTCGAATAGACATCGGAGTAGTCATGGGAGTAGGTGTGGATGGCTATCGTATGACCGCGCCTGTGCGCCTCGCCGATCATATCCCTGTATTCCGGGTAGCCGTTCGTAACAAAGAACGTCGCTTTCACGCCGTATGTATCCAGGGTATCCAGCAGCTTCTCCGTATATGGGCTGGGACCATCGTCAAACGTCAGATAGATGATCTTATCGCCGCTGTTGTTCGATGGATCGTAGGACGGGGACACAACGGTCACGGTCCTCTTCGCCGCAGCCCGGTTCCCGCTGCGGTCCGCAACGGTATAAAGGACCTCATACACCCCGGGCTTCTGGCTGTCGATCTGATGCTCCACAACGACCTGGCCAGTCAGATCTCCATCGATCTGATCCACGGCCGTATAGCCCAACTCGTTGTAAGTCTCACCGGTCCTCAGCGTCATATGCTCTGACCCGATCAGCGTGATCACAGGAGGCTCCGTATCGATATACCGGATGATCCGCTCCGCAGTCGCGGTATTGCCGGAGGAATCTGTTACCGTATAGGTCACCCTTCCATCCTCTTCCCTGCTCTCCACCTGATCCGTGAGGTCCCCGTCGGCATTATCCACCGCCCTGTATCCACACTCCTGAAACGGCTCGCCGGGCGGAGTCAGCTCCGTGTCCTTCTGCTCCGCCAGCTCGATCACAGGCGGTTCCCGATCGACCACCACCACCGTCCTCTCCGCAGTCGCTTTTTGAAATAGGAAGCGGACCTCGTAGACGATCTGATAGGTCCCGACCTCCTTCCTCACATCATTCTGGACGACGCTTGGACGGATGGAGAACAGCTCCTGTCCAAAGGTCCTCTCTACCAGCCTGCCGGCTGCCCCCTCCTCCTCGTATGTCTCACCGTAGTCGATCTCCACCCGGTCACTACCATTCAAGGCGATAGCCAGCTCCGTATCGGCGATAGACCATACGAAGACCGCGGCGATAAGCACTATGAACACCAACAGTGCCCCGACTCTTTTCTTTCGCAAGGTAAACATGATAAACACCTCGAACTTTTAAGAATATCCAGGACTGCGATTCCCGGCAAGGGACCTAGTCCTGGATATCTTTTAGAACATTTATGAGACCGGTCAAGCTCTCCCTGGAAGGCTCGGAACGCCTACCGCACCACCACGTTCTCCGCCCCGGCGGTCTCCTGCAATTCCTGGACCAGCGCCGGATGGAGCAGGCACCTGCTCCCCACCAGCCTGCCGGTATCCTGGAGGCGGATCTTCACCGGCGTCTGGCCGGGGAACATCTGCATCACCAGGCTGATATGGCGGAACAGGGGGCTGCCGGCGCTGTCCAGCCGCAGATAGAGGGCACTGCCCTCCATCAGGGGCTTCTCCTCCGGCTGCGGGATGATCATCTGCTCCGACAGACGGAAAACGCTGTCGCACAGGATCTGGGGGGGCTTCTCGTCCCGCACCGACAGCTTCCCCCGGATCAGCACCGCAAGACCGGGCATCAGGTAGCTGCCATACCGCTCCAGCACCCGGCTGAAGCACAGCAGCTCGATGGAGGACGACCGGTCCTCCACGGTCACATAGGACATCAGGGAGTTCTTCTTGGTGGTCTTGGTCTTGACGGCGGAGATCACGCCGGCCACGGTCACCTGCTGCTCATCGGCATAGCGGACCGGACCGTCCTCCCGGGCGAAGTCCTCATGGATCCACTCGATCGGTATGGCCCCGGACTGCTCTGCCAGCTTCCAGTAAGCGTCCATAGGGTGGCCGGAGAAGTACAGCCCGGTGGTCTCCTTCTCCATGTGCAGCCGCTCAGCGAGGGTCTCCTCGGGGATCTCCAGCAGCTCCAGCTCCTTGTGATGGCGGAGCGCGCCGCTGGTCATGCCGAAGAAGTCGATCTGTCCGTCCAGGTTCTTCCGCTTCCGGTCGGAGATGCCGTCCATGACCTTCTCATAGACCGCCAGCAGCTGGGACCGGAAGGCCCCTAAGCTGTCGAAGGCCCCGGCCCGGATCAGGTTCTCGATGGCCCGCTTGTTCATCTCGGTCCCGTTCATCCGCTCGCAGAAGTCCTGGAAATCCTGGAAGGGACCGCTCTCCTCCCGCTCCTGCTCCATGCGCAGGACGAAGCCCCGGCCGATGTTCTTGATCGCCGCCAGGCCGAACCGGATCCCCTCCTCCTCCACGGTGAAGTCCGCGCCGGAGCGGTTGACATCCGGCGGCAGCAGCTCGATGCCGCTGTCCCGGCACTTGGCGATATAGCTGGACACCTTGTCCGGGAAGCGCAGCACGCTGGTCAGCAGCGCCGCCATATACTCCTTGGGGTAGTGATACTTGAACCAGGCGGTCTGATAGGCCACCACGGCGTAGGCAACGGCGTGGGCCTTGTTGAAGGCGTAGTTGGCGAACTCGTAGATCTCGTCGTAGATGGCCTCCGCCACATCGACTGGGATCCCGTTGGCGATGCAGCCGGCGATCTTCCTCTCCGGGTCCCCCCGAAGGAAGGCCTCCCGCTCCTTCTGGATGTCCTTGGCCTTCTTCTTGCTCATGGCCCGGCGGACCATGTCCGCCTGCCCCAGGGAGTAGCCCGCCAGCTGCTGGAAGATCTGCATCACCTGCTCTTGGTAGACGATGCAGCCGTAGGTGATGGACAGGATCGGCTCCAGGGCGGGGTGCTTGTAGGTCACCAGCTTGGGGTCGTGCTTGCAGGCGATGAACCGGGGGATCGACTCCATCGGCCCCGGCCGGTACAGCGCCACGATAGCCGTCAGGTCCTCGATGGACTGGGGCTTGAGGCCCACACAGACCCCGGTCATCCCGGCGGACTCCATCTGGAACACGCCGCTGGTCTTGCCCTGGGTCAGCATGTCGTAGACGTCCTGGTCGTCCTCCGGGATCTCCTTCAGGTCCAGGTCCGGCTCCCGCTGCCGGACCATGGCCACCGCGTCGTCCAGCACCGTCAGGTTCCTGAGACCCAGGAAGTCCATCTTCAGCAGCCCCAGCTTCTCCAGGGTAGTCATGGTGTACTGGCAGACCACCGTATCATCGTTCTTGGACAGGGGCACATAGGTGACCACCGGGTCCCGGGTGATGACCACGCCGGCGGCGTGGGTGGAGGCGTGGCGGGGCATCCCCTCCAGGGCCTTGGCCGTGTCGATCAGCTTTCGGATCTTGGGGTCTTGGTCATACATATCCCGCAGCTGCTTGTTCAGCCGCAGGGCATCATCCAAGGTGATGTGCAGCGCCCCCGGACCGGCGGGGACCAGCTTGGCGACCGCGTTCTGCTCATCGAAGGAGATGCTCATGGCCCGGCCCACGTCCTTGATGGCGGCCCGGGCGGCCATGGTGCCGAAGGTGACGATATGGGCCACCCGGTCCTCGCCGTACTTCCGCTGGACGTACTCGAACACCTCGTCCCGGCGGGCATCGCCGAAGTCCATGTCGATATCCGGCATACTCACCCGCTCCGGGTTGAGGAAGCGCTCGAAGTAGAGGCCGTACTTGATGGGGTCGATATCGGTGATGCCCAGGCAGTAGGACACCATGCTGCCGGCGGCGGACCCCCGTCCAGGGCCCACCGGGATCTTCTCGCTCCGGGCATAGCCCACGAAGTCGCTCACGATCAAAAAGTAGTCCACGAAGCCCATCTTAGCGATCATGTCGATCTCATACTGGAGCTGCTCCCTGTACTCGGGGTGTTCCTCCCCGTACCGGCGCTGGAACCCCTCCTGGCAGAGCCGGGTCAGATATGCCAGCGCGTCCTCTCCCCCAGGTACGGGGAACTGGGGCAGGTGGTACTTGCCGAAGGTGAACTCCAACTGGCACATCTCCGCGATCTTCTCCGTATTGGCGACCGCCTCCGGGTACTGCCCGAAGAGGGCCTCCATCTCCTCGGTGGAGCGGAGATAGAAATTCCGGGGCTCATAGCGCATCCGGTCCTCATCGTAGATGGTCTTGCCGGTCTGGATGCACAAGAGCACATCGTGGGCCTCCGCGTCCTCCTTTCGGAGGTAGTGGGCGTCGTTGGTGCAGACCAGGGGGATGCCCGTCTCCTCATGGAGGCGCAGGATCCCCTGATTCACCGCCGCCTGGTCCCGGATGCCGTGGTCCTGGAGCTCCAGATAGTAGCTGTCCTTCCCAAAGATGGACTGCATCTCCAAAGCGTGGGCCCGGGCGCCCTCATAGTCCCCGTTCAAGAGCCGCCGGGGGATCTCCCCCGCCAGGCAGGCGGACAGGGCGATCAGACCGCCATGGCGGGCCCGGAGCAGGTCCATATCCACCCGGGGGCGGTTATAGAAGCCCTCGGTGAAGCCGGAGCTGACCATATAGCACAGGTTCCGGTACCCCTCCTCGTTCTTGCACAGCAGGACCAGGTGCCGGTTCTCGCTGTCCAGCCCATAGACCTTCTCCGTCCGCTTCCGGGGAGAGACGTAGACCTCGCAGCCTATGATCGGCTTGATCTCCTCCTCCTTGCAGGCCCGGTAAAAGTCGATGACGCCGTACATCACGCCGTGGTCCGTGATGGCCACGGCGGTCTGCCCCAGCTCCCGGACCCGCTTGGCCAGATCCTTGATCCGGCAGGCCCCGTCCAGCAGGCTGTACTCCGTATGGACATGGAGGTGTACAAAAGACATGGCGAACCTCCCTT
Source organism: uncultured Clostridia bacterium (assembly GCA_947173485.1). Taxonomy (GTDB): domain Bacteria; phylum Bacillota; class Clostridia; order Oscillospirales; family Oscillospiraceae; genus CAMWFH01. The sequence continues at coordinate 41,922 of CAMWFH010000017.1, read as the reverse complement.
TCCTGTCAGGCCTGCTCCTCCTGGATCATCTCCTCCAGGATCTCCACGGCGGAGACGATATAGACATCACAGGCCTTGGTCACGCCCAGGCGCTGAGCGGCGGGGCTGACTGTGGGGTCTGCCGGGAGATCCCGGATCTCCCGGCAGCAGAGGCCTGGGAACCGCTCCTGGAAGCGCTTCTCGAACTCCATGATCTTCTTGGAGATCCGGGTCTTGGCCGGCATATCCGCCGGGTCCGCGTGGGGATAGACGAAGCCCAGCACGACGCCGGCGCCGCTGACCGCGCCGCAGATGCCGCCGGTCCGAAAGCCGCCGCCAAAAGCGCCGCAGAGCTTCATGGTGGTCTCCTGGTCCAGCCCCGTCACATCGGAGAAGGCGCAGACCAGGGATTGGGCGCAGTTGGCGCCTCCTCTGTGGAGGTCATAGGCGATCTTTGCTCTATCCATATTCTCATTTCCTTTCCTGTTCTTCATGTTTTTGATATCTCTACCAGCTTGCGCAGCCGGTGGTTCAAACAGCTCTTGCTGATAGGCGGCTCGAACTCCGCCGCCAGCTCGGCAAGGGTCAGCTCCGGGAAGGTCTCCCGGAGCACGATGGTCTCCTTCAGCTTCTCCGGCAGCGTCTCGATGCGGCCCAGGGCGTGGAGGCGCTCGATGGCCTCCAGATGCTCCCGGGCGGCATCCACCGCCTTGCCCAGGTTGGCCGCGTCACAGTTGACCCGGCGGTTCACCCCGTTGCGCAGGTCCTTCTCCACCTTGGCGTTCATCAGCTCCATGGCGGCCACCGGCGCGCCCATCAACGTCAGCAGCTCCTCGATCTGGCCGCTGCTCTTGAAGTAGAGCATCCGCCCCGCGCCCCGGTCCACGGTCTTGGGCGCGTAGCCCATGTCCGCCAGCAGCGCCTCCAGCTCCCGGCTGGCCTGGGCGTGGGGCCCGGACAGCTCCAGGTGGTAGCGCTTGTCCGGCGGGGCCACGCTGCCCCCGGCCAGGAAGGCCCCCCGCAGGAACGCCGCCCGGCAGCAGCTCTCCTCCAGCAGGCCGAAGTTGAGGTGCAGCACCAGGTGCTGGCTGGGGTCATAGCCCAGGGCGTTGATGATCTGTCCCAGCTTCTCCGGGGCCGTCATGCCAAAGACCCGCTTGCGCCCCTTCTCCGGCAGACGGTCGAAGGACACCTGGAACGCCCGCTCGAACAGCCGGGGCAGCCGCCGGGCAAAGGTGTCGTTCTCCGTGATGATCCGGATCTCCCGGCTGGAGAAGGTGTTGCAGTAGAGCAGCACGCCGTAGGCCTCCGCCCTGGCGCAGCAGGCGCGGGTGAGCTCCTCCCGGCACAGCTCCTGCTTCACATCCCCTGAAAAAGACATGGCATCCTCTCTTTCTATCCCCCAGCCTGTCCCCAAGCGCGGGAAAACGCCCGCAAGGGGGTCACAGCTCCTTCCGATAGCCGCCGCCGGCGATGCGGACGCTCCGCTGGCTGTGGAGACCGATGACGGCCCGGGCTAAAAGGTCCGGGTCGTGGCGGACATAGCCCTTGTCCACCCGGGAGACCTCCCGGTAGGCCAGCTCCACCCCAAAGGCGGCGCAGGCGCTCTCGTCCACCGCCAGGGGCACGGCCCCCTCCTGGGCATAGCGCTCCTGGACGGCGGAGGGGATCGGCGCGCTGTTGACCAGACACAGGTCGATGAGCCCCGGCCTGGAGTGGTCGAAGATGGCCCGGATATGGTCGGCAACGGTATATCCCTCGGTCTCCCCCTCCTGGGTCATCACGTTGGCCACATAGAGCTTCAGCCCGCGGGAGCCCTCGATGGCCCCGGCGATGCCCTCCACCAGCAGGTTGGGGATGATGCTGGTGTACAGGCTCCCAGGTCCTAAGACGATCATATCCGCCTCCCGGATAGCCTCCAGGGCCGCCGGCAGAGCCGGCGGGCGCTCCGGCAGCAGCCGGACCCGGCGGATTCGGCAGTCCTCCCGCTTCTTGCAGAAGAAGATCTTGCTCTCCCCCAGCACCCTGGCCCCGCTGACGAACTCCGCCTCCAGGGCCACGTCTGTGGTGGTCACCGGCAGGACCCGGCCCGTGATGGCCAGTACCTGGCTCATGGAGGCCACCGCGGCATCGAAGCTGGGGGACACACCGTTCAGGGCCGCCAGGAACAGGTTGCCGAAGCTCTGCCCCCGGAGGGCCCCCTCGGTGAACCGGTAGTGCATCAGGCCGCTGAGAAGGGGCTCGGCGTTGGCCAGGGCCTCCAGGCAGTTGCGGATATCCCCCGGCGGCAGCATCCCCAGCTCCTGCCGCAACACCCCGGAGCCGCCGCCGTCATCGGCCACGGTGACGATGGCGGTGATGTTCTTTGTGTAGCGCTTCAGCCCCCGCAACATGGTGGACAGCCCTGTCCCCCCGCCGATGGCCGCGATCTTAGGGCCGCCGTATCCCCGCATCTCCTCCATGGTCTAGCTCCTGGTCATGTCCCGGTGGTCCTCCGACACGGCGTAGCCCTGCCGCCGGATGAAGGACGCCAGCTCCCTCGTCACCGCCACGGACCGGTGGTGCCCGCCGGTGCAGCCGATACCGATCACCAGCACCGTCTTGCCCTCCTCGCTGTAGTAGGGCAGCAGGAACCCCAGCAGGTCCTCCAGCCGCGCCATGAACTCCTGGGTCTGGCGGAAGGAGAACACATACTCCCTGACCTCCCGGTCCAGTCCGGTCTTCTCCCGCATCTCCTGGATATAGTAGGGGTTGGGCATGAAGCGGACATCAAAGACCAGGTCCGCCTCCATGGGCAGGCCGTGCTTGAAGCCGAAGGACACCAGGGTCACCGTCATAGCGGCCCTGTCCGCCTCCCCGCCGAAGAGCCGGATCAGCTCTCCCCGCAGCTTGGCCGTGGAGTAGGCGGTGGAGTCGATGATGATATCCGCCCTGTCCCGCAGCTCCCGCAGCAGCGCCCGCTCCGTCTCCACCGCCGCCGCCAGGCCCGTGCCGGCGTCCTGGAGGGGGTGGCTGCGGCGGGTCTCCTTGTAGCGGTTGATGATGGTCTCGGTGGAGGCCTCCAAGAAGAGCAGCCGGCAGCTCAGGTCCTCCCGGCCCTTCAGCCGCTCCAATATGTCAAAAAACTCCTGAAAATCCCGTGTCGCCCGGACGTCGAACACCAGCGCCGCCCGGTCGTAACGGCCCCGGGAGGCAAAGCAGAGGTCGGCGAAGGTCAGCATCAGCCCCGGCGGCAGGTTATCTACGATGTAGTACCCCATATCCTCCAAAAAGGAGGCCGCCTTGCTCTTCCCGCCGCCGGACAGCCCAGACACGATCAAAATCTCCATATACGCTCCTTACCACACGACAGCCATCCCTTACCGGACGATTCGGATCTCCGGCTCTAAGTCGATGCCCGTCTCCGCCAGCACCCGCCGCCGGACCTCCGCCAGCAGGGCCGTCACATCGGCGCAGGTGGCGCCGCCCCGGTTGACGATGAACCCGGCGTGCTTCTCCGACACCTGGGCCCCACCAATAGTCAGCCCCTTGAGGCCGCACTGGTCGATCAGGGCGGCGGCATAGCCGGTAGCGGGCCGCTTGAAGGCGCTGCCGGCACTGGGACGGTCCAGGGGCTGGCTGGCCTGCCGGCGGGCGATCAGTGCCGCCATCTCCCGGCCGATCGCCCCCCGCTCCCCTCGATGGAGCGCCAGGGTCGCCGACAGGATGACGCCGCCCTCCTCGAACCGGCTGTGCCGGTAGCCGAAATCCAGCTCGGTCAGCTCCTGGACCCCCTCCCCCGGGAACCAGGCGGTCACCCGGGAGATCACCTGGGCCATCTCGCCGCCATAGGCCCCGGCGTTCATAAAGACCGCGCCGCCGACGGTGCCCGGGATCCCATGGGCAAAGGCCAGCCCCGCCAGGGAATGCTCCATGGCAAAGACCGCCGCCTTGGCCAGCCGGGTCCCCGCGCCGGCCACCAGGGTGCTCTTGCCCTCCAGGGCCAGGAAGTCCAGGGCGGTGGTGAGGATGACCAGGCAGTCCAACCCCTCGTCGGCGACCAGCAGGTTGGATCCGTTGCCGGCCACCAGCCAGGGCCACCCCTCCGCCTCCGCCAGGGAGAGCAGATCCGTCATCTCCGTGATGGACGCCGGCGCGGCCAGCCGCCGGGCCGGACCGCCGATGCGGAAGGTGGTATGCCGCTCCATGGGCTCCTCCCGCAGGACCTGCACCAAGGGCAGCCGCTCCGCCATCAGCGTGTCGAATACATCATACCAGGCCATTGTGCCCCCTTTCTGCTGCTTCTTCCCCGGAAGGAAAAAGCGCCAAAAAAGAACTGCCGCCTATTGCAAAACGCCGTCCCGCGCCCCCTCCTATGGGGCACGAGGTCACAGCACCGCCGCGCCGATGATGCCGGCGTCGTTGCCCAGCTTGGCGGTGAGGATATCCGTGTGCCGGTCTACCAGGTCCCGGTCGATGGACCGCTCCCGAACGCACTGGCGCAGGGGCAGCAGCAGGTCCTCCTCCCGCTCGTGGCTGACGCCGCCGCCGAGGCACACCACATCCGGCTGGAGCAAGTTGATCAGGTTGGTCAGCCCGTCCGCCAGATAGTCGATGTAGGCGTCCACTACCTCCTTCGCCGCGGCGTCCCCGGCCCGCATGGCCTCAAAGGCCGTCCGGCCGCTGACCTCCTTCGTGCTGGCGCAGAGCTTCCACATCCCGCTCTCCGGGTGGGCCTCCATGGCCCGCTGGGTCTGGCGCACCAGAGCGCCGGCGGAGGCATAGCGCTCCCAGCAGCCGTGACGGCCGCAGGTACACAACTCGCCCCCGTGGACGATGACCATATGGCCCCCCTCGCCGCCGCAGCTGTTGTGGCCGGACCAGATCTTGCCGTTCATGATGATCCCCGTCCCGATGCCGGTGCCCAGGGTCACCAGGATCAGGCTCTCGATATCCGTGCTGCCGAACCGAGCGAACTCCCCCAGAGCGGCGCAGTCGGCATCGTTGCCCAGCCGGACCGGCACGGGCCAGTAGGCGCCCACCATCTTCCCAATCGGCATATTGGTGATGGGTATGTTCACTGTGTGGCGGATGATGCTCTGGGCGGCATCCACCGGGCCGGGCACACCGATGCCGATGGACCCGATCTCCTCCCTGGCCACCCCCGCCGCCTCCGCCGCGGCGGCAGCCAGGTCCGCCAGGTCCTTCGCCAGCTTCTCCTGGCTCTCCCACACCAAGGGGATAGACTTTTTGGCCACGATCTCCAAACGCTCGTTGACCACGCCTGCCTTCAGGTTCGTGCCGCCTACATCGATTCCGATTGTATACATCCTATACAAGACCTCCCTTATTTATTTTTATTTCCCGCCGCCGGCGGTCACCGCGTCATACTGGCTGACAAATTCCTCCGCCGTATTGTGCCCGAACCGCTTGTGGCGATTGTTCATCGCCGCCACCTCTACGATGACGGCCAGGTTCCGCCCCGGCATCACCGGGATGGTGATGCAGGGCAGATCGACCCCCAGGATATTCATCATCTGCTCGTCCAGCCCCAGGCGGTCATAGAACTTATCCTGCTTCCAGTGCTCCATCTCCACCACCAGGTCGATCTGGGACTGGTACATCACTGCCCCCATGCCGAACAGCTGCCGGACGTTCACCAGACCGATCCCCCGCAGCTCCATGTAGTGGCGAATCAGCTCTGGGGCCTTGCCGAAGAGCTGGTTGCCCACCCGCTGGATCTCCACCGCGTCATCGCTGACCAGCCGGTGGCCCCGCTTGATCAGCTCGATCGCCGTCTCGCTCTTGCCGATGCCGGAGTCCCCGACGATCAGCACCCCCTGGCCGGAGATGTCCAGCAGCACCCCGTGGCGGGTGATGGTGGGCGCTAGGCTGCGGTTCAGATAGTCGATGAACTTGCTGGTGAAGTTGATCGTGGTCTCCTTGGTCCGCAGCAGCGTCCGCTTATACCGCTTCGCCATGGCCAAGCACTCCGGGAAGATCGGCAGCCACCTGGCGATCACCAGGGCCGGGATGGCCCGGCTGAACAGCCCGTCGAAGCTCCGGCGCCGCTGCTCCGGCCGCATCTTCTCGATCATGGCCGTCTCGCTCTTGCCGATGATCTGGAGCCGCTCTGCGTCAAAGTAATCGAAAAAGCCCATCAGCTGCAGGCCGGGACGGTTCACGTCCTTCACATCGATCCGAACAGAGTCGAAGTCCTCCCCCTTGTTCAGGATCTCTATATCGAACTCGTTGACGATCTCCTGTAGTGTCGCGCCGCGCTTTGTGTCGCCCATAGTCGCATCCTCCTGTCGGGACGAAACGCCCATTTTTTGAAAGATACCCCTAGTATATAATAAAGAGCCGCCTTTGACAAGCCGTTCCTGATCTTTCAAAAAATTTTGAAAAATATACTTGCATTTTTAGAAAACTTCTGTTATGATGGATAGCGTGACTTATTGGTTTACTTTTTGGTTGACTTTAAGTTGAACGTAGAACGGCGAGGAGGTGCAGAGGATGGCAAAATGCGAGTTCTGCGACAAGGGCGTCACTTTCGGTATCAAGGTCTCCCATTCCCACAGACGCTCCAACCGCGCCTGGAAGCCCAACGTGAAGCGGGTCAAGGCGATCGTTGACGGCAGCCCCCGTCATGTTTATGTTTGTACCCGGTGCCTGCGCTCTGGGAAAGTTACCCGTGCCTAAAGCACACATGGGATCTGGCTGAAAAAGCGTCCTCCGGCCCTGCCGGAAGGCGCTTTTTTCGTTCTCTGGCAGGCTGGGCCATCCCCATGAAAAGAGTACATACGCCCCGCTGTCCCTGTTGCTTTTTGTCGGGCTTTCATGTTACAATAGTCGCCGAGGTGATCGTTATGAAACGAAAAGAAGATGTCCAGTCCATCATCGAGGCATTGAAGCGCCTCTACCCCGATGCCGCGTGTTCCCTGACCTACGACCCGGAGAAGGTCCACGAGCTGCTCTTCTCTGTCCGCCTGGCCGCCCAATGTACCGATGCCCGGGTGAACATGGTCACCCCGGCCCTCTATGCCCGGTTCCCCACGCTCCGCTCCCTGGCGGAGGCCAGCGAGGAGGAGGTAGGCGAGTACATCCGCTCCACCGGCTTCTGGCGGGCCAAGGCCCGGGATATCGTGGCCGCCAGCCGGATGCTGCTGACGGAGTTCGGCGGCAAGGTCCCCGACAACATGGAGGACCTGCTCCGCCTGCCCGGCGTGGGCCGCAAGACCGCCAACCTGATCTTAGGCGACGTTTACGGCCAGCCCGGCTACGTCTGCGACACCCACTGCATCCGCATCACCGGCCTTCTCGGCCTCACCGACGGCAGTAAAGACCCGGTGAAGGTGGAGGAGCAGCTGCGCAAGTGCATCCCGCCGGAGGAGAGCAGCGACTTCTGCCACCGGATGGTCCTCCATGGCCGGGCGGTCTGCGTGGCCCGGCGGCCGGACTGCGGGAGCTGCACCCTCCGCCCCTGGTGCGACCATGGCGGCGCTGCCGGCGAGACCAAGGAGGAGGCACCTGCCCCCAAGCCTAAGCGTCAGTCTAAGGCCAAGACCCGGCGGTAGCAGTTGTAGCGCTCGCTGAGGCCGTCGGCCATCATGTCCGCCATCTCGTCCACCCACTCCCGGCCGAACCAGCCCACGAAGTAGGGGGAGCAGACGAAGTCGTTCAGCACGTTCAGCGTGCCGTAGCACTCCATCTCGCCGCCGTCTCCGCCCCGGAAGGGCCAGGGGACGCCGGTGACGGCCTCCATCTTATAGGGGTCCTGGGAGATGGACAGCCCGAAGAAATTGTAGTCCGGGTATCCCCCGGCCAGTCGGTCCCCCCAGGGGAAGAGGGTCCGGCACCCGCCGCCGCAGAGATACTCCCACTGGTCCGCCGTGGGCAGGGCGAAGCCCTCCCCCTCCACCCGCTTTTGCAGGTCCTCCACTGTGGCCGGCATCACGATCATTGGCGTGAGGGAGCCGTCCTTATCACGGATGACGCGCAGCTTGGGGTTGCCGGGCTGGAAGGTATCCAGCTCTAAGAACCGGCCCCGGCCGCTGGCGCGGAAGTCGTCCACCGCCTTCTGCCAGCCCTCGCTGAGGGTCAGCTCCTCCCAGCCCACCGGCTGGGCGTCCTCGAAGTCCTGGGCCTTCTGCTCCACCAGCATGGGCGAGATCGTGACCGTGCGGACCTGGCTGGTCAGCAGGCCGACGATCTCCCTCGCGGCATACTGCCCGCCCCAATACTCCTGGACATCCTCGTCCAGCGCCTTTTGGAAAGCCACCAGCTCCGGCCCCTCCGGGCCGGTGAAGTCCTCCCAGCCCAGGGTGACCTCACCGCCGGGGACAAAGACGAACCGGCGGCCCTTCAGGTCGAAGAGGGCCGTCTCCGTGGACTGGCCCCACTGCTCGTAGGTCTGCATCCCCTGCCACTTGGCGCCGGTCCGGTCCCCGATCTGCCGCAGCAGGGCGTGCTTCTCCTCTGTGCATAGGGCGTTATAGTGCGCCCTGTCTGGTATCTGCATCCTATCTCTCTCCAATAATAAGATCGTTTTTGCGACCAAGCAAAAAGCCCCATGCCCACCCTCGTCCCGGCGGCCAGCGTTTGGTAGTGCGGTGTGCTCTGTAACAATGCCGTTGTACCTTGTGGGGGCATGACAGTAAAAGGATGGGATTCGAACCCAGCCCGTGCCCTTCGGGTCACCATGGCAGGTGGCTCATTCTCAGCCACTGGAGGATCACGCTCGCTCCGCCTGGGACTACCTGCTCGATCGATCTGCCGGAATGCTCAGAGCTCCGTGGCCCAGTTGGCCGCCTGGATCTTGTTGTCCAGCTCCCGGAGCTCCTTGGCCAAGGCGTCCACGGCCTTCTGGGTCTTGCGGACATCCACGGTGCTCATGATCTTGATCTCCGTCCGCATGGCCCGGTGGGCCGTCTGGCTGGCCTCGCTGAGGAAATTCTGATAGGTCCGGAGCTTGAGGGTCAGGCTGTCCCGCCGGGCCAGAAGCTCCGTCAGGGTCCGCCCCTCGATGAGGGTCCGGCAATTGACCAGGTTGATGCTCCCCGCCAGCTCCTCCAGCCGGGCGATGCAGCTGTCGAACTCCGCCAGGAGCTCCTTCGGGTCCTCCGCCGGCTTCTCCCCCTCCTGGACCAGGGCGTTCAGCTCCAGCCGGTTAGAGAGCTGCTTGAGCTTCCGATTCAGGTCCGCCCGCTCCTGTAGCGCCTCTGCTAATTTCATATGCCATTCCCCTTTCTGCCTGTTTTCTCCAGCATAGCACACTCGTTCCTGTTTTGCAAGAGAAAAAGAGGGCCGTCGGCCAGACAGCCCCCCTTTCGTTTTTACTTTGGGAGAGGATCAGTCCTCCTCTTCCTCATCGTCGTCCTCGTCCTGGCAGTGGTGATGGCCGCAGCCACAGCCGCAGCTGCCCTCCAGGTCGAACTCCAGCTTCTTGCCGCAGTTGGGGCACAAGATATAGCCCTCCTCCAGGGTGTCCTCATCAAAGATGACCTGCTCCTCGCAGTTGGGGCAGACGGTCTCATAGCAGACCTCATCGTCCTCATCGCAGCAGCACGCATCGTCATCGTCCCCGCAGCAGCACTCGTCCTCCATCTCGTAGATATAGGACTCCACATCGGACAGGTCGTCGCTGACGGCGTCCAGTCCCTCCTCCAGCTCGTCCTGGATATCCTGCATATCCTGGATCTCCAGGGCCACATCCTCCAGCAGGTCCAGCATCTGGAGCAGCAGCTTGCTCTCCTTGGAGGTCTCCGCCCCCAGCTCCATGCCGTCGGCCAAGCCCTTCAGGTACGCGACCTTCTCTAAGATCTCCATCTTTTTCGCTCCTTTCACAAAAGCGCGCTATCGATACGATGTCAGTTCTGTCAATTCTTGCAGCGGGACAGATACTCGCCGGTCCGGGTGTCGATGGTGATCTTATCACCGATATCGATGAACAGGGGCACCTTGATCTCCGCGCCGGTCTCCAGGGTGGCGGGCTTCGTCACGTTGGTAGCGGTGTTGCCGGCAAAGCCCGGCTCGGTCTCGGTGACCTCCAGGTCCATGAAGTTAGGGACCTCGATGCCGAACACGGTGCCCTTATAACTCAGCACCTTGCAGACCGTGTTCTCCTTGACGAAGCGGAAGGCGTCGCCCAGCAGATCCCGGCCCAGGGGCACCATGTCGTAGGTCTCCTGGTCCATGAAGTAGTACAGGTCGCCGTCGTTATAGCTATACTCCATGTCCTTGCGCTCTACGAACGCCTCCTCGAACTTGGCGGTGGGGTTGAAGCTGGTCTCCGTCACGGCCCCGGTGATGACGTTCTTCATCTTCGTCCGAACGAACGCCGCGCCCTTGCCGGGCTTGACGTGCTGGAACTCGATGACCTGCATCACCTTTCCATCCATCTCGAAGGTCTTGCCGTTGCGGAAATCGCCGGCAGTGATCGTTGCCATATGATGATCCTCCTATGTTCAGATAAGATATACAGATATAGACGTTGGTATTTTACCCTATCTCCCTTCAGATTGCAAGTGCTTTTCTTCCACTTCCCAAAAAAGATCAAAAAAAATCTGGGCCGCTGGTATAATGGTGTCATAGGACTTCCTGTGCCGCGGTACTTATAGTCTTCCCAAAGGAGGCGCTTTTTATGGCAGTCAACATACTTTACCAGGACGAGCATCTGCTGCTCTGTGAGAAGCCGGTGGGACTGCTGTCCCAGGCCGGCGAGGGCGACACCCTACTCGCCCGGCTGGAGGCGGCGGCCGGCGGGCAGATCTACCCGGTCCACCGGCTGGACGCCGGCGTAGGCGGCCTGATGGTCTATGCCCGGACCAAGCCCGCCGCCGGAGCCCTGAGCGAGGCCATCCGGCAGCGGGCGTTCGTAAAGGAATATCTCTGCGTGGCCTCCGGCTGCCCGGACCCCGCCGGGGGGACCATGGAGGACCTGCTCTTCTGGGACACCAGCCGGGGAAAGTCCTTCCCTGTCTCCCGTATGAGAAAGGGCGTAAAGCCTGCCTCCTTGTCATATAAAACGCTGTCCCAGCGGGATGGGCTGGCCCTTATAGCCGTCTCCCTCCACACCGGACGGACCCACCAGATCCGGGTGCAGTTCGCCTCCCGCCGCCACCCCCTCTTAGGGGACCGGAGATACGGCGGCTCCGGCAGCGGCGGCATCGCCCTATGGAGCTGGCACCTGGCTTTCTCCCATCCATTCACTGGACAGGCGATGGACTTTACGCTCCCTCCCCCACCGGCGTTCCCCTGGTCCCTCTTCCCCTGCGAGGCGGTCCCTCAGCGTCCGTGACCGGACCGTCCCTCCGATGGGCCGCGGCGCTCAGCCGCCGAAGGACAGCCAGCCCTCCCTCTGCCGGAGGGCTGGCTTTTTTGGGCGGGGCCGCCCTGCCGGGGGAACAGCTCCCCCAGGATATCCTCCACCTCCGGGAACATCAGGAAGGCGGCGGCGCAGCCTAAGGAGGCGCCGATCTGGATCTTCCGGTGAAGGGTCTCCGCGTCGTCGAACAGGACGAAGTGGCCTGTATCGTTCTGGGTGTAGGTGAAGTAGCGGGCGCACAGGGCATCGGAGAAGAACACCACCGGTTCCCGCTCCTGCCGGAGGGCCCGCAGGGCCGGGATCGTCAGGGGCGTGCCGCTGCCGTCCGGGGCGGGGACGGTGATATCCATGGCCAGCCGCTCCACGTCCAAAGCCACCCGGCCATAGCGCTCCACCGCCTCCTGGACCCGCTGGCGGTACTGCCCGCCGGAGAGGGCCGTGCAGACCAGGATCACCGCGCCGGGGACCATGGCGGCATAGCTCTCCGGTATGAACAGCGTCCGCCGGTCCTGGCGCAGGCCGGTCTGGAGCATGGAGAGGAACGCCGCCCGGTCCGGTGCGGGCGCGCCCTCGAAGTCGGCCACGATGCCGCCATAGCCCCGCCCGGCGCACTCCCGGCGCAGCGCCTGGCAGAGCTGGTCCGGCTGGGTGATGGGAGGGCTGTCCTGGTCGCTGAGGCTCAAAAGGCCCCCGCGGGTCTTCAGCAGGAGATTTTGCCGCAGCAGCCGGGACTGGGGGCCGATGCGGTAGGCCACATGGGCAAAGCGGTCCGTAAAGCCGGCGGCTCTGGGCAGGACCTCCGGCGTGACGGCAAGATAGAGCTGCATGACGGTCCCTCCTTCATTGACGGGGCATAGATGGATGTAGTATAATAGGCTCCCATATCCTATGAAAGCAAGGAGCCGCTTATGCCCATATCCATCACGCCCGACCTGGTCCTGGAGAGGTATGCCCAGGTCACCCCGGCCCTGTTGGAGCGGCTGGGGATCACCCTGCTGCTCTCGGACCTGGACAACACCCTGGCCCCGCCCCACACCCGCCGCCCCACTGATGAGATCCGGGCCTGGATCGCCGGCCTCACCGGCGCCGGGGTCCGCTTCGCCATCGTGTCCAACAACCGCTCCTCCTCCCGGGTGGAGGACTACTGCGCCGACCTGGGCGTGCCCTACATCGGCCACGCCGGCAAGCCCAAGCCGGGGGGCTTCCGCCGGGCCATGGCCCTCTTCGGCGCATCGCCGGAAGAGACCGCCATGCTGGGAGACCTGTGGACCACGGATATCCTGGGGGCCAAGCTCTGGGGCCTGACCATGCTGGCGGTGGAGCCGGTGGACGGCGCGCCGGACTGGGGCCACGCCCTGCTCTACGCCCTCCACCGCCCCTGGATGCGCCGGGTGAAACGGCGGCAGGGGCCGCTCCAATAAGGAACAGGAGGTCACTTCCTATGCGCTACCATGTCACGACCCCAGACCTGATGGACTTCTTCTGCCCGGAGGGACACCAGGGCTTCCCTTTGGCGGATATCCGGGCAGCGGAGGCGTCCCTCGGCGTGGCGCTGCCGGAGGCCTACCGGACCTTCCTGCTGACCTACGGCCTGGACCCGATCTGCCGCCGTCACGACTGCATCCGGCGTCCGCCGGAGGAGATCGTCACCACCTACCAGTGTATCCGGGAGACCTTGGCGGACTGGGAGGAGGACTTCCAGGCCGCCACGGAGAAGAATGATAAGAAGGTCCAAGACAACGGCTATTTCGCCCTGTGGCGGCTGCCGGAGGCGGGATGGGACGATGTCACAGATAACTACGTCCTGATCTGGCAGGAGAACCAGGGCGTCTGGAACGCCGGGTACCGCCTACAGGACTTGCTGGCCGGCCTCCCCGACCCGCCTGTCTATATCTCCACCAGGGACGACTTCATCACCTTTGAGAAGTGCGCGGACGGCCTGGACAGCTTCCTCCGCTCCATCCTCTGGGGCGCGGCCTACGGCTACCACGGCGGGGCCCGGCTGACAGATTCGGCGGAGACCAGCGCAGCCCTCGCCCAGGCGGGCATCGGCCAGGACCAGCTGATCTGGCGGGAGGGCCTTGCCGTCTGCCTGGACGATGAGGGCGAGACGCTGTATCTCTATCATACTGGTGACGGCTGCCAGGAGCTGCGCATCGCCGGCCGGCACGAGAGCGCCCCTGGCGCTGTCCCCGTAATGGAACTGCCCCGGCGCAAGTATGTCCCCAACGGGCCCTACCGTGTGGGGACGACCCTGCGGCAGGGCCCGCCAAAAGCAGGCGCTATCCATATCCACCCCCTCATCGCCCATGCGGTGGGGCAGGGCCACGGGAAGCATCTGCTGGTCCCATATGACTGGATAAAGGCCATGGGCAAGATGAAGGGGCTGTGTCTGGGACTGCGGGATGTGACCATCGAGCAAGACGGCACGGCCTACGCGCAGATCCCCTATAACCTGCCGCAGAGCTTCTACCTGGACCCCAGCGACTGGTCCATCATGGAGAAGATGCCCAATTTGCAGACCCTTCGTATCGAAAACCTCATCGTGGACGATTTCTCCTTCCTGTCCAAGTGTAAAGACCTGCGCGTCCTGTCCCTCTACAACACCAACTTCTCCGACTGCCGCCTGCTGCTGGCGCTGCCCAAGCTGAAAGAAGCGGACCTCCGCTTCTGCCCCTTGGAGCATACGGAGGTCCTGGAAACGCTGGATATCCATCTCGTCTGAGCGGGCGCTGTCAGAAGGAGATCTCCGTATCGGCGGCCCGCTGGCTACCCACGATGTCCATGGGGATACGGTCCAGCCAGTCTTCCCCCCAGGCCGCCCGTGTGTCCTGCACCGACTGCCGGCCGGTGTCCGTCAGCTGGCGGAGCGCTTGCAGACCGGCGCCGCTGGCGATGGCCGCTTTCAAGGAGGGTGCCTTCCCCGAGTAGTAGCCGCCGCAGGCGCTGGGGTCCCGTCCGTACTTCCGGGCAAGGTCCGAGATCGTTTCCGGGGCCACACTGCCGCCGAGCCGGTAGACCTCCTCCAGGATCGCCGCCTTGCGGACCTCCCCCACGGTGGCGACGATAGCGGTGTCCTCCTTCTCCAGACGGCGGATAAGGACATCCACTCGGGCCGCGATCTCTTTGAGCTCCCTTAACACAGCTTTGTTTTCCATCTTGCAGGCTCCTTTCATTCGTTCAAACATCCGTTCAACGGTTTTAGTAACGAACCAAATATACCACGCTCCGGCTCCGTTGTCAATCCCGTTGAACGGTTTTACCTTCGGATAGAGCTATTTCATCGAAACTGTTAGAAAACTGTAAGAATTACCGGCTTACATTTGTAAGAAACGCCTGGTATGATAGTCCTAGGCAACAAGGGAAGGAGCAAGCGGCATGGACGAGAAGATCCTGGTAGTGGACGATGACAAGGAGATCGTAGGGGCCATCGCGGCCTCTCTGGAGCGGGAGGGCTATCAGGTCCTCCGGGCCTACGACGGCATGGAAGCTCTGGATAAGGCCCTGGACCCAGATCTCCGCCTCATCATCATGGACGTGATGATGCCCCGGCTGGACGGCCTGTCCGCCCTGATGCGCATCCGGGAGCGGCGGAACCTGCCGGTGATCGTCCTGTCCGCCAAGAGCGAGGAGAGCGATAAGGTCTTAGGACTGGGCATGGGGGCTGACGACTATGTGACCAAGCCCTTCAGCGCCCAGGAGCTGACGGCCCGTGTGCGCAGCCAGCTCCGGCGCTACACCAGCTTAGGCGACGTGAACGCCGCCGGCCGGGGTGACATCGTCAACGGCCGCCTCCGGTTCGACCCGGCCAGCCGGGAGCTGACCGCTGACGGGGAGATCGTCCGGCTCACCGCCACAGAGACCGGCATCGTGGAGCTGCTCATGCGCCACATCGGCCGGGTGTTCCCGGCGGAGGAGATCTACCGGCGGGTCTGGGGCGGCGAGGCCTACGCTCCGGAAAAGACCGTCATGGTCCACATCCGCCGCATCCGGGAGAAGATCGAGCTCGATCCCAAGGAGCCAGACTATTTGAAGGTGGTATGGGGCATTGGCTATAAAATGGAACCGCACAAATAAAAACACCACGGGCCGTATGCGGACGGCCATCGGCTTTCTCTCCTTCGTCCTGGGGGTGAGCCTGCTGCTCAGCGGAGGGGCCTTCTGGATCGAGGCCTACCGCGATCGAAATCATTGGATGTCCGACAGCCTGCTGGAGGACTACCGGGACACGACCCAATTCCGCAACTATATCTGTTCCTGCCTGCGGACCTTCCTGTCCATGGGCGCGGCCCAGCCGCTGAACGACTACTGGTATGGGGACTATGGGTATGACTGGCAGGACTCCGTCCTGGAGATGCAGGAGGGGGTGGCCTGGTACGGTGATGCCGGTATCATCCCAGGGGATGGACCTATGAGCTTCGTCACAGTGAAGCGGGGCGAGTCCGAAGGCGGGCCCCAGTCCACGGATGGGGCCCAGCCCACGGAGGCCCAGCGGAAGGACTACTGGCGCTCCCAGGCCAAGAAGATCCACGAGCGGATGAAGGAGGACCAGAATCTGCTCTACCGTATCGAGGGCGTGGATAAGTATTCCAACACCACCGACCTCTTCCACCTCAGACCGCCAGATGGCTACAGCTTCCTGCTGTACTTCGATGGGGTGAAGGTGAACGTTTACAAGAACGGCGAAAAGATAGACATCTACGGCGACGGCTATTATGCGGAACGGGAGGATCAGTGGTATGTCCCGGGCTATCAGAACTTCACTGTAGACGAGAGCCTGAAGGGGGTCAAGGTGACCATCGCCGCCATCGACGAGCCCCAGCTCTTCCTCCAGGGGACCTATGGCAAGGGGGGCGTCTCCGGGGAGGCCAACTACCTCTACCGCCTCCGGCAAAACCTGCTGGAGAGCCGGGAGCAGTATGAGCAGAGTCTTATTTGGATGGGCGTGGGCCTGGCGCTGGTGCTGCTGTGCGCCCTCTCCTTCTGGCGGGGCAAGCAGATCGCGGACGTCAAGCTGGCCCGCCTGACCGGGAAGCTCTGGTTCGAGCCTAAGGTCCTGCTCCTGCTGGTGCCCCTCCTCCCCCTCCTGCTGGCGGTGTCCGACCGGGTCGGCGAGGCGGTGCCAGTGACCGTCTGGGGCGACGGGGTATGGGCGGAGGCCGTGATGGATGAACAGTGGTGGTACCTCCGGGAACAGGTCCAAGAGCTCCTCCGGCAGAGGGGGTGGCTGCTGACGGCCTTCTGGTGCCTGTATCTCCTGGTCAACGACCTCCGCCGCAACTATAAGCCCTGGAAGAATGGTATCTGCGCCATGCTGGCGGCCTCCGGGCTGAAACAGCCCATCCAGCGGCGGCTGAGCCGGGTGTCGGGCCTGGTGGCCCTGGCGCTGCTGCTCCTGGGTGCGGTCAATTTGAACCTGCTGATGTACGCGGCCAGCTTTTCCGGCGGCGCGCCCCTGGCGGGAGCGTGGACGGTCTGCCTGCCGGCGGTGGTGCTGCTGATCATCGCAACGGTGTTCCTCTGGCGGCTGAAGCGGGTGTGGACGGACCTGGGGACCCTGACGGACCAGATCGCCGCCGTCCGGTCCGGGGACCTGGAACATCCTCTGATAGTGGAGACGGACAGCGACCTGCGCCAGGCGGTAGACGACCTGAACCACATCCAACAGGGCCTCCACAGCGCCCTGGACCAGCAGACGAAGAGCGAGCGGATGAAGGTGGAGCTGGTGACCAACGTGTCCCACGACCTAAAGACCCCCCTGACCTCCATCATCAGCTACGCCGACCTCCTGGCCCAGGAGGAGCTGCCTCCCCAGGCGGCGGACTATGTCCACATCCTCCAGGAGAAGGCGGCGCGGCTAAAGGCCATGGTCCAGGACGTGTTCGACATCAGCAAAGCCGCCTCGGGCCAGCTGCCCATCAAGCCCAAGCATCTGGACCTGGGCAAGCTGCTGCGGCAGACCCTGGCGGATATGAGCCAGGCCGTCGAGGACAGCGGCCTGGCCCTGCGGACCGCCCTGCCGGAGGATGCCGTACCGGTCTACGCCGACGGGGACCGGCTCTACCGGGTGTTCCAGAATTTGCTGGGCAACGCATTGAAGTACAGCCTGCCGGGGACCCGCGTCTATCTCGCCCTGGTGACCCAGGGGCGGCAGGCCCTGGTGACCCTGAAGAACACCTCCGCCGCCGAGCTGCGCCCCGGCACGGACTACACGGGCCGGTTCGTCCGGGGGGACGAGAGCCGCACCGACGGCGGCAGCGGCCTGGGGCTGTCCATCGCCCAGTCCTTCACCCAGGCCTGCAACGGCGACCTGCGGGTGGAGACCGATGGCGACCTCTTCACCGTCCGGGTGACGCTGCCCCTGGACAGCCTGTCCTGACCCAAAAATAGAACGCGGCCCCCTGGAGCAGATCCAGGGGGCCGTATCTCGTTTAGAACCACATCTTTTTCAAGTGCTGTGCGGCATTCTCGTCTCCCAGCCCGGCAGCCAGCCGGTAGAGCTCCTTGGCACGCCTTTTGTCCTTTTTCCAATCGTAGTAGCCATGTTCATAGTAGTTGCCTAGGGCGGTGATGGCTCGGGCGCCTCTTATTTCCCCTTTCTTGACCACCTGGCAGAACAGCTCGATTGCCTCGTCCTCGTCTGTCCGCGTGAGAAGATGGGCCAGGGCAAACATGGCGTCTGTATAGTCCCCGGCCTTCCGGTAGTACTTCTCTGCCTTGGCCGGGTCCGTCTCCACACCCAGACCCATCTGCCAGCACTCCCCCAGGTAGAAACAGGCCCGCCGGTGCCCCTGCTCCACCGCTTTGGTAAACCACTTCACCGCTTCTTCATCGTCGTACTCCACGCCGATGGCATTGCGGAGGCAGACGCCCAGGTTGCACTGGGCCTCGGCATCGCCCAGGTTGCACTGGGCCTCGGCATCGCCCAGCTCCGCAGCCTTTCGATACAGCGCCGCCGCCCGCGCCTCGTCCACCTCCACGCCGCTGCCCCGCTCATAGCACAGGCCCAGATCGCAGATGGCCATAGGATGGCCCTGTTCACCAGCAGCCCGGAAGTACCGCGCCGCCTGGACCATGTTTTTCTCCACGCCTTTTCCATGCTGATAGCAGACGCCCAGCCGGTATTGGGCGTTGGTATAGCCCCGGTCCGCCGCCTTAGTATACCAGCGCAGCGCCTCCTGACCGTTCTCCACCACGCCATAGCCCTTCTCATAGCACTCCCCTAGGAAGAACATGGCCCGGGGATGGCCCTGGTCCGCCGCCTTGGTGAACCAGTGAAAGGCCTCCCTATCGTCCTCCTCCAGGGCGATGCCGCGGTAGTAGAAAAAACCTAAGCTGTACTGGGCCTGGGCCAGGCCTTTTTCGGCAGCCTCCCGGTAGAGGGCGGCTGCCCGTCTTTTGTCCCTCTCCACGCCTCTGCCGGCCTCATAGCACTGCCCCAGGAGGCAGGTGGCCTGGACATAGCCCCCCCTCGTGGGCCTTCCGGTAGTAGTAGGCGGCCTCCTCCTGGTCCTGGTCTACGCCGAAGCCCTTCTCATAGCACAGCCCCAGCAGGCCGATGGCCCGTGCCCAGCCCTGCTTGGCAGCTTTCTGGAACCAGTAGACGGCCTTCTCGCCATTCGCCTTGACACCGATGCCCCGGTAGTAGCAGTGCCCCAAATTGCACTGGGACTGGGCGTGGCCGGCCTCGGCGGCCTCCCGGTAAAGGGAGGCCGCTCTGGACCGGTCCATCTCCACGCTGTCGCCGGTCTCATAGCGGAGGCCCAGAGCGCACAGGGCTTCCGCATCTCCATTTTTAGCCGCAGCTGTCAGCTGCTGTAAACTCTCCGCCATATGTCCTCACCTCAGATGAACCGCAGCTTCTTCAGCGCCTCCTCGGCCTTCTTATAGCCCCTGGCTGCCGCCTGCTGGTAGAGCTCCTTGGCCTTCTTCTTGTCCCGCTTGACGCCGCTGCCCCGCTCATAGCAGCTGCCCAGGAGATACTGCCCCCTGGCGTTGCCCCGGCTGGCCGCCTGGGCATACAGCTCCACCGCACGGGCGACATCAACCTCCACGCCGGTGCCGTACTCATAGCACAGCCCCAGGGCGCAGGTGGCCTGGAGATAGCCCCCCTCATGGGCGCGGATATACAGCTCCACCGCACGGGCCTCGTCCTTTTCCACGCCGTAGCCGTTTTCATAGCACTCTCCCAGCAGGCACATGGCCCTGGAATAGCCCTGCTCCGCCGCTCTGGTGAACCAGCGCACCGCCTCTTCGTTGTTCTCCTCCACGGCGATGCCGCAGTAGTAGAAGAAGCCGAGGTTGCACTGGGCACGGGCGCTGCCCCGGTTGGCCGCCTGGCGGTACAGCTCCGCCGCTTTGGCCTTGTCCATCTCCACGCCGTCGCCCATCTCATAGCACAACCCCAGGGCGCAGGTGCCGCTGGCATTGCCCTTCTCATGGGCCTGGCGGTAGTAGTCCACTGCTCTGGCCTGGTCCTGCTTCACGCCGTAGCCGTTCTCGTAGCACTCTCCCAGGAAGAACATGGCCCGGGCGTAGCCCTGGGCGGCGGCCTTGGTGAACCACTTCACCGCCTCCTCATCGTTCTCCTCCACGGCGATGCCCCGATAGTAGAAGAACCCTAAGTTGCACTGGGCCCGGGACAGGCCGCCCTCCGCCGCCTGGCGGTAGAGGGCCAGAGCCTTGGACTTGTCCTGTTCCACGCCCTCGCCCAGCTCGTAGCACAGGCCCAGGGAGCAGGTGGCCGGGAGGTGGCCCTTCTCATGGGCCATGCGGTAGAGCTCCGCCGCCTTCTCCAGGTCCCGCTCCACGCCGTAGCCGTTGTCATAGCACTCCCCCAGCAGATGGATCGCCCGGGCGATCCCCTGCCGGGCCGCCTTCTCGAACCAGTAGACGGCCTCCTCGTTGTTCTCCTGGACGCCGATGCCCTGGTAGTAGCAGTACCCCAGGTTGCACTGGGCCCGGGGGAAGCCCCGCTCGGCGGCCTGGCGGTAGAGGGACACGGCCTTGGCCTTGTCCATCTCCACGCCGTCGCCGAACTCGTAGCAGACCCCCAGGGAGCAGGTGGCGGGCACATAGCCCTGCTCATGGGCGGCCTGGTAGAGCTTCACGGCCTCCGCTATATCCTCCTCCACACCGTGGCCGTTCTCATAGCAGATCCCCAGCATGTGCATGGCACGGGGGAAGCCCTGGGCGGCGGCCTTGGAGAACCAGTGGAAGGCCTCCTCGTTGTTCTCCTCCACGCCTACACCGTGGTAGTAGCAGTAGCCCAGGTTGCACTGGGCACGGGGGAAGTTCTGCTCCGCCGCCTGCCGGTAGAGGGCCACCGCCCGCACCGGGTCCGCCTCCACGCCGATGCCCGCCTCATAGCAGACGCCCAGGTTGCAGGTGCCGGGGGCATAGCCCATCTCGTGGGCCTTCGTGTAATACTCCACCGCCAGGGCCTCGTCCTTCTCCGTGCCGTAGCCGTTCTCATAGCACTCCCCCAGCAGCTGGTAGGCCCGGGGATAGCCGTCCTCGGCGGACTTGGAGAACCACCGGAAGGCCTCGGCGTCATCGGTCTCCACGCTGATGCCCTGGTAGTAGAAGTAGCCCAGGTTGCACTGGGCCCGGGCGTCGCCCCGCTCGGCGGCCTCCCGGTACAGCTCCCGCGCCTGGTCCTTGTCCACCTCTACGCCCTTGCCCAGCTCGTAGCACAGGCCCAGGGAGCAGAGGGCCGGGGGATACTTCCGCTCCGCGGCGGCCTCATACAGCTCCACCGCCCGCTGGATATCCCGCTCCACGCCGTAGCCGTGGTCGTAGCACTCCCCCAGGAGCTGCATGGCCCTGGGATAGCGCTCCTCCGCGGCCTTGGCGAACCAGTGGGCGGCCTCCTCGTCGTCCTCCTCGGTGCCGATGCCCTGGTAGTAGCAGTACCCCAAGTTGCACTGGGCCCGGACATCGCCGGCCTCGGCGGCCTGGCGGTAGAGCTCCACCGCCTTCGCCTTGTCCATCTCCACGCCCTCGCCCAGCTCGTAGCACAGGCCCAGGGAGCAGGTGCCGCCGGCGTAGCCCCGCTCATGGGACGCCTTGTACAGCTCCACCGCCTTGGCCATGTCCTTTTCCGTGCCGTAGCCGTGGTCGTAGCACTCCCCCAGGAAATAGAGCGCCCGGGGGAAGCCCTGCTCTGCCGCCTGGGAGAACCAGTGGAAGGCCTGGTCGTCGTCCTCCTTCACGCCGATGCCCCGGTAGTAGCAGAAGGCCAGGTTGCACTGGGCCGGGGCGTACCCCCGGTCGGCGGAGGCGCGGTAGAGCTCCACAGCCCGCTCCTTGTCCATCTCTACGCCCATGCCGGTCTCATAGCACAGGCCCAGGGCGCAGGTCCCCGGAGGATAGTCCTTCTCGTGGGCCTCGCGGTACTGCGCCTCCGCCTTCTCGTCGCTCTGCTCGATGCCGTGGCCGTACTCATAGCACCGGCCCAGCTGGTAGATGGCCCGGACGTAGCCCTGCCGGGCGGCCTGGGCATAGAGGGAGGCGGCCTTCTCGAAGTCCTCCTCCACCCCGTCGCCATGGTCGTAGCAGACGCCCAGGGCACAGGTCCCCTCTGGGTAGTCCTGCTCATGGGCGGCGGTGTACAGCTCCACGGCCTTCACCGGGTCCCGCTCCACGCCGTAGCCGTTCTCATAGCACTCCCCCAGCAGCACCTGGGCGCGGGGGTAGTCCTGGGCCGCGGCCTTGGAGAACCAGGCGAAAGCCTCGTCGTTGTCCTCCTCAAAATAGATGCCCCGGTAGTAGAAAAATCCCAGGTTGCACTGGGCCGGGGCATAGTCCAGGTCGGCGGCCTCCCGGTACAGCTCCGCCGCCCGCCCCTTGTCCATCTCAACGCCATGGCCCAGCTCATAGCACAGGCCCAGCTCACAGACAGCCGGCAGGTACCCCTGGTCCGCCGCCATCGTAAAGTACTCCAGAGCCTTCTCGTAGTCCTCTGCCACGCCGGTACCTCGGGCATAGCAGCTGCCCACATAGTATTGGGCGGCGATATGGTCCCCGGCGGCGGCCTTGGTGAACCACTGGAAAGCCTTCTCGTCGTCCTGGGGCGCGCCGTGCTCCCCACGGTAGTAGCTCAGGGCAAGGCGGTACTCCGCCTCCGGCTCCCCCTCCTGGGCCGCGTCGAACAGCTCCTGGAAGTCCGCCTGCTTCTTCGCCGACATATCCGCCAGAGTCTGCATGACCTCGGGGTTGATGTACACCATGACCTGGTCCTGCTCATTGGGCTGCCATTCGTTCTTCTGGTTCTCAGCCATTGGAAAAAAGCACTTCCTTTCCGATCTCTGTCTTATTGGTCTCGCTCTGCTCTCTATCCTACCACAGACCGCGCTATTTTTCAAGCTGTATATCCTGCTTGCGCAGGCGCATCGGAGGCGGTATAATAGGAGGCGACTGAACTGATCGAGGAGGGATCGCCTTGCGCAAAACGACTGACCTGTTCCTGACCTTTATGGAGGTGGGGGCCTTCACCTTCGGCGGCGGCTACGCCATGCTCTCCCTGCTGGACCACACCTGCGTGGAGAAGAAGCGCTGGATCACCGCCGATGAGATGATGGACCTGGCCGTCATCGCCGAGTCCACCCCCGGTCCCATCGCCATCAACTGCGCCACCTACACCGGCTATAAGGTCGCCGGCATGGCCGGCGCTGTCTCCGCCACGGTGGGCATCGTCCTGCCATCTTTCCTGCTCCTCTGCTTCCTCTCCAGCTTCTTCGAGGATGTGCTGGCCGTCCCCTTCGTCGCCAACGCCTTCCGGGGCATCCGGCTGGCGGTGTCCCTGCTCATCACCCAGGCGGCGGTGAAGATGCTCCGCAAGATGTGGGGGCGGTCCGCCCAGAAGTACCGGCAGGCCGCCGTGGCGGCCCTGGCCTTCCTGGTCACCCTGGCGGCCAGCGCCGCCGCGGTCCATCTCTCTACCATCTATGTCATCCTGGCCGGCGGCCTTGTGGGCTTCCTGCTGTTTTATGGAAGGAGGGACAAGGGATGATCTACTGGCGGCTCTTCGCGGCCTTTCTGAAGATCGGCCTGTTCTCCTTCGGCGGCGCCTACGGCGCGATCCCCCTGATCCGGGACGTGGTCATGGAGGAGCAGTGGGCCGATGAGGCCATGTTCGCCAACCTGGTGGCCCTCAGCGAGTCCACCCCCGGCCCGATCATGGTCAACACCGCCACCTATGTGGGCTTCCGCCAGGCCGGACTGCCCGGCGCGGCGCTGGCGGTCCTGGGCGTGATCCTTCCCGCCTTCGTCATCCTCCTGGCGGTCACGATCGTCTTTCAGCAGCTTTTGAAGCGCAGGCTCGTACAGGCTGTCCTAAAGGGCGTCAAGCCCTGCCTGATGGGCGTGATCCTCTCCACCGGCGTCTGGATGGCCCTCTCCCTCTGCCTGGGCGGCGGCATCGACTGGACCGCCTGCGGCATCCTTCTCCTGCTCGTCCTGACCGCCCTCGTCTATAAACGCCTGAAAAAGGCAGACTTTCCCCCGATTGCCCTGATCCTGCTGGCGGCGCTCCTGGGCGGCGTCCTTTACTGACAGGGACAGTATTTGAAAGGGCTGGAGGCCACCGTCTCCAGCCCTGTATGAACGCTCAAATGCCCTGCTCACCTTTCAGCCTTTTTATATCGTCCAGGGAAAGACCCACGCACTCCGCGATCTTTTCAAGTGTGAGCGTCCCATCCAAAAGCAACTTTCTTGCGACCTCTGTCATCCCCTCCCGCAGCGTTTGATCTCGCATCTCCTCCATCGCTTTGCACATGATCGCAACTCCCTCCTTACTCTCTTTGAAAAATCTGACCCGATCTGCCAGTATAGGATAAAACATCTCCGCCGGGTCCGTACAAGAAAAATCGTGCATCAGTTTTCCAATGGGTGTTTCATCCCGATAGGAACCATTCACATAGAGTATGTGTGACCCATCCCCAAACTTTTCTCCTGTTTCCAAAACGCATCTTTCAATACTGTAGACCGGCAGCCCCTTTGCCATCACATCATGTTCTGCGATGAATATGACATAGGTCTCCGGCAAAGCATCGAAATATTCGCCTTTCCGCAAAAGGCCTACATCCATCATACTACTGTTGTACCGGGACCGCTTTTTCCCTGCCCCCTTATCCGACCGCTGGATCTCAATGTTTATCCTTCGTCCCGTGCTGTCCTCCGCTAGGATATCCAGCCGTACAGAGCGATCGAGCAGGTTTTCTACAAACACCTGCGTATGGACCTCCACGATCTCCAGATCCGATCTCCCCAGAATGATCTGCAATATGAACTGGATGCAAGCTGTGTCTCCTTCAAAGCATTTCGTAAAAAAATCATCATCTAACAATCGAAAATCCTTCAAACGCCGCAGGTCCTCCTGGCGCTTTTGATCTATATGTACAGATACTTTCAAGCATACCACCTACTCCCCTCCATCACTGTACAAAGATTTTATCATAGCCTGCTCTGTTTTTCAAGTGCCGCTCTCTTTCCAAAAATTTTCCGCAAAGATCTTGCCGCAGCCCCTTGACAAACGCGTATCAACTGTATATACTGTTCATGTACAGTACAAACGGGAGGCCACCCATGAACATCGTCATCAGCAACACCAGCGGACTGCCCATCTACGAGCAGATCCGCAGCCAGATCAAGTCCCAGATCGGCGCCGGTATCCTGACCGCCGGCGAGGCCCTGCCCTCCATCCGCTCCTTGGCCAAGGACCTGCGCATCAGCGTCATCACCACCAAGCGGGCCTATGAGGAGCTGGAGCAGGACGGGTACATCTACACTCTGGCCGGCAAGGGCTCCTTCGTGGCGGAGCGGAACCTGGAGCTGGTCCGGGAGGAGCATCTGCGCGCCATCGAGGACCA
This sequence comes from uncultured Clostridia bacterium, assembly GCA_947173485.1. Lineage (GTDB taxonomy): Bacteria > Bacillota > Clostridia > Oscillospirales > Oscillospiraceae > CAMWFH01. The sequence goes on along the minus strand of CAMWFH010000017.1, from coordinate 16,767 downwards.
CATCCAGGCCATCTGGGACCTGGCCGTGCCCATGGGGCTCACCTTGGACGAGATCGTAGAAATGTTTCGCACTTTAGGAGGCGACGACCAATGACCAACGCGTTAGAACTGCGGGGGCTGACCAAGCGCTACAGCGACTTCACCCTAGACCATATCGACCTGACCCTGCCCTCCGGCTGCATCATGGGCCTGATCGGCGAGAACGGAGCCGGCAAATCCACCACCATCCAGCTGATCTTGGGCGCCATCCAGTGGGACGGCGGCACCGTCACCATCCTGGGCGAGGACAACGGGGCCCCCGCCATCCGGGAGGAACTGGGGGTGGTGCTGGACGAGGCGTGTCTGCCCACCTACCTCAACGCCGGCCAGATCGGACGGGTGCTGGGGGGCATCTACCGGAACTGGGACCAGGCCCTGTACCAGAGCTACCTGAAGAGGTTCGAGCTGCCGGAGAAAAAGCTGTTCCACCAGTTCTCCCGGGGGATGAAGATGAAGCTGGGCATCGCCGCGGCCCTGAGCCACCATCCCCGGCTGCTGATCCTGGACGAGGCCACCAGCGGACTGGACCCGGTGGTCCGGGACGAGATCTTAGACCTGTTCCTGGACTTCACCCGCAGTGAGGACCACTCCATCCTGGTCTCCTCCCATATCGTCAGCGACCTGGAGAAGCTCTGCGACTATATCGCCTACCTCCACCATGGGAAGCTCCTCTTCTGCGAGGAAAAGGACGCGCTGCTGGAGCGCTACGCCCTGCTGAAGGGGTCCATGGAGGACCTAAAGTGCCTGGACAAGTCCGCCGTGGCGGCCTACCGGGTCCACGCCTACGGGGTGGAGGCCCTGGTGGAGCGGGAGAAGGTGCCCGCCGGCCTGACCCTGGACCGGGTGACCATCGAGGATATCATCGTATTCCAAGCCAGAGGGGAGCGTTTATCATGAAAGGACTGCTTTTGAAGGACTGGTATATCCTGCGGAACAAGGGGAAGATGTATTTTGTGATCATCCCGGTCTATCTGCTCATCGCCCTGGTCCAGCGCAATAGTTTCTTTCTCTTCTTCTGCGCCATCTTTGCCGCCATGATCCCCCGGACCCTCGCCAGCTACGATGAACACGCCCGCTGGTGCAGCTATACCGCCGCCCTCCCCCTGAGCAAGGGGCAGGTGGTACTGGCCCGGTACATCGCCGCGATGCTGACCCTGGGATTCACTCTGGCCTCCATCTGCGCGCTCTATCTGGCAGGAGCCGTCCTCCTCCGCCTGCCCACATCCCTGGCTCCCCTGGTGGCGCAGTCGGCGCTGATGGTCTCCCTGCCTATGAACCTGGGGCTGACGGTCTTCCTGTTCTCCTTCTACACCGCTCTCTCCATGCCCTGTCTCTACCGGTTCGGCGTGGAAAAGGGGCGCATGGTGCAGACGGCGCTGATGCTCGTCTTTATGATCGCCGCCGGCACGGTAGCGGCCCTGGCGGAAAACGAGGACTTCCTGATGCTGCTGCACATCTCGCCGGACCTCCTGCTGGCCGGGCTGGTGCTGCTGAGCATCGGGCTCTTAGCCGCCTCCTACTTCGCATCTGTAAAGTGGTATCGCTATACACCAAATTTGTGAGCGATCTGTGAAAAAAGCAACAAAGGGCCGCGGCCCTTACAGAACAAACCGTCGAGGAGGGACGCCCTTTGGCGCCCCTCCCCGCTCTTTTTCCCTATATGCAGCTCAAGCCCGCAGCAGGACCGGCTGGAGCTGCTCCCCCCGCAGGGCCAGCGCCACCGTCTCCGCCGTCTTGGAGAAGTCGGCGATCAGGGACGTGGGCTTTTTTTGCGGGTCGTCCTGCCCAAAGGGGACGAAATAGTAGCCCCTGCGCACCAGCAGCTCCCCTATGTTCTTAGCGCCGGCAGCCAGGCCATCGTTGCTGGCCAGGGCCAGGACCACGGGCCGCCCGTTGCGGAGATGGGCCTTCACGGCCATGGTCACCGGGCCGTCGGTGATGCCGGCGGCCAATTTGGCGGCGGTGTTGCCGGTGCAGGGGGCCACCACCAGCACATCCAGCAGCGCCTTCGGCCCGATCGGCTCCGCCGCGACGATATCGGTGATGGGGGCGTGGCCCGTCAGGGCCTCCAGCTCCTCCAGCAGGGCCTTGGATGTACCGAAACGGGTGTCTGCCCAGGTGCAGATATCGGAGACGATGGGCGTCACATCGTAGTAGTCCACCAATTCCCGCAGGGCGTCCAATGCCGCGCTGTGGGTGCAAAAGGACCCGCACATGGCAAAGCCCAGTCGTATCTTATTCATTGGATCTGTTCCTCCAAAATCGTAAAGATGGTCTGTCCAATGGCCTCCGCCGCCGTCCTGGGCGCGGCCTGTCCGGGGAGGGCCAGGGCCTGGACGGCGGATATGCCCAACGCTTCCGCCGCCTGGCGGTCCACGCCGCCGGGGGCCGAGGCCAGATCGATGAGAAGGCAGTCCTCCCGCAGCCGCCGGAGCTGGGGCTCCCCCAGCACCGGGGCGGGGATGGTGTTGAAGATGAGCCGGAAGTCCTCTAAAGGGGCCTCCCCTGTTTTGACGGCACGATGGCCCATGGCCTCGATCCAGGCCAGGTCCGCGCTCTTCCTGGCAGAGACGGTGACGATGGCCCCCAGGCCCGCCAGACGGTGGGACAGCACCTTGCCGATGCGGCCATAGCCCATCACCAGGCAGGGCATCCGGTGGAGGGTGCGGTCGGTGCGCTCCATGGCCCGCTGGATCGCCCCCTCCGCCGTGGAGACGGCGTTGCGGACCTGCAGCTCCTCCCGGCGGAAGTAGTCCTCGATGACCGCGCCCTGGGCCTGGACGGCCCGGACCATCTCCGCCGTCACCTGTCCGCCAAAGATCCGCTGCCCCGGACGCAGCCGGGACCACAGGTCCTCCAGGGCCAGGATCTCCCTGCCCAGGGGCGTATGCAGCCGCTCGCCGTCCCGGCTGACCGGCAGGGGCAGGACCAGGCAGTCCTGGGCCAGGGCCTCCTCCAGAGGCCCATCGCCGCCCAGTCCCCAGGTGACGGTCCGCTGCCCCTGCTCCGCCAGCCATGCCGCCAGCTTCTCCTGCCGTGTGTCCCCGCCCAGTACGCCAAATCCCATCTCCATCACTCTCCTTCGTCCCATACTATGCCCGCCGGAGAGGGCGCGTCACAGGAAAAAACGGACAGGCCCAGCGCTTTTTGCCTATTGGCCCTTGCGATCTTCCCCCATATCCCGTACAATAGCAGCTGAGATCGATAGACCAATCGAAAAAGAAGGAGGTCCCGCCTATGCTCCCAGCGATCGCGGACCGGCGGAGCATCCGCCGGTATAAGGAGGAGCCTGTCCCCCGGGAGGCCATCGAGGCGGTCCTCCAGGCCGGCATCCTGGCCCCCTCCTCTAAGAACCGCCAGCCCTGGCGCTTCGTGGCTGCCACAGGGCGGGCAAAGGCCGAGGCTCTGGGGATGATGGCCGCCGGACTGGACCGGGAGGCCCGCCGCCCCCTCCTTCCCGAGAGCAGCGGATACCTTTCAGGCGCGCGGCAGACCCTGGCGGTCGTGGCCCAGGCCCCCGTGGCAGTCTTCGTCATCGACGCCCTGTCCCCGGACCCCCGCAGCCCCCAGACGCCGGAGGAGCGGATCTACAGCCTGTGCAACGCCCAGTCGATCGGCGCGTGTATGGAGAACATGGCCCTGACCGCCACAGCGATGGGCCTGGGGAGCCTTTGGATCTGCGACACCTACTTCGCCTATGAGGAGCTGTGTACCTGGCTGGGCGGCCGGCCGGCCGCAGCTCTGGCACTGGGCTATCCCGATGAGGACCCGCCGCCCAGGCCCAGGCGGCGCATCAGCGATGTGACGGAGTGGCGGTCCTGACGGCCGCCGGAAAGGAGATCGTATGCGTCTGTTCGTTGCCATCGGCCTGTCCCAGGAGGTGCGTTCCGCCCTGCTGGCGGCGATCGATGTCCTGCGCCGGCAGGGCCGGGGCAATTTTACAAGGCCGGAGAACCTCCATCTGACCCTGGCCTTCATCGGTGAGACGGACCGGGCCCAGGAGGCGGAGGCGGCTATCCTGGGGGTCGAGGCCCCCGCCTTCTCCCTGACGGTGGAGGGGATAGGCCGCTTCCAAGACCTCTACTGGGCCGGCACGGCCCCCTGCCCCCCTCTGACCACCCTCCAGCGCCAGGTGGAGGGGGCGCTGCGGTCCTGGGAGTTCCCCCTGGAGCGCAGGCCCTTCCGGCCTCATCTGACCCTCTGCCGGTCCTACCGCCCCGGACCGGGCTTCGACCCCGCCGCTGTCAAGAGGGCCCTGGGCGCGCCCGCCTGCCCGATCGACCGGATCCGCCTCATGGCCTCCAGCCGGGTGGACGGACGCCTCACCTATACGGAGGTGGCCCACAAGCGCCTCCAGCCTCTCGCTCCCTGACGCTGTCCCCTAAAACGATAGGCAGGTCTGCCCCGCGGCCCGCTCATGGCCGCAGGACAGACCTGCCATTTTTCTATATATTTTGTCCGCTACCGGACCAGCAGACACACCGCCTGGGCGGCGATGCCCTCCCCCCGTCCGGTGAAGCCCAGATGCTCCTCTGTGGTGGCCTTGACGCTCACTTGGTCCAGCCCGATTCCCAGGTCCTCTGCGATGTGCTGCCGCATGGCCTGGATATAGGGCGCCAGCTTCGGCGCCTGGGCAACGACCGTGGCGTCCACATTGGCGATCTGCCAGGGGACGATATGCGCCCGGACCGCCCGGAGGAGCGCCCGGCTGTCGGCCCCCTCCCACTTTGGGTCCGTATCCGGAAAGAGATGGCCGATATCCCCCAATGCCGCCGCCCCCAGCAGGGCATCCATGATGGCGTGGAGGAGCACATCGGCATCGGAGTGGCCCAGGAGGCCCCGGTCATAGGGGACATCTACCCCGCCCAGGATGAGCCGCCGGCCCTCGGTCAGGCGGTGGACATCGTAGCCCTGCCCCACCCGCATGGCAGTCATCCCAGCTCCCCCCTCTCCTCCAGGATGGCCTCCGCCACCAGGAGATCCAAGGGGGTGGTGATCTTCAGGTTCGTCTCCTCCCCCTCCACCAGGGCCACCGCTTTCCCCAGCCGCTCCACGGCGGCGCAGTCGTCCGTGAGAGAGACGCTGGCATCTTTAGCGGACTGGAGGGCCGCCCGGAGGAGCTGGCTGTCAAAGGCCTGGGGGGTCTGGACGGCCCGGAGGGTCTCCCGATCTGGGGTGGACTGGACGACGCCGTCCGCCCCGGCCACCTTGATCGTATCCTTCACCGGGATGGCGGCAGCGGCGGCGGCGCACTGCCGGGCCTTGGCGATGACCCGCTCGATCAGCTCCACGCTGACGAGGGGCCTGGCCCCGTCGTGGACCGCCAGCAGGGGGCTGTCTGGGTCGCACTCCAGAGCCGCCAGCAGGACGGAGGACAGCCGGTCCTCGCCGCCCTTGATCAGCTTGACCGGCTTGGTCAGGCCAAGGCTCTTGCACAGGTCCCCCACGGTCAGCAGGTCCTCCTCCCGGACCGCCACCACGATCTCCCCCACCGAGGGGGCGTTCTCAAAGGCCAGCAGGGTCTTTGCCAACACCGGGATGCCCCCCACCGGCAGCAGGAGCTTGTTCTCCCCCTCCATCCGGCGGGAGCTGCCGGCGGCGGCGATGACGGCGGAGCAGTCCGGCCCCGCCGGCCGTCTCCGAAAGATCTTATCCAGTAGCCCCATAAAGTCCCTCCTTTTACTGTTTTTCCCAGACGGTCCTTCCAGCCGTGTTTTCCTCAGTATAAACTACCTGTCCCCCGTTTTCAAGGGTTTTCTTGTCTCCAACGGGCGGCGGGGCGGGACGCATTAGGAAAGATCTCCAAAAAACCTTTACAAACGTCCTCCGATCTGCTACACTGTGGTGAAGTACCCACGGGAGATCTTTGAAAAGAGGTGTTTTCTTGAGCAGATTGCGTATCCACACCAAAAGCACTGCCCAGACCACGGTGGAGCAGCTCTACAAGGAGTTGGAGCGCCGGATCACCGCCAGCCCGCCGGGGCTGTGCCCGGTGGATATGGCCTCCGCCTTCCTGACGCTGTGCCACGCCCAGAGCTGCGGCAAGTGCGTGCCCTGCCGGGTGGGCCTGGGCACCCTGAGCGACCTGTTGGAGGACGTTTTAGACGGCCACGCCTCCATGGAGACCATCAGCCTGATCGAGCGGACGGCCCAGGTCATCGCCGACACCGCCGACTGCGCCATCGGCTTCACCGCCGCCCAGATGGTCCTGACCGGGATCCGGGGCTTCCGGGACGACTATGAGGAGCATATCCTCCGGGGCCGCTGCCTGGGCAACCTCCAGCAGCCGGTGCCCTGCGTGGCCCTGTGCCCCGCCGGGGTGGACATCCCCGGCTACATCGCCCTGGTGGCCGAGGGCCGCTACGCCGACGCGGTGCGGCTGATCCGAAAGGACAATCCCTTCCCCACCGCCTGCGCCCTGGTGTGCGAGCATCCCTGCGAGGCCCGCTGCCGGCGGAACATGGTGGACAACGCCGTCAACATCCGGGGGATGAAGCTGGCCGCCGTGGACAATGCCGGAGATGTGCCCGTCCCGGAGCGGGCGGAGAGCACCGGCAAGCGGGTGGCCATCATCGGCGGCGGCCCCAGCGGCCTCTCCGCCGCCTACTACCTCCAGCTGATGGGCCACCAGACCACCGTCTACGAGATGCACAAGCACTTAGGCGGGATGCTCTACTACGGTATCCCCAGCTACCGTCTGCCCCGGGAGCGGCTGGACGCCGACATCAACGCCATCCTCTCCACCGGCGTGGAGGTGGAGCTGAACACCACCATCGGCAACGGGGAGGGCCAGGTGTCCATCAGCGAGCTGCGGGAAAAATATGACGCGGTGTACATCTCCATTGGGGCCCACACGGACAAGAAGGTGGGCCTGCCTGGGGAGGACGCCCGGGGGGTCCTATCTGCCGTGGAGCTCCTGGGCAGCCTGGCCGACGGCCATCCGATCGACCTCTCCGGCAAGGAGGTGGCGGTGATCGGCGGCGGCAACGTGGCTATGGACGCCACCCGGTCCGCCATCCGCCTGGGGGCCAAGAAGGTCAGCGTGGTCTACCGCCGCCGGCAGGCGGATATGACGGCGCTGGAGGAGGAGATCCTCTCCGCCGTGGCCGAAGGGGCGGAGATCCTGGAGCTCCACGCCCCCAAGGGCATCGAGACCAACGAGGCGGGCGAGGTGACCGCTCTTATCGCCGAGCCCAAGATCATCTCCCTGGTGGGCCGGGACGGCCGCCCCGCCCCGGCAAAGTCGGAGGAGGCGGACGTCCGCATCCCCTGCCAGGTGGTGATCGTGGCCATCGGCCAGGGCATCGAGACCGAGGCCCTGGAGGGGGTCGTCCCCATCAAGCGGGGGGTCATCGCCGCGGAGAACTGGAGCGCCATCGAGGACGCCCCAGGGGTCTTTGCCGGCGGCGACTGCGTCACCGGCCCCGCCACCGCCATCCGGGCCATCGCCGCCGGCAAGGTGGCCGCGGCCAATATCGACCAGTACCTAGGCTTCGACCACATCATCTCCACCGACGTGGAGATCCCCGCCCCCCGGATGCACAACAGCCCCCCCTGCGGGCGCATCAACGTGAAGGAGCGCTCCGCCGCCGAGCGCAAGGGCGACTGGCAGTGCGTGGAGCTGCCCCTGACGGACCAGGAGATCGCCCAGGAGAGCGGCCGCTGCCTGCGGTGCGACCACTTTGGCTATGGGATCTTTAAGGGAGGGAGAGAGACGAAATGGTAAACATCAAGATCAACGATATCCCCCTCCAGGTCAAGGAGGGCACCACCATCCTAGACGCCGCCGCCCAGGCCAATATGCCAGTGCCCAGCCTCTGCTATCTGAAGGGGCTCAACGAGATCGGCGCCTGCCGGGTCTGCTCCGTGGAGGTCCGCGGCGTGGACCGGCTGGTCACCGCCTGCAACAACGTGGTGGCAGAGGGCATGGAGATCTTCACCAACTCCCCCCGGGTCCGCCAGGCCCGCCGGGTCAACGCCCAGCTGATCCTCTCCCAGCATGACTGCCACTGCCCCACCTGTACCCGCAGCGGCAACTGCAACCTGCAAAAGCTGGCCAACGAGCTGGGGCTGTTCAAACTGGACTACGCCAACCACGCCCCCAAGTTCAACTGGCCCTACGACTTCCCCCTGATCCGGGAGGCGGGCAAGTGCATCAAATGTATGCGCTGCATCCAGATCTGCGACAAGGTCCAGGACCTCCACGTCTGGGACCTGTCCAAGACCGGCTCCCGGACCACCGTGGGCGTGTCCTATAACCGGATGATCGAGCGGGCCGGCTGCTCCCTCTGCGGCCAGTGCATCACCCACTGCCCCACCGGGGCCCTCCGGTCCCGGGACGACACGGAGCGCCTCCTCTCCCACGACGGCGCCTTCGCCGACAAGGAGAAGGTGACCATCGTCCAGGTGGCGCCGGCGGTCCGGGCCGCCTGGGGCGAGGCGCTGGGGCTGGAACGGGAGCTCGCCACCCCGGAGCGGCTGGTGTCCGCCTTGAAGGCCATTGGGTTCGACTATGTGTTCGATACCGATTTTGGCGCGGACCTGACCATCATGGAGGAGGGCAGCGAGTTCTTAGAGCGGCTGCGGGACCCCTCCCAAGGGCCCCTGCCTCTGTTCACCTCCTGCTGCCCCGGCTGGGTGCGGTTTTTGAAGAGCCAGTATCCCGAGCTCACGCCCCACCTGTCCACCGCCAAGAGCCCCCACCAGATGCAGGGGGCCATGACCAAGACCTACATCGCCGAGAAGCTGGGGCTGGACCCGGACAAGATCGTCAATATCTCCATCATGCCCTGCGTGGCCAAGAAGCACGAGGCCGCCATCCCCAACATCAACGACGCCGGCCATGGCCGGGATGTGGATATCGTCCTCACCACCCGTGAGATCGTCCGCATGATCCGGGGGGACCATCTGGATGTGGCCAACCTGCCGGAGACCCCCTTCGACGACCCCTTCGGCGTAGCCACCGGGGCCGGGGTCATCTTCGGCGCCACCGGCGGCGTGATGGAGGCGGCCCTGCGGACCTGCTACTACCTGGTCACCGGCAAGGACCCCTACCCGGACGCCTTCTATATGGTCCGGGGCCTGGAGGGCTGGAAGGAGGCCAACATCGACATGGCCGGGACCACCGTCCGGGTGGCGGTGGTCAGCGGACTGGGCAACGCCCGGCGGCTGATCGAGGCCATGAAGCGGGGGGAGGTCCAGTACGACTTCGTGGAGGTCATGGCCTGTCCCGGCGGGTGCGCCGGCGGCGGCGGCCAGCCCATCCACGACGGCCAGGAGCTGGCCAAGGTCCGGGGCGACAACCTCTACTTCCTGGACCGGACCAGCGCCATCCGCTTCTCCCATGAGAACCCCAAGGTGCAGGAGCTGTACAAGGAGTACCTGGGCAAGCCCCTGAGCCACAGGGCTCACGAGCTGCTCCACACCGACCACCAGGGGTGGAAGATGCCCTGACGCGGAGCCGGGGACCTTACAAAAATGTAAGCTTTGGCGGGAAAATGTAAGACAGAACGATGGATGGCGGCGCGGCGCTCTGCTATACTGGGGACAGCTCCTAAAAAGAACTTCTAGGAAGCTCCCAGGATAGACAGAAACGGAGGCGCTGCTATGAAAAAGCTGTTTGAGAACGAGACCTTCCAAGATATCTTCTGGACCGCGCTCCTGGTCGTAACGGTCCTCCAGATCCTGCGATAGAGCAAGGGCAGTCACCCGAGCCGGGTGGCTGCCCTCTTTCTCTATCTATCCTGCCGCCGTCACTCCAGCAGCTTGGCGAACTCGTCCTCCGTCAGGACGGGGATGCCCAGCTCCCCGGCCTTGCGGAGCTTGCTCCCGGCGTTCTCCCCCGCCACCACATAGGTGGTCTTTTTCGACACGGAGCCGCTGGCCTTGCCCCCCCGCTCCTCGATCAGAGCGGCGGCCTGGTCCCGGGTGAAGCGGGTCAGGGCCCCGGTGAGGACGAAGGTCATGCCGGCAAAGCGGCTGTCTACCTGCTTGGCGGCGCTGTCCATGCTGACCCCCGCCTCCTTCAGGCGGCCGATCAGATGCTGGGACTGGGGATCGGCCAGCCAGGCGCGGATATAGGCCGCGGTCACGCCGCCGATATCGCTGATCTCCGTCAGCTCCTCCTCCGTAGCGGCGGCGAAGGCATCGAAGGTGCGGAAGTGGCCCGCCAGCACCTTGCCGGCCTTCTGCCCCACCTGGCGGATGCCCAGGGCGTAGAGCAGCCGCTCCAGCCCCCGGCCCTTGGAGGCCTCGATGGCCTTCAGGGCGTTCTGGGCGGACTTCTTCCCCATCCGCTCCAGGCCCGCCAGCTGGTCCTCTGTCAGGAAGTAGAGGTCCGCCGGGCTCTTGACCAGGCCGTTCCGGGTCAGCTGCTCCAGCACGGCGGGACCCAGGCCGTCGATGTCCATGGCGTCCCGGCTGGCGAAGTGGGTCAGGTTCCGCAGCAGCTGGGCGGGGCACTCCGCGCCGGTGCAGCGGACCGCCGCGCCATCCTCATCCCGGGACACCGGCGCGCCGCAGACCGGGCAGGTGTCCGGCAGATGGTAGGGCACCGTCCCCTCCGGGCGCTCCTCCTTCAGCACCGCCACCACCTCCGGGATGATCTCCCCCGCCTTCTGGATGATGACCGTATCCCCGATGCGGATATCTTTCTCGTCGATGAAGTCCTGGTTGTGGAGGGTGGCGTTGGTGACGGTGGTCCCCGCCAGACGGACCGGCTCCACCACCACCTTGGGGGTCAGCACCCCGGTCCGGCCCACCTGGACCACGATGTCCAGGACCTTGGAGGACTTCTGCTCCGGGGGGTACTTGAAGGCGATGGCCCACCGGGGGCACTTGGCGGTGCTGCCTACCTGCTGGCGGTCCGCCAGGTCGTTGATCTTCACCACCGCGCCGTCCATATCGAAGGGCAGCTGCTCCCGGTCCTCCCCCAGGCGGCGAATCTCCTCATAGACCGCCTCCGGGCCGTCCAGCAGCCGGTATGGGATCGTCTGGAACCCCTGGGAGGCGATATAGTCCAGGGTCTCCCCGTGGGTGGCGAAGGTCTTCCCCTCCGCCAGCTGGAGGTTGAACACCCGGATATCCAGCAGCCGCTTGGCGCAGATCTTGGGGTCCAGCTGCCGCAGGGAGCCGGCGGCGGCATTGCGGGGATTGGCGAACAGGGGCTCCCCGTCGATCTCCCGCTGGCGGTTCAGCTTGTGGAAGACGTTCTTGGGCATGAACACCTCACCCCGGACGATGAGCCGGGGCACCTTCTCCGGCAGGACCATGGGGATGGAGCGGATCGTGCGGATATTCTCCGTCACATCCTCCCCCACCTGGCCGTCGCCCCGGGTGGCGCCCCGAACGAACGCCCCGTCCCGGTACTCCAGGGCCACGCTCAGCCCATCCACCTTGGGCTCCACGCTATACACCGCCTGGCCCAGAGCCTCCTCCATCCGCTGGCTGAACTCGGCCACCTCCTCCTGGCTGAACACGTCCTGCAAGCTCTCCAGGGGCACCGGGTGGGTCACGCTCTGGAAGCTCTCCAGGGGCTCACCGCCGATCCGCTGGGTGGGCGAGGAGGGGGTGACCAGCTCCGGGTGGGCGGCCTCCAGCTCCTCCAGACGGCGGAGCTTTCGGTCATACTCGTAGTCGGAGATGGTGGGGGCGTCCAGTACATAGTAGCGGTAGCCGTGCTCGGTCAGCTCCTGCTGGAGCGACAGGATCTCTTGCTGGTAGTCCATCGTAAAACCTCCGTAGTGCATCAGGTATTCACCGTATATCAGGCATTGTTCAGAACGTAGTCCTGGGCGACATCGTCGCTGCCGTTGAAGTAGACATAGCTGTCCGGTACGGACCCGACGATCACCGTCTCCGCCACCGCGAAGCGGTTAGACGTGCTGGTGTAGGCCTCCACCCCGGGCAGCAGCACCGTCACATAGACCTCCACCTCCAGTATGATCCGGTGGGTCGTCTGGTTGATACCGGCGGCGGAGAACTCGTTGGCGAACCGGGCGGAGGCGCTGCCCACCGTCTGCATCCGAATGGCGACCTCCGGCCCCCGGCCCGCCAGCAGCGCCGAGCCGCTGAGGGTGCCCAGGGGGATGCGCAGCTCACTGGTAGACACCTCCTCCAGCCGGCCCAGCACATCCTGGACGATCGCCGCCTGAAGGCGGTTGAACTCCGCCATATTGCTCTGGAGGGCGGCGATATGCCCCTCTCCGTCCTTCTCAAAGGAGATCAGCTGGTCGTACTGAAAGACCCCGGTCTGCAAAGCCTCCTCCACGGAGGCCGTGACCAGCTGGTTGACGCTGTTGGACACCCGGGCCACCGCCAGACCAGACAGTGCGCCGCGCAGCTGGAACAGGAACACCAAAAACAGCGCGACCAGCGCCGTCGAGATGAAAAAGCAGGCCATCCAGAGCTTCTGCCGCGCCGGCATCGGCGGTCTGGTCGAATAGTATCTCCGGCGCACGCCGGCACCACCTCCCTCCAGAGAGGGTATGCCGGCAGGGCTTATCCTTATGTCAACTCATTGACGAGCCGCTTGAAGGTGTTCCCCCGCTCCATGAAATTGGCGAAGCGGTCGAAGGAGGTACTGGCCGGGGACAGCAGCACCACGTCCCCCTCCCCCGCCCGCTGGGCGCACAGGCCCACCGCCTCGGCGAAGTCGCCGGTCTCCTGGATCTCCAGGCACCCCGGCGTGTAGCCCGGCGCCCGCTCCACGGCCTCCCGGATCTTCCCGGCGGTGGCCCCGCAGAGGACCAGGGACTTGACATGGGCCAGGATCTCCGGGCCCAGCTCGTCATAGGGGATGCCCTTGTCCTTCCCGCCGGCCATCAGGATGACCTTCTCCGGGAAGCACCGGAGGCCGGCGATGGTCCGGGCGGGGCTGGAGGCGATGGAGTCGTTGTAGTAGCGGACGCCCCGGAGGGTGCGGACCAGCTCGATCCGATGCTCCACCCCCTGGAAATGGGCGGCGAAGTCCGCGATGGCCTCGTTGGGCACCAGGCCGTCCACCGCCGCGATGGCGGCCATATAGTTCTCCACGTTGTGCCAGCCGGGCAGGCGGATCGCGTCCAAGGACAGCACGGCCCGGTGGCCCCGGTCGTTGACCATCCAGATATGGTCGCCGGGGTAACCGGCGCTCAGGTAGGTCCCCCGCTCCGGCACCTCCTCCCGGGTGAAGCCGAAGCACCGGCCCACCGCCTGCCTGGAGAGCCGCCGGGTCTCGGCGTTGTCCAGGTTGAAAACGGCCCGGTCCACCGGGCTCTGGTGGCGGAAGATGTTGGTCTTGGCCTGGATATACTCCGCATAGTCCTTATGGACATCCAGATGGTTGGGCGACAGATTGGTCAGCACCGCGATATGGGGACTGCGGTCCATGTCCATCAGCTGGAAGGAGCTCAGCTCCACCACCGCCACGTCCCCCGGAGCGATGCTGTCCACCTCCGTCAGGAGGGGATGGCCGATATTGCCCCCCAGATGGACCCGGCGGCCAGCCGCCTCCAAAAGGCCGGCGATGATGGTGGTGGTGGTGGTCTTGCCGTCGCTGCCAGTGACGCCTACGATGGGACAGGGGCACAGCTGGAAGAAGGCCTCCATCTCCGAGGTGATCTCCGCCCCCCGCTCCTTGGCCCTCTCCAAAAAGCGGGGATGGAGCCCCGGCGTGCGGAAGATCACATCCTGGTCCAGCCGGTCCAGGTAGTCCTCCCCTAGGCACAGGGCACAGCCGGCCCGCTCCAGCTCGTCGCCCAGGGCGCCCAAGGCGGACCGAGGCTTTTTGTCGCAGGCGGTCACATCCAGTCCCGCCGCCAGCATCGCCTGGATGAGCGGCGTGTTGCTGACGCCGATGCCGATCACGGCGATCCGCTTGTTTTGCAGCGCGGAAAAATAGGCTCGTAAAGTCATACCCTTCCCCCCGTTCTTTTCTTGGTTATCATACCACAACGAGCGGGAGAAAACAACGCTTTTATCTGCCGTTCTTCCAAAAAGGCCCCGCCCCCCGGCCCCGGCAAATAAAAGTGGGGACCTCCGGCATACTGCGCCAGAGGTCCCCCTATTTGTGTGAGCAAGACTGTAAGCCGGGTTCTGTATCAAACGGCCATCTATCTCGACGCGCCGTTGCCGGCGCGCTCCAGCCACCTCCTGCGGACGGCCGGGCCGGCCTTGCGTCCTCCCACGGTGTTGCTCCGGATAGAGTTTACAGCGGTGAGCAGTCTCCAGTCACCGGGCGGGCTCTTACCTCCGCCTTTCCACCCTTACCGCACCTCCGCAGCGGCTCTCCACAGTTACATCGGGAGCCTATCCGCTCCGGGCGTCTCCTCCCTGGGGAGGGGTGCGGCGGTATATCTCTGTTGCACTTGTCCTAGGGTCGCCCCCGGCGGGTGTTACCCGTTATCCTTGCCCTATGGAGCCCGGACTTTCCTCATAACGGGCCTTTCGGCGCCGTCACGCGGCCGTCTGTCTTCCTCACGCCGCCTATTTTACAGGAATTTTCCGCTGTTGTCAACCTCCGTTGTCGAGCTCCTGCGCCGGCGGGCTTGGATCTCTTTCAACGGCCTGGGCAGTTCCTCTATCCGTCTGGATCTTCAATACAGCGGCAACTGCGGCCGTCAAGATCTGTGCCAGCGGCATGGTCCACCACACGCCCACCTGTCCCATGCCCATCGAGCGGGGCAGGAACGAGAGCAGCAGCACCTGGAGAAGCGGCTCGATGTAGACCAATGTGTAGGAATATCCCACCTTTTCGGTGGCGTAAAAGGCGGCCGTGGTGACACGGGAAAAGGCCAGGAACAGGTAGCTGCTCAGAAAGACCGGCAGGACCCTCGCGACGTTCTCGGCCGTCGCCGCTGACGCGCCAAGCACCGGGCCGATACGTCCCCGGACAGCGTACAGGCCCACCATGCAGAGGACCGCCAGCACCCCCGCCGTGCCATACGCCAGCTTTCTGGTCTGAAGGACGGCCCTTGTATCCTTCTGACCGTGATACCGGCTGACCAGCGGCTGACTTCCGTCCCCGACGCCCTGCACCAGCAGAGACACGATGGTGAACACATAGGCGATGCAGGCGTAGCTGGCGACCGCCATTTCCCCACCGTACTGCATAGAAGAACGGTTCATACATATTTGGGAGAGCAGAGGAGTAAAAGAGATGCCGAAGGGGGCGATCCCGATCTTAAGGATATCCCGGACGCACCTGCCGGTCCCCTTGCCCTCCAGGCCCCAGACCGGGATCTTGTGCCAGGCCAGATAGAGAAAGCCGCCCGCCGCGGTGAGAGCCTGCCCGATGATGGTGGCCAGGGCGGCCCCCGCCACGCTCCACTCATAGACCCATACAAAGAGATAGTCCAGCGCGATGTTGCAGAGGAAACCGGCGATCATGGTCCCCATGGCGAACTTCGCCCCATCGTTGTTGCGGATGATGGGAACGACGCCTGTGGCAAAGACCTGAAAGATCGTACCAAGGGCGATATATTTCAGATATCCCGTCCCCAGCGTCACCATCTCCCCGGCGGCTCCCAGCAGCTTCAAGACCGGCGTCATGGTGAGCAGCAGCAGGACGGTGAGGACAACACCCACGACGAGCAGCAGCAGGGTGGTACAGCGCAGATATCGTTTTGCCTCGTCCTGTTTGCCGGAGGAACGGCTGAGGGTGTACATGACGGACCCGCCCATGCCGATACCGGTCCCCAGTGCCTGCAAAAGAGACACCACCGGATAGGCGATGTTGATGGTGGACAGGCCGATATCGCCCACACTGCGGCCTACAAAGAAGCCGTCCACGATGGTATAGACCCCGGATAGGGCGAAGGCCAGGACCGAGGGGATGACACAGGCATAGAAGGTCTTATAGCTCTTTGCGCTCATGACAGTCTTTTCTCCATTTCTTTTTCAAAAACGGTATTGAACAGGGTGATATCGTTGATCATCTGCTGTACCCGGCCGTTCCCCATACGGGCAAGGACCGTGCGCTCCAGCTCATGGAGCGGCTCCAGTACCTCTCGGGAATAGGCGGCGCCCTTTTCCGTCAGAGCCACCTGCTTCTCCCGCTTGTCCCCCTGGCCGGGGGAGAGGACGACATAGCCCTCGCCTTTCAACGTGCGGATAACGCTGTTGACCGTCTGCTTCGTGAGGCCAGTACAGTCGCAGATCATTTTCTGCGTCATGGCCGCCTGGCCGTCTAGGGCGTACAGGACGAACAGCAGATAGTAATTGACTGCATGGGCATCCGCCCAGCGGGTATACAGGGCGTTGGCCTGCCCCCAGGCCCCCCAAAATCTCTCGTTATCGGACAGCACGATCGATCCTTCCTCCTTCATTTTCATGTCCTGTCTGGTCTCTCCTCCCCCAAATTTTTCTCGAAGATCCCACCAATGCCACAACAGATCCATCCCATCAGCGACGATCAAATAGCATAGCACCACATACCATCGCCACAATGCGTGATGCCCCCCCTTCTATTTAGTATTTGTACATACTATTATAGTATTCAAAAATACTTTTGTCAAGCAAAATATTTGCTGCCCACCACAACGGATGATGCGGCGCGGGAAAAGCCCTAGAAGCAAAAGCCCGCCCTAAAGATCCAACTCCCTATACGCAGGGGCTCAGATCTTTGGGGCGGACAGTAAGAGGCCGCAGGTCCAACGCCTGCGGCCTCTCGCTATACGGTCCTGGAGCTAGTGGTGGGAATCGAACCCACAACCCCATCATTACGAGTGATGTGCTCTGCCATTGAGCCAC
>CAMWFH010000016.1 GCA_947173485.1 uncultured Clostridia bacterium | reverse complement strand
CCAGCGACGCCTACCGGGACTGCCTGACCTACTTCCACGACTGGTACGCCGAGGGCCTGATGGATGTGGAGATGTTCTCCCAGAGCGACAGCCAGCTGATCGCCAAGTGCCAGCAGGGCTATGTGGGCGTGTCTACCTGGTGGTACATCGAGGAGCTGATGGGGGACTACGCCAAGGACTATGTGTTCCTCCCGCCCCTCACTGGCCCCAAGGGCACCCCCTATGAGGACACCTGCGGCGTCACCATCCGGCCCGGCAGTCCCATCAGCTCCGGCCAGCTGAACATCACCAACAAGTGCCAGAGCCCCATCAATCTGCTGAAGTTCTTCGACCAGTGGTATGACGGCGAGACGGTCATGCAGCTGCAATACGGCCCCATCGGCGTGTTCTTCACCGGCCAGGACAGCCGTGGCATGTGGCTCTCCATCACCGAGGACGAGGCCCGCTCGCAGTACAACAGGAGCGCCGGTGAGCTGCGCAACCTCTACGAGGTGTTCGGCCCCAAGCTGGTCCTGGCGGAGCATTACAACAGCGTTTTCTACATGGAGGACCGGGCCATCGAGCGCCTCACCGATCTGGACCAGTTCTGGATGCCCTATGTGAAAGACACCACCTTCTATCCCGTGGACTGCGTGTTCACCGGCATGGAGATGGAGACCATCGACTGGCACAAGCCCGACTTTGAAAACGCCGTGAAGGAGCAGGAGGGCCTCTGGCTCCGGGACGGCGGTCCCACCGACCAGGAGTGGGAGGAATACAAGACCTATCTGAGCAAAAAGTGCGGCATGGACGACCTGCTCCAGGTCTACCAGGACGCCTACGACCGCTACGCGGCGGCTGAATGAGAATGTAGGAGGAGAACCGTATGGCGACCTTACAATTAAAGGGCATTACCAAGATCTATCCCCACAGCGGCAGGCAGCAGAAGCCGAAAAAGGGGGAGAAAAAGACCAGCCTCCAGGTGACGGACCAGGGCGTCGTCGCCGTGCAGAAGTTCGACCTGGATATCGCCGATAAGGAGTTCATCGTGCTGGTGGGCCCCTCCGGCTGCGGCAAGTCTACCACGCTCCGCATGGTGGCCGGCCTGGAGGAGATCTCCGGCGGCGAGCTGTACATCGACGGCAAGCTGGTCAACGATGTGGAGCCCAAGGACCGGGATATCGCGATGGTGTTCCAGTCCTACGCCCTCTATCCCCACATGACCGTCTATGAGAACATGGCCTTCCCCCTGAAGCTGCGGAAGATGGACAAGGCGGAGATCGACCGCCGGGTGAAGGGCGCCGCCGAGACCCTGGACATCACCCACTATCTGGACCGGAAGCCCAAGGCCCTCTCCGGCGGCCAGCGCCAGCGTGTGGCCATCGGCCGGGCCATCGTCCGGGAGCCGAAAGTCCTCCTGATGGATGAGCCTCTCTCGAACCTGGACGCCAAGCTGCGCAACCAGATGCGGGCGGAGATCATCAAGCTGCGGCAGAAGATCGACACCACCTTTATCTACGTCACCCATGACCAGACCGAGGCCATGACCTTAGGGGACCGGATCGTGATCATGAAGGACGGATTCATCCAGCAGATCGGCACGCCCCAGGAGGTCTTTGACCACCCCGCCAACCTCTTCGTGGCTGGATTTATCGGGATGCCCCAGATGAACCTCTTCGATGCCGACCTGCTCCTGGAGGGCGGTAAATATGCCGTCTCCACCGGCGGCTGCACCGTGGCCCTCTCGGAGGAGAAGCAGCAGAACCTGGCCCGGAAGAAGGTCCCAGCCCAGAAGATCACCCTGGGCGTCCGTCCCAGCCATATGATTCTGGCCAAGACCGAGGCCAACACCCTCTCCGCCACCGTGGAGGTGAGCGAGATGATGGGCAGCGAGGTCCACTTCCACGCCAACGCCGGTGGGAAGGACGTGGTGGTCATCGTCCCCACCATCGACCTCAACGGCACCCATGTCGCGTCCTTCCGCACCGGCGACCAGCTCCACCTGACCTTCAACGGCAACGTCTGCCACGTCTTTGACCAGGCGGGGCGCAACCTGGAGTTCTGACCATATCATAGGAGGCCGATCCATATGACCAGCGATATTCTGCAAAAAGCCAGGGACTTTGAGGCCCAGTATGGCCCCCACATCCCCGACAGCGAGCGTCCCGCCTTCCACGCCACGCCCACCATCGGCTGGATGAACGACCCCAACGGGTTCTCCTTCTACAAGGGGGAGTGCCACCTGTTCTACCAGTACCACCCCTATTCCGTGGAGTGGGGCCCCATGCACTGGGGCCACCTCAAGACCCGCGACTTCATCCGCTGGGAGCGGCTGCCCGCCGCCCTGGCGCCGGACGAGCGCTACGATGCCGCCGGCTGCTTCTCTGGCGGCGCAGTGGAGCTGGAGGACGGGCGGCAGATGCTGCTGTACACCGGCGTCCAGCGGGGGCACAACGCGGAGGGATTCATCCAGGACATCCAGACCCAGTGCGTGGCCATCGGGGACGGGGTGGACTATGTGAAGCAGGCGGGGAACCCGGTCTTAGACGCCGCCAGCCTGCCCGAGGGGGGCAGCGCCATCGACTTCCGGGACCCCAAGGTCTGGCGGGGCGAGGACGGGCGCTACTACGCCGTCATCGGCAACCGGACCGAGGACGGCAGCGGCGCGGTGCTGCTCTACCGGAGCGCTGATGGCCTGGAGTGGGAGCTGGTCCGCACCCTGGACCGCAGCCACAACCAGTATGGCAGGATGTGGGAGTGCCCGGATTTCTTCCGGCTGGACGGCAAGCAGGTGCTGCTGGCCAGCCCCCAGGATATGACCCCGATCGGCCTGGAGTTCCACGCCGGCAACGGCACGGTCTGCCTCCTGGGCAGCTATGACCCGGACACGGGCTTCACCCGGGAGCGGGCCCAGGCCATCGACTACGGCCTGGACTTCTACGCCCCCCAGACCCTCTTAGCCCCGGACGGGCGGCGGATCATGATCGGCTGGATGCAGAACTGGAGCACCGTGAACGCCAAGCCCTTCCACTGCCGCTGGTTCGGACAGATGAGCCTGCCACGGGAGCTGTCGGTGCGGGACGGGCGGCTGTGCCAGACGCCGGTACGGGAGCTGGAGCGCTACCGGGGAGAACGGGTCAGCCACCGGAACATCCCCGTCTGCGGGGAGGTGGACCTGCCCGGCGTCCGGGGGCGGCTGGTGGATATGACCGTCACCGTCCGGCCCATCGGGCAGAATTCCTACCGCTGGTTCCGCATCCGCGTGGCCAAGGACGGGGAGCATGATACCATCATCCGCTATAAGCCCGATGAGAGCACCCTGAAGATCGACCGGACCCGTAGCGGCCTCCACCACGACATCGTCCACACCCGCAGCTTCTTCGTCCGCCCCAGAGACGGGGAGATCGAGCTGCGGATCGTGATGGACCGGTTCAGCGTAGAGGTGTTCGTCAACGGTGGAGAACAGGCCGCCAGCGCGGCGATCTACACCGATCAGAGCGCCAGCGCCATCACCTTCGAGGCCGGCGGCTCCGCGCTGATGGATGTGGACAAGTATGAGCTGATATTTTGAAAGGGAGGCGGGATATGGAACGATTTGATGTAGTGGCCCTGGGGGAGCTGCTGGTGGACTTCACCGGCAGCGGGTCCGGCGCCCAGGGGAACCCCCTCTTTGAGGCTGACCCTGGCGGCGCGCCCTGCAACGTGTTGGCGATGCTGAAAAAGCTGGGCCGCTCCTGCGCCTTTGTGGGCAAGGTGGGGGACGACTTCTTTGGCCGGCAGCTCCAGGCCGTGACGGAGGCGGCGGGGATCGATATGTCCTATCTGGCGGTGGACCGGAAGGTCCATACTACGCTGGCCTTCGTCCAGAAGCTGGCCAATGGGGACCGGGATTTCTCCTTTTACCGGGATCCGGGGGCGGATATGATGCTTACGGAGGAGGACCTGCCCCTGGAGGTCCTGGCCAACTGCCGGGTCTTCCACTTCGGCACTCTCTCCATGACCCATGAGGGCGTCCGGCGGGCCACCTGCAAGGCCATCGACTGCGCCAAGGCCGGCGGGGCCCTGGTGTCCTTCGACCCCAACCTGCGCCCGCCCCTGTGGGAGGACCTGGAGGAGGCCCGGGTCCAGAGCGGCTATGGACTCGCCCACTGTGACATCCTCAAGATCGCCGACAATGAGCTGGAGTTCATGACCGGCGAGACGGACTTTGACAAGGGGGCGGCCATCCTCCGGGAGCAGTATCCCAACATCCGCCTGCTGAACGTGACCGCCGGACCGGAGGGGAGCTATTCCTATTGTAACGGGCTCCGGGTGTTCCGTCCCGCGTTGAAGCTGGGCGGCACCATCGAGACCACCGGCGCGGGGGATACCTTCTGCGCCTGCGTGCTGCATTTCGTGCTGGAGCGGGGACTGGAGGGCCTGACGGAGGAAGCTCTGGGTGATATGCTCACCTTCGCCAACGCCGCCGCCTATCTGGTGACGACCAGACAGGGCGCGCTCTGCTCTATGCCGGAGCGGGGGGAGATAGACGCGCTCCTGTGAGCGCTCCGTTGGCCGCTTCGTAAAGTCATGCTCGAAGGCCAGGTCCACGGCGGCCAGCAGCGTGCCCGCTGTCACAAGGATGGATGCTGCACCGTTTCCCCAAAACAAAAGAGCCAACTGCCGGGATAGCCCGGTAGTTGGCTCCTATCTTTTATCCAAGCTTGACGATGGCCATTTTTCTGCTGGTCCCTCCTTTTCGAGTTCTTTAGGAGTTGTTTTACCGATATACTTTACTTTTGATCGTATCTCCATGCCTTCGCCTTGCATCCAGAGGCTGCCCCTCCTACCATGGCTTTTTCCCTGATTCTGCGCTCCACCCGGTCCAGCTCGTCCCGCAGTGCCGGACGGCGGGGATACGTCTGATAGATCTCATTGAGCAGTGCCTGCGCCTCCGTGATCCCTCCAAGATCGACCAGTGAACAGAGCAGTTCGGAGAGGCCGTGATAGTCGTTACGGCCATTGATCCTTTTGGTGGCTTGGCGGATCACGGCGGAATACATCCCGTAGATCTCCTTGCTGTACCGGGAGACCAATATACCGCCATACTGGAACACCGTGTCCCTATAGACGCGCACATGCTCCATCAGCAGAACTGTCTCCTTCTCCTGCGCCAGGATCTCCATATACCGGCGGGCGGGCAGTGCGGCCTTTAACTCTTCGAGAAAGTGGGGATACGCATCCTGCCACTGGCCGGCTTCGGTCAACAGCGTTTTTGTGGTCTTATAAAACTCCATGTCGCCCCACAGTGCCAGCTTGCGGGCCTGCTCGATCTGCCGCTCCCGCTGTCCTTGGCCCTGGTAGATCTCATAGAGGAGATACTGCCACTGGCTGATGCGAGACGGCCGTTCCGGTGACTCTTTTGCTATGCGCTCCCGGCACAGACACTCTGCATCGGCGTAGCGTCCCGCCTCCATGTGTTCCTGTATCAGCATCAGGCGGAAGCGGTCCACGCCCACATGGTCCTCTAAGTAAGCCTGGGCCGCCGCCTGGCCGTGAACAGTCTGTACGATGTGGTACCGGACGAGTTCCTCCTGCTCCGTACGTTGGCGGCTGTCTGCAAATCTCTCCCACCGCCGGTCACTCAAGTGGTCCAGCGCACAGTAGAACTCGCTCTCGTTCTGCGCGTCAGCCAGGACTGTGATTCGCTCCAGAAAATCGAAGCGCTGGTCCTCCCAGCCGTCAAATGCCAGGTCCTGCGCGATGCTGAGGAGCTTCCGCACCCACTCTCCGCGCTCCTTGCCGCTTTCGGCGAGATGTTTGGCGCCGAGTTCTATCAGCTCGATCGCGTTATATATCGTCCGCCACAAGGGATCGAAGCTACAGTCCACCTCTTCGAGCAGCCGCAATCCTGTGAGCAGGATGAACTGCGCGATCTCAAAAGCCTGGTCATGCTGTCCCCGCTCGATTCGATGGCGGGCCTTGTCCAAAGCGTCATCCAGGTCCTTGCAGATCGCATCGCAGTCTCTAGCATCGATATCGCCATAGCCTTTGTGGGTGCTGAGGGATGTCCTCACCAGTTCCTTGATGGAAGCCAGCTCCAGCTCTCCGCTGTCCTCTAAGACGGACAGTACCTGGTTTTGGAACCGCTGGTCCTCCCGGCAGTGCGCCAGGATCAACGCGATGAGCTGGCTTTTTTCTGCCTGCTCTACGAGCGCTTGGATCGCGGCGTTCCCTGTGTTTTCCCTTTGTTCCTCCGGCTGCTCCGCCTGGATAGCCAGCAGCGCCGCTACGGTATGCTTGCACACCGGCCCCCAGTCGTAGGGGCAGTCGCAGTCCCAGACCTCTATCTCGCCGTCTTCATCAAAACCGATATCCACCAGGTAGGGGTCGGCCTCACTGCCGCACACCTCGGCTGTTATATGATCGCCCTCACGTTCGATGTTCTCTACGTTCCCTCCGCGGAAGTACCCCTGTCCGCGGGATAAGATGACAGGATCGACCCCCGCCAAAAACCGCTGGATGCCCTCGTATAAAGACATGGTCCGCCTCCTTCATCTACAGTTCTTCTGTGTCTGCCCTCTTGGCCGTATTATACACCATGCCCGCAGAGATGGCAATGCCGCAGGGTCCATCTCTCTTTTGGTGATGTATTTGGGTCAATACCTACATCTTACCACTTTTGAGATGGCCCTCCTTTATTTCACCCCTTTCCCTACAACTATTATACGCTGTGTATCGAATACCATCGATGGTCCAGCGGGTTTGTTGACTATTGGCTGGAGGTATGGTATATTGGCTATTTAGAAAACGGCCTGTAGGGCTCGTTTATATATAGAGTATGTATGAGGAGGCAGACTGCCATGAAATATCTGCTGGTGATCGGGGACGGCATGGCCGACGACCCCGTAGAGGCCCTAGGGGGGCGGACGCCCCTGGAGGCCGCCCATATCCCCGCCATCGACCGCCTGGCCGCCCAGGGGACCGTGGGCAGCACGATCAACTGCCCGCCGCCCCTGCCTGCCGGCAGCGAGACGGCGATCTTGTCCATCTTTGGCTGCGACCCCCGGCGGTACTTCACGGGCCGTTCTCCCATGGAGGCCGCTGCCGCCGGTATCTCCCTGCGGCCCGGCGATGCCGCCTTCCGGTGCAATCTGGTGGCTCTGGAGGAAGGGGATATGCCCCTGGAAGAGAAGCGCATCCTCTCCCACAGCGCCGGTTCCATCGAGGGCCGGGACGCCCTGGACGCCATCGGGGCGCTGCTGGCGGATGAGCGCTTTGCCGCCGCCCTGCAGGAGGCCCGGATGGAGATCCACACCTTCCCAGTGTTCCGCCAGACCGCCGTCCAGCACGATGCCGACATCTCCGGCATCACCTTCATCCCGCCCCACGACCATCTGGGCGAGCCCTGCGGCCCCCTGTTCCCCTCCGGGAACAGCCGGGCGGAGGTGTTCAGCCGTCTGATGGCCCTGGCCCATACGATCTTGGACCACCACCCGGTCACGGAGCGCCGCCGGGCCGCGGGCAAGCTGCCCGCCAACGGTATCTGGTTCTGGGCGGAGGGCACTGCCGCCTCCCTGCCCAGCTTCCGGGAGCAGTATGGCCTCACCGGCGCGGTGGTCAGCGCTGTGCCCCTGTGCCACGGCATTGGGGTCCTTCGTGGATTGGAGATGGTGGAGGTGGAGGGGGCCACCGGGGAGCTGGACACCAATTTCCCCGGCAAGCTGGAGGCCACCTGGGAGAAATTGCAGCAGTATGACTTCGTCTGCCTCCACCTGGAGGCCCCGGACGAGTGTACCCACAACGGGGACCTGACCGGGAAGATCCAGGCCATCGAGTGGCTGGACAGCCGGCTGGTGGCTCCGCTGGTGGAGCGGCTGGAGGGGGCCGGTCTGGACCACCGGGTCCTCCTCCTCAGCGATCACAAGACCCTTACCGCCACCCGGGGCCACTTCGGCGGCCCGGTGCCCTTCCTGCTCTACGACAGCCGGCGGGATACGGGCCATGGCGGCGTCTATGATGAGAAGGCCGGGGAGGCAGGGCCCTTCGTGGAGAACGGGGACCAGCTGTTGGGGCTGCTCTTCGAGCAGGCGGTCCTGTCATGACCGGCCGCCGCCGTTTCGGCCTCAGCGCCGCCCAGCTGCGGCTCATCGCCCTGGGGCTGATGCTCTTAGATCACGTCTGGGCCCTCTTCATGCCCGGCGGATACGCGTGGATGACCTACCTGGGGCGAGCGGCCTTTCCCATCTTCGCCTTTCAGATCGTGGAGGGGTATGTCCATACCTCCGACTGCAAACGCTACGCCATCCGGCTGCTCCTCTTCGGACTGGTCTCGGAGGTCCCCTTCAACTTGATGTACGCCAGCTCCGCCATCTACCCCTTCCATCAGAACGTACTGTTCACCCTGCTGCTGGGGCTGCTGGCGGTCTGGGCGCTGGACCGGGCCAAGAGGACCGGCGGTGTTCGGGCGTGGCTGCTGGCGGGGGGCCAGGTGTGCCTCTGCTGCCTGGCGGCGCTGGTGGGCTTTACGGACTACGGTGTCACCGGCGTTTTGACCGTGCTGGCCTTCTATGTCTTTCGGGAGGTCCCCTTTGCCTGGGCGGGGCAGCTCGTCTCCCTGCTGCTGCTCCACGAGGTCTTTTTCCAGGGGGAGTATGTGACGCTCACCCTGCTGGGGCAGACCATCGACTTCCAGACCCAGGGCTTCGCCCTGCTGGCCCTGGTACCCATCTGGCTCTATAATGGCCAAAAGGGCGGCGGCGGGCGGGCGCTGCAATACGGCTCCTATATGTTCTATCCCGCCCATATGCTGTTGCTCTATCTATTGGCGGGACTATATATATGAGGAGAAAATGCCCCTCTGGGGCTTTTCAATAGATGAGATCAGGAGGAAAAACGAATGAACGAGCTATTTAAGGACCTGGGGATGCGCCCCGCAGACATCCTGCTGCCCCGTGAGGGCACGGATATGGAGAAGTGGGCGGTGGTGGCCTGCGATCAGTTCACCTCCCAGCCGGAGTACTGGGAGGAGGTGGACCGTATCGCCGGCGGCGAGCCCTCCACCCTGCGCCTCATCCTGCCGGAGAGCAAGCTGAACGATGCCGGGGTGGCCCAGGACATCGAGGCCATCAACGCGTCCATGACCGACTATCTGGCCCGCGGCGTCTTTCGGGAGCTGCCGGAGTCTGTCATCTATATCGAGCGGACCCAGTCGGACGGGACCATCCGCCACGGCCTGGTGGCGGCGGTGGACCTGGAGGCGTATGACTACACCCCCGGCTCTGGCTCCCTGATCCGGGCCACCGAGGGCACGGTCCTGGAGCGCATCCCGCCCCGGGTCCGGGTCCGAAAGGACGCGCCCATCGAGCTGCCCCATGTGATGCTGCTGATCGATGACCCCAAGAAGCTCTGCATCGAGCCGATCACCGCCGCGGTGGATACCATGGAGCAGGTCTACGACTTCGACCTGATGATGAAGGGGGGCCATCTCAAGGGCTGGCGGCTGACCGAGGGGCAGACCGGCGCCCTGGCGGCGGCGCTGGGCCAGCTGGGCTCCAGCGAGGCCATGGAGCAGAAGTACGGCCTGGGACAGGTGCCGCCGCTGCTCTTCGCCGTGGGAGACGGCAACCACTCCCTGGCCACCGCCAAGACCTGCTATGAGGACCTGAAGAAGGTCACCCCGGAGAGCGAGTGGGCCAGCCTGCCCGCCCGCTACGCCCTGGTGGAGATCGTGAACCTCCACGATGACGCCCTCCAGTTCGAGGCCATCCACCGGGTGGTGTTCGGTGTGGACCCGGAGCGGCTGCTGGAGGCCTTCAAGGCCTTTTATCCCAACGCCCACGAGGGCCAGGGCGCGGGCCACACCGTTGCCTACACCTACGCCGGCGGCACAGGCTGCATCACCGTCCCGGACCCCAAGGTCCAGCTGGCGGTGGGCACCCTGCAAAACTTCCTGGATGCCTATCTAAAGGAGAACGGCGGCGAGGTGGACTACATCCACGGGGAGGAGATCACCGACCAGCTGGGGGCCAAGCCCGGCAATATCGGCTTCAAGCTCCCCGCCATGGGCAAGGACCAGCTGTTCAAGACCGTCATCGCCGACGGTGTGCTGCCCCGCAAGACCTTCTCCATGGGCCACGCGGAGGACAAGCGCTACTATGTGGAGGCCCGGAAGATCCGGTAATGGGCACTTTTAGGGGAGGTCTCTCATGGTCTGCACAGAGCGGGCATACGCGAAACTCAATCTGACCTTGGATATCCTGGGCAAGCGGCCGGATGGCTACCACGATCTGCGGATGGTGATGCAGTCGGTGGACCTCTTCGATGAGGTGTCTGTCGAGACCAGGGAGACGGGCGGCGTCACGGTCCGGGCGGACCTGGACTACCTGCCCCGGAACGGGGACAACCTGGCGGTCAAGGCGGCCCTGGCCTTCTTTCGGGAGGCCGGGGTCCAGCCGCCGGGGCTCCATATCCAGCTCAAAAAGCGGATCCCCGTCTGCGCCGGCATGGCTGGCGGCAGCAGTGATGGCGCGGCGGTCCTGCGGGCCCTGGGCCGGCTGTACCCGATGCCCCGGGAGGCGCTGGAGCGGATCGGGGCGGCGGTGGGCAGCGATGTGCCCTACTGCGTCCGGGGCGGTACGGCCCTGGCGGAGGGCCGGGGCGAGGTGCTGACGGACCTGCCGGCGCTGCCTATGTGCCATATCGTCCTCTGCAAGCCGGATTTCCCCATCTCCACACCGGAGCTGTTCCGGGCGGTGAAGCCCACCCGGTGCCACCCCGATACCGCCGGGATGCTCGCCGCCCTGAAAGCGGGGGACCTGGACGGCGTCGCTCACCGGCTCTATAACGTGTTCGAGGACTTCCTGCCCCGGCGCTGCCAGGAGGTCCGGGAGATCAAGAGCGCCCTGCTGGACCTGGGGGCCCTGGGGGCCGCTATGTCCGGCTCGGGGCCCACGGTGTTCGGCATCTTCCGGGAGGCGGGCCCCGCCCAGGAGGCCGCGGCCTGCCTGGCCCGCCGCTACCGCCGCACCTATACGGCGAGACCGGTGGGGCCGGCATGAGGGCCTTCGACTGTGCCGCCCGTACCGAGGCGGCGTGTATCGCCGTCCAGCGGGAGCTTTTGGCCGGGATCGACCAGAAGGACCGGCTGGATCGTGTGGATACCGTGGCGGGGGTGGATATCGCCTACTGGCAGGCCAGCGGCGGGGAGCAGGCGGTGTGCTGCATCGTGCTCATCGACTGCGCCAGCCGCGCCGTGATCGAGAAGCGCCACGCGGCGGGGCCGGTGACCTTCCCCTATATCCCCGGCTGTCTGGCCTTTCGGGAGCTGCCTCTGGTGCTGGAGGCGGCGGGGCGGCTGGAGACCTGGCCGGACCTGTTCTTCTTTGACGGCAACGGCTTCCTCCATCCCCGCCGGATGGGCCTGGCCACCCATGCCTCCTTCTACCTGGACGCGCCGGCTATCGGTGTTGCCAAGCACTATTTTCGGGTACAGGGTGCCGTTTTGACCCCGCCGGACCGGCAGGCCGGCGCCTGGGGAGACATCGCCCTGGACGGCGAGGTGCTGGGCCGGGCGGTCCGCACCCATACGGACGTGCGGCCGGTGTATGTGTCCGTGGGCAACTATGTGACGCTGGACACGGCCACGGCGCTGGCGTTGTCTCTGACGGACCGGGAGAGCCATATCCCCATCCCCACCCGGTACGCGGACCTGGAGACCCATATCCAGCGGGAACATTTGAAAGGAAGGATCCCATGAGAAAGCTTCTGCTGCTGCTGCTCTGTATCGTGGTCCTCACCGGCTGTCAGGGCAAGCCCCTGCCGGAGGGGATGGAGGAGGAGACCGTGCTGGACGCTGGCCGGGAGGTGGTCATCTCCCTGGTCCGGGGGGAGTATGACGCCGTGGCGGAGGCGTTCCGGGAGGATATCTCCGTCACAGGGGACCAGCTGCGCACGCTGCTGGAGACCGCCGCGGCCAAGGCGGGGGCCTACAAGGAGATCGATGACGCCATGGCCACCGGCCGGGAGAGCGATGGAGAGGACTTCGCCGTGGCGGTGGTGCTGGCCAAGTACGAGAAGCGGCGGGTGCTGTTCGAGGTGGCCTTCGACCCGGATATGGCGCTGATCGGACTGCGGATCGAGAAAAAATAGCGGATAGACCATCGGATAAACGATACGGCCCCCTATGTAGTTATTATTCTACACAGGGGGCCTTTTGTCTATTGTCCGTTTTTACTGGGGCGGTCCACTTTGCATTCGACATTTTCCTCCCCAATAGGTTCCTTTTATTAGGGACCATCTGTTGGGCTGGGCGCAGTCGGCCTTTTTCCCCACATCGAACTTAGACCATCGATATGTTCAAATAAGCTGGGCCTGATATCGGCCCACATTGGATCTAAGATGAGATCGATCCCTTCGCGGCGGGCCATTTTTGCAGCCGGAACGAAATCGCTGTCACCAGCGATCAAGATCATTTGATCTACCTGCTTTTTATAAGTCATAGAAGCGATATCGATGCCGATTCGCATATCGACCCCTTTCTGTTGGGCGACAAAAACAAAATCCTTTTCACTTAGATCCTCGATGCTGATCTTCCTTTGCATGAGTTTTTTGTGACCTCGGGCCGAAGATTATAATACATCTGCTCTGACAGCTCACCGAGACGGAGCGCAAACTTTCGCCGGTGTTTCAATTCAGCAAGAAAAATGGTAGACCAAGTATATGTATCGGATCTATCTAAGTCCACATTCTTTTGAGTGAGAGGGTGGTATACGCTCTTACGGCCGATAGGAGAACAGTCGTAATAAAATATTCTATACAACTGCCTGTTTGGCTCCCGTTTTTGTTGATGGTATAAATGCGCTTTGCAATATGCTTCCAGTTCCTTGGCCCTGTCTTCTGCGCTTTTCTCGCCCCAAAGATGTTTGGCCCGTTTGCGGTAAAAGCCACCATCGATCAGGATCGCTGTTTTAGACACCGAGATCACATCCTTACAAAAATAATAAGGCCCCAGGATTCAGCTTGCCCCGTATACTTGGGGAGCTTACTACCAGGGGCCTGTTTAGCAGGCTTTGTAGCATTGCTACATTTCTAGTATACGCAATTCTTATTGTCTTGTCAATAGATGTTTTTTACTGTCCCTTTTCTCTTTCGTGTTGGCGGCTCCAGC
Source organism: uncultured Clostridia bacterium (assembly GCA_947173485.1). Taxonomy (GTDB): domain Bacteria; phylum Bacillota; class Clostridia; order Oscillospirales; family Oscillospiraceae; genus CAMWFH01. The sequence continues at coordinate 48,206 of CAMWFH010000016.1, read as the reverse complement.
CATTGGCGATTTCACGAACAGCCACTTGAAGCAGAAAAAAGTTCGTGATATAATCGGTTGACAAACCGGGATCTGACTTTAGGATTGGAGGGGTAGGACATTGAATATATGGCAATATTTTCGGAGCATCGCCGTATCAAAATGCATTACTGCAATCCTATTTGTGTTTCGTCCCTGTCGAGATGCAGATAAAGTGACTTTGGATTCTTGCACTGGCTGAATCAAACACATGGGAAGGTTTTCTGAAAGCAGGACATATAAATTTACTCTGGATACGCAGTTATCAAAGGGAGATGCAAAGGTGATTCTATTGAATACAAAAAAGGAACCGTTAGTAGAGTTAAACCGGCGGTCCCCTACGAGCACAATAGAGTTAGATGCAAAAAACAGGTACTTTTTACTCTGGAAATTTGAGGGCGCCACTGGTAAATGTGTGCTGCACTGGTGAGCGGTACAAATTTCCGTTTTTCGGGCAATGAGCCATCCCTGGCTCGCTGCCCATTCCGTCATTTTGACGATGGGAAATTATTATAAGCGTTTCTCAACACGAAAGAGAAAAGAGACTTTTTACTGTTGCTTATTGGATACACGGTCCGTTTTCCTATGACTTGGTAGTCTTTTTGGCCAACTCCTCCAGGCTCTGGCCCTTCAGGGCCCGTTCCAGCAGCAGCGGCAGCTTTTCCGGCGTGCAGGCGAAGCAGGGGATGCCCATGGCGGCGATCCGCTGGGCGGTCTGCTCATCGTAGAAGGGCCGGCCGCCATCGGCGATGGCCAGCAGGACGATCACGGTGGCCCCGTCGTCCTTCATCTCCTCCAGACGCCGCAGCAGCGCCGCCCGGTTGCCCCCCTCCATCAGGTCCGAGATCAGGAAGAAGAGGGTCTTGGAGGGGGTCTCCACCAGGCTCTGGCAGTAGGCGATGGATTTGGCGATATCCGTCCCGCCCCCCATCTGGAACCCGAAGAGCAGGTCCACCGGGTCGGCACAGAGGGGGGTCAGGTCCATGATCTCCGTGTCGAAAGCCACCACGCTGGTGGAGACGGCGGACATAGAGGCCAGGATGCAGGCCATCACCGAGGAATAGATGATGGACTGGCCCATGGAGCCGCTCTGGTCGATATCCAAGATGACGTGCCAGCGGTTGACCCGGCTGGAGCGGTCGAAGAAGTAGACCCGCTCCGGGATGATGGTCGATAACTCCTCGTTGTAGTTGCGCAGATTGCGCCGTATCGTATAGGGAAAGTCGATAGCGGCGGCGGAGGGCAGGGGAGAGTGGGCCCGGCGGTTCAGGGCGGCGGTCACCGCCCGGCGGACGTCCTCCGCCAGCATCTTATCGATCGCCTCCACGATCTTGCGTATGAAGGCTCGGGCGGCCTCCTTGGACTTCTTGGGGATCTGGTCCTTCAGCATCAGCAGGGTGGAGGCCATGTTCAGGTCCGGCTCCAGCCCCTCCAGCAGCTCCGGCTCCAGCAGCAGCTGCTTCCAGCCCTTCCGCTCGATGGCGTCGTTCTGGACCACTGCCACCATCTCCGGGTCGAAGAGGGCGCGCAGGTCCCCCAGCCATTTGGAGATATGGGGGGCGCTGGGGCTGTGGTCCGCGCCTGGACCGCCGGCGGCGCCGGTGCCGCCATAGATGGCGGAGAGGGCCCCGTCCATCAGCAGCTCCTCCTGGCTGAGGCCATCGATCCCCATCCGCTGGAAGCGCGCCTGGCTCTCTGCCCCCAGGATCAGCCGCCAGCGGGTCATTTGTTGTTCCATCGCGGCTTCCTCCTTAAATGTCGTCAAAATCGAACTCGTCCAGTCCGTCCAGGATCTCCTTCTCCTCGGCGGTGGTGTCCCGCATCAGCAGCTCCGCCGCTTGGCTGGCGTCCACGCCCCAGATCTCCCCCAGGTTCTCCGCGATGTCGTTCTTCTCCGTGGGGGAGAAGTCGGCGAAGGCCCGCCGGAGAAAGACCAGGGCCCGGCGGAAGTCCGTCTCGTCCAAGGTGGAGAGGTAGCTGTCCAGGTGCCGCCACAGGCTCAGCCGGGCGATGAGGGCGTAGCGGTTCTTCCCCGCCAGCCCCTCGAACCACCCGGCCCCCAGCTCCGCCGGCACACCGGGGGAGAGCCGCCGGGAGACCTCCCGGGCCAGCAGGGCCTCGTCGGCCTTGCCCCGCTCCAGCAGGATCGCCATGGCAAAGCCGGAGCAGCGGGTGTTCAGGTCGTCCCGGTCGGACACGGTGGAGAGCAGCTCCAGCCACCGGTCCTCCTCCAGGAAGTCGTGGTTGAGCTGGAGGGCGTTGAGCTTGTCCATGGCGTCCGTCACCGCCAGGGCGGCCTTGCTGTCGCAGATGCAGGCATCCTCCAGGGTCAGGCAGGCCCGGAGGTAGAGCTGGTGGAGCAGGGGGAGGATGGGCTTGTGGTCGAACCGGCGCAGGTCGCTGTACCGGGCCACCAGGCTAAGACGGGAGGCGGTCTCCGCCACCTCCGCCAGGGCGGCGGCGTCCACGCTGAGGCTCTGGAGCACCGTCAGGGCATGGGAGGCGGCAGCGGGCATCCCGCAGAGGAAGGCGTCATGGAAGATGGCGGCGGCCTCCTGGATGCGGCTGCTGCCGTCCGCCCGCTCCTTCAAAGCGAAAGCGGCCGCGCCCTCGATGGTGTCCCCCATCAGGGCCGACTCCACGATCTCGATCTCCGCCTCCGGCGTCCACCGGGTCTCCCAATACTCCCCCCAGTTGGCCCCCTCCTGCCGGGAGGGCAGGGGCGTGGCGAAGTGGATGCCCAGGACCCGCAGGCGGTGGAGGAAGAAGGATCGGTGGAGGTCGATCAGGGCCGCCCCGGCGGAGCGGACGTTCAGTTTCTCCCGCAGGTCCAGGTCCAGCCGCTGGGCCTCGGCGGAGCGGAACTTCTCCAGCCGCAGGGCCTTCAGCTGCCGGTAGAAGTCCTCCTGGACGCTGGTCCGGTTGACCCCCTCCGGCAGGTAGCCGATCTTTTTGCCGATCTCCGTGTCCGCCGCCGCTACGGCCAGCTCGGAGAAGCTGCCGTGGCCCATGGTGGCCACAGAGGCGTCCCGCAGGTCCTGGAGGGCCGGATAGGGGCTGCCCCGCAGGCGGCACAGGACCTGGGAGAGGCGCATGGCCTCGATGACCTCGGCGGAGGAGACCAGGTTCCCCGCCTTCCGGTGGGCCTTGGCCAGCCGGGTCAGGTAGAGGTAGGCGGCGTTCTCCAGGCTGCCGCTCTGGAGGGCCTCCCAGGCCAGCTCGAAGTAGGCCGGGGCCTTGTTGCCCGCGCCATAGCCGGACCGGGAGGAGAGGCGGTAGTAGGAGTAGGGCATCAGGGTGGCGGCGCAGTCCAAGCAGGGAAGGGCGGCCTCCTCCTCATCGGTCATGGGCGCGTTCTCCCGCAGTCCCTCCACATGGAAGGCCCCGCAGACGCAGAAGATCTTCTCCTCCGGCACCCCCTCCGCCACCGCCTGGCAGATCGCCCGCTTCATATAGGCCTCCCGGACCAGGGTCTCCGCCGTTTGGAGCTCATCATCGGCGGCGGTCAGCCGCAGCTGCTGGCCGAAGGCGTTGCAGGCGTCCTGGTAGCTGCCGGCGGTCTGCTCGAAGTGCCGCTCCCAGAAGGTGTCGTGGTCCTCGCCGGTCAGGGTCTCCAGCCGGCGGTAGACCGCCTCCGTGGTGTCCCCGCTCTCCTCCTCCGCCTCCTCCGGCTGGACCTGGGCCAGGGCCAGAAAGACCCCCGAGGGCAGGTCCATGAACCGGCAGGGCACCTTGTGCTCGTGGGCCCAGAGGATGGCCTGGATCTCTGGGGAGTAGACGGCGAAGGGGTATAGGATGGTGCGCACCGGCGGGGCCTTGGTGTAGGCCAGGATGGCCACCGGGAACCTGGTCTCTGGGTGGCAGAGCCAGGGCATCTGCTCGTTCAGATCGCTGGGCCCCTCCACCAGCACCAGCTCCGGTCTAGCCCGGTCCAGGGCCTGGCGCAGATGGTGGGCCGCCGCTGGGGACAGGTGGCGCACCCCGAAGAGCTGGCCCTTCATCACCCCAGCTCCCGGCAGGCCCGGTAGAGGGGGAGCCAGGCGCTGCCCCGTTTTTTCATCACGTTCTCCAGGTACTCCTTCCAGGAGACCTTGTCCTTCTCCTCGTCCTTGATCACAGCCCCCTGGAGGGCGGCGGCCAGGTCGCTGGCGGAGATGGAGCCGCTGCCGAAGCTGCCGGCTAAGGCCATGGAGTTGGCCAGGAGGGAGATGGCCTCGGCGGTGGAGAGGACGCCGGAGGTGGTCTTGAGCTTCTGCTTGCCGTCCAGGGTGGCGCCAAAGCGCAGCTCCCGGAAGATGGTGACCACCTTCTCCACCGTGTCCTCATCCGGCTGGGCGGCGAAGAGGTCCAGTCCGGCGGAGAGCTGGGCCACCCTCGTCCGCACGATCTCCATCTCCGTGGCCATGTCGGCGGGGGTGGGCAGGACCACGATGTTGAACCGCCGCTTCAGGGCGGCGGACATATCGTTGACGCCCTTGTCCCGGGTGTTGGCGGTGGCGATGACGGAGAAGCCCTTCTGGGCGGGGACCTCCATCCCCAGCTCCGGCACGCTCAGCCGCTTCTCCGACAGGATGGAGATCAGCGCGTCCTGGACCTCGCTGGCGCACCGGGAGATCTCCTCCACCCGGGCGATGGTCCCGGTCTCCATGGCCCGGTAGACCGGGCTCTTCACCATGGCCTCCGGGCTGGGGCCCTTGGCGATCAGCATGGCGTAGTTCCAGGAGTAGCGGATCTGCTCCTCGGTGGTGCCGGCAGTGCCCTGGACCACCTTGGTGGAATCGCCGTTGATGGCGGCGGCCAGATGCTCCGAGAGCCAGCTCTTGGCGGTGCCCGGCTCGCCGATCAGCAGCAGGGCCCGGTCCGTCACCAGGGTGGCGATGGCGATCTCCACCAGGCGGCGGTTGCCCATATACTTGGGGGTGATCTCCACGCCCTTCACCGTCTCCCCGCCGGTGAGGTAGATCAGCACCGACCGGGGGGACAGGCGCCAGCCGGTGGGCACGGCGTCATGCTCCGCGGAGATGAGGGCCTCCAGCTCCCGCTGGTAGAGCTCCTCCGCGGGCAGCCGCTGGACATTGGTGGACATAGGCAAACACTCCTTTACGCGTATTTTTGGTGGGATATCTGAGAAAAGAGGGCCGCTCGGGCATACGGCAGCCGCCCCTCACCGCTTTCCTGCCGAGAAGGCCGCCGCCTCCCGGAGCCAGGCCATCAGCTCGCTGTCGATCTCCTCCGGCGAGGCGACCAGAACATGGTGGGTCCACCGGCCCGGATAGGGCTCCACCAGGCCGTCGATCCGGGGGGAGGCGGCCGGGTGGTCCAGGCCGAAGGTCACGGTGATGTAGTCCGCCGGACGGCCCTTGCGGACCGGCAGGAAGGACACGGCGGCAAAGCCCCGGCGGACCCGGAAGGTGATCTGGGTCTTTTGGACCTTGATCTGGACATCGGGGATCTCCGCCAGGAGCTGGGCCTCCAGACGCTCGTACAGGGGCAGGGCGCCGGGGCGGTCGTTGAAAAAGAATAGGATCTCCGGTGTCATACAGTGCCCTCCCAGGACTCCAGCTGCCGCTTGACCAGAGCCTCGGGCCAGTCCAGCCGGAGCCGCTGGCCGGTCCGGCCCCGGACGAGGTGCTCCCGGGCGATCTGGTCCAGCCGCCGCAGCTCCGCCGCCTTCTCCCTGTCGGAGAGGGGCAGCTCCCGCAGGATGGTCATGACCGTATAGTAGCGCAGCTCGCCGCTCTGCCGGACCCACTGGGGCAGCAGGCCGGTCCACTTGGTCCAGCCGCAGGCGCGCAGCAGGTCGAAGTAGCTGGAGAGGGGCAGCTTGCCGCCGCTGACGGCCTGCCGGTAGAAGTAGGTCCCCAGCTTTTCCCGCATCGCTGGGTCCGCCGGGTCCAGCAGGTACTGGAGGCACCGGTCCTCCCCCGCCTCCATCAGGAGACCGGACCAGACGGGCGCCAGGGGACCGGCCAGGGGGCGGCAGGCCGGCGGGCAGATCCCGCCGGTGGGGGCCGGGTCGCGGACCGGATGGAGGAAGGCGTACTGCCCCCGCTTCTCCACCCAGTTCAGCTGGACCAGGAGGGCATAGAGGGCCGTCCGGCCCTGTCCGTCCTGTCGGCACAGGTCCTGCCGGTAGGTCTCCGCCAGGGCCCCCGCCTCCTGGCTGCTCTTCGTCAGCAGGGCGGCGGTCAGATAGGGGACGATCCAGAGCCCGCCATAGCGGGCGAACAGCTCCTCCGCCAGGGCCAGGAGGTCCGGCGCGGGGGAGAGGAGGAGGGCGTTGTTCAGGGTCAGGGGCATCATCTGGCTGAAGGGGAAGCCGTGGAAGATATCAGAATAGGGGACGCACACGAAGGCGAAGGGCTTGCTCTTCCCCAGCTTGTCCCGCCCCTCCATGGGCCGGTCCAGGGCCGTCCCCAGGGCGGCGGCCTGCTGGTAGCACCCGCAGACCGCCGGCCCGCTCTTGCCCTCCAGGGCCAGCCGCAGCCGGTCGATCCGCTCCCAGAGGGCCTGGGTCAGGGGGAGGGCCGGGTCCTGGGCCAGGCGGTCCAGGGCCTCATGGAACAGCTCCGCCGTGACGGCGGTGGCAGTGCCGGAGGAGGAGAGGCGCATATAGCCCAGGAGGGCGTCCTTGTCCTCCATGCTCCGCCAGTAGTCCAAGGCCTCCGGGGCCTCGGACCGGGCCAGGGCCCAGTGGGCGGCGGCCCGGTTGTCCCCCCGCTCGCTCCGGCACAGGGCGACGAGCTTGGGCCCGTTGGCGCTGTGGTGCCGCAGGGCGTAGAGCAGGGCGGCGCGCACCAGCCGGCGGGAGCGGGGCAGCTGGGAGAGATAGAAGTCGTTCTCCGCCGCCCCGCCCAGAGCGTCGATCAGGGCGGCCCGGCGGGCCATGTCCCGCTTGCCGGCGGGGTCGAAGCCCTCCTTCAGCCGGGGGATGACCGCCGGGCCTTGGGAGCGGAGGATGTCGAAATGGAGGTCCGCCAGCTCGGCATAGCTCTCCCCCAGGCCGGCGATCAGGGCCGGCAGGACCCGGAGGTCCGCGAAAAGCTCCGGGTGGGCCTCCCGGGCGGACTGGATCAGGGCCATCCGCCCTCCGCCGGTGCCGGCGAGGGCCTCCTGGAGGGGGTGGAGCTGGCTGTAGGCAGCGGGGCGGTAGGCGCTGCCGCCCACGGGCAGGGGGCATAGGGGCCCCTCCGCGCCGGTGGCGCCCTGGGTGTAGGCCACGGCGTTCACCAGGGACAGGATGTCCAGCAGCCGGCGGCTCCGCTCCTCCGGCGGGGCGGTCCGCAGTCCCGCCAGCTCGCCGCTGATCCGGGCAAAGACCGGGCTGGCCTTGGCCAGAGGGGCCAGGGATTCCTCGGCGCGGCTGAGGCGGAAATCCTCCCCCAGCAGGCCGGTACCGGCGATCGCCGCGTGCTCCAGCCGCTCCTTCACGTCATATAGAGGCTGTAGGTTCGCCATAGGTAGGCTGGCCCCCTTTCAAAAATAGTCGTTTTACGGGCGCATATCCCACCAGACGCTCCACTCCGGGTAGGCCCTGCCCGCCCGCAGCTCCGCGATCGTATAGGGGATGGCCTTCTCCGCGATATCGTCCTGGTCCACCAGGATATGCTTGGCCTGGATGCCCTGGCCGAGCTCCTCCAGCACATCGGCGGTCTCCGCCGGGGTGAGGAGGTCCCGGTAGTCGTCGAAGAATTTCCAGATGTAATAGACATAGATGGGCTTGGTGCAGAGCGTCATGCTCTCCGCCAGCACGCCCCGGAGGCTGCCGCCGAACTGGAGCAGATAGGAGCTGTAGGTCATCCAGGGGGTGCCGTAGCGGCTGTAGTGCCCGAGGGGGAGCTGGGTCATCCGGGAGTGGATAAGGGAAGTCATGCTGATGCGGACAGCCGGGTCCGTTGGGTCGGCCATACAAAGAACAGCGCTGTCGTGGACCTCCACTACCTCGCCGGTGACCAGGGCGGTATACTGGCTCTCCCGGCTCACGGGGCCGTGGAGCAGGACCTGGGCCAGCCGGTCGAACCAGCGGGGGTCCATGGGCTCCGCCACGGGGAAGCTCGCGGAAACGCACTGCCGCCCCTTCTCCTTAGACCACCTGACGTGGGATATGACGCCAAGGAGGGCGTCGCTCTGCCGGCGGTGGAGGGGGGTGCTGTCCTCCAGCAGGAGGTAGGGGGCGAAGAGGGTGTAGACCTCCGCCGCCGGCTTTTGCAGCAGGGCGGCGAGGAAGCCGAAGGGCAGATAGCGGGGCTCATCCGGCCGCTTTTGATACAGCTCCCAGCACACCTCCGCCACCGGACCGGGGCCGGCCCGTAGGAGGCTGTCCAGCAGGGTGGTGGGCACGGCGGTCTTCAGGTCGGTGAACCGGCCGGTCTTGTTAAGGGTGGAGGGCACATCGTCATAGCGGCTGTCGATCCAGCGCCAGAAGTCGATCATAGCCGGAGAGGTCTTGCCCTCCGCGGCATGGAGCCAGTCCGCCACCGACTGTAGGAACCCGGTAGGGCCGGGCCAGCCCTCGGCAAAGCCGGTCTCGAACAGGCGGCGCAGCTGCTCCGCCACCAGGTCCGAGGCGATGGAGGAGCTGGCGTCCCGCAGAAATTCGTGGGTACCGGTACGGCGCTGGGCCTCCTCCCGCCAGAAGGTCTTGACCGCCTCCCCCTCCTGCTGGGCCAGGCCCCGGAGGACGGCCTCCCGGCACTTGCCCTTCTCCGTCACCGCCATCTCCAGCAGCTCCTGGGTGGAGAGATAGGGGCGCAGGGCGTCGATCGCGGCCTCCCGCACGTCCTTTTTGGCCTGGGGGAGGATCTGGCGGAGCCAGGGCTCGGCGCTGCTGCCGCCGGCCTTGGCGATGACCTCCACCCGGCGGACCATGTCCTTTTTGCCGGCTGGGTCGAACCCCTCCTGCAAGCGGGGCAGGATGGCGGGGCCCATGGCGGTGAGGATGCGGGCGTTCAGGTCCGCCAGGCCGCCGTAGCTGTCGCCCAGGCCGGCGATGACGGCGGGGAGGATGCGGAAGTCCCGGAACTGCTCCGGGTCGGCCTCCCACCTGGACTGGACCAGGCTGGCCCGGCCGCCGCCGGTGCCGGTGAGGGCCTCCAGCAGGGGGTGGAGCTGCCCGTAGGAGAGCGGGCGCATGACGCCGCTGCCGGGGGGCAGGGGCATGAGGTCGCCGGGACAGCCGGTGACGCCCTGGGTGTAGGCCACGGCGTCCACCAGGGAGAGCGTGTCCAGCAGAGCGGTGGAGCGGCCCTCCGGCGGCGCGGCCAGCAGGGTGCGGACCCCGGCGTCGATCTTGGCGAAAACGGGGCTCGCTTTGGCGAGAGGCGTCAGGGCCTCGGCGGCCCGGGTGAGGCGGAAGTCCTCGGAAAGAAGGTTGGTGCCGGCGATGGCGGCGTGTTCCAGCCGTTCTTTTATATCATAAAGGGGCTGCAAATTTGGCATGGTCCCCACTCCTTTGATCAATTTGGTCGATCTGGTCGATCGTCACTGCCGCGCTGCCGCGGCTGGCCGGGGGCTGATCGGAAGAGCGCGGGAAAAGGCCCTTTGGGCGGCACTTTTCCCAGGAAGGCGGTGTCAATACAACAGCCGTATGGTCTGCCGGGGGGTCACCAGGCTGTAGGGATGCAGGCAGATGTGACCGTCTGCGTTGTCGTAGAACATCAGGCCGAAGAGGGCGCTCCCAGGGGGGACGGCCTCCGGCAGCATGGCCAGCCGGGCGGTGGAGGCATGGTCCGCCCCGTCCTCCCGGCGGTCCCGGAGCTGGATGCGGCCGCCGGCGGCGTCCTCCAGCACGAACTCCTCCCCCACGGTCCCCAGCTGTCCGATGGGCACCAGCACCGGGGCGTATTTGGGCAGCAGGGTGTTCTTGATCTGTCCCTTCACCATCTTCACCGCCGCGGCCAGGTCCGGCTGGGCCAAGGCGGGGAGGGCGGCCTGCTCCTCCGGTGTGATGGACCGGGAGGCGCAGTCCTCCCAGCGGATGCGGCAGCTGCCCTCGCCGGGGTAGGTGTAGAGGATGGGCACCTCCAGCAGGTCGAAGCGGCTGTCCTCCGCCTTGATGTACTTCATAGCCTTCACCGGGCGCAGGTTCCGGGTCTGGTCGATGCGGCCGGTGCCCAAGTCGATCCACCAGCCCCGCTCCACATACTCCCGTTTGGCCTCGTCATAGGACACATCGAAAGCCAGCTGCACCAGCCGGACGTTCTCCCGATAGGCCCCCACGGCATGGAGGTCCTCCAGCCGCCAGACGCCCCCCATGGCCTCGAAGAGGACCGTGTCCTCAGCGGAGTACGCCTTGGCGTCCAGCTTCTGCTGGAGGAACGCCCTGGAGCGCTTGATGGTGGAGTGGAGGGCGATCAGGATCTGGAGGGCCTGGGCGTAGCACTGCTCCGCCTGCTCCGGGTCCTTCTGGATGCTCCGCACCGTCAGGGCGATGCGCTCGAAGGCGGTCTGGGCCCCGGTGAGGTAGTAGTTGCCCAGCTCCTTGGCCAGCTTCTCATAGGTCTGGGCCGAGGCGCCGGCCATGGTGGCCACGCCGGCGGTGAGCAGCTCGTCCACCATCCGTTCTGCCTGGTCCAGCCCCTGGAGCTGCTTGTCCAGCTTCTTCTTCTGGGCGGCGGCGCTGGCGGGCTTGGGCGGGGACTTGGCGGCCTTCTCCCGCCGCTCCGCTTGCTTTTCCGCCCGCTGGGCCTGCTTTTGGCGCTTCTCGGCGATGTCCTGGGGGATGTCGGCGACAGCGAAGTCCTTTTCCGCCAGCATCTCGAAGTAGAGCCCCAAGGCGTGCTTGCAGGGGAACTGGCGGCTGGGACAGGAGCAGCGGCACACCGGGTCGCCGCCGCCGGAGAGGTCGATGGAGACGTGGTAGGGGGTCTTGCCGCTGCCGGCGCAGTCCGCCCAGAATAGGGTGCCGCCGGCGTCCTTGTGGTGGCCGGAGAAGCTGCCCTTCCGGGAGAGCTTGCGGCCGTTCTCCGCGGCGGCCGGGTTGGGGGCCTGGGAGAGGATGAAGCTTTCAGTCAGTTCCATGGAAATATCTCCTTCTCAAAGCACAGATGTGCCCCTGGGCAAAGGTCCAGATCTCAGTTGCTCTCATTATACAACATATCCCTCTCTTTTACAAATGGTTTTCCAAATTTTTTCATCTTTTTTTATGGAGGACAGAGGAACAGGGGTACCGGGCTGACCAGGATAAAACAATATTGACAAATCAGTGGACAAATGTTACAATACGGTTACAAGAGTAACGATCGAGAAGCCGTCTGGAAGGGCGGCTGTAGAAAGGATGGGCAGTGTATGGCAGGAAACAAGAAGGCGGAGGGATTGGTGTACAAGGGCCGGCCTCTGCGCCGGGTGGGCAATATGATCTATTACGGCTCTATGGCGGATAAATATATCATCCTGATGCAGGTGAAGAGCAGCAAGAAAGAGCAGGACATGGAGGTGGCGACCCGGGTCTCCATCGAGCTGCAGCTGACCGCGCCGGACCTGAAGAGCAAGGAGCGGGTGCAGAAGCGCAGCGAGAAGGACAGCCTCTATGCCGCTATGGATATCGGCTCCATCTGGCTGGAGCGGGCGCTGAAGGCGTAAACGACCGAACACGAAAGAGGAGAGAGACGAAGGATGAAAAAGCTGATGAGAGCGGCGGTCCTGCTGGCCGCCTGGGCCGTCCTGCTGGCGATGAGCGCCGCTGCCGCCGATATCGGGACCGGTACGATCCAGGTCAACACCTACCTGCGGGTCCGGGAGGCCCCCAGTACCAGCGCCGCGGTGCTGGGCAAGCTGGCGGCCGGCACGGAGGTCAAGATCCAGGGGGTCGAGGACGAGTGGTATGTCATCACCCTGGCGGATCAGACGGGGTATATCCACAGCGATTATGTGGACTTCACCCCCGCGGAGGAGGGCGAGGACGGCGCCGAGGCGGTCCCCCAGGCGGAGACGCCGGAGGAGCAGCAGGCGGAGGAGGGGAAGACCGAGGCCCCCTGTGTCCAGCAGCAGATCGTGGACACGGCCTGCCTCTATCTGGGCTGCCGCTACCGCTACGGCGGGTCCTCTCCCGAGACTGGCTTTGACTGCTCCGGCTTCACCAGCTATGTCTACGCCCAGTTCGGCGTCTCCTTGGAGCGCACGGCCTCCGGCCAGCTGAACGATGGCCCCGCCGTGGCCAAGGAGGATCTGCAGATGGGGGACCTGGTGCTGTTCCGGGATACCCGGGTCAGCTCCAAAGGTGCCTCCCATGTGGGGATCTACATCGGCAACAACAAGTTCGTCCACGCCTCCTCCTCCCGGACAGGCTATGTCCTGATCAATGAGCTGTCTGAGAGCTACTGGAGCGGCCACTATGTGGGCGCCCGCCGCCCGCTGGCCGGCTGACATAAGCAGCTTTTCCCGCACATGACAGAACAAAAAACGCCGCGCCGGAGATCTTCCGGCGCGGCGTTCCTGTTTTCAGCAGGGGCCTTCTCCCTCCAGGACCTCCTCCAGGGTGGCCAGCAGATGCTCCCGGTCCAGGGGCTTGCTGAGGAAGCCGCTGACCCCGATCGCGTCCGCTGCGTCCAAGGTGTCGTCATCACACAGAGAGGAGATCATGACGATCTTGGCGTCCGGGTGGTCCTCCAGGATGATCCGCGCCGCCTCCAGGCCGTCCATCTCCGGCATCAGGATATCCATCAGCACCAGGTCCGGGAGGATGGTGCCATACTCCTCGATGGCCTCCTGACCGTTCCAGCAGCAGGAGACCAGCTCATAGTCTGTGCCCTCCAGCAGCTTTTCCGTTGTCAGCTGATCGGTCTGGGAGTCGTCCACGACCATGATCCGTTGCCGTTCCATAAAAGTCGCTCCTTTCAGACGGGCGTCTATACACGCCGTATATCAGATCAGGCAGATCTCCCCGCTGAGCAGGGAGGCGGTGCTCTGCCGGGATTCCTGCTCCAGGCGGCGCACGCAGTCGCCGATGGTGATCTCTGTGCCCGGATAGGCCAGACCGAAGGTCAGCCGCCGCAGATCGTTCTTGCCGTCCTCCCGCTCCGCCATCAGCTTCTCTAAGCTCTTGTCAATCTGATCCAGCTTCATCTGGCTGACCGAGAGCTTCATCCGCAGCTGGGAGAGGCGGCTCTGCTTATTGGGGCTGTTGGGCTTGCGCTCCACGGCCTCCAGCTGGGCCTCCAGCTCCTCCAGCTCCTGCTGGACCAGCTCCCGCTCGAACTCCTCGCAGGGCAGGCCCCCCAGGTAGATGGAGGTCAGGCACTCGGACTTGGCGCCCACCACGTTGGCGCTGACCTCGTGGGCCGCCCGGGTCCGTCCGCCGATGATGATCCCCCGGCCGGAGCGGACCTGGACAGAGCCGTCGCAGTAGACCTCGCAGTTGACCATGCAGTCCGTCTGCAGATTCTCATGGGCGTAGACGTGGGTGCTCTCCAGATATTTGGCGAAGATGCTCCGGTGGGCCCGGACCACGGACTGGTTGTTCCCCACCACGCCCTTGGTCACCATCAGGTCCCCGCCGGCCTCCACCGTGGTGCCGGCCTCCACCGCGCCGTCTACATAGATACTGCCCACGGCCCGGACGGTGAATCCGCTGCAAATATCCCCATGGATATGGACATCGCCCAAGAAGTTGATGTTCCCCGTGGAGTAGTCCACGTTCCCCGGGATATCCAGCACCGGCTTCACCTGGAAGCTGCGGCTGGTGTACTCCACATGGCCCGAGAGGGTGGCGACCAGGGCGGTGCCGTCCTCGTTGATCTCGGTGTTGCGCCCCTTGGGCGGCGCCATGGCCCGGCCGTCCCGGGCGGGGATCTCCTGGTTCAGCACCGTCCGGCCAGGGACGCCCTTGGTGGGGGCGATGATGCGGCAGATCACGTCCCCCTTCTCGCAGTTCTGCACGATGTTCAGGGAGGTGTAGTCCACCCGGTCGTACTCGTCCACCGTCAGCGTATGCTCGAAGGACCGGGAGAACTGGTCCTCGATGGCCCCATCGGTCCCATTGACCGCCGCCGTGCCCTGGGCGGCCTTGTACAGATGGAAGTAGCGGTCCATCTTCTCCGGCAGGGCCTCCAGGAGCGCTTCGTCCAAGCCAAAGGAGACCTTGTTCTCGCTCAGGGCCCGGCGGAGCATCTCCTGGTCCAGCTCCCGGCCGCCGGCCACTGGGGGATAGACCAGCAGCCAGGCGGAGAGCTTGTTGATGGGAAGGAACACCACCACCTGGGCATCCATCGGGGGCACCGGGGACTCCAGGTCCTTGGGGACCGTCTTGGCGATCCGCTTGTTCGCCGTGGAGGTAACGGCCAGATTCAGCCGCGGCAGCTCCTTGGCCACCTCGCCGGCCTCCAGACCAGCTAGACTCAGCCGTGGCATGGGCGTGCCCGGCATCTCCTGGCAGCGCAGGCTCCACAGCCTGTTGACCGCGTGTTCACCGGGCAGCTGGAGCTGGGCTGGGTCGATCTCCGGCACGGCAGGGGCCTTGGCGGTCTCCTGCGGCGCCTCCTGGACATCTGTTTTCTGCTCCTGTTCGGCCTTCCCGGCACTGAATATCTTGGAAAAAAACTTGCTGATCGCCATATGCCCAACACCTCCCCACAAGTTCCCGCGCACCTATTTTCTCTATTATACCATCCCTTCCAGGCGTTGGCAAGAGGGAACTTTGGGGCATATCCCGCCCTGCCGGATGAGAAAATTTTGCGCGGTATCAGTAGACAAAAAGCCGGGAGTCGTGATACAATAGATAAGAAAATGAATCGGATCGTTTTGGAGGTGTGCAGTATGGCAACTGTTTTTGATGTGGCAAAGTATATACTGGAGAAGAGCGGCGAGATGTCTACGATGAAGCTGCAAAAGCTCTGCTACTATTCACAGGCATGGTCCCTTGTATGGGATGATTCCCCTATTTTCATGGAAGATTTTCAAGCGTGGGCAAATGGTCCTGTTTGTCCGAGCCTCTTTCGGTTCAGCCAAGGGCAGTTTTCTGTAAAGCCAAGTGAGATGAAGGGGGATAGCAAAAACTTAGAATCGAACCAAAAAGAAACGATAGAAAAAGTCTTGGAGTATTATGGTGATAAAAATGCACAATGGCTCAGCCAGTTAACGCATATGGAAGAGCCTTGGAAGCTGGCCCATGATGGTTTGCCGGATGGAGCTGCTTGCAGTAATGTGATAACAAAAGAAAGTATGGCGATGTACTATGGCGGCCTCTAGGAAGAAGATCATAAAGCAAAGGGAGACGCCGTCCATTGGGATACGAGTAGCAGAAGATCCTGATAAATTTTATGGATCGCATCCTTCGTGGTCTTTTTCCAGCTGCGATGTCGATTCAAGTATCCAGTAGGCATTTTGCCAGGAGCGGCTCGCGGATCGATTCTGGGATAAGATCTTCCCCAAGCTTCGGGAATTTGAAAAAATGACGTGGGGCCAGATCCTTTTAGAAGGAAAGAAGCAGAATCATTCCATCGTTCCAGAGAAACTCAATAAATGCGCGAGAGATAGACTTATCGAGCTTAGAGTTGAGGCGGAAGCGATCTATTCTCTTAGACTTGGCGGGACGCTCCGGCTGTATGGATATATGAACGGAGCTACATATTCCATATTGTGGTACGATGAAGACCATGGAGATAATGATACCTGTGTTTGTCGCTCTTTTTGAAGCACACTTGAGGATAGCCGTGACGATCTGCGGGTCACGGCTATTTTTGCGCATAGATCGAGGGACCGGCTTTGCGAATCAAAGTTGAGGGCATATCCTGCCCCATCGGCACATATCCATAGCCATATCACGGGATAGGAGGGATGCCCTATGGCTGCGTATCACAGACCGCCGCCCCGGCGGAGTCCCCGCCGGACGGTCCACCAGACGGCCCGCCGGCGGGACAGCGGCGGGCGGCGGATGGTCCAGCTGGTGATCTGCGGTGGGATCTTCGTGCTGCTGGCGGCATGGAAGCTGCTCTCGCCCCAGTCCATCGCCCCCTTTGCCAGGACCGCCGGGGGCCTGCTGGGCCAGGACGCCGACTTCCGCGCCGCCTTCTCCGCGGTGGGACGGGCCATCGCCGGCCAGTCTCCGGTGTCGGATTCCCTCCAGGAGGCCTATACGGCGGTGTTCGCCCCCAGCCGCTATGAGGCGGAGCGGGCCGCCCAGGTCCAAAAGGGGGCCATGGCGGCGGCGGACCGGCTCCACGCCGTCATGGCCGCCCACCCCATGGTGACCCAGCCGCCGCCGGAGGAGGACGAGGGGACCGTCACCCAGAGCTACACCTTCTTCTCCCAGCCCCTGCCGGAGAAGGTCACCATGGCCCAGGAGATCTTCCCCTTTGCCCACACCACCCCTCTCCAGGGGACCCTGACCTCCACCTTCCGCTGGCGGGAGCATCCGATCTACGGCGGGGAGCGGTTCCACTACGGCATCGACATCGCGGGCACCAAGGGCAGCGCCATCGGCGCCTTCGCCGGCGGGGTGGTGAAGGCCGTAGGGGAGGGGGCCAGCCTGGGGAAGTACCTGATGATCGACCACGAGGGGGGGATCACCACCCTGTATGCCCATTGCAGCAAGATCAGCGTCTCCTCTGGGCAGACAGTGGCTATGGGGGAGAAGGTGGCGGAGGTGGGGGACACCGGCGACGCCACCGGGCCTCACCTCCATTTCGAGATCCATCGGGACGGGATGTACCTGAACCCGATCTACTATGTGGAGGTCCACTGAGTTCCGTCTGGAGCCGGGCTTCTTCCTGCTGCTGGCCCTGGCGGCGGCCCTGGGGGCTTTAGACGTGCTGCCGGTGCTGCTGGCAGCGGCGGCCTGCCACGAGGCGGCCCATTTGGCTGTGCTGGGCTGGTTCCATGTGCCGGTGGAGCGGGTGGCCCTCACTGCCGCCGGGGTGGAGATCCGAGCCCCTATCCAGACCCGCCTCAGCTATCCCCAGGAGATCGCCGCCGTGGCGGCAGGGCCGGCGTGTAATCTGCTGCTGGCCCTGGTGTCGGCCAGGGGGCCGGGGTGGTACCTCTTCGCCGGGGCCAACTTCCTCCTGGGGGCCTTCAACCTGCTGCCGGTGCTCACCTTAGATGGCGGGCGGATCTGCTATCTGCTGGTCTCCTGGCTCTGGGAGCCAGTGACGGCGGACCGGCTCTGCCGGACCCTCAGCGCCGTCACCGCCTGGGCCCTGCTCCTCCTGCTAGGGGGCCTGCTGCTGCTGACAGGCCAGGGGCTCCTCCTGCTGCTGGGAGCGGCGGGACTCCTGGCGGGGTGCCGGCGGGGATAGCCCTCTTTTCCAGGAAGGGCTTGCCTTTTTGCCCGGCAGCTACTATAATAGGGACAGCGATCACTATGCCGCTGTTCCCCAGGCGGCGAGCTTAAAGGAAAGAAGGAGAGCGACCATGACGGCCAATGAGAAAAAAGACCTGATGGCGATGGCCTGCCGGGTGCGCATGGGTGTGATCGAGGGCACCCACAGCGCCAAGTGCGGCCATCCGGGCGGCAGCCTGTCTGCCGCGGACCTGTTCACCTATCTCTACAGCAAGGAGCTGCGTGTCGACCCCAAGGATCCTAAATGGGAGGGGCGGGACCGGTTCGTCCTCTCCAAGGGACATACCGCCCCCGGCCTGTACGCCGCCCTGGCCGACCGGGGCTTCTTCCCGGCGGAGGACCTGAAGACCCTCCGCCAGGTGGGCAGCTACCTCCAGGGCCACCCCAATATGAACACGGTGCCCGGCGTGGATATGTCCACCGGCTCCCTGGGCCAGGGGGTCTCCGCCGCCGCCGGCATGGCCCTGGCGGCCAAGATCCAGAAGCGGGACTGCCGGGTCTACGCCCTTCTTGGCGACGGCGAGATCCAGGAGGGCCAGGTCTGGGAGGCGCTGATGTTCGCCCACCACTATAAGCTGGACGACCTCTGCATCATCATCGACAACAACGGCCTCCAGATCGATGGCCGGGTGTCGGACGTGATGGACCCCTATCCCATCGTGGACAAGCTGGCGGCTTTCGGCTTTGCCGTGGAGGAGATCGACGGTCACGACTTCGAGCAGATGGAGACCGCCTTTGCCCACGCCCGGGAGACCAAGGGCCGGCCCTACGCCATCGTGATGAAGACCACCAAGGGCAAGGGCGTCAGCTTTATGGAGGACCAGGCCGGCTGGCACGGCAAGGCTCCCAACGACGGGGAGTATGAGCAGGCCATGAACGAGCTGCGCCAGGCGCTGGCAGAAGTGGAGGCGATGTAAGATGGCAGACGTGAAGAAGATCGCGACCCGTGATAGCTACGGCAACGCCCTGACCGCCCTGGCGGCAGAGCATGAGGACCTGGTCGTATTTGACGCGGACCTGGCCGGGGCCACCAAGACCGCCGTTTTCAAGAAAGCCTATCCAGACCGGCACTTCGACTGCGGCATCGCCGAGGGGAATATGATGGCCGCGGCGGCTGGCGCATCGGCCATGGGGCTGGTGCCCTTCGTCTCCTCCTTCGCCATGTTCGCCGCCGGACGGGCCTTCGAGCAGATCCGCAACTCCATCGGCTACCCCCACCTGAACGTGAAGATCGGCGCCACCCACGGCGGCATCTCCGTAGGGGAGGACGGCGCGTCCCATCAGTGCTGCGAGGACTTCGCCCTGATGCGCTCCATCCCCGGCATGGTGGTCCTCTCCCCCTCCGATGATGTGGAGGCCCGGGCCGCTGTCAAGGCCGCCTATGAACACAAGGGACCGGTGTACCTCCGGTTCGGCCGGCTGGCGGTCCCCGTGTTCCATGACGAGGCGACCTTCCGGTTCCAGATCGGCAAGGGCGAGGTCCTCCGGGAGGGGACGGACGTGGCCATCATCGCCAACGGGCTGCTGGTCAATGAGGCGGTCCAGGCCGGGGAGTTGCTGGCCCAGGCCGGCATCCAGGCCAGGGTCATCAACCTCTGCACCATCAAGCCCCTGGACGAGGAGCTGGTGCTCCAGGCTGCCAGGGACTGCAAGAGGGTCGTCACCTGTGAGGAACACAGCATCATCGGCGGCCTGGGGGAGGCGGTCTGCGCCCTGCTGGCGGAGAGATGCCCCACGCCCGTCCGCCGGGTCGGCGTACGGGACACCTTCGGCTGCTCCGGCCCTGCCGCCCAGCTGCTGGAGAAGTTCGGCCTGACGGCCAAGGACATCGCCGCCGCCGCCAAGGAGCTTTGCGGCTGACCAGGTATACATATCTATTATAGGTAAGAGCATCCATAGGACTTAGGACGGGTGTCAAAACGGCAAACGGCCCCGGAGCGTCATTTAGACGCTTCGGGACCGTTTTTTTCACCTGCCGTCCGCCGGCCAAGGGACCGGGAGATCGCCTCTGTGGGGCAGATCTCCTGGCAGCGGCCGCAGTGGATGCACTCGGGGCCGCTGAGGTCCTGGGTGACGCGTATATCCATGGGACAGATGCTCTCGCACCGGCCGCACTGGACACATCTGTGGGCGTCCAGCTCCATCCGGCAGAGGCTGAAGCGGCTGAACAGGGCATAGAACGCCCCAAGGGGGCACAGGTACTTGCAGAAGGGCCGGCGCACCAGGGCGGCGGCCAGCAGGATGGCCGCCAGCACCGCTGCCTTCCAGGAGAACAGCGCTCCCGCCACCGAGCGGAGGGCCGGGTCGGCCAGCAGCAGGGGGATCCCGCCGCCCAGGGTGCCGGCAGGGCAGAGGTACTTGCAGAACAGGGGCGGCGTCACCCCCGTATCCGAAGGCAGGAAGGCCGGCAATAGAAGGACCAGTAGGGCCAGCACGATATATTTCAAATATCGGGCGGGCCTGTCCAGCCCCTTGGGCACCCGGACCTTGGGGAGGGGGAGCTTATGGAGCAGGTCCTGCACCAGGCCGAAGGGGCACAGCAGGCCGCAGGCCACCCGCCCCAGGACCAGGCCGAAGAGCATCAGCGTCCCCAGCACATAGAAGGGGAAGTGGTGGTGGGCCCCCAAGGCCGTTTGCAGCGCGCCGATGGGGCAGGCCCCCAGGGCGCCGGGGCAGGAATAGCAGTTGAGCACCGGGACGCAGAGGGCCTTGCTGCCGCTGGTGAAGATCTTCCCCTTTTGGAACCCCGCCGCGTAGCCGTTGAACAGTGCCGCCGCGGCCAGCTGGACCTTCCGCTGGAAGGAGAGCCGCCGCTTTTTGGGGCCCCTCACCCGATCCCGATACATTCCAGACATATCCGCACCGCCTTTGCCAGCACCTCCTGCTGCTCCCCCCGGGCGAGCCCCACCCCCAGAAAGACCAGGGCCAGGACCAGCAGGCCCAGGCGCAGCAGAGAGCTGTCACGCGTCCGCAAGGCTGACCGCATCCTTTCCGCCCTCCGCCAGGACCTGGTTGACCGCCTCTAAGAAGGTCCCGGACAGGTCCCGCTGCCCGCCGATGATGGGTTCGCCCACCAGGGTCCCCTCACTGTCGGCAAAGACGGTGGTAGGGGTATAGAGAAGGCTGCCGCAGAGGGCCTGGAGGTCCCCATCGCCGGCCACCAGGGTCACGCCGGGAAAACCGGCCTCAGAGAGGACGTTCCGGGTCCGCTCCAGGTCCAGGCTCCCGTCCAGGCAGACGGTGACGACCTGGACGTTGTCCGGCAACGCCTCCGCGAAGGCCGCCAGGTCCGGCATCTCCGCGATGCAGGGCCCGCAGGTCAGGGACCAGAAGTTGACCACGGTCACATCCTTTTCGGCGATATCGTCCTGGGTGAAAGTCTCCCCATCCACGGTAGTTGCCGTGAAGGAGGCCAGGCTGCCCAGAGCGGCGGCGGAGTCTTCGCCCGTGCCGCCATCGTTCGAGGCATCGTCCTGGACGCTGTTCGGAGACCCCTCCTCGGGGCCCTCCTTGTCGATCGAGCCGGTCTGACCGCATCCAGCCAGCAGCCCCAGGAGAAAAGCCCCGGCCAGAAGGGGCAGGATCCACTTTTTCATATCCATCCATCCTTCCACTGTGATGATAGCCTCCTTAGTATAGCACGAACTAGGCCCGTTGGATAGGGCGCGTGGAAAAATTTATTCGACCTGCTCGACGATGCCCACGAACAGGGGCACGCCGGCCACATGGATCGCGAACAGGAAGGGCCGGTCTAGGTCCATGACGCAGACATCCTCCGGCGGCATATCGTTGCCAACGGCCATCGTGTAGGTGACGGAGGCGGCCTCCACTCCATACTCGTCCACCTTCACCCGGCTGATCTGCTTCACGCCGTAGATATAGGAAGCCACATTGGTCAAAGCGGAGAGGTCCGCAACATCCGGGTCCAGCAGGTCCGTGATGCCCAGCCGGGCCAGGGCATCGTTCAAGTCCAGCTTGCTGTCCACATCGAACTTGGGCACGGCCCACTGGATATCGCCCTCCCGAAGGTCCTGACAGCCCTCCAGGCCCGTCAGCAGCACGTCCTCCCGGAGCAGGTTCTCCGGCGATACGCCCTCCTCCGGCAGGATGAACAGCATGGAACCAAGCTCTGTGGCCAGCTCGGCGGCCTGGTAGCCCTCCCGTTTCAGAAAGACGCCGGAATCGCCCTTGTGCATGAAGTCGACTGTGGTCTCGTTGCCGGCGGCATCGGTGAAGGTGTCTGGGAGGCTGAACATATCCATGAAAGGGCTGAGCCAGTCCGCCCGGTAGTAGAGGGAACTGGCCAGAAGGGCGGTGGTCTCCGGCTCGGTCTGGACCACCGGTCCCCCGCCGCCGATGAGGCCGCGGGTCTGCTCGCCGATCCAGTCGGTGATGGCCTGATCTGCTGTTTTGGTACCCATAGGCACGGCGTAGGCCCCGGCAAAGTACTTCTGGGCCAGGGTGTGCAGCGTGCCCTGGACGTAGCGCCCCTTCAAGCTGCTGTTGAGCCAGATGGAGTTGGCCAGCACCAGGGAGCTTTTCCCGTCATCGGTGTAGAGTTCCTGCCAGAGCCGGGACACCTGGTCCTGGAGGACTTCCACACTGTCCATCTCCAGGGCGGCGAGGACCTGTTCCCGGCTCTCCCCCTGGGCGCATTGGGCCAGCATGGCCAGAGCGGGCCAGAGGGACAACGGGGAGTAGACAGCGTTCTTCCCCTCCTGCTCTGCCATGGCCAGGGGCAGGCTGGCGGCGGCGAAGCGCCGGAGGGCATCCTTCTCTTCCGGCAGCAGACCATCGCCCCGAAAGGCGGCAAGGTCCTTCTTATACTGGGCCAGGGCCGTGTCATAGGCATCCCGGTCATTGGAGGAATCGTCCTCCGCTTTGACGGGCCTGGCGGGAAAGTCGGGATACTTCGGCTGGGCCAGGACACGGCAGGCCGGCTGGCGGCCGGCGCATCCGGCCAGCAGGGACAGGACCAGGAGCGCGGTGAGCAGTCGTTTCATAGGCGGGACCTCCTTTATCTTTTAAGAGCCTGTCTCTTCTCGGTCTATCCGACCTGATTGACGATGCCCACGAACAGGGGCACGCCGGACATACGGATGGCGAACAGGAAGGGGCGGTCTAGGTCCATGACGCAGATCTCCTCCGGTTCCGGCGGCAGCGAACAGCCGGCGGCTGCCAGCATGGTGACAGAAGCGGCCTCCACCCCCTCCTCATCCACCTTCACCCGGCTCAGCTGCTCCGCGCCGGAGAGGTAAGCGGGCAGGTCCGTCAGGGCGGAGAGGTCTGCCTGGGCCGGGTCCAGCAGGTCCGTGATGCCCAGCCGGTCCAGGGCGTCCATCAGGTCCAGCTTGCTATCCACGTCGAACTTGGGCATGGACCAGTGGATATCGCCCTCCCGAAGGTCCTGACAGCCCTCCAGACCCGTCAGCAGCACCGGCTCCTGGAGCAGGCTCTCCGGTGTCACGCCCTCCTCCGGCAGGATGAACAGCATGGAGCCCAGCTGTGTGGGCAGCTCGGCGGCCTGGTAGCCCTCCCGTTTCAGAAAGACGCCGGAGGTGCCCTTGCGCATGAAGTCAACGGTGGCCTCGTTCCCGGCGGCATCGGTGAAGATGTCCTGGGTGTTGAACGCTTCAAAGAACGAATCGGTCCAGCCCGCCCGGTAGTAGAGGGAGCTGGCCAGAAGGGCGGCAGCCTCTGGGATGGTCTGGACCACCGGCTCCCCGCCGCCGATCAGGCCGTGGGTCTGCTCGGAGATCCAGTTGGTGATGGCCTGGTCCGCCGCCGGGGTGCCCATGGGGACGGCGTAGGTCCCGGCAAAATACTTCTGGGCCAGGGTGTCCAGAGTGGACTGGACATACCGCCCCTTCAAGCCGCTGTTGAGCCAGATGGAGTTGGCCAGCACCAGGGCGTTGTTGCCGTCATCGGTGTAGAGGCTCCGCCAGAGGCGGGACACCTGGTCCTGGAGGGCCTCCGTGCGGTCCACCCCCAGGGCGGTGAGGACCTGCTCCCGGCTCTCCCCCTGGGCGCATGGGGCCAGCATGGCCAGGGCAGACCAGAGGGACACCGGCGAGTAGACGGCGTTCTCCCCCTCGTGTCCTGCCAGCGCCAGGGGCAGGCTGGCGGCGGCAAAGCGCCGGAGGGCATCCTTCTCCTCTGGCAGCAGCCCCTCGCCCCGGAGGGCGGAGAGGCCCTGCTCATACTGGGGCAGGGCCGCGTCATAAGCCTCCCAGTCGCTGGCGGAGCCATTCTCCGGGAAAACGGGCTTGGTGGGGAAGCTGGGATACTCCGGCTGGGCCAGGGCATAGTCCAGCAGGCGGACCTGGACCGGCTCCGGGGCGCTCCCATCATGGTCAGGATCGGGACCGCTTGGAGAGGAGGGATCGTCAGGCGCCGGCTGGGCGGCGCATCCGGCCAGCAGGGCCAGGAGCAGCAGCATCGCGATCGTTCGTTTCATAAGAAAGACGCTCCTTTCCGTGTTTGCTGTCCCTTTAGACGGACGGCGGCGGAAAAAAGTTCCTGGGTATCCTAAGATCGTAAGCGCAATATGAATGTTTTGAAAACAATGTCCCCGG
Source organism: uncultured Clostridia bacterium (assembly GCA_947173485.1). Lineage (GTDB taxonomy): Bacteria > Bacillota > Clostridia > Oscillospirales > Oscillospiraceae > CAMWFH01. The sequence goes on along the minus strand of CAMWFH010000016.1, from coordinate 24,338 downwards.
ACAGTTGACAAACGGGCAAAGAGTGTTTACCATGACAGGTATCAAGATAGGAAGGGTCGTGGCATGATGCAGCGATGGATACAAAGGATGGCGGTGTGGATGCAGGGGCGCTATGGGCCGGATGAGCTGAACCTGTTCCTCTCCCGGCTGGGGATGCTGCTGTGCATCCTATCTCTCTTCCCGCCCCTGCGGATCTGCGGGGCGGCGGCCTGGGCAGTCCTGGGCATCGCGATCTTTCGGATGTGTTCTAAGAATCTGCCCCGGCGGCGGCAGGAGCGGGAGCAGTATCTGGTCCTGCGGGGACGGGTGCGGAGCAGGACGGCGCTCCTTCGCCGCCGCTGGCAGGACCGGCGGACCTGCCGCTACTACGTCTGCAAGCAGTGCGGGACGACGCTGCGGGTCCCTAAGGGGGCGGGCAAGATCGAGATCACCTGCCCTAAGTGCCGCAGGGCGTTCCAAAAGAAGACCTAAGTACATAGACTGGGGCGGCTGACAAGGACTGTCAGCCGCCCCAGCTTGCCGGTCTGCATCTTTAACTGTTAGCCAGAAGCTTTTTGTACTGATCCCATTCCTCTTGAGGGACCTTCAGAAGGGTCATTGCATGTTCTTCCGTGGTCTCCATGCTCTCCATCAAAGCCCTGATGGAACCTAAGAGAGCGTTCCTTGTCCCCTCAGCCCGGCCTTCGGCCTGCCCCTCAGCGCGGCCCTCAGCGCGCCCCTCGGCCCGCTCCTTCTTGCGGATATGCTGTTTTTCGATCTCCCAGATTTTCTCCTGATCGAACAGGATACTCATGACATCATGCACATCCCACTCTCTGCTCCTAAAATCGATTTATTATAGCAGGATCTCCGTCCAAAGTCTATATCCCAAAAGCAGGTGTGTTGCTCCAAAAAAATTTTTAGCATATCGAAAGAAATTTTAGTTTTCCTGTTGATTATTTCCATCCAATGTACTATACTATCCTTATCAGCGCTGCACCGACTAACCGACAGGTATATGTACAGGAGGAGATCATGAAATACGATCGCGTTTACAACTTTTCCGCCGGTCCGGCCACCATGCCCGAGAGCGTACTGGAGGAGATCCGGGACGAGATGATGAACTACCGGGGCTCCGGTATGTGCGTCATGGAGATGAGCCACCGCTCCCCGGTCTACCAGCAGATCATCGATGAGGCCGAGCAGGACCTGCGGGACCTGATGGGCATCCCCGACAACTACAAGGTCCTCTTCATCCAGGGCGGCGCCACCCTCCAGTTCGCCATGGTCCCGATGAACCTGATGAAGAACGGCGTGGCCTGCTACTATGAGACCGGCGCCTGGTCCAAGAAGGCCATCGCCGAGGCCAAGAAGTATGGCGAGGTGGTGGTCTTAGGCTCTAGCAAGGACCGCAACTACTGCTATATCCCCGCCGACAACGCCGGTGCCATCCCCGACAACGCCGACTACGTCTACATCTGCGAGAACGAGACCATCCATGGCGTCACCTGGCAGAAGCTGCCCGATACGAAGGGCAAGATCTTAGTCAGCGACCAGAGCTCCATGTTCCTCTCCAAGCCCTGCAACGTCTCGGACTACGGCCTGATCTACGCCGGCGTCCAGAAGAACGTGGGCCCCGCCGGTATGGTGGTGGTCATCATCCGGGAGGATCTGATCCGGGACGACCTGGACCCCAAGGTCCCCCTGTATATGGACTATAAGATCCACGCCGACAACGGCTCCATGTACAACACCCCCAACTGCTGGGCCATCTACTGCTGCGGCAAGGTGTTCAAGTACCTGAAGAGCATCGGCGGCCTGGAGGAGATGGAGCGGCGCAACATCGCCAAGGCCCAGGTCATGTACGACTTCTTAGACAGCTCCAAGATGTTCCGGGGCACCGTGGACAAGGACTGCCGCTCCCTGATGAACATCCCCTTCGTCACCGAGAGCAAGGAGCTGGACGCCAAGGTAGTGGCCGCCACCAAGGCCGCCGGCTACGACAACCTGAAGGGCCACAAGAGCGTAGGCGGCCTCCGGGCCAGCGTCTACAACGCCATGCCCAAGGAGGGCGTGGAGGCCCTGGTGGCGTTCCTGAAGAAGTTCGAGGCAGAGAACGGCTGAGATGTTCGGTAAAGGCGATCAGAAAAAAGAGAAACGGTTCATCATAAAAGAGCAGCACGGCATCGGCATGTGCAGTCTGTCGATCATCCGCGACACGGTGACAGGCGTCAACTATCTGGCGTCTTTCGGGTCGGACTTTGATATCTCCTGCATCACGCCCTTGCTGGACGGAGACGGGAACGTCGTGATCGACAAGAATATGCCGGAAATTTGATAGGTCGATAGGAGGAAACGCATCATGCGAATTTTAGTCACTGACGGGATGGATAAGACCGCTCTGGAGCAGCTGAAGAAGAACGGCCACGAGGTGGTGGAGCAGTTCTACGCCCCCGAGGAGCTGGGAGCGGCCCTGCGGGACTTCGATGTCTGCGTGGTCCGCAGCGCCACCAAGGTCCGCAAGGTCCATATCGACGCGGCCAAGGGCAGCCGCTTGAAGCTCATCATCCGCGGCGGCGTGGGCGTGGACAACATCGATGTCCAGTACGCCGAGGAGAACGGCATCGCCGTGAAGAACACCCCCCGGGCCTCCTCCAACTCCGTGGCGGAGCTGGCCCTGAGCCATATGCTCTCCTGCGCCCGCTACATCTCCATCGCCGGCCACACCATGCGGGAAGGCAAATGGGAGAAGAAGGCCTACGGCAAGGGCATCGAGCTGGGAGGCAAGACTCTGGGCATCATCGGCTTTGGCCGTATCGGCCAGGCTCTGGGCCGGATGGCCAAGGGCATCGGCATGACCGTCATCGCCCAGGATATCTACCATGTCCCTGGCATCGAGGAGCAGATGGGGATGCAGTATGTGGAGCTGGACGAGCTGCTGGAGCGCTCCGACTTCATCTCCCTCCACACCCCCTCCCTCAACGGCGTCAAGCTGATCCGCAAGGAGAACATCGACAAGATGAAGGACGGCGTGGTGTTCATCAACACCAGCCGGGGCGACAACGTGGACGAGGCGGACCTGTTGGAGGCCCTGAACAGCGGCAAGATCCATGCCGCCGGCCTGGATGTCTACGCCGACGAGCCCGCCACCAATGCCGCCCTCTACTGCCACCCCGCCGTCTCCTGCACCCCCCACATCGGCGCCGCCACCAAGGAGGCCCAGAAGCGCATCGGCGCGGAGATCGTGGACATCATCGAGGGCTTCGGCAAGTAAGGAACGCGTCTTTCGTATCTTTCATACAGACGATGCAGCCGGCAGGGCCTTTGGCCCTGCCGGCCCTGCGTTTTGGGAACTGGCGGAAGTGCAAAACATAAAGCAAAGAGGGACTGCCCGTCCGGGCAGTCCCTCCTGTCATATCCGGCTGTAAAACTACTTTGCGTATTCCACAACCTTGGTCTCCCGCAGGACGTGGACCTTGATCTGACCGGGGTACTCTAGCTCGTTCTCGATCTTCTTGGCCAGGTCCCGGGCCAGGATGACCATCTGGTCCTCACTGACCTGCTCGGGCTTGACCATGACGCGGACCTCCCGGCCGGCCTGGATGGCGTAGGACTTATCCACGCCGGGATAGCTCCCGGTGATCTCCTCCAGCTTCTCCAGACGCTTGATATAGTTCTCCAGGTTCTCCCGCCGGGCCCCGGGACGGGCGGCGGAGACGGCGTCGGCTGCCTGGACCAGGCAGGCCACCAGGCTCTTGCACTCTACGTCGCCGTGGTGGGCCTGGATCGCGTGGAGGATCTCCTCCCGCTCCTTGTAGCGCCGGCAGAACTCCACGCCCAGGCTGACGTGGGTGCCCTCGAACTCCCGGTCTAATGCCTTGCCGATGTCGTGGAGCAGGCCGGCCCGCTTGGCGGCGGTCACGTCGGCGCCCAGCTCCGCGGCCATGAGGCCGGCGATGTGGCTGACCTCGATGGAGTGCTGCAAAACGTTCTGGCTGTAGCTGGTGCGGTAGTGGAGCCGGCCTAGGACCTTGATGATCTCAGGATGCAGTCCCCGGACGCCGGTCTCGAAGGCGGCTCGCTCGCCCTCGCTCTTGATCACGGCGTCCACCTCCCGGCGGGCCTTCTCCACCATCTCCTCGATGTGGGTGGGGTGGATGCGCCCATCGGCGATCAGCTTCTCCAAGGCGACCCGTGCGATCTCGCGGCGCACAGGCTCGAAGCAGGATACGGTGATGGCCTCCGGCGTGTCGTCGATGATCAGATCCACGCCGGTGAGGGTCTCGATGGTGCGGATGTTGCGGCCTTCCCGACCGATGATGCGGCCCTTCATCTCGTCATTGGGCAGGGGTACCACACTGACGGTGATCTCGGCCACATGGTCGGCGGCGCAGCGCTGGATGGCGGTGCCCACGATCTCCCGGGCCCTGGCGTCCGCCTCCTCCTTGGCCCGGCTCTCGATCTCCTTGATCTTCATGGCCGCCTCGTGAGTGACCTCGGATTCGATCTGGGAGATGAGGTAAGCCTTGGCCTCCTCCGACGTGAAGCCGGAGATCTCTTCCAGCCGTGCCAGCTGCTGGTCTTCGATCGCCTTGATCTCCGCTTGGGTCTTGTCCAGGGCGGCGTGCTTCTGGTTCAGCTGCTCTTCTTTCTTTTCGATGTTGTCGGTCTTCCGGTCCAGGGTCTCTTCCTTCTGCTGCAAGCGGTTCTCCTGCCGCTGCAGCTCGGCCCTGCGTTCCTTTACTTCCTTCTCATATTCACTTCTGTTCTTCAGGATCTCCTCTTTTGCCTCCAGGAGGGCCTCCCGCTTTTTGCTCTCGGAGCTTTTGATGGCCTCGTTGATGATCCGGCGGGCCTCCTCCTCTGCGCTGGAGATCTCCCTCTCCGCTGTGGCTTTGCGATAGTGAATGCCAAGAAGGAAGCAGGCCAGACCGGCGATCGCGGCGGCGACAACGGCTACCACGATGTAGATCGCCCAAGATGGCATGTACCTGGTGCCTCCTCTTTCTTACTGACATTGTATTGATTCCATGGTCGTTCCATGGAGATCTATGGACAAACGGACGGCCCTTCCTCCCTGTGGGCGAGACTGCCCCGCCGGGGCCTCCGCAGGCAAAAAGACCGGCCCCGGGATAGGCGGGGCCGAAACGGCCCATAGGCCGCATATCCGTCCGATCGGAGCGTACCCCTTGCTACCCTCCGAAGAATATCCTTATCTATAATACGGCATACCACCGCTTTTTGTCAAGGACAAATATATCATATTTATCCAAAGTCCTTGCGGCGGCCTGCCAGGTGTGCTATGATACCGGACGAGATCACACAGATGGGAGAGACAGCCTATGCACGCAAAAGCGCCCATGCCCCCGGCGGGGGAGGCGATCCTGGCCGGCGATATCGAGACCATGCGCCGTCTGGCGGAAGACGGCAGCCTGCTCTTTCGGAAGGGCAAGGCCGTGGAGCTGCGGAAAAACATCCCGGAGACCGTGGTGCTGGGCAAGCGGACCGTTACCCGCTATACCGACGCTTTCCGCTTTGCCTATCAGAATGGCCAAATGGAGATCGTCCGCCTGCTCATAGACCGCGGTCTGGTGGACTTAGGGCCCAAAGGAGATGCGCTGTTCATGGCGATCGCCCGGAGAGACTTTGCCCTGCTGGACTATATGCTGGACCACGGCGGGCGGTTTGGCCGGGAGGGGCGGGACATCACCAGCCTGCTCCTCAATTTGTCGGAGGTGTGGGATGAGGCGGCGTGTCCGGCCCTGCTGGCAAAGGCGGACCTGCCCATCCGGGAGCTGGGGGGCCCCGCCCTCTGCCACGCCGCCGGCGATGGCTGTCTGGCAGTCGTCCGGTATCTGCTGGATACAGGCGTCGATATAAACAGCCGGGGCGACAGCCAGAGCACGCCGGTCCTTCGGGCGGCAAAAGAGGGGCGCACAGCGATGGTGCAGTTCCTTGTGGAGCGGGGGGCGGACCTGACGATCCATAACAAGTTCGGCTACCGGCCTTACACCGCCGCCCGGGCCAATGGACATATGAAAACGGCGCGGTATATCCAGTCCGTGGAGCCGGCGGTCACGGAGGAGCAGCAGGACGAGCGGTTCAAGCGCTACCGGGTCTCTGACGCCATGCGGGACTACTTCAAAAACGGCCCCCTGCTGCTGGCATTCCCGGAGGGGACCGACCCCCGCTGGATCCGCCTCTTTGCCTACACAGACGTGCCGGAGCTCGACTGCCAGGGCCACGCCTGCCTCGCCCTGGTGGAGGACAGCGAGGACTACGCCGTGATGCTCCTCTGGGAGCCGGAAACGCAGAAGATCTGGTTCGCCGATATGGAGCATGACATCTTCCAGGCCGTCGCCGCCTGGCCGGACTTCATCCGGGATCCCGGATCCTATGTCAGCCGCGCCGTCCGGTGGGAGTTCGACTGACCTGCAACAGCCGTCTGACCGGCCGGCTGTCTGTCAGGTCTGGATGAACCGGGCGGCGGCGTAGCCCACCTGCTGGCCGTAGTGGACCACATACCAGCCCTGCCAGCGGCCATAGATGGTCACCATGGCGCCGTCGCGCATATTCGCGATGACGGAGGCGGTGGGGCTGGGGCGGCTGCGGAGGTTGAGGGTGCCGAAGTCCACATTGACCTGCCCCTGGATGGGGTCTATGGGCCAAATGAAGGGCAGGTCGAACAGCTCGGTCAGGCTCAGCACCAGGTTCTGGGCGATGGCGGAGGTGTTGTTCTCCACCCACTGGGCGTCTAAGACGTTGTCGTGGTAGCCCAGCTCCAGCAGCACCGCGGGGGCCTTGGACAGCCGGACCTCCCCTAGGGTCGTGGTGGACTGGGTGCGGACCAGGCTGGGCTCGGGGTAGATGACCTTCAGGTTGTTGGCGAAGATCTCCGCCGCCTCCCGCCCCATGGTGCTGGTGGGGTAGTAGAAGGCGATGACGCCCCGGACCTGGCCGTAGTTCTGGGGGGCGGCCCCGTTGGAGTGGAGGGCCAGGTAGAAGTCGTAATAGCCCTGGTTGGCCTGCCGGATCGAGCTGCCGGCGGTCATATCCGGGGTGTTGCGGGTATATTGGATGCCGTTGGATACCAAATAGGGCACCATGGCGTCCGCCAGCAGGTTCATGTTGCGCTCTTCGCTGCCGCTGCCAGTGACATATTGGTTGCCCTCCTGGGTGGACGGACTGAGATAGATCTTGGGCATGGTGATACCTCCTTATAGGGATACTATATGGTCCGGCGGGCCCTGCTGTGACAAGCGCCGGCAAATGGGAAATATTTTTCCAAAACAGGGTGACTTTTCCCCTAAATTGCGGTATACTATCCACAGCCTACTTCTTTACACAGGAGGATCGTACCCTTGAACAAGCTCCATGACGCGATCGACCGGTTCTGCGCCCTGCACCGGGGGTTCGGCATCCCGAATCTGATGCGCTACATCGTGACCGGCAATGTGCTGGTCTTTGCCCTGCATCTGCTCACAGGGGCCGATGGGATGCTGCTGAGCCTGCTGAGCCTGACCCCCAGGATGATCGTCCAGGGCCTCCAGCTCTGGCGGCTGGTCACCTTTGTGTTCATCCCCTTCAGCACCGATGTGCTCAGCCTGGTGTTATCTCTGTACCTGTACTATTACATTGGGAACGTGTTGGAGGACCGCTGGGGCACTGGTAAATTCACCATCTATTACCTGAGCGGCATCCTGTTCTCCATCATTGGCGCCTTTGCGGCCTACGCTTTGGGCAGCCCTGTGAGCGTCTGGGGACTGCACTATGTGAATATGTCCCTGTTCCTGGCGTATGCCGTGCTCTACTCCGACGCTTACCTCTACCTGTTTTTCCTGATCCCGATCAAGATCAAATGGCTGGCTTGGCTGGATGTGGCCTACTTTGCCTACGGCGTGCTGCTCAGCATCGGCCAGCGTGACTGGGGCAACGCGGTCATGCCGGTGGTGGCCCTGCTGAACTTCGCCATCTTCTTCTATCCCTATATCTCCCGCTCGGCCCAGACGGCCCGCTACCGCAACAGCCGGCAGGCGGTGGATTTCAAGAGGGCGGTGCGGGAGCAGCGGCGGGCCAAGGGGTATAACCACAAGTGCGAGATCTGCGGCCGCACCGATGCGGACCACCCGGACCTCCAGTTCCGCTACTGCTCCCAGTGCGAGGGCTACCACTGCTACTGCCAGGACCATATCTATGACCACCCCCACCACCACTGACGAACGGACGGGGAGACAGAGAGGAGAGAGACCGTGAAGAAGATCCTATTGATCGGCACCGGCGGCACCATCGCCTCCGAGATGGGGGACAACGGCCTGCGGCCGGAGCTGACCTCAGAGCAGCTGCTGCGGTATCTGCCGGACATCGGCCAGCTCTGCCAGCTGGAGGGGATGCAGCTGCTGGACCTGGACAGCACCAACATGACCCCCGCCCACTGGCTGGCCATCGCCGGGGAGATCCGCCGCTGCTACGACGACTATGACGGCTTCATCGTGGCCCACGGCACCGACACCATGGCCTACACTGCCGCCGCCCTCAGCTACCTGATCCAGGACAGCCCCAAGCCCATCGTCCTCACCGGGGCCCAGAAGCCCATCAGCTACGAGACCACCGACTCCAAGCAGAACCTGCGGGACGCGGCGGCAGCCGCCTGCTCCACCCTCTGCGGCGTGACCATCGTGTTCAACGGCAAGGTCATCCTGGGCACCCGTGCCCGAAAGACCCGCAGCAAGAGCTTTGCCGCCTTTGAGAGCATCAACCACCCCTTGCTGGCCATCATCCAGGATGGCCGGCTGGTCCGCTACATCCAGCCCAGCTCCGCCACCCGGCCCCACTTCTACGACACCCTGGACACCAAGGTCTCCCTCCTGAAGCTGATCCCCGGCACCGACCCGGCCCTGGCGGCCTGGATGCTGGAGCGGTCCGACGCGCTGATCGTGGAGTCCTTCGGCGTGGGCGGCCTGCCCGCCTATGACAGCGGGGACTTCTGCGATGTGATCCGGGCCGGCCTGGAGGCGGGCAAGGTGGTAGTGATGACCACCCAGGTGGCCAACGAGGGCAGCGATCTGTCGGTCTACCAGGTGGGCAGCCGCCTGAAAGGGGACCTGCCTATCCTGGAGGCCTATGATATGACCACCGAGGCAGTCACCGCGAAGCTGATGTGGATCTTGGGCCAGACCAAGAACCGCCGGGAGGTGGAGCGGCTCTTCTATACCCCCATCGCCCGGGATATCCTGAAATTCTAACGACTACATAATAAAAGAGGACTTGTTCACCATGAAGCGAGATAATTTCCGATCCCGCTTGGGATTTTTGCTGGTCAGTGCCGGCTGTGCCATCGGCATCGGCAACGTTTGGAAGTTCCCCTATGTGACCGGAGCCAACGGCGGCGGCCTGTTCGTGCTGTTCTATCTGCTGTTTTTGATCATCATGGGCGTGCCGGTGCTGACCATGGAGCTGGCGGTAGGCCGGGCCAGCCGGAAGAGCGCAGTCCAGGGCTACGCCGCCCTGGAGAAGCCTGGCAGCAAGTGGCACCTCCACGGCTGGTTCTGCGTCGCCGGGTGCTACCTGTTGATGATGTACTACACCACCGTCTCCGGCTGGATGCTGGGCTACTTTTTCAAATTTGTCACCGGGACCTTCACCGGCCTCCAGGGGGACGCGATCGACGCCGTTTTCGGCGCGATGCTGGCTGACCCCGGCGAGATGGCCGGCTGGATGGCGGTCACCGTGCTGGTGGGTTTCCTGGTGTGCAGCTTAGGGCTCCAGAACGGCCTGGAGCGGATCACCAAGTGGATGATGCTGGGCCTTCTGGTGCTGATCGTGGTGCTGGCGGGCCATAGCCTGCTGCTCCCCGGCGCCGCCGAGGGCGTCCGCTTCTACCTCCTGCCGGACCTCTCCCGGGCGATGGAGATGGGCATCGGCCATGTGATCACCGCCGCCATGAACCAGGCCTTCTTCACCCTGAGCCTGGGCATCGCTGCTATGGAGATCTTCGGCAGCTATATGTCCAAGGACCACACCCTCACCAGCGAGGCGGTCCGCATCTGCGCGCTGGATACCTTCGTGGCGCTGATGGCGGGCCTCATCATCTTCCCCGCCTGCTTCAGCTTCGGTGTCCAGCCGGACGCGGGGCCGGATCTGCTGTTCATCACCCTGCCCCGGGTCTTTGTGAACATGGCCGGGGGCCGGCTGTGGGGGGCGCTGTTCTTCCTGTTCATGACCTTCGCCAGTTTCTCCACGGTGATCGCCGTCTTTGAGAACCTGCTGGCCAGCTGTATCGACAACTTTGGCTGGAGCCGGAACAAGGCGGTGGTCTTCAACTGCGTCTTCATGCTGATCGCCAGCCTGCCCTGTCTGCTGGGGTACAACATCTGGAAGGAGGTCCGCCTGATCGGCCGCCGGGACATCCTGGACAGCGAGGACTTTTTGGTCAGCAACCTCCTCCTGCCTTTGGGGAGCCTGGTCTACCTGCTGTTCTGCGTGACCAAATGGGGCTGGGGCTTTGACAACTACCTGGCCGAGGCCAATACCGGCACGGGCCTAAAGCTCCCCCGGGGCCTGAAATACTACTTCCAATTCACCCTGCCCATCCTGATCCTGGTGATCCTGATCCAGGGCCTGCTCTGAGCCGCCGGCAGAGAAAATACGATGCCCCCGGTCTCCCGCCATCGGAGACCGGGGGCATTTTATGTGCTTCACAGCTCAAAGTCCTCCTGCTGGAGGGCGGGGAGCCGCAGAGAGACGGGGCGGGGCGGCGTCCGCCGGAGGGGGTCGTAGCGGAAGGAGCGGCAGCTGCCCTCCACCGGCATGACGCCCCGCTTGACGCAGGCCACCTCCCGGTCATTGAGGGGGGAGCCCTTCTGGCAGTAGGCGCACCTGGGGTCGATATCCTTGCGAAACAGCATACCGCCCTCCTTACAGCGTTTGCAGCTTGACCTGCTCCTCCTCCGCCGTGGCCTTGATCTGGGTGAAGGGGTGGTCGTAGCTGTTGATGATCTCCGAGGCCAGCCGGTCCTCTACCTCCTTCTGGATGGTCCGGCGGAGGTTCCGGGCGCCGTAGGCCTGGGAGAAGGCCTTCTTCACCAGGTAGGCCACCAGCTCGTCGTCGTAGGACAGGGAGAAGCCCTTCTCCTGGAGGGAGGCGGCCAGCTCATCCAGCATGATCTTGGCGATGCGGTGGAAGTCGGTCTCCGTCAGCTTGTTGAAGTAGACCACCTCGTCCACCCGGTTGATGAACTCCGGCCGCAGGAAGTCGTGGAGGCCCTTCATGGCCTTCTCCCGCCCCTGGTCGTTGAGGGTCTTGTTGAAGCCCACGGTGCCGTTCTTCTGGTCGCTGCCGGCGTTGGAGGTCATGACAATCACCGTGTTCTCGAAGTTGACCTTCCGGCCGTGGGCGTCGGTGAGTTGGCCGTCGTCCAGCACCTGGAGGAGGATGTTCAGCACGTCCGGGTGGGCCTTCTCGATCTCATCGAAGAGGATGACGGAGTAGGGCTTCCGGCGGACCTTCTCGGTCAGGTGGCCGGCCTCGTCGTAGCCGATGTAGCCCGGCGGGGAGCCGATCAGGCCGGAGACGGAGTATTTGTCCATGAACTCCGACATATCCACCCGGATCAGGCTGTCCGGGGTGCTGAACAGGTCATCGGACAGCTGCTTGACCAGCTCGGTCTTGCCCACGCCGGTGGCGCCGACGAAGATGAAGCTCACCGGTTTATGCTTGGGGCTGATGCCCACCCGCCCCCGGCGGATAGCGGCGGTGACGGCGTCGATGGCCTCGTCCTGCCCCACGATCTTCTCCTTCAGCCGCTTATCCAGCTCGCTGAGCTGTTTGAACTCCTCCTCCCGGATCCGGGAGGCCGGGATCTTGGTCCACAGCTCGATGACCCTGGCCAGGCTGTCCACCGTCAGCTCCGGGGTGCCCTGGGCGTCCAGCTCCTTCAGCTCCTCGCCCAGCTGGAGCTCCCGGCTCTTGATCTCCGCCAGCCGCTCGAAGTTGGGCTCGCCCTCGGTCTGGCTCTCCAGCAGCTCCCGCTCCTTGTCGTAGTCGGAGCATTCCCGTTTGATCTCCATCCGGCGGGTGATGGAGGGCTCCCGCAGGTTCATGTCGGAGCAGGCCTCATCGATCAGGTCGATGGCCTTGTCGGGCAGGTAGCGGTCGGTGATGTAGCGCTCGCTCAGGTTCACCGCCTGCCGGAGGACCCCATCGGAGATATGGACCCCGTGGAACTCCTCGTAATAGTGGGCGATGCCCTGGAGGATATGGATGGTGTCCTCTACGCTGGGCTCGTTCACCGTCACCGGCTGGAACCGGCGCTCCAGGGCGGTGTCCTTCTCGATGTGCTTGCGGTACTCGGTGAAGGTGGTGGCCCCGATGACCTGGATCTCCCCCCGGCTCAGGGCGGGCTTGAGGATGTTGGCGGCGTTCATGCTGCCCTCGGCATCGCCGGCGCCCACGATGGTGTGGACCTCGTCGATGACCAGGATCACGTTGCCGAACTTGCGGATCTCCTCGATCAGTCCCTTCATCCGGCTCTCGAACTGGCCCCGGAACTGGGTACCGGCCACCAGGGCCGTCAGGTCCAGGAGGAACACCTCCTTCTCCCGCAGCTTGAAGGGCACGTCCTTGTTGGCGATGCGCTGGGCCAGGCCCTCGGCGATGGCGGTCTTGCCCACCCCCGGCTCGCCGATCAGGCAGGGGTTGTTCTTCTGCCGGCGGTTGAGGATCTGCACCACCCGCTCGATCTCCTGCTCCCGGCCGATGACGGCGTCCAGCTTGCCGGAGGCGGCCCGCTCGGTGAGGTTGATGCAGTAGTTGTCCAGGAATTTGCGCTTGGGGGTCTTCTCGTTCTTCTTCTCCCGGGTGGACCGGGGACTCTGGCCGTCGCTGGAGGTAGAGGCGCTGTCGCCGCCGGAGAACAGGCGGTTGAGGAAGGGGAAGGTGGCGGTCTTGCCCTCCTCGTCCTCCTCGCCGCCCTCGTCGCTGGGCACGCCGTCCATGCTCTCCGCGCCGCCGAAGGCCTGCATCATCTCCGTGGAGAGATTGTCCAGATCCTCGTCGTTGATGCCCATCCGGGTCATCAGCTCATTGATCTGGGGCAGGCCCGCCTCCTTGGCGCATTTCAGGCAGAGCCCCTCGTTGATGGTCTGCCCATTCTCGATCTTGGAGATGAACACGACAGCCACATTTTTCTTGCATCTGGAACAGAGTGTAGGTTGCATGGCTTTTTACGATCCTTTCATAGGTGATATAGAGAGCGGGGACGGGCCCCGCGGAGAAAAGGGCAGAGGTCAGGCGGAGGCGTGGAGGACCTTGCTGAAAATGCCCATGAAGATGGAGCCGGCGGCCATCTCGTCTGTGATGTACCAGCCAAAGGTCAGGCAGACCCTGGTCACGATGACCGCGGCCAGGCAGCCCACCGCCAGGCCCACCAGCGCCCCTAGCAGTTCGTTGCACTGGCGGAGCACCGGCAGGTGGAGCAGGAGGTCCGTGGTGCCCACGAAGATCTTCAGACCGATCATCAGCACGGCAAAGGCGGCCAGGAACAGGAGGCTCTGGGCCATGGCAAGGGTCAGCTGCTCTGTGGCCTGGGCGATAAGGTCCTCACCCAGGGAGGCGAAGGGCCTCAGGGTGTCCCCCAGCGCCTCCTCCAGCCGGCGGAGGACCTGCTCCTTCACGATGGGGGCCAGGAGGGCCGCCGCCCGGGCGGCGAACATATTGGATATGATCCTTGCGCCGATAGAGGCCGCCAGGACCATCACCGCGTCCGCCAGCATCCGAAAGAAGCCCTTCTTGGCTCCCAACAGGGCGAACAGGGCCAGGACGGCCAGGATGGCGACATCCAGTATAGCAGAACTGTTCATATTTTTCTACCACCTTTCTTTAACAACTTTGGGGTTTGGTGCAAATGATCAGGGGAGGAACCGCCAGGCGGAGTCGGCGGAGGCCGCCAGGGCGGAGCCATCCTCCGCCAGCAGCACCCGGCCGGCCAGGCCGGTCTCCACCGTGCTGGCATAGCGGGTCAGGTCCTTCTCATAGATGACCAGCTCATCGCTGTACAGCACGGCCACCCGGTCCCCGGCGGCGGAGATGTCCAGCACCTCCTTGGAGACCTCCAGACTGCCCAGCTCCTGTCCGGCGCTGTCCACTGTGACCAGACGGCCCACCACGCCGGCCCGGTAGCGCCCCAGCAGCAGGGCGCAGAAGCCGTCGCCGGTGAGGGTGTAGTCCCGGAGATAGGCGCCGGCGTAGCTGTAGCGGCCGGTGATCTCGCCGGCGGAGGAGAGGAACAGGGCCATCTCGTCCGCGGCGGCGGCATAGCCGGTGGACACGGAGACCAGGTCCAGCACCAGCCCCTCCTGAAAGACCGTGGTGCCCAAGGGGTCCTCCCGGCCCAGGTCGTAGAGCACGAACCGGGTGACATAGCCCCCGGCCTCCTGGCCCATGGTCACCGCCAGCAGGCGGCGTCCGTCCCGGGAGACGGCGGCATCCAGGAGGAAGTTGGTGGAGGAGTTGAAGGTGAAGATCTTCTCCTGTTTTTGATCATATACGGTAACGGCCCCTTTATACCCGCTTTTTTCCTCGGTGACCGCTAAATGGCCGCTGTCGCTGAGCCGGACAGAGAGCAGCCGCGCTCCCTCGTCCCGCTCGAAGAGGATGCCATTGGTGTCGGCCACCACCAGTCTCGTGCCCCCCACGTCCCAGGCGGCCAGCAGGCCGCCGCCGGTGATCAGGGCGGGGACGGCCAGGGAGACGGTCTCGTCGAACTGGGCGGTGCCGTCGTCCCGGAGGAGCTGGAGGCTGTTTTGGCTCAGCACGGCCAGGTAGGGGCCCACCTGGCCGAAGAGATAGCCGCTGTCAGCGGAGTAGATGTAGCGGTTCTCCGTCAGGGAGCTGCCATAGAGCAGCCAGCGGCGGAACCGGTCCTTATAGCGTCCACCGGAGAAGCTGGCCGCGGCCACCAGGCCCAGCACCAGGACGAAGAGCAGGCCCAGGGTCAAAAAGCGGAGCAGCCAGTGGCGGTTCTTTTGGTCAGTCATTCAATCGTTCATCCTCATACCAGAGCCGGGTGAGATACAGCCCCCCCGGCGGCACCGTGGGCCCGGCCAGGGTCCGGTCGCCGGCGGCTAAGATGCGGGGGATGTCCTCCGGCGAGAGCTTGCCCTCGGCGGCATACAGCACCGTGCCGGTGATGGCCCGGACCATGTTGTAGAGGAAGCCGTCGGCGCACACCCGCAGCCGCAGCAGGTCCTCCTCCCGGCTGACCCGGCAGTAGTACACGGTGCGGACGGTGGTCTTCGTCTCGGTGCCCACACTGCGGACTGCCCGGAAGTCGTGGGTGCCCTCGAAGGCCCGGGCGGCGGCGTCCATCCGGGCCTCATCCAACCGCTTGGGGTAGAAGTAGGCCCGGTCCACATAGAAGGGGTCCTTGATGCGGGAGTTGAAGATCTGGTAGGTGTACTCCTTTTTGAGGCAGGACCCGATGGCGTTGAACGCCTCCGGCACCTCCACAGCCTCCCGGACAGCGATATCCGCCGGCAGCCGGGTGTTCACCGCCAGATGGAACCGGTCGGTGGGGACGCGGCAATCCGTGCGGAAGTTGGCCACATACCGCTTGGCGTGGACCCCGGCGTCGGTCCGGCCGCAGCCAGTGACCCGCACCGGGTGGCCGCAGACGGCGGCCAGGGCCCGCTCCAGGGTCTCCGCCACGGAGATATCCCGCTTCTGGACCTGCCAGCCGTGGTAGGCCGTGCCGTTATACATCATTTTCAAGGCGATATTGCGCATAGCAAGCTCCCTGTCAAAGCGTTTACAGCCCGAACTGCCGCAGGACGATCACCGCCGCCAGCAGCGCCGCCAGGGCGGCAGAGGCGCCGTAGTCCCGGCCCTGGTAGCGCAGGACATGGAGCTTGGTCCGGCCATCGCCGCCGTGGTAGCAGCGGCACTCCATAGCGGTGGCCAGCTCGTCGGCCCGCCGGAAGGCGGAGATGAACAGGGGCACCAGGATGGGGATCAGGGCCTTGGCCTTCTGGATGAGGCTGCCGCTCTCGAAGTCGGCCCCACGGGCCTTCTGGGCGGACATGATCTTGTCTGTCTCCTCGATCAGGGTGGGGATGAACCGGAGGGCGATGCTCATCATCATCGACAGCTCATGGACCGGCGCGTGGAGCTTCTTCAGGGGGCCCAGCAGGCTCTCCAGGCCGTCGGTCAGGGCGATGGGGCTGGTGGTATAGGTCAGCAGGAAGGTGCCCATGATGAGCATGGTGATCCGCAGGAGCATGAAGAAGGCGGTGAAGATGCCCTCGATGGTGACGGTGAAGATCCACCAGTGCCAGAGCGTCCGGCCTGGCGTGTAGAACAGGTTCAGGATGGCGGTGAAGGCCAGGATGAACAGCACGGGCCGCAGCCCCTTCACCAGGGACTTGAAGGGCACCTGGGAGAGGTGGATGCACAGCAGCAGGAATGCCAGCACCAGTCCGTAAGAGACGAACCACTTGGCGGTGAACAGCGCCGCGATATAGAAGACCACGGCCAGCAGCTTGGTCCGGGGGTCTAAGCGGTGGATAACGGTATTTCCGGGGAAAAACTGGCCTAAGGTGATGTCCTTCAGCATGGCGCGTCCCTCCTTCGCAGGGGCTGGAGGGCCAGCTCCAGGTCGCCCACGGTGTAGACGGCGGGGTCGATGTCCACCCCCAGACGCCTAAGGGCCATGGCCACCTTGGTCACCTGGGGCACGCTGAGCCCCGCCGCCTCCAGCTTCTCCGCCCGGGAGAACACCTCATGGGGCGTGCCCTCCATGGCCACCCCGGCATCGGCTAGGACGATGATCCGGTCCACGTTCTCCGCGATCTCGTCCATGCTGTGGCTCACCAGCACCACCGTATTGCCGCTGGCCCGGTGGTACTGGCGGATGTTGCGCAGAAGGCTCTCCCGCCCGGCGGGGTCCAGGCCCGCCGAGGGCTCGTCCAAGATCAGCACCTCCGGTTCCATGGCGATGACACCGGCGATCGCCACCCGGCGCTTCTGTCCGCCGGACAGCTCGAAGGGGGACTTCTCCAGCAGCTCCTCCCGGACGCCGGCGAAGGCCGCCGCCTGCCGGACCCGCCGGTCGATCTCCTCCTCGCTGAGGGCCATGTTCCTGGGGCCAAAGGCGATATCCTTATAGACCGTCTCCTCGAACAGCTGGTATTCCGGGTACTGGAACACCAGCCCCACCCGGAAGCGGACCTTTCGGATCGCCTTAGGGTCGGCCCAGATATCCTCCCCGGCCAGCCGGACGGTGCCGGCGGTGGGCCGCAGGAGGCCGTTGAGGTGCTGGATCAGGGTGGACTTCCCGGACCCGGTGTGACCGATGATGCCCAGGAACTCCCCCTTATATATCGTAAGGTCCACATCCTTCACCGCGCTCCGGCAGAAGGGGGTCCCCTCGCCGTAGGTGTGGGTCAGATGCTCCACCTTGATGATCGGTTCCAACTTGGTCCCTCCTATTTCGCCAGTCCCGCCAGGATGGCGGCGGCGCAGTCCTCTACCGACAGGGCGTCCAGGGGCACCTGCCACCCGTCCCGGCGCAGGCGGCTGAGCAGCTCCACCGTGGCCGGGGCGGTGAGCCCCAGCTCCCGCAGCCGGTCCACCTGGGGCAGCACCGCCTTGGGCGGGCCGTCTAAGGCCACCTGGCCATGGTCCATCACGATGACCCGGCTGGCGTTCACCGCCTCGTCCATATGGTGGGTGATCAGGAGGATGGTGATGCCCTTCTCCCGGTTCATCCGCTCCACGGCCTCCAGCACCTCCCGCCGGCCCGAGGGGTCCAGCATGGCGGTGGCCTCGTCCAGCACGATGCACCCCGGTTCCATGGCCAGCACCCCGGCGATGGCGATCCGCTGCTTCTGCCCGCCGGAGAGCATGTGAGGGGCGTGGAGGGTGAAGGGCTCCATACCCACGGAGCGGAGGGCGGCGTCCACCCGGGCGCGGATCTCCTCCGTGGGCACGCCCAGGTTCTCCGGCCCGAAGGCCACGTCCTCCTCCACCACGTTGGCCACGATCTGGTTGTCCGGGTTCTGGAACACCATGCCCACCCGGCGGCGGATCTCCAGCAGGAGCGCCTCGTCGGCGGTGTCCAGCCCCTCCACCAGCACCTGGCCGCCGGTGGGCAGCAGCACCGCGTTGAAGTGCTTGGCCAGGGTGGACTTGCCGGAGCCGTTGTGGCCCAGGATGACCACGAAGCTGCCCCGCTCGATGGACAGCTCCACCCCGTTGAGGGCCAGGGTGACCGCCTCGCCCTCCTCCTGGGGATAGGAGAAGGTCAATCCTTTTGTTTCGATGATATTGCTCATAGCTATGCTCACTTTTATCAGACTACTGCCGTCTGGCAGTGAAAGCGCTCCGTCAGTCTGGGGCAGATCTGCCGCAGCAGACGCCACAGCAGCCAGCCCAGGAAGGCCCCCAGGGTGTTGAGAAGGAGGTCGTCCACATCGAAGGCCCGGCCTACCAGCAGCTGGGTACATTCGATAAAGGCGGTGATGCCAGCCCCGGCCAACAGTGCCCGCCGCCAGGTCCACCCCCGCCACAGCAGGGCCGGGAAAAGACCAAAGGGCACGAACATGACGATATTGCCCAGTAAGATGATCTTATTTTGCCGGAAGGTGCGAAAGAGCGTCAGATTGATGGTCCCCAGGCGAAAGGGCATATCGAGCCAGCGGGGGGTCAGGGTCAGCACGGCCATCCCGCCGCAGAACATCCAGAAGAGGCACAGCGCCGCCTCCCGAAGGGCGCTGCTGGTCAGTCCCTGCTGGATGAGCTGTCTCCGCCGTCGGGGGAACAGACAAAGATACAGCGCCAGCGCCGCGACGGCGCCTGGCAGCATATCCAGCAGATAGGCCGCGATTCGGTACATATCAGCCTTCCGCCACCCACCGCCCGGCGGCGCCGCAGGGCAGGGCCAGGCCCGTCTCCGTCACCGGCAGGCCCAGCTCGTCCCAGGCCGTCTTGCCGCCGTAGCGCGCCTCGACCAGGAGCCGGAGGAGATGGCCCAGCACCCCGGGGGCCAGTCCGGCGGTGTAGGAGTTCAGGAGGACGAAGAGAGGCTTGTCCGATAGCACCCCCACGCACAGCTTCAAGAAGTCGTAGAGCTGGTCCTCGATCTTCCAGACCTCGCCGGAGGGGCCCCGGCCATAGCTGGGGGGATCCATGATGATGGCGTCATAGGTCTTGCCCCGGCGGATCTCCCGCTCCACGAACTTGGCACAGTCGTCCACGATCCACCGGATGGGGGCGCTCTCCAGGCCGGAGGCCTTGGCGTTCTCCTTGGCCCAGGCCACCATCCCCTTGGCCGCGTCCACATGGCAGACGCTGGCCCCGGCGGCGGCGCAGGCGACGGAGGCCGCGCCGGTATAGGCGAAGAGGTTCAGCACCCGGATGGGCCGCCCGGCCTGCCGGATGCGCTCCATGGCGAAGTCCCAGTTGGCGGCCTGCTCCGGGAAGATACCGGTGTGCTTGAAGCTCATGGGCTTGATCTGGAAGGTCAGCCCGCCGTAGCCGATCTGCCACTGGGCGGGCAGACGCCCCTTCTCCCAGTGGCCGCCGCCGGTGCTGGACCGGTGATAGCGCCCCTCCGGCCGCTGCCAGAGCGCGTTGCGCCGGGGGGTGGCCCAGATGGCCTGGGGGTCGGGCCGCACCAGGATATGCCCGCCCCAGCGCTCCAGCCGCTCGCCGCCGCCGCAGTCGATCAGTTCATAATCCTTCCATTGATCAGCCAGCCACATAATGGAACACTCCTGTAAGACCCAAAATCCATGCTATTATACTATGGAAACCCGCGTCCGTCAATGTGCAAACAAAATATACACGAAGTGCCTATAAGGATAGAGGCGGGCGGGGCAGAGATAGCGGGGAAGGGCGGCTGATCTGATGGTCAGCCGCCCTTCCGGGCCTCTTTATAGGCGCGTCAGTACTGCTCCAGGGGGGCCGGCGCGGACATATCCGCCGCCCAATACTGGGCGGTGCCGTTGGCGTACTCCAGCACCAGGACCTGCCCCCTGGGGTAGAGGGCCGTCACCACGCCCTCGGTCTCCACTTCCTCCACGCTGCCATCGCCGGGCAGGCGGCAGAGCCGGCCGCCGGCGGCGGTGAAGAGGGTGAGCCCGTTGGCGGAGGCGATGGTGTCGATGGCCTCCCCGGCGACGATGCCCTCCGGGACGTACCAGGCGTCAGGGAGGCCCAGGCGGCCGCCCTCCGCGCCGATCTGATTCTGGCTCCCCACCCAGCAGAGGGCGTCCTCCGACAGGGAGAAGCTACTGACATCGCTGGCCGCCAGCTCCCAGACCTCCGGGGAATCGCTGTAGCTGCGGTAGAGGCGGCCGCCGGCGGTGAGGACCACGGCCTGCCGGCTGTTGGCGGCGATCTCCACCACCAGGGGGAAGCGCTCCAGGCGGGTCAGGGCCTGGCCCGTGCCCGCGCCGGCGGTCCAGAGGGAGCCGTCCTGGAGCAGGGCCAGCAGCCGCCCTGTGGTCCCCGCCACATCCGCCACCGCGCCGGGGCAGGGCACCTGCCGCCAGCCGCTCTGGGGGGCCGTGACGGCGTAGCCCTCGCCCATCTGGCCCCAGCGGTTCTCCCCGGCGGCCCACAGGGCCCCGGAGGCGTCCACCACAAGGGAGGTCCGGCCTATGCAGGCCACCTTCACCGGGGTGCCGGAGAACCGGGCGGAGACATAGCGCTCCGTGCCCTCGGAGGGGTCCAGTCCCAGCTGTCCCAGGGCGTTGCTGCCCCGGCTGAGGACCGCCCCGTTGGCGATGATCAGGGCCTGGTCTGTGCCCTGGGCCAGGGAGCGCTTGGAGGTGAACAGCTCTGTCAGCAGGGAATCCCGCAGGCTGTAGCTCTCATCGGAGTCCGTGGATTCCACCAGGGTCTGGGCCAGGCGCACGGCCTGGTGGGTCTGGCCGCCCTGGCGGAGGAGGTCGATCATGACCTCCGCGGCGTCCTGGTCCGGCTGCTCGGTGTAGACCATGTCCGCCAGCACCTCCTGGGCGACATCATAGGACTCCGTGCCGGCGTAGGCCTGGGCCAGGCCGATCCGGGCCTCCCGGCTGGTGGGGTCCAGCTCGATGGCCTGGGTGAAGGCCGCCACCGCCCCGCCGTGGTCCAGCTCGTTGAGCCGCTGCTGGCCCAGGGAGAGGCAGCTGGCCGCGCTGGTCCCCCGGAAGTTCAGCAGCGTATAGACAGCCAGCGCCGCCGCCAGGGCGATCAGGGGCACCAGGATGGGCCCCTTTTTCACTTGGAGAGATCTCATGATGCCGCCTCCTCTGTCCACATCAGCCGGCTCTGGTCTAAGCCGCATTCGATCTGCAGGGCCCCCTTGGCCACGGTCCGGGGGGCACGGCTGTCATAGGCCCCATCGCCCGGGTCCAGGGTGACGAGGCCCCAGCCGGTGATGGTGCCGTTGTCCCCCAGGTCCACGCCAACGGTCTGGGGCGGTTCGCCCTCCGCCGGCGCCGGCAGGGTCCAGGGCAGGCGCAGGGTGCCGTTGACGGTCATTTGCAGGGTGGAGCGCTCCTCGGTGGACAGGCGCAGCCCCATGGTCCCCGCCAGGACCAGGCTGCCCTCCACCCGGACCCCCTGGGCGGAGGCAATCAGCAGACTGCCCAGCCGCAGGTCCCGGTAGTTCTCCACCGCGCCCACCAGCAGCAGCTGGTCGAAGCGGCGCTCCGTGCCGTCCTCCATGCGGAGGACGATGGTCTGCCAGCCCTCCGCCAGGGCGGCGGGGACGGTGAGGCGGAGGCTGTCCTCCCGCTGGTCCGAGACCTGGGCCGTTTGGCCGCCCACTGTGGCCCCCACTACCTGGGCCAGGCGCTCCCCCCGAAGGGTGAGATAGAGGCTGTTGTTGGGCTGCTGGGCGGCCTCCGGCTGCAATAGGGCCGGCGTACACACATAGGCCCAGGGGCCCGTGTCCTCCGGCTCGGTCAGGGCGTAGTCCCGGCGGACGCTGGTGTCGTCCACCCGCAGGTAGAAGTACCGGGGCTCGTCCGCGTCCTTGGCCGTGTAGGTCAGCACCAGCAGGTTGCCGATGATCTGCTGGAGGCCATCGTAGACGTTGCTCAGCTCGGAGGAGCTGTCCGCCTTCACATACTGCCCGCCGGTCCGCTCCGCGATCTCCTCCAGCAGGCTGTCGTTGACGCTGCCGAAGCCGATGGTGTGGATGGTGATGCCCATATGGGCGGCCTCGTCCACGATGTTGAAGTCCACGCTGCTCTGGCCGTCGGTCATCAGCAGCATGATCCGGCTGGAGGCGGCGGCCTCCAGGGCCTGGATGCCGGCCCGGATGCCGGCGGTGATCTCGGTGCCGCCCCCGGTGCCCAGGCCGTTGACGGTGTTCAGCAGGGCCGCCTGGTCCGTGGTCAGCTCGGTCAGGCAGGAGGCGCTGTTGTCAAAGGCCACCAGGGACATGGCCGTGCCGGTGCGGGCGTTGTGGATGAACTCCGACAGGGCCTCCTTCAGGTTGGCCATGGGCGCGCCGCCCATGCTGCCGCTCCGGTCCACCACCACGCACAGGTCCAGCGCCGCGCCGGCCTGGAGGTC
Source organism: uncultured Clostridia bacterium (assembly GCA_947173485.1). Taxonomy (GTDB): domain Bacteria; phylum Bacillota; class Clostridia; order Oscillospirales; family Oscillospiraceae; genus CAMWFH01. The sequence goes on along the minus strand of CAMWFH010000016.1, from coordinate 1,795 downwards.
GGCGGTATACTGCACGTCCTGCCGGGTATCCCGGGCGGTGACCCCCTGGCCCTTGGCCACCTGCCGGAGGACGTCCTCCCGGCCGGAGAGGGAGACATGGACCGTGGGATACTCGCTGGTATCGAAGCCGGAGATTGCCAGGCTGCGGCCATAGGTCTTTTGGTCGCTGACCACCCGCTGGGCAAAGTCCTGGGTCAGGGGGCTCCGGTAGATGTTGATCAGATCTGGGAAGGGGGCGGACAGCAGACCTGTCACGGCGTCCCGGAACTCGGGGCTCTCATAGAAGGCGCCGGCGCCGTTATAGGCCTGCTCCACCACCCGGAGGGAGTCGGCCACCGATTGGTCCGGCGTCAGCCGGGCGTCCAGAGACTTGGCAGCGCCCAGGAGGGCGTCTACCGCCTGATCGTAGTCCTGGAGGGCGAAGTAGAGCCGGGCCCGGACCAATCGGGCCTCCAGGGAGTGGATATCGGCGATGGCGCTGAAGGCCCGGTAGACATACAGCTTGTCGGACCGCTTTTGCAGCGCCTGGGCCTGCTCGGTCAGCTCCAGCCGCCGGGCCCCCAACTCCTCCAGACGCTTCGGGTCGGTGGCACCGGAGATGGACATATCCAGGGCCAGCAGCTCCGTTTGCAGCTTCTCCTGCCGCTCCCGCAGCTTTTCCCGCTCCCGGGCCACGCTCTCATCCAGCTTTTCGCCGTCCTCGGTCTGGATGGCGAAGACCCGGTCGGACAGGACCGCCCCCCGGTAGGCGCTCTCCGCCACGGCCTCCGCCAGCAGCAGGCGGTTGTCCGCGCTGGGGTGCCGGTCCGCCAGGGCGGCGGCGGCGGACACGGCCTGCTCGAAGGAGCCGTTGCCCAGCATGGCGCTCACCGAGAGCCGGCTGGCGGCGGTGTCGTCCAGCCCCGCCGCGGCGGCGGCCTCCGAGTCCAGATATTGCCCGTTCTCCGCCTGGACGTAGACGCTCAGCGCCTCCCGCCGCTTCTCAGACAGCCGCAGCATATCCTGGAGCCGGCCGGTGACCAGGGCCAGCTGCTCGCTATTGTGGATATCCATCCCGCGGAGGATATCCAGCAGGTCCAGCTGCTCCTGGGTCTTGGCGAAGCCCCCGGCGATGTCCAGATCCACCCGGGCGGTCAGTTCGTTCTCCCGCAGCTTCTCCAGCAGGCAGCGGGCGAGGGAGGACACATAGTCCTGGGCGGTGCCGGCCTTCTTCAGATAGAAGGAGGCGCTCTCCGCCTGTCCCCGCTCCAGGTACGCAAGGCCCAGATAGACCGACTCCCGGCTCTGCCGCCGCTGCTCCAGCTGCTCATAGGTGAACACGCCGCCGCACAGGGCCACCAGCAGTCCCGCCGCCAGCAGGGAGGCGGTCCACGCCTTGCCCAGCTTTTTCCGCAGCAGCACCGCCGCCGTCCCCAGCAGGACGCCCAGCAGCAACAGTGCGATCGCCTGTATCATACGCCTCCTCCTTTCAGGGCGGTCCCGCAGTGGATGCAGAACCGCTGGCCGGGCTCGCCTTTAGCGCCGCATTTCGGACAGACCACCGGCGCGGCAGGCTCCGGCAGCGGGGCCGTTTCAGCGGCCTCCGGCTCCGGGCCGTCCGGCAGCAGGACGGTCTCCTGCCCCCCGGCTCCCGCCGTGTCCTCCTTGGACAGGACCACCGCGGGCGCAGCGGGCGGGATCTTGTCCTCATCGGACAGGATCTCCGTAGGCTTAGCGGGCGGGATCTTGCCCTCATCGGATAGGATCTCCGTAGGCTTGGCAGGCGGGATCTTGCCCTCATCGGACAGGATCTCCG
>CAMWFH010000015.1 GCA_947173485.1 uncultured Clostridia bacterium | reverse complement strand
CTTGTAGACCCTGGGATTGCCCTGCACCACCACATCCCGGTTCAGCAGCCGCCGGATGATGTAGTCCTGTTTGGTGAGGCCGGTGAGCCGGACGGCGGTTTCAATCTGCGCGTCCTCCTCCGGCGATACCCGGAAAGCCACAGTCTTGTTCCGCCAGCGGTTGTGGCTGTCCAAATTTTTTGCTGACATGTCAAACACCCCTTTCCATGTTCAATTTATCCGCCATTTCCGCCTGCTTGGACGGAAACAAGTGCGCATAGTTATAAGTAATGTCGATGCTCTCATGGCCCACACGGTCTGCGATTGCCGTTGCGGAGAAGCCCATATCAATCAGAAGTGAAACCGCACTGTGACGAATATCGTGAATCCTGATACGCTTCACTCCGGCCTCTTTTGCACCCCGGTCCATCTCCCGGTGCAGATAGCTCTTGGTGACAGTGAACATCCGGTCATTCTCGCCAACATCATAGAGCATTTTGAGATAGTCCTGAATCTCATCCGCCAGAAATTGGGGCATGGTGATGACCCGATTGCTTTTCTCGGTTTTCGGCGTGGTAATCAGGTCTTGGCCGTTCAACCGCTGGTAGGACTTGCTGATAGAAACGGTGCATTTCTCAAAGTCAAAGTCTGCCGGAGTGAGCGCCAGCAGCTCCCCTTCACGGATACCGCACCAGTAGAGCATTTCAAAGGTGTAGTAAGAGAGTGGCTTGTCCATCATGGCCTCGGCAAATTTCAGATACTCGGCCTTTGTCCAGAACAGCATCTCCCGGTTTTTCTTCTTCCCCATGCTCCCAGCCTTTTTGCAGGGATTTTCCCGGAGATTGTAGTAGCGGACGGCGTGATTGAAGATGGCGCTCAACTGGTTATGAACCGTTTTCAGATAGACCGGGGAGTACGGCTTGCCATTACCGTCCTTGTAGTTCAACATCTCATTCTGCCAAGTGATGATCTGCTGGGCGGTGATATTGCACATCTTCAGTTTGCCGAAGTAGGGCAACAACTTGGAGCGGATGATATGCTCCTTGGTGGCCCAGGTATTTTCTTTGAGGCGGGTCTGCATATCCGCTGTGTACTGCTCTACGAAGCTGGCAAAGGTCATATCCAAGTTAGAGGTGGCCTTGTTCTGCTGCTCCCGCTCCCACGCCTGGGCGTCCCGCTTGGTCTTGAACCCCCGCTTCTGCGTCTGCTTCCGTTCACCGGTCCAGTCGGTGTAGCGATAGATCACCCGCCAAGTTCCGGTCTGTTCTTCCTTGTAGACCGCCATTATGTATCCTTCCTTTCCACCCCGCCGTAGCAGAGCTTTTCCATAAAGTACCGCCGATTGACCCGGCCTGAGATTGTCAGGTATCCCTTTTCTCTCAGTTCAGCGTTGAGTTTCTGGACGATCTTATAGGCATAGGACTTGGAAATCCCCAGTTCTCTTGCCACATCGTCCACCCGCATGAAGTTGTTTTCGTTCAAATAGTGTACCTCCTGTTTTTAATTTTATTAAGCGGAATTGCTTAGTTCCTCTGCATTATACTAAACAACTCTGTTAATGTCAAGCGGTTTCCAGAAAAATATTAAGCAAAATTATTTAGGTTTCTCTTGACTATCTTAAACATATCTGCTATATTGATTACAATGATAGTCGAAATGGAGTTGGCTACTATGGCAATCGGTGAAAGAATCCACTTTTTCCGCACAATGCGGGGAATGACACAGAAATATCTTGGTATGCTGCTGGGCTTCCCGGAAAAGTCCGCCGATGTCCGGCTGGCACAGTACGAAACCGGGGCGAGAACGCCAAAAGCTGATTTGACCGCTTCCCTGGCTAATGCTCTCGGCGTGTCACCGCTGGCGCTATCTGTGCCGGACATTGATTCCTACCTAGGCCTAATGCACACGCTGTTCACGCTGGAGGACAAGTATGGCCTCACCATTGACGAATTAGATGGGGAGGTCTGTCTGCGAGTAAATGTGCGCCACAGCAAGGATGCCGCCCGTTTGCATGAAATGCTCTGCTCCTGGCTTCAGGCTGCTGCTATGCTGAAAGCCAGGGAAATCAGCCAGGAGGACTATGACCGCTGGCGTTACCGCTACCCCGAATTTTCCAACACACCGGGCCGTGTCAAGCCCATATCCCAGGGCTTGAGCGATATGCTGGCAGCCGACCTCAAGGGGCAAACTGAAGAATAAAAACAAAAAAGAGCTAACTGACCCAATCAAAATCAGTTAGCTCTTTTCCTATGAATAATGAAAAAATGTTGCCAAATCGTTGCCACAGAGGGCATCAAGCCTTGAAAAATCCAGTCATATCAAGGCTTTCCCGCTCCCTGAAATCACTCCCACTCGATCGTCCCAATCGGCTTGGGGGTCAGGTCATACAGCACCCGGCACACCCCCGGCACCTCCGCCAGGATCCGGTCGGTGATGGTCTTGAGCACCGGCCAGGGCAGCTCGGGCACCGTGGCGGTCATGGCGTCCACCGTATTGACAGCCCGGATGATCACCGGCCAGTCGAAGGCCCGCTTGCCGCTGCGCACGCCGGTGGAGCGCATATCGGGCACCACGGTGAAGAACTGCCAGACCTGCTTCACCAGGCCGGCCTTGCCGAACTCCTCCCGCAGGATGGCATCGGCCTCCCGCAGGGCGGCCAGCCGGTCCTGGGTGATCGCCCCCAGGCACCGGACGCCCAGGCCCGGACCGGGGAAGGGCTGGCGCTCTACCATGGTCTCCGGCAGCCCCAGAGCGTGGCCTACTACCCGCACCTCGTCCTTGAACAGCAGGCGCACCGGCTCCACCAGCTCAAAATCCAGGTCCTCCGGGAGACCGCCCACGTTGTGGTGGGCCTTCACCCCGTCGCTCTCCAAAATATCAGGATAGATGGTCCCCTGGGCCAGGAACTGGATGCCCTCCAGCTTCCGGGCCTCCTCCTCGAACACCTTGATGAACTCGCCGCCGATGATCTTCCGCTTCCGCTCCGGGTCGTCCACACCGGCCAGCAGGTCCAGGAACCGGTCCGTGGCGTCTACATAGATGAGATTGGCGTCCATCTGGTCCCGGAACACGGACAGGACCTGCTCGCTCTCGCCCTTGCGCATCAGTCCATGGTTCACATGGACGCACACCAGCTGCTTGCCGATCGCCTTGATGAGCAGCGCGGCTACCACCGAGCTGTCCACCCCGCCGCTGAGGGCCAGCAGCACCTTCTTGTCCCCTACCTGGGCCCGGACCTCCTTCACCTGCTCGGCAATGAACGCCTCTGCCAATGCCGGCGTGTCGATTCGTGCCATATCTGCGGGACGCACCATATTCGCCATAAGCTCCTCCTTGCTCTCTGGATCCTATTTCTCTCAGGGCACCACAACGACCTATCTCTGCCCTTGTCCCCCTATTATAGCGGACCTCTGTCCATATTGCAAGCCTAGATCTCTTCTAAGAGGGCCCACGGAAAGGTCCGTCCAATGCCTGTGCGTATCTTGACGAAAAGTGGGTCATATGGTATGCTCGTCATTGGAGAGCATCAATGGACCATCGCATACTGCATAAGAAAAAGGAGGTCTCCATGTCCCTATATCTCGTGAAACTTGCGGTGAAAGCGCTGTGTGCCACCGGACTGACGGAGAAAGCGCTCCGGTTCCTGGTCAACAAGCTCACCGCTATCCTGCTGGACGAGCAGTCCGGCCGGGCGGCCTTCAGCAAGGCCCTGGCCCAGGCCACCGATGAGGAGCTGATGGACTATGTCCCGGATGTCTACCAGGAGGACATCTATCAGATCGACTACTCCCTGCTGAAGGCCCATGGGATCGAGCTGATCTCCTTCGACATCGACGACACCATCGATGACAGCTTCATCAATAAGCTGGAGGCCAACGCCCCGCTGCTGACAGTCACCATGCCGGAGAAGGCGAAGGACCTGGTGCGAGATCTGCGGGGCATGGGCTTCAAGGTCGTCCTGCTGACCAACGCGCAGACGGAGCTGGCCGAGGGGGCCTGCGCCGATCTGCAGGCGGACGGCTATATCGCGCGGGCGAAAAAACCGGCAGCCGGCGGCTTTGAGACGATCGCCGCGACCTATCAGGTAGACCGGTCACAGATGGCCCATGTGGGCAACAGCATCCGGGCGGATATCGCGGGCGGCAATCGTTTCGGCATCACCACCTGCCTGGTCCGGCGGGCGGGCACCTCCATGAAACTGATGAAGCTGGCCGCGAAGCTCCTGGGGAGACCGACCAAGGGCCACCTGATTCGGGAGAGGCTGCTGGAGCGGGACCTGTGGCGCAAACACCATCTGCACAACCCAGGCGACCAATACTACCAGCTGGGGGCGGAGCCGGCCTATCGGAAGGCGGACGCCCAGGAGCTGCCTGCCGTCACGGTCTTTTACGATGGCGATTCCCCCTACAGCGCGGCCTTCAAGCTCTGCCGGTATATCCAGTCTATCGGATACCGGGCGGCCCTCAAGGACGCCGGGGAGTACCACGACGGGTATCCGGGCAAAGCCATCCTGGTCGGCCACCACGGCCTTGCCAAGAAACAGCTGGAGGCCGTGGGCGTCCTCTATAACAGCTATGGCATGATGTTCGGCTATGCCCAGGATGTCTGCGTACTGCGGGCGAGCAAGTCCGCCCTTGGGAAGGGAAAGAAGGGCCGCGCTCAGTTCGAGACCTACTACAACACCAGGATCCTCGCCCATAGGGAGCTGGCGGACAGCTATACGGTGCCCCTGCGCTTTGACAGCAAGGACCGGTCCCGCCGGCCCCAGTACAGCCTGCTTTGGCTGGAGTTCGCGCACCTCGGCCTGCCCCAGTTCTTAGGGGGGCCTGCCGCTCTGCCCTCGGGGCCAGAGGCCGCTCCGCCGCGGCAGACGGCAGAGAGCCGGACGCCGGAGGCCGATGGGGATACCGTCTATACCCTGGACGAGCTCCTGCGGAACATCTACAAGACCCGGGAGAGGGCCGGTATGGAGACTCTCCGCCGGCACCTGGGCGCGGATATCGTCTTCACAGGTCTCTGGGCCGGCGCCCGGGACGAGCGGGAGCTGGAGGAGTCGGAGCTGCTGGAGGGCGAGCTGTCCGGGTATGTGTTCACCATCGGCGGCTACACCCTCCGCAGCGCGTCCTGTCTGTACCTGGATGATGACAGCATCGACTATTCAGAGCGGGTGCCCGCCGGGCCGGAGGCCCTTGCCCGGTACCGGCAGGAGGGCTGGCGGATGCTGGGCGCGGAGGACGGCGTCCGGGAGGTCCAGGCGCTGTCTGCCCGGTACGGCGGCAGGGGAGACTGGCATACGGTCTGCCTGGTGACCTCCTCCCTCCACTGGGATGAGAGCATCCATTTCATCGGTACCCTGAAGCCGACCGCCGCCAGCCAGGAGTCGCTCTTTATCCTCAAACAGTACACCGGGGATTCCTATGGGATCGCCTACTGGTACGCTCTCGCCCCTGACGGGACGATCAGCGAGTACGGAGAGCATCCCTACGACCCGGGATCCTTCGAAAGGCCCTGGAACGATCTAGCATAGCGGCGCAGGCCGCGCCGGTACATGACAAGGGGCCCTGCATCGGCCGATGCAGGGCCCCTTTCTTCTTATGGATCACTCGAATTCCACTGTGGCCGGCGGCTTGGAGGTGATATCGTACAGGACCCGGTTGACGCCCTTGACCTCGTTCACGATCCGGGTGGACATATGGTCCAGCAGCTCGTAGGGGATCCGGGCCCAGTCCGCCGTCATAAAGTCGTCGGTGGTCACCGCCCGGAGGGCCAGGGCGTAGTCATAGGTCCGCCCGTCCCCCATCACGCCCACCGAGCGCATATTGGTCAGGACGGCAAAATACTGGCTCAGCCGCTCATCCTCTCCGGCCTTGGCCATCTCCTCCCGAAAGATGGCGTCAGCGGCCCGGAGGAGGTCCAGCTTCTCCTTCGTCAGGTCCCCGATCACCCGAATCGCCAGGCCGGGCCCGGGAAAGGGCTGGCGGGCGACCAGATAGTCCGGCAGGCCCAGCTCCCAGCCCAGGGCCCGGACCTCGTCCTTGAACAGCAGCCGCAGCGGCTCTACGATCTCCCGGAAATCCACATAGTCCGGCAGGCCCCCCACGTTGTGGTGGCTCTTGATCACCGCCGCGTCACCGGCACCGGATTCGATCACATCGGGATAGATCGTCCCCTGGGCCAGGAAGTCCACCTTGCCGATCTTCTTGGCTTCCTCCTCAAAGACCCGGATGAACTCCTCCCCGATGATCTTCCGCTTTTTCTCCGGCTCCGTCACGCCGGCCAGCTTGTTTAGGAACCGCTCCTCCGCGTCCACCCGGACAAAGTCGATATCCCAGGGGCGGAAGGCCTCCTCCACCTCGTCTCCCTCCCGGAGGCGCATCAAGCCGTGGTCCACGAACACGCAGGTCAGCTGGGGCCCCACGGCCTCCGCCAGCAGCGCGGCGCAGACCGAGCTGTCCACCCCGCCGCTGAGGGCCAGCAGCACCCGGCCGCTCCCGATCTTCTCCCGGAGAGAGGCGATCGCGGCCTGCTTGTAGCTGCCCATGGACCAATCTCCCACCGCGCCGCAGACGCCGTAGAGGAAGTTCCGCAGCATGGCGGTGCCGTTCTCCGTGTGCTCCACCTCCGGGTGATACTGCACCCCATAGAACCCCCGGGCCTCGTCGGCGATGGCCACGTTGGGACAGCTGTCGCTGTGGGCCGCCAGGGCAAAGCCCTCGGGGATCTTCTCCATATAGTCCCCATGGCTCATCCAGGAGATCCCCTCGGCGGGGAGGCCCTGGAAGAGCTTGCAGCCGGTGTCGAAATAGGTCCTGGTCTTGCCGTACTCCCGGGCCGTGTCCGCCTGGGCCGCCACCACCCGGCCCCCCAGGGCCTGGGCCATCAGCTGGCAGCCGTAGCAGATCCCCAGCACCGGGACCCCCAGGGAGAAGATTGCCTGGTCCACATGGGGGGCGGCCCCGTCATAGACGCTGTTGGGCCCGCCGGTGAAGATGAAGCCGATGGGCTTTAGGGCCTTCAGCTCCGGCAGGGGGGTGTTGTAGGGCTTGACCTCGCAGTAAACGCCGCACTCCCGGACCCGCCGGGCGATCAGCTGGTTATACTGCCCGCCGAAGTCCAGTATGATAATGGATTGATGCGCCATAGCCATGACCTCTTTTATGCTGGTATACGATCCTTTTCTCTTACGGCGCCCTGCCGGCTCACTCGTCATCCCGGAAGATGATGCCGTTCTCGTCGGCCTTCTCGATGACGGCCAGGGCGTGGTAGTTCAGGTCCATCTCCCGCAGGCGGTCGCCGCCGCCCTGGAAGCCCTTCTCGATGGCGATGCCGATGCCCACCAGCTCCGCGCCGGCCTGGCTGACCAGATCGCACAGGCCCCGGACCGCCTCGCCGTTGGCCATGAAGTCGTCGATGATCAGCACCCGGTCGCTGCTGGAGAGCCACTCCTTGCTGAGGATCTGGGTCACCTTTTTCTTGTATGTATAGGAAAAGATCTCGCTCTGATACAGGCCGCCCTCGATGTTGTCGCTCTTCGCTTTCTTGGCGAACACCATGGGCACGTTGTACTTCTGGGCACAGATGGTGGCCAGGGCGATGCCGCTGGCCTCGGCGGTGAGGACCATCGTGATGTCTGACACGTCGAAGAGACGGGCAAATTCATCGGCGATGTCGTTCATGAGGCGGGTATCCACCCGGTGATTGAGGAACCCATCCACCTTGATGATGTTGCCGGGAAGCACCTTGCCCTCCCGCAGGATCCGGTCCTTGAGCAGCTGCATAGCAAAGTCACGCTCCTTTTCAAAATTTGTCTTAGAATAAGGGGAAACGCTAGGGAGACCGCTTACATCCATTATGCCATGATCCGATCTTTTGCGCAATAGGAAAACTGGATAAAAAACGCAAACTTTTTACCTGTCCATTGGCCGGATCGCAGGGGCTGGTAGAACGCGAAAGGGCCACCCCGTCCGCCGGGGCAGCCCTTTATCTCTGCAAAACAGGATTCACTCGCCAAAGTCGTTGTTGACCAGATCGGCCAAGGCCTCCACGGCCTCCTTCTCATCGCTACCATCGGCGATCAGGGTGATCGTGGTGCCCTTGACGATGCCCAGGGACAGCACGCCCAGAAGGCTCTTGGCGTTCACCCGGCGCTCGTCTTTCTCCACCCAGATGCCACTCTTGAACTCGTTGGCCTTACGGATAAAGAAGGTTGCGGGACGTGCCTGCAGGCCGATCTCGCTGTTGATAGTCACTTCCTGTGTATACATAACGCTTATCTCCTTCTAGCTCAAAATATGACTCTGATCCATAAACGTACGCAAGCCAATGAACATATGATTAGGATATCAGATCAGATCCGTTGCGTCAATATACCATCTTCACAAATTTTTAACATTTTGTTGCCTGTTGCCTTGGTATATCCAGCATACTGTTAAAAATTAGTCAGAGTTCCCCCAAAAGGCGCCTTTTCTGCCTGGAAAAATAGCCTAAGAACTACTTCAGCTCCACGATGGTGACCCCGCTCTCGCCCTCGCCGTAGCGGCCCAAGCGGAAGCTCTTGACGCCCCGGTGCCGCCGCAGGATCTGATGGACCGCCTTGCGCAGGGCCCCGGTGCCCTTGCCGTGGATGATGCTCACCTGGGTGAGGCGGCCTAAGATAGCGTTGTCGATGAAGTGGTCCACCACGTCCTCGGCCTCCAGGGTCTCCAGGCCTCGGATATCCAGCTCGCTGGCGGCGCCAGCGGCCCGGATATGGGCCTCGCCCCGGGCGATCTGCTGCTTGGCCCGCTTCTGGGCTGCCTCCGCCGCGTCCTCGATCAGCCGGACCTGGTCCGCCTTCACGGTCAGGTCCATGCTCCCGGCCTGGAGGCGCAGGGTGCTGCCGCTGACGGATACCACCGTGGCCGCCTTGGCCACCCCCGGCAGCTCCACCAGGTCCCCCGGCTGGATGGGCCGGCTGGGGGCGGGGGGCGCTTCCTCCTCCTGCTGGACGCGCAGGCGCTCCTCCGTCTGGTTCAGCTTCTGCCGCAGGCCGGCCCGGGCATCGTTGACCTGCTGCCAGTCGGCGTTCTTCTCCTGCTGCCGCCGCAGCTCCGCCAGCTCCCGGAAGGCGGCGTCGGCGGCCTCCCGGGCCTCCTGGATGATCCTCCGGGCCTCCGCCTCCCCCCGGCTCCGGGCGTTCTCCTTTGCCCGCTCCATCTGGGTGCGGAACTCCCGGGCCCGCCGGGCATCCTCCTCCCGCTGGGCCAGGAGGCGGCCGGCCTCGTCCATGTCGTGCTCCAGGTGCTGCCGCTTCTCCTCCAGCTGGCTGAGGACATCCTCAAAGCGGAGGCTCTCACTGTCCATCTGGGCCTTGGCTGCCTCGATCACGTCCTCCGGCAGGCCCAGCCGGGCGGAGATGGCGAAGGCGTTGGACTTGCCGGGGATACCGATCAGCAGCTTGTAGGTGGGCCGGAGGGTCTCGATGTCGAACTCGCAGGAGGCGTTCTCCACCCCGGCGGTGGTCATGGCGAAGGTCTTCAGCTCCGCGTAGTGGGTGGTGGCCGCCAGGCAGGCCCCGGCGGACCGGACCCGCTGGATGACCGCGATGGCCAGAGCCGCCCCCTCCACCGGGTCCGTCCCCGCCCCCAGCTCATCGAAGAGGACCAGGCTGTTCGCGTCCGCCTCCTTTAGTATACCCACGATATTGGTCATGTGTGCGGAAAATGTGGAAAGACTTTGCTCGATGCTCTGCTCATCGCCGATATCCGCCAGCACCCGGTGGAACACGGGCACCACGCTCTGGTCTCCGGCGGGGATATGGAGGCCGCACTGGGCCATCAGACATAGTAGGCCCAGGGTCTTGAGGCTGACGGTCTTGCCGCCGGTGTTGGGACCGGTGATGACCAGGGTATCGAACTCACCCCCCAGGCGGATATCAATGGGCACCGCCCGGCCGCTGTCCAGCAGGGGATGGCGGGCCCGTCGGAGGGAGAGCCCACCGTCCTCCGCGATCTCCGGCCGGCTGGCGTCCAGCTTGTAGCTCAGCTGCCCCTTGGCGAAAATCAGGTCCAGGTGGACCAGGGCGTCGTAGTCCCACTCCACGTCCCCCCGGCAGGCCGCGGCCTCGGCGGAGAGGGCCCGGAGGATCCGGTCGATCTCCTTCTGCTCTTTGGCCTCCAGCTCCTTCAGCTCGTTGTTGGCCTGGACCACGCCCATGGGCTCCACGAAGAGGGTGGCCCCGGAGGAGGACACGTCATGGACCAGCCCCGGCAGGCTGGAGCGGTGTTCCGCCTTCACCGGCACCACGAAGCGGCCGTCCCGCATGGTGATGATGCTCTCCTGGAGGACCTTGCTGTAGGTGGCGGAGGAGATGATCTTTTGCAGGATCTGCCGGCCCTTGGCGGCGGCGGCCCGCTTCAGCCGGCGGATGTCTGCCAGCTCCGGGGAGGCGGTGTCGGCGATCTCGTCCTCGTCCAGGATGGAGGAGAAGATCTTCTCCTCCAGGTACTTATTGCCGTGGAGGGACCAAAAGAGGTGGTCGATGGCCGTCTTTTTCCCCTGGTCCCCCTGGTACTCCTTCACCCGGCGGGCGCACCGCAGCAGTCCCGCGATGTGCAGCAGCTCCCGGGTGTTCAGCCCGCCCCCCTGGTCCGCCCGGGCCAGGCTGGCGTTCACGTCCCGGAGGCCGGTGAAGGCCGGCGCGCCCCGGAGGCCGATCAGCTCCCGAGCGGCATCGGTCTCCTCCTGGCCCCGGAGGACATCTCCCCGGTCCGTTTGGGGCCGCAGGCGGCGAGCCCGCTCCTTGGCCGCGTCGCTGACGGCCAGGCTGGAGAGCATCTCCAGCACCGCCGGCAGCTCCAGGACCCGCATGGATTTTTCAAATAACTCACTCATATATGATGCTCCAAACTATCTCCACTTTGACCTTCCCATAGCGTCTATAGACCTCTGCAATCGATAGGCCGCCATATCCAGTCTGCCCTCCAGATCATCCGTCCCTGCCGCGAACGCGCTCATCAAGCAAGTTGCCAGCAAGTTAGGCCGTCTGTATTTTGTGCTTTCTAAAAAGCAAATGCACAACATTTTGCGTTCTGCTATTCAATAAGATCCTCTCACCTGTATCTCAGCAAGTTACCGGCAAGTTACGATCATGCCCATCTTGGGATGTATCTCATATACCGTGGTGCCGTTGCCGGATCGAGCGGCTTGATAAGGCCCTTTTTGACTGCCTCCTTGATCAATCGCGAGATACTGCCTGCGGATGATTCTTTTAGGCCAAAGCGTTCTCTTAACGATCTGTTCGTCAGCTGCTCTCCTTGGACTTGTTTGATACACGCATGAAGGTAGCAGGCCCAGAGCTTCTCTTCTGACGAGATATTTGAAAAGGGGATCTCCGAGAACAAGGTGACTCTCGTGCTGTCCTCATACAGATCGATCCTTGGCGCTGGGAGCTGGTAAAGCTCTGCGTTGACTGCGATCTTATCCCAACCAGTCCCTAGCTCTTCACATATCTTGAGCCGCCTCATCAATTCTGCAAGTCCTTCGTTCCTCGATCTAGGAGGATTATCGATGATACGCCATACATCTACAAGGGGGATCCCTGGATTTGTGATCTCTATCCGCTTTTCAAAGATCTCCACCACCGGACCTGCACCTGTTACGGAAAAATCTTGGTGGATCAGCGCATTTGCCACAGCTTCCCTAACAGATATGGGCGGATATGCAGACTGCTTTTCGCGCAAGGCCCCGTTGATGGCCTCCCGGGACGGGAGCAGTGCTTCGATATATTTGATCAGTCCCTCAAAGCCGACAACATATCCCTTATTGCTGATATCCTCCTTCAACATCTCTATTCGATTATTCCTATGATACTGCACGACACGGATCGCTTTACGGGAAACCTTTGGAAAATCAGAAAGGCGCTTCGCAAAGAGGATCGCGCCAAGATTTGTGATAGCGTAAAGCCCGTTGTCCTGTTTGACGATGACCCGTTCTTCCTGCATGTAATGGCTAACGCCTGTCATATCAGAAGGCTGCGGTATCCCAATAATGTCAAAATAGATGGCATGATCGAGCAGACGCAGCGCGTCTTCTAATTCCAGATCCTGCTTCGCATAGCGCTCCTCAAATTTTGAATTTCGTATCTTGTCCCACAGCTGCGCTTGCAGCGCCGGAAATTCATTCAATTTTTTCGTATAGCTCCCCACTCTGATATAGTCAGTCTTTTCAAATGCCACTGTCTGATGGACTGCTCTATATATTATGAGTACACCTACATTTTTACCATCTGTCTGTACCGTACGAAATTCAAAATCAGCATTGCGAGAAAGAAGAGCGCGCAGCCAGCTCTCAAGCTCCTGATTCCCCTTTTTCAGCGATTGGAGATCATACTCTGTCCCAACGATCTCATGCGTCGTGTCATCGATTCCCCAGAGCATATAAGCACGGTCTTTTTCGTGCATAGCGGCGCTATTGGCAAGTGCGCTGATGTCCCGTCCGATCATCACGGGGTCATAGTTATTATGCTTAAATTCGACCCATGGTATCTCATTAGGCAGCTTGCACAACGCATACACCAGTCTGCTCAAATTTTCCATTTTATCTCCTGTTTCGACAACAGCATACAAAGCAGCCCTTCTTACGCCGCCCGGCTCACACCTCCGCCGGCTCCGGGCAGCCCTCCGGCAGCGCTGCCCGCTTGAGATAGCCCAGGCCGATGGGGTAGGGCCCGGTGTGGACGCCGATGGTGACGCCGATATGGAACTCCTGCCCCAGCGGGCGCAGGCCCTCCAGGCCCATCTCCCGGAAGGCGGCGATCACCTGCTGGGTGAAAGCCAGATACTCCTCCCGGTCCAGGCCGTAGCCGGTGGCCACCCGGTAGTCCCGGATATCCAGGCCGGTCCGCTCCAGATGGCGGCAGCAGCGGTCGATCGCCTTCTTCATGGACTGCTTGCGCCCCTTGGCGATGCCGCCGGAGAGCAGCTCACAGTTCGTATACTCGATCAGAGGCTTTACGTTGAGCAGCGCCCCGGCGGTAGCGGCGGCCTTGCCGATGCGCCCGCCGTGACGAAGATACTCCAGGTCACGGGTGGTGAAGAAGATGTGCCCCGTGTCCCGGATCGGCTCCAGCGCCGCCACGGCCTGGGCCAGGGTGGCCCCGGCGTTGCGCAGGCGCACCGCCTCCCGGACGAATTGGTTTTGCAGGACCGTGACCAGACGGGAGTCCATCACATAGATCTCCGCCTGGGGGTGGTCCTCCAGGATCATCTGCCGGGCGTTCTGGGCGGTCTGGAGGGAGCTGGAGAACTGGCCGTTGATGCAGATGCACAGCACCGGCGACCCCGCCTCCACCAGGGGCAGGAAGGCATCCAGATAGTCCTGGATGGTGGGGGTGGATGTGGTGGGGAACACGTCCGGCTGGTCCACCATCCGCTGGTAGAACTCCACCGCGGTGATGTCCTTCCCCTCCCGGTAGGATGCCCCATCGCCAAAGGTCACATAAAAGGAAACGACGGATACCTGACACTGGTCGATGTCCTCCGGCGTAAATTCGCAGGAGCTGTCGCTTACGATCTGAAATTTCATCTTCTCTTCTCCCTCTTCCTTAAAAAGCCTCATACAAAAACGCCCCCTCGCCGGTGAAGAACAGCAGCACCAGGGCCAGCATCGCCCCGTAGACCACCACGCTCACCACCAGCCGCACAGCCGCCAGGGCCGGCGGCAGCGGGCCCCTCTTCTTCTCCGGCGCGGCCAGCAGGAGAGCCCAGTCCGCCGCTTGCAGGGCCGGCCTCGCCGCCCAGGTCGCCAGCAGGGGGATGAGCAGGCCGTTGCGGACCGGCTCCGCCGTCCAGACCATGGCCGCCGCCAGGCAGCCCAGCGCCGCCACCGCCGGCAGCAACCGCTCCCGGTGATAGAGGAGCAGCCCCGCCAGGGCCAGCAGAAGGACCGCCAGCATATAGCCCTGCAGCACCGGGTGCATCACCTGGCCGATCAGCAGGCTGCGCAGACCGCCACCGGTATCCAGCCGGGCCTGGGGATAGTTGAAGGAGCCGAACTGGTACCGGACCTTCCGCACCAGCTCTCCTAGGCCCCCCAGCTCCACCGAGCCGCCGCCTACGGCGCTCCCAAAAACGACCCCTATCAGCAGCGCCGCCGCCAGGGCCGGCCAGGGATGGGCCTCTTCCAGTTTCGCCAAAAGATACAGCCCCCATAACAGCAAAAAGGTATACACCGGCAGGCCGGACAGCACGCCGGCGGAGAACAGCAGGGTGGGGCAGCAGGCCGTCAGGGCCCCCGCCGCCAGGGCGGCCCGGCGGTCCCCGGTGAGACGCAGAGCCAGCAGGGCCGTCATGAGACAGCTCAGGCCCCCCAGCACCGCCCCTGGCAGCTGCACCGCCAGGAGGGACGGACCCAGCAGCCGCACCAGGACGGCGGCATAGACCACGAAGGCCCGGTCCAGGCCGCCCCCTAGGGCCCCCAGCAGGGCGGGCCACTGTCCCAGAGGACTGCCGGAGAGCTCCAGGGCCAGGTTCCAGCTGGACAGAGCGGCCTCGTGGGGGTAGACGGTCCACCCCAAAACAAACACCACCCGCAGCCCCACGGCTCCCACTGCCAGCAGGGCAAAGCTCCACCGCCAGTCCCCCATCCACCGGGCGGCCAGGGCCACCGCCAGCACCGCCGCCAGGGCCTGGGGCGTGTACAGGGGATGGATGGCCCCCAGCTCCCGCAGGATGGTCAAAGCGGAGAGGGCCAGCAGGCCGGCGGCGGGCAGCAGGAGGGCCCACCGGGCCAGTCGTTCTGTTTTCATCAGCCTATCCCTCCTCTGCCAGCCAGGGGTCGATCAGATCGGTGAACCAGGGGGCCCCCACGGTGTAGTCCAGATGCCCCATATCAAAGAAGTACTCCTCCGGCACAGCATAGGTCAGATCCAGCACCTCGATCCCCAACCGGTCGAGCTGCTCGTTGGCATAGTCCATCAGCGCTTGGGCGGAGGGGTAGATCGCCGTCTTGCCGTTCCAGGGCATCCAGACCGCCCGGAGGCGGATCTGGTGGGCCTGGCAGTAGGCCGCCAGCCGGTCCAGGGCGGCAAAGTTCTCCCGGCAGTCCGCCGGGGTCATGGACCCGAAGCGCTCGATCATCTTCGCCTCGCTCTCCGCCAGCTCCGCGTCGCTCAGGGCGCCGTAGTACACCGCCCGCCGCTGGTCTGGGTAGCGCTCGGTGATGAAGGACCGGCCATGGAGCAGATTTTCCACGCCCTTGGTCACAAGGGCCCCCAGCCGGTCCCGCTGGAAGTAGAGGTAGGGCTCATACCACTGGCGGTGCCAGGGGTAGGCGTTGTTGGTGGGGAGGGTGTCCAGGAAGGAGATATCGTTCAGGCCCAGGACCAGGTCGCTCTGGACCGTCAGCAGCCCCTTCTCCAGCATCTCGGTGATGTCGCAGATCACGCCGTAGTCGATGCCCAGGTTGGCGTAGCCCGTATCGTTCTGCCCTTCGATATAGGAGGCGATCACCGCGCTGCTGCCAAAAAACACCTTGTCGAAGGTCATATCCGGGTGTTCCAGGGCGATCAGCTCATAGTCGCTGCGCCAGATGGAGGTCATATGCCGCACCGGGTCGGTCCGGCTCAGGGCCGCGTCCCCCGCCAGCAGCACCAGGGCCAGCAGCAGGAGGAAGGCGTTCCGCTTGATGAAGTTGCATAAGCTTCTCATAGGCGCAGCAATCCTTTGACCACCTCCA
The DNA here is from genome assembly GCA_947173485.1 of uncultured Clostridia bacterium. GTDB lineage: Bacteria > Bacillota > Clostridia > Oscillospirales > Oscillospiraceae > CAMWFH01. Next base: position 46,125 of record CAMWFH010000015.1, on the reverse strand, counting down.
GGACCTGGCCTATATCCATAGAGAAGGACAGGGCGTTGATCCCGAAGAAGAAGTTGACCAGTAAGCAGCGGGCGCGGTAGACGAGCTTGTTGGTCCGCCGCTTATCCACGGTGGATAGGTTGAACAGGTTCTCGATGACCAGGAAAGAGCCCATATAGACGCCACTGACCACCGTGGCCCAGGTGAACTCGTGCCACAGGCTCATGATGATCATGGTACACATCCCGATCGCGGCGGAGGCCCACCTGTTGAGCCGCCGGCCGTTGACCACCACGAAGATATGCTCCCGGATCCAGTCGCTGAGGGTGACGTGCCACTTCCGCCAGAACTGGGTGAAGCTGGCGGCGGACAGGGGGTCCTTGAAGTTCTCCGCCACGGTGAAGCCGGTGAAGGAGGCGGTGGCGATGGCCAGGTCGCTGTAGCCGGAGAGGTCGAAATAGAGGTAGGCCCAGCTGACGGCGATCAGCCCCAGGCTCACCGGCAGGCACAGCCGCAGCTCCCCCAGCCGCTCCAGCGCCACCCCCAGCAGGGCCACCAGCACCATCTTCTTGAACAGCCCCCGGATCAGCCGCTTGACCCCGGCCTCCGCCGTCTTGGCGTCCAGGGGCCGGGGGGCCAGATAGTCCTTCTCAAAGTCCCGGTAGCGCAGGATGGGCCCGGCGGTCAGCACCGGGTAGAACAGGAGGAAGTTGGCGTAAGAGAGCAGGGAGATCTCCTTGCCGGCGTAGTAGACATAGAAGAGGGCGTCGATGGCCTTCAGCATATTGTACGCCAGGCCCACCAGGGTCATCACCGCCGGCAGGGCCGGCAGCTGGAGGGCCAGCCGGGCATAGAGGAAGGGCGAGGCGCACAGGACGCAGAAGGCCACGAACAGCCACCGCCGCGCTTTCCCCTCCTCGATCCTCCCCAGCAGGCGCATCAGGCCATAGGTGACCAGGGTATAGCCAATGTAAAAGACGGCCAGGGGCACGGAGACGACGAGCAGCAGCGCCAGATCCCAGATGAGGAGAAAGGGCGTGAGCCGCCACCCGGGCCGGCAGCGGCCCAGGACGGCGGCCAGCGCCCCATAGAGCAGGGTGGACACCAGGATCCATACCAGCGTGTCCGCTTGCAGATACCACACAGTTACTTCTCCGCCATCTTCCGCTCCACCACCTGGGCGATCTCCCGGATGGTGTTCATGGGGTAGAGGATGATATCCTTCTGGGTGATCTGGATGCCGAAGTGGTCCTCGATGAAGAACACGATCTCCGTGGCCCCCAGGGAGTCCACGAAGCCCTCATCGAATAAGTTCACATCCTCGTTGAAGTCCGGGTCGTCCCCGATCTCGAAATGCTCCTGCACATAGCCCTCGATCTGTTCCAGCACGTTCATACGCTGCACGCTCCTTACTTGTTTTTTTATCGTTTATAGTCCATATTCCCGCCGCAGCCGGGGGCGGTCGATCTTCCCGTTGGCGTTCTCCGGCAGCTCGTCCAGCACCTCGAACCGGGCCGGCAGCATATAGGCCGGGGCAAAGGCGCGCATCTCCCGGTTGAAGGTCCGCTTATTGTAGGGCTTGTCCGTCTCCACCAGCAGGACGATCTCCTGCTTGACCTGGTCGAAGAGGGCGCAGCACCGCCGGACGCCCTCCACGCAGCTGGCGGCCGCCTCCACGTCTCCCAGCTCCAGCCGGATGCCCCGCATCTTGAACTGGCTGTCCCGCCGGCCGCAGAAGAGGATATCCTCCCCGTCCCACTTGCCCATGTCGCCGGTGCGGTACATCTTCTCCGGGTAGTTGCTGTTGAGGGGGTTCTGTACGAAGGCCTTTTCCGTCAGCTCCAGGGCGTTCCAGTACCCCAGGGCCAGACCGCTGCCCAGGACGCAGATCTCCCCCTCCTCGCCCTCTGCCGCCGGGGAACCGTCCTCCTTCAGCAGCAGCACCCGGGCGCCCCGCCAGGGCTTGCCGATGGGCAGGGGGGCGCTGTCGGCAAAGGGGCGGTCCACGATGTAGCAGGTGCAGTCCACCGTCACCTCCGTGGGACCGTATAGATTGGCGTAGACGCAGTGGGGCAGGGCCCGCCGCCAGACGTTCAGCTGCTTATTGGGCATGACCTCCCCGGCGAACACCACCGTCTTGAGCCGGGGCAGGGCCCGGCCCTCCAGGGCCCCGGCGTTGGCGGCGGAGATCATCACCGTTGGCACCCAGAAGATGCAGGAGATCTCCTTCTCCGCCACCAGGTCCATGACCTTATGGGGGTATTTGAACAGGATCTCCGGGATGATGACCAGCTTGGCCCCGGTGGAGAGACAGGCGTAGAGATCGAAGGTGGAGTTGTCGAAGTGGAAGCCGGACTGGAGGCCCAGCACCGAGTCCGCCGTGATCTGGAAGGTCTCCACCACCGCCTCCGCGTACTCCAGCACCCCCCGGTGGGGCACGGCCACCCCCTTAGGGGTCCCGGTGGAGCCGGAGGTGAACATGATATAGCAGGGGTCCGTGTCGATGACGCCGTCCATGGCCGCCAGGACGGCGGGGACATCCGGGGCGGCGGCCAGCAGGTCCGTGTAGAGGACTGCCGTCTCCCCCAGCCCGGCCTCCCGGAGGCGCACTTGGCCCTCCTCGTCCGTAACGGTCAGGGCGGGCCGCAGGGTCTCCATGGTCCGCTCCAGGCGGCTCAAGGGGATGGCGTAGTCCACTGGGGCGTAGGGGCACCCGGCGTAGAGGGCCGCCAGGAAGGTGACCACGCTCTCCCGGCTCTTGGGCAGATAGACCAGCACCGGCTGGTCCCGTTCGATGCCCCGGGCCAGCAGGCCGGTGGCCACCGCCAGGACGGCGCTCTCCAGCGCCCGCCAGGTCAGCTCGCCGTGTTCATCCTCCACGGCGGTCTTATCAGGAAATCTTTGGGCCGTCACCGCCAGATAGCGGGCCGCGCTGTTCAGCATGGGGCCACCTCCTCCGTAAGGGACGCCCGCAGGCGCACCCGGTCGATCTTATCGTTGGCGGTGTGGGGCAGGCGCTCCATCACCACCAGCCGCCCCGGCAGCATATAGGCCGGGATATACTGCTTCAGCACCTTGTTGGCCTGCCGCAGGGTCAGCTTTTCGCCGCTCTCCGCGAAGAGCACGATCTGCCCCGCCGCCTCGTCCAGCAGGGCGCAGGCATTGGCCACGCCGGGGATGCACACGGCGGCAGTCTCGATCTCCCCCAGCTCGATCCGGTTGCCTTTCAGCTTGATCTGGCTGTCCCGCCGGCCCAGGAAGTAGAGCAGGCCGTCCTGCCCCACCTTGGCCAGGTCCCCGGTGCGGTACATCCGGGACGCCGTGTGGGGCCGCAGGGGGTCCTGGACGAAAGCTCTGGCCGTCAGCTCCGGGGCGTTCCAGTACCCCAGGGCCACGCCGCTGCCGGCGATGCACAGCTCCCCGGTCTCCTCCACCGCCGCCTCCCGGCCCTCCTCCATCAGCACCATGGCCCGCATATTCTCGCAGGCCCGGCCGATGGGCAGGCTCTCGTGGTCGGCGAACGCCCGGTCCACCTTGTAATAGCAGCAGACGTCGGTGATCTCCGTGGGGCCGTATAGGTTGGCGTAGGCGCAGTGGGGCAGGGCCCGCCGCCAGATGTTCAGCTGCTTATTGGGCATGACCTCCCCGCAGAAGGCCACGTTTTTCAGCTTCGGCAAGGGGTGGCCCTCCAGGGCCCCGGCGTTGGCCACGTTCATCATCACCGTGGGCACCCAGAAGATGGAGGTCACCTCGTTGGCCTCCAGGTACTCCGGCAGCTTTAGGGGGAAGAGGAACAGGGTCTCCGGGGTCAGTAGCAGCTTGCCGCCGCAGCGGAGAGTGCCGTAGATATCGAAGGTGGAGTTGTCGAAGTAGAAGGGGGCCTGGTTAGCCATCACCGTAGTCTCGTCAAAGCCGAAGGTGTCCACCACCCAATCAGCGTAGTCCAAAATGCCCCGGTGGGGGATGGTGACCCCCTTGGGGGTCCCGGTGGAGCCGGAGGTGTACATGATATAGATGGGGTCCGTGTCGATGACCCCCGCCGTGGCCCGGGCCACGGCGTCCCCGTCGATCGCCCCCTCCAGGCCGGACAAGAGCGTCCCGGTCAGGCCGGTGCCCTCTAAGTTGGGCAGCAGGTCCTCATGGGTGACGATGCAGCCGGGCCGCAGGTTCTCCGCGATCTTCCCCAGCCGGGCCATGGGGATATGGGCATCCACCGGCACATAGGCCGTCCCGGCGCAGAGGGCCCCGAAGAAGGCCGCCAGGGCATCGATGCTCTTGGGCAGATAGACGATCACGGGACCGGAGACGCCCTGGGCCAGCAGGCCGGTGCCTATGGCCTGGGCCCGCCGGAGGAGAGCGCCGTAGGTGATGCTGCCGGTCTCCTCCTCCACGGCTATCTTATCCGGCCACCGGGCCGCCGCCTGCTCCAGCAGGCGAATCGCTGTGTTCATAAGACCTCCCCTTGCCCTTTTCTTTGTGTACAAGAAAAGGAGAAAAACTTTTTATTAGGCGTTACCAAAGGTGCAGCGTCAGTGTCTCGGCCTCGCCGAACTTGGTGAACAGGGTGTTCTCCCCGGTGCGGGTCATGGCCCAGCCCTCGCAGGGGGTGGACACGGTCCCCTCCACCTCCGCCTGCATCAGGCCCCCCTGGGTGAAGGAGACCGTCAGGTCCCCGCCGCTCCAGGCGATCTCCGCCGGTGTGTTCACTCGCCGCAGGTGGCCCCCCGCCTGTTCGCCCTTCCAGACGGATACGTCCTTATCCAGGGAGAGGTACAGGGAGTTGCCCATCCGCCGCCAGACAGAGGCATCGGTGGTGTAGGCCCCGGCATCGATCCCATCGGCAAAGGTCAGTTTCACCCCCACGGCGGACTGGTAGGCTGGATCGTACAGGGCGATAGCCGGGTCTACCGTCCGGGCGGAGAGGCGGAGAACGTCCCCGTCTCGGCTGGCGGTGACGGCGGTGTTCAGCGCCGCCGCCGCGGCATAGGCCAGCTGGTCCTCCCGGACGCACATATAGTCATGGGTCCCCAAAAAGTCCGACACGGTCTGGACCGCCTGCCGGGCCTCGTTGTCGCTCTTATAGATCATGTCGCAGTGGTAGTACATCAGCACCGGCACGCCGTACCGGGCGGAGGCCGCCGCCCAGTCCTCCCCCCGGTAGAACAGGGTGGAGGCGTTCAGCAGCAGCATGGTGTCCTGCCCGTCCTCCTCCAGGAAGAAGGGCAAGGCCAGCACGTTCTCCGCCGAGACCTGGGGCGTGGCCTCGCTCTTGGGCAGCTCCGCCCCGGAGTTCCACAGCATCCCCTGGCGGTACTGGGCCGAGAAGGTCTGGGCCGGGCCCTCGCCGCTGGTGTGCCAGGTGTGCTGGTTGGTGCCGGTGCCATTAAGGTCCACCCCGTAGCTGCTGAGGGCCTCCCACTGCCGGGCGAACTCCCGCTCCTCGTAGCCGATGGAGGCGTATTTGTGGGTCAGGGCGTGGCTGCACACATAGTAGTGCTTCGCCTCCATCCAGTCGATCTGCTCCTGGAGCTCCTTTCGGTAGGGGAAATGCTCCGAGTCGATGGGGTAGCCCAGGCCGTACTCCAGCTGCCCGCAGACCAGGTCCAGCGCCCCGTCGCCGTTCACGTCGCCAAAGGCGGGGACGCAGTTGTTGCCGAATTTCAGGTGGAAGTTGCCCTTGTAGTTCTGCTCCGGCCCCTCCAGATAGCCCTCCCACCGGAAACCGGAGGCCGTCTGGAGCAGCCGGGCCACATAGCCGTGGAAGGTGCCTAGGGCGATATCCAGCCGCCCGTCCCCATCCAGGTCCACGGCGCAGGGGGCCGCCCAGTCCCCGATCTCCTCCGGCAGGGGAATCTCCTGCCGCCGAAGGAAGGTGAGGGCGCTGTCCGCCTCCCGCTGGCCGTAAAAGAGGGCCAGATGCCCGTTGGAGGAACCAACGGCCAAGTCCGTCACGCCATCGCCGTTCCAATCCCCGGCGGCGGGGAACACCTGGGCCTCGCCCCAGCCCAAGGAGAAGTCCAGCGCCCCCATGGGGGTGAAGGAGAGACCGCCGGTCCCTCGGAACCAATAGAGCCGTCCGTCTCCCGTGCCGGACACGATATCCGGTCTGCCGTCCCCGTCTATATCCAACACCGCCGGGGCGGACCAGCCGCCCTCCAGCCGGCCCAGGATCTGGGCGGGCTCGGTGGTGAAGCGGTCCGTATCCGCCAGGGCCCTATAGAAGTAGAGCTGCCCGTCGCTGCTGCCGGCCAGGATATCCAGCCGCCCGTCAGCGTCCAGGTCATAGAGGCAGGGATAGGCCCGCTGGTCGTAGCCGCCGGTGTCGTCAAAGTAACTGATGGTGTTCTCCACCCGGACCTGCTCCAGCCAGCCGCTGCCGCTGAGGACGTGGGTACCGGAGGAGTAGGCGTTCTCCACCTCGTCCATGGCGAAGGACAGGCCGCCCTTGGCGGACTGGTTCGTCAGGTAGGTGATGCTCTCCGCCCGGAGGAACCACCAGTAGAAGTCCCGCACCAGGGAGAAGGAGGGGATCTGCCCCGCCGCCTCCGCCAGGTCCGCGAACTGGTAGCAGGACCCGTTGGCCACGGCGGTGATGTCCTCATAGTGGAGCTCCCAGGCCAGGGGGTTGGTGCCGAAGGAGCCGTAGACCCGCTCCAGGGCGTACCCATAGCGCTCCATGGAGAGATAGGCCAGGAGCTTCCCGTAAAAGAGCCTGTTGGCGCTGGCAGTGGTGTTGGCGAAGGGGGCTTGTCCCTCTTGATACGTCTCCAGGGAGGGGGCAGTGATGGAGAAGAAGTTGGGCAGGAGGGGGTTGGTCAGCACCACCGCGCCATCGCCCACATCGTGGAAGGTGTAGAGGGCCAGCTCCCCCAGGGAGGCCGCCGCCTCGGCCCCATCCAGGATGAAGCCCACGCCGTAGTCCTGGGCGGCAAGTTCCTCTGCGTTATAGTAGGCCGGATAGAGGGCGGCGAAGTCCCGGATGACCTCCTGCCACCCGGTCAGATCGGGCCGGACCGCCGGGAAGGTCAGCTCTGCAAAGGCCCCTGTCAGGGGCGACGCGCCAGAGATACCCAAGAAATCCAGGGGAAATTCGCTCCAGAGGCTGTTGTCCAGCACCAGGAGGCCGCCCTTTTGGACGTAGTCCATGAGCCGGTCCCGGAGGGCGAGCCAGTCCGGCCCCTCCGCCACGGCCAAGGCCGGGTCGGGGATGACCATGTCATAGCTGGAGAAGTCCTCCTCCGCCGGCAGAGCGGCGGCGGTGAGGTCAGCCAGGGTGGAGTTTTCCAGAGCGGCCAGGGTGTCCCGCCAGCGGTCCCCAGGGCCATAGACCACAGCGGCGGACAGGTCCTCCGCCGCCGGGACCGCCTCCTGGACGGGGGCCGCCGCCGGCGTTTTGGCCGTCCGCTGGCAGCCGGTGCAGAGAAGGAGGACAGCCAGCAGCGCCGCCAGCGCCCGCCGCCCTCTGGCATGAATGGACATCGCAAAGCTCCTTGTTGGATAAAGTGATCTCAGTATACTATAGCCGTCCAAAAAATGCAACACTTCCACCCGGCAGAAAAGCAGTTCCTTTTTTAAGAGGCGGCAGAATGACGGCCGGGGAGCCACCCTTACAGGCAGCTCCCCGGCAGTTCTCTTTCTGCTTCAAGACGCTATATCGCTCTGCCAATATAGAATACATACCCATAATACCGGCTGTACTGGGCATAAAGCTCCGTTTCATACTGGTTCTGCGCGGCGTAGTCCAGCACGGTCTCATCCCCCGCATATTTTTCCAGCAGCCTGTCGATCGCCGCTTTACGGGGGATAAAGTAATTCTCTGTCCAGCACTGTTCCGGCAGAGCAAAAGAGGCGATGAACTGGTAGCCGCACCTTTGCATCGTTTCTATACCGTCTCCTACGCAGTCTAAACGGCTCCCCGCGTCAGTCCAAAACCGCTCGACGGCAGCCGGACGCTCTGCCGTGAGCCAGGACGGGCTGGTCACCGCAACGAAGCCCCCCTTTTTGAGAAAGCCGTGCCAGTGGGAAAGCCCCTTCTCAAAGCCGATGTTGTCGATCGCGCCCTCTGACCAGATCAGGTCTAAAGAATGTTCGGGGAACGGCAGGGCCTCCATAGAGCCAACGATGCCTGTCACCCGCTCTTCCAGGCCCCTGCTCCTTGCATTTTTATGGAACCTGTCGATAAACGCGGGGAACATATCCAGTCCCGTGATCGTGCCAGGGAGACGCTGGGCTAAAAACATCGTTTGCCCTCCAGTCCCGCACCCCAGATCCGCGATCTTGGAGGACTGGTCCAGCGGCCCAAGGAATGCAAGGGCCTGCTCGATCGCCTCAAAGCTCCCGGGGCCCTGGCGCTCCAGATCGATATGCGTTTCAAGCAGCAAGTCTACCATAGATGGATGTTCCATTTTCATCTCCTTCCAACTCTCTTCCCAGATCCCCTTCCAAAGGATCGGCCTATCGCTCCAATGTGGCCTGATACCACGCATAGGTGGGCTCTATGCCCTCCTCCTGGGCAGACCTGGCCTCTAAGGACCCATAGAAGTATTCCTCCAGGAACGTCTTCAGATCCGGCAGGGCCGCACGTCCGTGGAGCAGTCCATCATCGCCCAGATACGTCTCGTCCCATTCAAATTCCTCGTGGTCGAACCAGACCAGGGACCAGGTAGACGGATCGTCCCGATCCACCTTCTCCTCCGGCCTGGACAGGTCGATGCACAGCGGCCCCCAGCCGGCGCCCCAGTCGCCGATCGGGATCAGGTTTTGAAAGCAGTCCTCCGGCAGCTCGCAGAACTCCCGAATCTCCTGCAAGATCTCCATCCGGTCCGATACGTCCTCCATGGTCCTGGGGCTGTCGATCATCTGCCACAGCGGGCTAAGGTCTCCGCCATTATCGCAGATGGCGCAGATCTGACCGCATTCGTCAGCAGGGAGCAGGAACGATGTCAGGAACGTCTTGTAAAGCGAGGGCAGCTTGACTTGGTGGGCCTGCTCAAAGGCGGCGATCTCCTGCTCGGTGATGGCGGACGGCTCGAAGGTTTTGCCGGGGAACCAGCTGCGTTCCTTTAGCTTTTGGAACGCGCCTGTTACAAAGTCTCTTTCTTCCTGCGCTGTCATGGTGTCTCCTCCTCGTTTGAGATATGCAGGCAAAAGCCCGGTCTTTTAGACCGATCATAGCCCAAGACCGCGGTCAAAGCAATACGCAATATTTTGAGAGCCCCGGCGGCTGCGGGGAGATAGGCCCTTGCAAAGTTTTCCTCCGCCTGCTATAATAAGCGCCAAGGGCACGGACAGCCACCATTTCCCTTTCTCTCACAGAAACCGGCTTGAAACCCGGACGTGCCCTGTTTTGAAAGGCGCTGGCAGCAATTTGTTTTTGACATCTACCGCCCCTTTGGTGGTATGGGAAAAAACGGCGCCTTGTTCCTTAAAAAGCGTCAACAGCAGCTCTTTAAGGCTGTGACCGCAGCCGGTGCGGCTGTCCCCTTGGGGGCAGGACGGGGTCCGACTCCCCTCTCAGAAAAATGGCGCTTTGTCTGAAAGGCACATGCAGCAATCTGACTGGCAGCCTCCTTCACTGGGGGCGTGGTTCGAATCCACCCCTCCCGCTCCGGCGGGAGCGGAACTGTGCCTTGTTACAAAAGGAGGACTCGTATGCTGGAATTTCTGAAAAAGGAGGCGAACCGCACCCGGACGGAGAACGGCGGGGCGGCCTACGCCTCCACCATGAGCCACTGCCTGGACCTCTTCTCCACCATCGGCGCCCTCCGGGCCGCGCCGGAGGGCGAGATCGCCGGCCGGTTCCTCCAGGCCTGGTGCGAGGACCGGGACCTGGCCGTGCGCATCGCCTTCTTCGCCCGGGATATCCGGGGCGGACTGGGGGAGCGGCGGACCTTCCGGGTCATCCTGCGCTCCCTGGCGGCGCTCAGCCCGGAGACGGTGAAGAAGAACCTGCCCAACATCCCGGAGTATGGCCGGTGGGACGACCTGCTCTGCCTGCTGGACACCCCCTGCCGGGAGGATGCCCTGGCCCTGATCGCCGCCCAGCTGAAGGCCGATATGGCCGCCTTGGCGCAGGAGGGGGAGAGCGTCTCCCTGCTGGGGAAGTGGCTGCCGTCGGTGAACGCCAGCTCCCAGGAGACCGTCCGGGCTGCCAAGACCGTGGCCCGGTCCCTAAAGATGGACGACAGGACCTACCGCAAGGCCCTCGCCGCCCTCCGGCGGAGGATCGCCATCCTGGAGAACAGCCTCCGGGAGAAGGATTACACCTTTGACTATGAGAAGCAGCCTTCCCGGGCCATGCTGGTCTACCGGGCCGCTTTCCTGCGCAACGACCGGGAGCGGTATGAGGGGTATCTGGAGCAGGTGCGGGCGGGGAAGGCCGGTATGCACACCGCCGCCCTCTACCCCTACGACCTGGTGGCGGCGGCGCTGCGGGACGTGACGGACCCCGGTGAGCGCCTGGCTATAGACACCGCCTGGAACGCCCTGCCGGACTACTGCAACGGGGAGCGGGCCCTGGCGGTGGTGGACGGGTCCGGCTCCATGTACTGGAGCGCCCAGTCCCCCACCCCGGCGGCGGTGGCCCTGTCCCTGGGGCTCTACTTCGCCCAGCGGAACACCGGCCCCTTCCATGGCCATTATATCACCTTCTCCCGCCGGCCCCAGCTGGTGGAGGTGAAGGGGCGGGACCTCTTCGAGCAGGTGCGCTTCTGCCGGCGGTACAACGAGGCGGCCAACACCAACGTCCAGGCGGTGTTCGACCTGATCCTGGACACGGCGGTAAAGCACCGCCTGCCCCAGTCGGAGCTGCCCTCCGCCCTGTTCTTCATCTCCGATATGGAGTTCGACCGCTGCACGGAGAACGCGGGGATGACCAACTTCGACTACGCCAAAAAAGCCTTTGCCGCCAAGGGCTACGCCCTGCCCCAGGTGGTGTTCTGGAACGTATGCAGCCGGAACCGGCAGCAGCCGGTGACCCGGAACCAGCAGGGGGCCGCCCTTCTCTCCGGCTGCACGCCCCGGCTCTTCGAGATGGCCCTCAGCGGCGTCCTCGCCCCCTACGACTACATGATGCGGACCCTGGACACGCCCCGCTACCGGGACCTGGGAGCCTAAGGAGGGACCGGCCATGCGGGAGACGATCCTACAGAAGCTGGCGGAGATCGAGGAGCGGGAGCAGGTCACGATCTTGCACGCGGTGGAATCCGGCAGCCGGGCCTGGGGCTTCCCCTCCCCGGACAGCGACTACGATGTCCGCTTCTTCTATATGCGCCCCAAGGCGTTCTACCTCCGGCTGGACAGCCCCCGAGACGTGATCGAGGTCCCCATCGACGCCGTGCTGGACATCAACGGCTGGGACCTGGATAAGACCTTCCGCCTGCTCCACCGGGGCAACCCCACCCTCTTCGAGTGGAGCCAGTCCCCGGTGGTCTACCGGACCACGGAGCTGTTCCAGTCCTTCCTGCCCACCATCCAGGCCCACTTCGTGGCCAAGTCCGGCCTGTGGCACTATCTGAGCATGGCGAAAAAGAACTACCGGGCCTATCTCCTGGGGGAGACGGTCCGGGTGAAAAAATACTTCTACGTCCTGCGGCCCCTGCTGGCCTGCCGGTGGATCTTGGAGCGGGGGACCCCGCCGCCCATGGCTTTCTCTGACCTGGTGGAGACCCAGCTGGAGCCGGAGCTGCGGGGCGTGGTGGAGGAGCTGCTGGCGCGGAAGAGGACCACGCCGGAGCTGGGCCTGGCCCCCCGAATCGATGTGTTGAACGAGTTCATCGAGCGCACCCTCCCCCTCCTGCGGTCCCAGGTGGAAGCGATGCCGCCGGAGCCGCCCAAAAGTTGGGACACACTGAACAGTCTGTTCCTCTCCGCTCTGGAGCAGCCGCAAAAAAGGCTTGCAGAATAGAGCGGGATGTGGTATGCTCTATCTGCGATAGGGAGCGGTATCGAAGCGGTCATAACGGCCCTGACTCGAAATCAGGTGTACCAGCGATGGTACCGTGGGTTCGAATCCCACCCGCTCCGCCAACTCAGAGGTCCCCTGCGCTGCGCAGTCCCCTCCTTTGATGGGGACCACGCCGGGCAGGGGGCCTCCCTGATCTTTAAGGCGATGTTTCGGGTTGAAAACCGCTTTTGATCTGTATATAATATCATCAAGATCATCGACCGGGAGTGGTCATAACACGGAGGACCGGCTATGGGATACAAGAAGCTCTTAGCCAGCGCCCTGCCCTTAGGGCTGCTGTGCTGTCGGATCGCCGCCGTCTGGCGGGTGCTGGAGGCCTACCGGGACTTCTGGACCTCCGGCTCCTTCGACTGGCTGCATATGCCCTTCCTCTACGCAGTCTCTGTCTTTCTGATCTGGGCCGGCTTTACCCTCTTCGTGCGGTGGGGCCCCTTCCTGGTCCCTCTTTGCAGCGCCGCCGCCCCTTGGCTGCCCCAGCCCGCCTCCAAGTGGGTCTATGTGGGGTGTATCGCCGCCTGTGTACCGGTGTTCCTGGGGGAGGGACTGCTGTATCTCATCAACACCATCGCCTTAGACAGCACCGGCCATGTCGGCGAGATGCCCCTGGCGGAGCTGCTGCTGGCGGGGATAGATGTCCTGGGCCTTTATCTGACAAGGCCGCCCCAAAAACGGTAAGATATAAAGACAGCAGAGGCACGGCTGGACGCCGTGCCTCTGTCCGTATCTCATCCGCTCATCTCGTCTGCCCGTAATAAGCGTTGGGCCCGTGCTTGCGCAGGAAATGCTTATCCAGGATCCGCTGGGGGGCCGGGGCGGCCTTGGGCTCCACGGCCTCTGTCAGCAGGGCCATCTTCGCCACCTCCTCCAGCACCACTGAGTGGTACACCGCCTGGGCCGCGTCCTTGCCCCAGGTGAAGGGGCCGTGGCTGCGGCAGATGACGCCGGGGACGTGGACCGGGTCGATTCCCCGCTTCGTGAAGGTCTCCACGATCACATGGCCGGTGTTGGTCTCATAGTCCTGGTCGATCTCCTCCTGGCTCAGGTCCCGGGCGCAGGGGATGGGGCCGTAGAAGTAGTCGGCGTGGGTGGTGCCATAGGCCGGGATGTCCCGGCCCGCCTGGGCCCAGGCCACGGCGTGGGGGCTATGGGTGTGGACGATGCCGCCGATCGCCGGGAAGGCGTTGTACAGCACCAGGTGGGTCTTGGTGTCGGAGGAGGGCCGCAGCGCCCCCTCCACCTGCCGCCCCTCCAGGTCCAGCACCACCAGATCCTCCGGCCGCAGGTCCTCGTAGTCCACGCCGGAGGGCTTGATGACGAACAGGCCCTGCTCCCGGTCGATGCCGCTGACATTGCCCCAGGTGTAAGTCACAAGGCCCCGGCGGGGCAGCTCCATATTGGCCTCATAGACCCTCCGCTTCAGTTCTTCCAGCATACGCGCGCTCCTTCTCTGCCGGCCTTACAGGCCCTTCAGCTTCCAGGCGATATCGTTGTAGAACAGCTCCTTCTCCAGGCTCTCCACGGTGGTGTCCTTGCCGATGTGGACGAACTCGATGTCCATCATGGTACACCAGTCCTTCATCTGCTCCGCCGTCACATCGTAGCTGAGGACCGTGTGGTGGGCCCCGCCGGCGGCGATCCAGCACTCCACGCCCGTTGTCAGGGAGGGCTCTGCCTGCCACATGACCCGGGCCACCGGCAGGTTGGGCATAGGCAGGATGGGCTTGACGCAGTGGATATCCTGGCAGACGAGCCGCAGGCGGCCGCCCATGTCGATCAGGCTGACCACGATGGCGTCCCCCTCCTTGCCCTCAAAGACCAGACGGGCGGGGTCCTTCTCGTTCATGCCGATGCCCAGGTGGTGGGTCTCAATCCGGGGCCGGCCGGCGGCACAGCAGGGGCAGACCTCCAGCATATGGGCCCCCAGGGAGTACTCCTTCCCCGGCTCCAGGTTATAGGTATAGTCCTCCATAAAGAGGGAGCAGCCGTTGCCGCCCTCGCCCATGGCCTTCAGGATGGCGGTCATAGCGGCCACCTTCCAGTCGCCCTCGCCGCCGTAGCCGTAGCCCTGGGCCATCAGGTGCTGGCTGGCCAGGCCGGGGAGCTGCTCCATGCCGTAGAGGTCCTGGAAGGTGTTGGAGAAGGCCTTGCAGCCCTCGGCATCCATCATCTTTTGGATGGCGATCTCCTCCCGGGCCTGGTAGCGGATATGGTCGATCTTATCGGTGGCGATGTCGTAGCTGGCCTGATAGGTCTCCATCAGCGCGTCGATCTCCGCCTCGGTGACGGCGTCCATCACCTTCACCAGGTCGCCTACGGCCCAGGTGTTCACCTGCCAGCCCAGCTTGGTCTGGACCTCCACCTTGTCGCCCTCGGTGACGGCCACCTCCCGCATATTGTCGCCGAAGCGCATGACCCGCATGGACTTGGATACCGCGGCCCCTACGGCGGCTTTCATCCAGTCGCCGATGCGCTTCTGGACGGCCTCGTCCTGCCAGTACCCGGCCACCACCTTCCGGGGCAGCCGCAGGCGGGCGCCGATGAAACCGTGTTCCCGGTCGCCGTGGGCGGCCTGGTTCAGGTTCATGAAGTCCATATCGATCTCCTCGTTGGGGATCTCTCGGTTATACTGGGTGGCGAAGTGGCACCAGGGCTTCTGGAGAGCCGCCAGGCCGTTGATCCACATCTTGCTGGGGGAGAAGGTATGGCACCAGGTGACGATACCGGCGCAGCTGTCATCGTAGTTGGCCTCCCGGACCACGTCGGCGATCTCCTTGTTGGTCTTGGCGGTGACTTTGTAGATGAGGGGATAGGGCAGGGCCTGGCTGAGCTTCTCGGCCATCTCCGCCGCCCGGGCCGCCACGGTCTCCAGGACCTCGGGACCGTACAGGAACTGGCTGCCTACTACGAACCAGAACGAATACTTCACAAAAATTCCTCCTTATAGTTTCTCCACAGCGGTCTTTTCCACCTCCAGCAGGGCCTTGTACCGCTGGATGTAGGTGTTGAAGCCCTCTACGCAGGCGGGGTCGGGCCGGATGGTGGAGCCGGACACACCGGCGAACACCTTCCCCGACAGGAAGTCCTCCAGCCGCTCCCCGGCCTCCTTATACAGCAAGTAGGCGCACAGCAGGGCCATCCCATAGGGCCCGCCCTCCCCGGCGGTCTCCATACAGGTGACAGGGGCGTTACAGGCGGCGGCCAAGTAGCTCTGGCCCACCTGGGGGGTCTTGAACAGCCCGCCGTGGCCGGTGAGGGAGTCGATAGCCACCTGCTCCTCTGCCAGGATGTCCATGCCGATCTTCAGGGTGGACAGGGTGGCGTAGAGCTGGGCCCGGAAGAAGTTGGCCAGGGTGAACCGGGTCTCCGGCGTGCGGACCACCAGGGGACGGCCCGCGTCGATATGGGTGACGCCCTCTCCGGCCAGGTAGTTGCACACCAGCACGCCGCCGCAGTCTAAGTCGCCCTCCAGGCTCTTCTTATAGAGCGTCTGGTAGAGCTCGTCTACGGCGGGCTCCGCCCCGAAGAGACGGGCGGTCTCCCCCAGGACGCCCACCCAGGCGTTGGTGTCGTTGGTGCAGTTGTTGCAGTGGACCATGGCCGCCGGCGCGCCGGTGGGGGTGGTCACCAGGTCGATCTCCTCATAGACCCTTTGCAGCGGCCGCTCCAGCACCACCATAGAGAAGATGGAGGTGCCGGCGGACACGTTGCCCGTCCGGGGGGCTACGGCGTTGGTGGCGGTCATGCCGGTGCCCACGTCCCCCTCTGCCGGGGCGAAGGGGACGCCGGGGGAGAGCAGGCCGTCCAGCAGCCGGGAACCGTCCTCGGTGAGCCGCCCGGCCTCCTGGCCGGCCACCAGCACCTTGGGGAGCAGGTCCTTCAGACGCCAGGGGAGGTCCTGGACCTCCGCCAGGGCGTCAAAGCGCGCCAGCATCCCGGCGTCGTAGTCCAGCGCGGCGCTGTCGATGGGGAACATCCCGGACGCCTCGCCGATGCCCACGGCGTTCACGCCGGTGAGGGCGTGGTGGATGTAGCCCGCCAGGGTGGTCAGGTGGGCGATCTGGGGGACATGGTCCTCCTTGTTCAAGATCGCCTGATACAGGTGGGCGATGGACCAGCGCTGGGGGATGTTGAAGCCGAACAGCTCCGTCAGCGCCGCCGCCGCCTGGCCGGTGATGGTGTTCTGCCAGGTGCGGAAGGGAGTGAGCAGATTCCAGTCCTTGTCGAAGGCCAGGTAGCCGTGCATCATGGCGGATACGCCCATGGCGGCGATGTCCTCCCGGTGCTCCACCTTGGCGAGGGCGGCCTTCAGCCCGGTCCAGACCTCCTCCAGGGGATAGGTCCAGACGCCGTTCTCATACCGGGAGGCCCAGGTGTAGTCCCCAGTGGAGACGGGATGGAAGTTGCCGTCGATGGTGACGGCCTTGATGCGGGTGGAGCCCAGCTCGATGCCCAAACAGGTCTTCATAGCGTTTCCTCCCCCTTACTTCTTGTTCTTCCGCAACAGGACCACGCTCTGGATCACCAGGAACAGGCAGAGCATGGCGGCCACGGTGATATTGGACCACCAGGCCTCGTCAAAGCCCAGGGAGGAGACGATGCGCTTGATGGTGTTCAGGCTGAGCACGCCGAAGAAGGTGCCCGCCACGTTGCCCACGCCGCCGGTGAGCAGGGTGCCGCCGATGATGGAGGAGGCGATGGCGTTCATCTCGTCTCCCGCGCCGTTGGCCACGTCGCCGCTGCCCACATGGAGGAAGTACAGGATGCCGCCCACGCCGGCCAGCAGGGAGCACAGCACATGGGCCAGGAACTTGGTCCGGCGCACGTTGATGCCCAGCATATTGGCGCTCTGGCTGTTGCCGCCCACGGCATAGAAGGCGCGGCCCAGCTTGGTCCAGCGCAGCAGGCAGAACAGGGCGATCACCACCAGCAGCGCCACGATCACCCCTATCTCCACATAGGCCGGGACGTACTGGCCCAGCTTGTTGTTGGCCCCCAGGCCGGGAACGATGATACGAGTGTCCTTCACCGCCAGGAAGCCCTCGCTGGTCACCCGGACGGGCTCCTTGCTGACGATGGTGGTCATGCCCTTGGCGAAGAACATCCCCGCCAGGGAGATGATGAAGGGCTGGATGCCCAGATAGGCCACCAGGAAGCCCTGGATGACCCCGAAGGCCAGGCCGATGCCCAGGCCGATCAGGATGACGGTGAAGATGCTGCCCCCCTGCTGCTCTAAATTCACCGCGCTGGTCATGCACACCAGGCAGGTGACGGCGCCGACGCTGATGTCGATGCCGCCGGTGATCATCACCAGGCTCATGCCGCAGGCCAGGACGATCAGGGAGGCATTGTTGTTCAGGATGTTCAGGAAGTTCTGGGGCTTGGTGAAGCCGCCGCCCAGGAAGACCACGGCGGACAGGTAGAGGAGGAAGAAGACCACTACGGTGATGGTCAGCAGCAGGTTGGTATCGCTCATGGCGGCCCGCTCCCGGATCCGTCCCTGCTTATCGACTGTGAGCTCTTTCGCCATGTCAGGACACCTCCTTTGCCGCCTTCACAGGCGCTCTCTTCAGGTTGGCCAGCTTCTCCTGCACCACCGGGGCGCTGAGGACCACCAGCAGGATGACCACCACCGCCTTATAGGCGGGCAGGGCCGTGGAGGGCACCTCATACTTATAGAGGGTGGTGGTAAGGAACTGGATCACATAGGCCCCCACGATGGAGCCGTAGATATTGAACTTGCCGCCGCCAAGGGCGTTGCCCCCCAGGGCCACGGCCAGGATGGCGTCCATCTCGATGTTCTCCGCGATTCGGGAGTAGTTGATGGAGCCGCTGCGGCTGACCCGGACGAAGCCGGCGATGGCCACGCACACCCCCAGGATCACATAGGTGAGGAGCTTGATCAGCTTGGGGTCCAGGCCGTTGAGCCGGGAGGAGCTGGCGTTGATCCCCACCGACTGGGTATAGAGCCCTAGGTTGGTGAACTTCAGCGCCAGCCAGAAGAACAGGATCACGGCGGCGGTGATGAAGATGGGAGTGGGGACCGGGATGCCGGGGAGGAAGGTCCCGGCGTATTTGAAGGAGAGGTCGTTCATGATAGGCAGCTGGTTGTTGTTGATCCAGGCCGCGATGGAGCGGCCGGCGGTGAACAGGATCAGGGTGGCCACCATGGGCTGGATCTTGAAGTAGGCCACCAGGGCGCCGTTGAAGGCCCCGAAGAGGGCGGACACCACGACGCCGGCGAGGACAGCCAGGATCAGGGGCATCGCCATCGTGTCAGCGGAGACCTGCCCGCCGCAGACCAGCCGGAGGATGACGCTGCCGGCGATGGCCATGGCCGCGCCTACCGAGATGTCCTGCCCGCCGGAGGAGGCGGTGACCAGGGTCATGCCGATGGCCAAGATGACCAGCTCCGAGGCGTTGTCCAGGACAGAGATGATGTTGCCGCTGAGGACCGGGTTGCCCAGGCTGTTCTCCTTCATGGTGACCATGAAGAAGCTGGGGTCGGCGATCAGGTTGAACAGCACCAGCAGCGCCAGGGCCGCCAAGGGGATGAACAGCTGGTGCCGGGTGAGCCGCTTGAGCAATCCCTCACGGGGCTTTTGCACAGGGGCCTTTGGGTCTTTCACGGGGGTCGTCATTCCTTGTCACCTCCTGCGATGGTCGCCATGATCTTGGTCTGGGTCAGGTCCTCCCCGTTGAGCTCGCCTACGGCCTTCCGGTCCCGCATGACGATGAGCCGGGAGCAGGTGCGCAGCATCTCGTCGATCTCCGAGGAGATGAAGGTGACGCTCTTGCCCTCCGCGGCCAGCTTGAGGACCAGCTTCTGGATCTCGATCTTGGTGCCGATGTCGATGCCCCGGGTGGGCTCGTCCAGGATCAGGTATTTGGGGTCGGTGAGGAGCCACCGGGCCAGGATGCACTTCTGCTGGTTGCCGCCGGAGAGGGACTTGATGGGGGTGTCCGATGAGGCGGTCTTGATCTCCAGCAGCTTGATGTACTCATCGGCGAAGGCCTCCGCCTGGGCCCTGGAGAAGGGACGGAAGAAGCCCTTCATCACCTGGAGGGCCAGGATGATGTTCTCCCGGACGCTGAGGTCCCCTACGATGCCATCGCCCTTCCGGTCCTCCGGCAGGTAGCCGATGCCCTTCTTCATGGCGTCCAGGGGCTTGCGGATCTTGACGGCCTTGCCGTCCATCTTCACGTTGCCCCCGGTCACATGGTCCGCGCCGAAGATGGCCCGGACGCACTCGCTGCGGCCGGAGCCCAAAAGACCAGTGAAGCCGGTGACCTCCCCCTTGCGGATGGAGAAGTCGAAGGGCTTGATGCCCGCGTTGCTGCACAGCCCCGTGGCCTCCAGCACCGGGTCGCCCTCCAGGCTCACCGCTGTACCGCCGGTCTCGCCCTTGATGTCGGCCATGTCGTCCAGCTCCTTGCCCAGCATCTTGCTCACCAGCTGGACCCGGGGCAGGTCCTCGATGACGTACTCGCCCACCAGCTGGCCGTCCCGGAGGACGGTGATCCGGTCGCAGACCTCGTAGACCTGCTCCAGGAAGTGGGTGACGAAGATGATGCCCACCCCCTTGGCCTTCAGGTCCCGCATCAGGCCGAAGAGCTTCACCACCTCCTGCTCGTCCAGGGAGGAGGTGGGCTCATCCAGGATCAGCACCTTGCACTCCATGTCCACCGCCCGGGCGATGGCCACCATCTGCTGCACGGCGATGGAGCAGCTCCCCAGCTGCTGCTTGGGACTGGCGGGGATGCCCAGGGATGTGAGGATCTTCCCCGCGCCGTCGTTCATGGCCTTCCAGTTGGCCCCCATTCCCTTGGTGCGGCCGATGTACATGTTCTCCGCCACCGTCAGGTTGGGGCACAGGGTGATCTCCTGGTAGACGGTGCTGATGCCCGCGTTCTGGGCATCCTGGGGGGAGCGGATGACCGCCGGGCCCTCTATGCCCTTGATATGGACCTCGCCGCCGTCCTTGGGGTGTACGCCGGTGAGGACCTTGATCAGGGTGGACTTCCCCGCGCCGTTCTCTCCCATCAGGGCGTGGATCTCCCCTTCCCGCAGGGTGAAGTCCACATTGTGAAGGGCGCGCACGCCGGGAAATTCCTTGCAGATGCCCCGCATCTCCAATACCGCACCTTCCTGCATAGGGATACGCCTCCATTCTTGAAAATTTTATACGCGGCGCGGCTGACTCGCCGCGCCGCGTGCTCGGTCATAGGATATAGGGGATGTACGCCGCTCTCCGATCAGGTGCCGTAGGTATCCACGTCGGCCTGGGTGAGGGTGTTGCAGTCGAAGCCCTGCTCGGGGGTGTAGATGATCTTCTGGGCGGGGGCGTTGCCGGCCACCAGGTCCTTGATGATCTGATCGACGGTCTCGGCCTGGAGGGGGTTGCACAGGCCCATGTAGTTCCAGCTGCCCTCCAGCACGGCCTCAAAGGCCCACTTGTCGCTGTCGAAGCCCATGACGATCACGTCGCCGTCCTTGCCGTGGGTGATGCCGGCGGCATCCAAAGCGGCCACGGCGCCCCGGGCCATACCGTTGTTCTCGGCGTAGATCACATTGAAGGGCTTGCCGGAGTCGATGACGGACTGGACGATGGTGCGGGCAGTGGCCTCGTCCCAGTCAGCGGTCTGCTGGGTGACGTAGTTCCAGCTGGCCTCGGCGGCCACCTTCTCGTCCAGAGCGCCGGTGCGGCCCAGCTGGGCGTCGGAGCCCATGTGGCCCTGGATGTGGATGATGTTGTACTCGCTCAGGCCCTGGGCGGCCAGCCAATCAACGGCGGTCTTGCCCTCAGCGGGCATGTCGGAGACCACGGCGGCCACATACATGCTCTCATCGGCCTCCAGCATACGGTCGAAGAGGATGACCTGGGTGCCGGCCGCCTGGGCGTCCTTCAGCACGGTGTCCCAACCGGTGGTGGAAGCGGGGGAGAGGAGGAGGAAGTCCACCTCGTTCTGGACCATCTGCTGGGCCTCAGCGATCTGCTGGGCGGCGTCGTTGTTGTTGTAGAAGGTGGCCTTATAGCCGTTCTCCTCGGTGAACATGGCGCGCATGGCCGCGTCGTTGGCGGTGCGGTAACCGGACTCGTTGGGGTCGTTGTTGATGACGCCCACGGTGATCAGCTCGGCGGGCTTGTTGTTGTCAGGCTGCTGGGTATCACCGGGGGTCTGCTGGGAGTTATCGGGCTGCTTGGTGTAGTCGTTCTGCTTGTTGTCGTTGCCGCAGGCCACCAAGGCCAGGACCATGGATAGCGCCAGCAGGAGGCAAAGGACTTTCTTCATGATCGGTTCCTCACTTTCAAAACATGTTTTAGAGCGCCGCCAGAGGGCCAGGCCCTCCGCCGCTCCATGGCTGCATTAAAAACGATTTTTGTCCTAAAGTCAATATGTTTTTGGCATATCTGCTATTTTCGTATGGATAAATAGTACAAATTTTGTGTATTCTATTCTGAAATAGGACAAATCCAATGTCCTCCGGCAAAGGGTCCCATAGGAAAGTTGAAAATCTTACGACCGGACCGCCGGATCGGTTGGATCTTTTCCGGTCCCGCCAAAAGAGGGGCCTGTCTTTTTTCCCGGCAGATCGCCCAGATCTGGGGGAGCAGTTGATTTCTTTTTAGCAAAAGGGCAAAAATTTCGCCTGCCAGGCTGGATGCGCTCCGGCCCCGGCAGGCGAGATTTTTGTTTTCTTCTGGTGATACTTCCAAAATCCCCAAAAAACTCCACCAATATTTTAGGCAATTTTCAGGGCCCTGCTGGTATAATGGGGGCAAGTCATGCGGCAGGGGGACCGCCGCGGTCCGATCGGAGGGAGGGAGCGGGATGGCGGCAAAGTACCAGCTCTTAGCGGAGCAGCTGCGGGCGGAGCTGGTCCGCAACAGCGGCCGGCAGGGCTACAAGCTGCCCACGGAGCTGGAGCTGACCCGGCGGTACCGGCTGAGCCGGCAGACGGTCCGGCACGCCCTGCTCCTTTTGGAGAAGGAGGGGCTGATCTCGCGCCGGCAGGGCAGCGGGTCCTACGCCACCGGCTTGGTCCCCAACGCCCCCAGCCGCCAGATCGCGGTGGTCACCTCCTTCATCGACGACTACATCTTCCCCGCCATCCTCCACGACGCCTCCAAGGTGTTCTCCCGCTACGGCTACTCCGCCGCCGTCTACTCCTCGGAGAACTGGGTGTCCAGGGAGCGCGCCCTCCTGCTCCAGCTGCTGGAGGAGCCGGTCTGCGGCCTGCTGGTGGAGGGGGCCAAGACCGCCCTCCCCACGCCCAATCTGGACCTCTACGAGCGCCTGCGGCAGACCGGCGTGCCCATCGTCTTTCTCCACGGCATCTACAGCGAGCTGGCGGATATCCCCTGCGTGGCCGACGACAACTACGGCGGCGGGTACCAGCTGGGGCAGTATCTGGCCGGCCAGGGCCACCGGGAGATCGCCGGCATCTTCAAGAGCGACGATATCCAGGGGCTCCAGCGCTACCGGGGCGTCATGGCCGCCCTCCGGGACGCGGAGCTCCCCATCCAGGACCGCCGCTTCGTCTGGTACGACACCGAGGCCCGCCGCCGCCTGCTGGAGGAGGGGGACCCGGGCCTGCTGAACGTGCTTTTGGGGGACCGGCTGGAGGGCGTCACGGCCATCGTCTGCTACAACGACGAGATCGCCTACCACCTGATCCAGGCCCTTCTCTCCGCCGGCCGCCGGGTGCCGGAGGATATGGCAGTGGTCAGCTTCGACAACAGCTACCTCTGCCAACTGAGCAGCGTCCCCATCACCTCCCTGCGCCACCGCAGCCGGATGGGCCGGGTGGCCGCGGAGCATATGATCGCCCTGCTGAACGGCGAGACGCCTCCCTCCAAGTTCCTGCCCTGGGACCTGGTGCTGCGGAGCAGCGGATGATCGATCCTATAGACAGCTAAAGGCCGGGACCCGATGTCCCGGCCTTCTCTGACTCTTAATAGGCCCGCTCCGCCAGCAGCGCCTCGGACAGGTCCGCCGCGGTGAAGAGCTGCTCCTCCGGGTACTGGTGCTTGGCCGGGACCTGTCCCGCCTCCATGGCCTGTATGACCTCCTCCACCAGGGGCCCCAGCAGCGGGTCGCACTCCACCGCCAGGGAGATCCGTCCCTCCAAACACTCCGCCAGGGCCCCCCGGGTGGCATCGAAGGTAATGATCTCCACCCCGCCGGGGCCGCAGGTGTAGCCCCGCTCCTCCAGGGCCTGGATAGCGCCGAAGGCGATGTTGTCGTTCTCGCAGTAGACCACATCGATCGTCTCCCCCTCCGAAAGGGCAGAGAGGTGGTCCGTCATGACCTCGTAGGTCTTGGCCTGGGTGAAGTCCCCGTCCAGCTGGGCCAGCAGCTCCCAGTCCTCATGGGCGGCCACGGCCTCCTCCAGGGCCGTCGTCCGGCCCAGCTGGGCGGTGGAGCCCAGGGTGCCGTGGATATGGATGATGCGGACCGGGCCCGCCTTTTCCCGGAAGGTCTCCTCCATCCAGGCAGCGGCCCGCCGCCCCTCCTCCAGGAAGTTGGAGCCCACATGGGCGGCGTAGAGGCTCTCGTCCTCCACGTCCGCCATCCGGTCCACCAGGATGACCGGGATGCCCGCCCCTTTGGCCTCCTGGAGGACCGAGTCCCAGCCGGTCTCGCTGATGGGCATCAGAACGATGTAGTCCACCTGCTGCTGGATGAACTTGCGGACGGCGGAGATCTGGTTCTCCTGCTTCTGCCGGGCATCGTCAAAGAGGAGCCGGTAGCCGTTCTCCTCGGTGAACACCGTCTTCATGGACTCGGAGTTGGCCACCCGCCAGTCGGACTCCGCCCCCACCTGACACATCCCGATCACGATCAGGTCCGTCTCCGGGGGCGGCTCTGTTTTGGTCCCGCAGCCGGCCAAGACCAGCAGGGCCAATAGGATAGCGATATACCGTCTCATGTCGTCTCCTCTCCGGCCGGGATCCTGGCAGTCACCGTCGTCCCCGCCCCCTCCTGGCTGGCCAGGGTCAGGCCGTAGGGGCTGCCGAACAGCAGCCGCAGCCGCTCGTGGACCGTCACCAGGCCAAAGCCCACCCGCTCCCCGGTGGCCATCGCCCGCCGGAGCGCCTCCAGGCGCTCCGGGGACATCCCCGCGCCGTCATCGGCGATTTGAAGCAGGATATCCCCGTCCTCCGTCTTGCTGGTGATGCGGATATGGCCCTTGCCCCGTTTGCACTTGATGCCGTGGTAGAGGGCGTTCTCCACCAGAGGCTGCAAGGTCAGCTTGGGCAGGGTGACGTTTTGCAGGGCGGGGTCGATCTGGATCTCGTAATCCAGGATGTCCTTGTACCTGGCGTGCTGGATCTGGAGGTAGCTGCGCACATGGCGCTCCTCCTCGGCCAGGGTGATCACGTCCTCCCCCTTGCTCAGGCAGTGGCGGAAGAAGTCGGACAGGTTGGACACCATCTCCACCGCCGCCTGGGGCCGGTCTGCCTCGATGAGCCAGATGATGGTATCCATGGTGTTGTACAGGAAATGGGGATCGATCTGGGCCTGGAGCAGCGCCAGCTCCGTCCGGCGCAGGCTGGCCTGCTTCTGGGTGATCTCCTGGATCTGGGCGTTGATCCGGTCGATCATCTGCTCCATGCCCTCGCTGAGCATCTGGATCTCCACCGTCTCCGACTGGACCGGCTCCCGGACGGTCAGGTCCCCGCCGATGACATCCTCCGCCCGGCGGCTCAGCTCCACGATGGGCCGGGTCACGGACCGGCTCAGCCGGAGGCTGTACCAGACCATCAGCAACGCCAGCGTGACGCTGAGCCCCACCACCACCAAAAGCTCCGCCCCGATCTGCTGGGCGATCTGCTGCTGGAGCCGGCCCAGCTGGACCGATTCGCAGTAGAGATAGTTGTACATATACTCCTGGATCAGGGCGGTGAGGACGTAGATATTGTTCTCCAGCTGCATCTGCCGGCTGTCGTAGCTCTGGGTCTGCTGGATCTGGTAGATCTTCTCCTCCAGGTTCCCGCACAGGTCCAGCACGCTGGTGATCGCCCGGAGGCTGTCCTTCTGGCTGGTGGTGTCCAGCAAATCCCGGGCCAGGGCCTGGGCCGCCTGCAGCTCCTGGATGGGCAGGCCCTCGGAGTACCGGCTCTCGATGACATAGTAGTACATCTTCAGGTCGATGTTCTCCTTGAAGTCCTGGTTGAACTCTGACGCGGTGGTCACATTGTGGAGGAGCTTCTTATATTGGCTATTGTAGAGGAACACCAGCGCCAGGGTGACCGCCAGGACCGCCGCCAGAAAGACGCAGAAGATCGCCACCAGCCGCCGCATACGGCTCTGGATCGAACGGGGACGGCTCATGAGCGCTTCCCTCCCCGGTAGTCCCGGGGCGTGCAGCCCTGGGTCTTTTTGAAAAGGAAGCTGAAGTAGTGGGGATCCCGGTAGCCCACAGCCACCGCCACCTCCCCGGAGCGCTTGCTGGTGGTCCGCAGCAGCTCCTTGGCCAGCTCCATCCGCTTGCCGGTGACATACTCTGTGAAGGTCACGCCGGTCTCCTGGCTGAACACGGCGGAGAGATAGTTGGCGGAGATGTTCACCTCACGGGCCACCTGGTTCAGGGAGAGGGCCTCCTCTGTGAAATGGCTGTCGATGTAGGCCGCCGCCTGCTGGAGGAGGGTGCTGCACTGGCTGCTGGCATCCCGGTCCCGCAGCTCCAGGACGCGGGTCAGGATCTCCAGCAGGTAGGAGCGCAGGTCCGCCGCCGTCACGCTGCGGCCCACCATGTCCAGCACCGTCAGCCCGGCGAACAGCTCCCGCTGGTCCACCCCCTGGGAGGCGGCGAACCGGGCCGCCGTGAACCGGAGGTCCAGCATCAGATACTGGCAGAAGGGCTTGGAGGACAGGGCCTCCTCCACGCTGCGGAGATACTCGTCCACAAAGCCGGGCAGCTCCTGGAGGCTGGCGTTCTCCATGACGCCGGCCAGGATGGCCGGGTCCACCTTCCCAGGGTCTAAGTGGTCCAGGCTGGCGTCGCTGCCGGTGCCGGTAAGGAAACTGACTGTGTCCGGCAGCAGGACGTGCTGTCCGGGCAGGATGTAGCGGTAGGCCCACAGGCGGGAGACCTCCTCGAAGCAGGCGGGGAGGGTGCTCAGCCGGGGCGTGGGCCGGCCCACGGCCACATACCAGTCCTGGTCGGGGGCGTAGGTCTCATACTGCCGCCGGACCGTGTCGATGCAGCGGCCGGACAGCTCCTCCATCCGGGCGGCATCGCCCTTGAGCAGCACCGCGTAGGTGGTCAGGTTCCAGCGGAGGAGGACGTACTCCGGGTATTTCAGGAAATGGCCCAGGAGGGCGTCCCGCAGCCGGGCGGCGGGCTCGGAGTAGACCTCCGCCGCGCCGGGCCGCTCCGGCAGGACCGAGAAGAAGGCGATGGTATAGCACTGGGCCCGCAGGTCGATGTCCAGCTTCCCCGCCGCCTCGTAGATCTGCTGGACGGAGAGCTGGCCGGAGACGATCCGCTCGAAGAACAGCCGCCGGGTGTACTGCTCGTACTCCTGGGACTCCCGGTGGAACTGGGCCAGGTAGCCCCGGTTGGCCCGCTCCCCCTCGATCTTCTCCTTGATCTCCTCCAGCACATCCAGCAGGGCCTTTTTGGTGATCGGCTTCAGGAGGTAGCGGTCCACGCCGATCTGGATGGCCTGCTGGGCGTACTCAAAGTCGTCATGGCCGGAGATGATGACGATCTTCATCTCCGGGAACTCCTGGCTGACCAGCCGGCTGAGGGCCAGCCCGTCCATAAAGGGCATCCGTATATCGGTGATGAGCACGTCGGGCTTGGCCTGGCGGATCAGGGGCAGAGCCATCTCCCCGTCGCCGGCCTCCCCGGAAAAGACGTACCCATACTGCTCCCAGGGGACCGTATCCCGCAGGGTCTCCCGGATGATGCTCTCATCCTCCACTAAGAATATACGAAGCATACTTGTTCCCTCTCTCCACTGCCGTTTCGCGCCGCCACCGGGCAGAGCGCTCTGTCGCTCCTATAGGATACCATATTCCCCGGGAAAATGCTACAAAAGATCCGTGTGCCGCCGCCGGTCTTTGCCGGGATGAAAAAAGGCGCCGGAAAGCGTTGGATCGTGGACCGCCCCGAATCGGGCAGCCTGCGATCTCTTCTCTCGATTTTTTCTGAATGCCAATTATAGTTGGCTGATAAAATTCGACGATCGCGGTATCCTCTTCTTATCGGATGATTAGGAGGTGTCGAGATTGTCACGACCAAATACCACTTGCAAGCAGAGCCCCAACCTGACCCAGCTGCTGGAAACAGAGATCTACGGCAAAAGAAGGGCGATGGGCATATCGCAGTACGCCCTGGCAGAGAAGATCGGGATCACCCGGAACTGCATCCAGCAGATAGAATGCTACCAGCACCTGCCGAAGATCGGAACGGTACTGGATATCATGATGGCACTGGGCTTCGATGAGGAGGAGCGCAAAGCCTTTCTGGGGAGATACATGGAAGCCCACTATAAGGACGGGGCGCTCCAAAAGGCAAAGGAACTGGCGGAGGCGGTATAGCCGGTCCCTCTGTTCCGATACGCAGGCCTACATACAAAACGGCGCCGGGAGATCCCGGCGCCGCCGTTCGCTGTCAAAAAAGCCCGCCTTGTGCGCCGGGCGTCTGCCGCTCCCCCTATAGGCGCGCGGAGGGCGGCAGGCCGTCCGCCTGCCGCCCAGCCGGGCCTACCGCTTGATGCTGGACGCAGCATGGTCCACCGCGCCGGCGGCATTCTCCATGGCGGAGCTGACCGTCTCCATCGTGCGGCTCACCGCATCCTTCACGGGGCCCTTTCTGGACTGCATCGCCATCTCCAGCCCAGCACCGGCCATGGCGCCCATCGCCATGCCCAGCAAAAACTTGCCTTTCTTCATGATCACGCCTCCTTCCCAGCCCTAGTATGGCGGCTGAAGGCCGGTCTTACTCCCTTTTTTCTTTTATCCCGTTCTTTTCCTGTCCCGGCCAAAAGGCCCGGCGCCGGCGGACAGGACTTTTTATTTGACTCTTCTTGCAAAAGCAGTATAATAGCGGGGAATGGAGTTGATCATCCTTGCAGAACAAACGAGACTACTACCGCCGGGGCCTCCGGGACGGCCTGCCCATCGCTCTGGGCTACTTCGTGGTGGCCTTCACCCTGGGCATCGCCGCCAAGCGGGCGGGCTTCAGTCCCCTCCAGGCCCTCCTGGTCAGCGCGGTCAACAACGCCTCCGCCGGGGAGTACGCCGCCTTTGCCCTGATCGAGGCCGGCGCCAGCTACTGGGAGGTGGCGGTGATGACCCTGGTGGCCAACGCCCGCTACCTGCTGATGTCCTGCGCCCTCAGCCAAAAGCTCCGGCCGGATACGCCCCTGGTCCACCGCCTGGCGATCGGCTACGACGTGACGGACGAGATCTTCGGCATCTCCATCGCCTTCCCCGGCTATCTGGAGCCCTGGTATACCTTCGGGGCCATGTCGGTGGCCATCCCCGGCTGGGCCACCGGCACCAGTTTGGGCGTGGTGATGGGCAGCGTGCTGCCCCTGCGGGCGGTGAGCGCCCTCAGCGTGGGGCTCTATGGGATGTTCCTGGCCACCATCATCCCGGAGTCCAGGAAAAGCAGGATCGTGGCCGGCCTGGTGGCCGTCAGCTTCCTGGTCAGCTACTTAGCCAGCCGCCTGCCGGCCCTGGCGGGCATCTCCGCCGGGACCAAGACCATCCTGCTGACGGTGGTCATCTCCCTGGCGGCGGCGGTGCTGTTCCCGGTGAAGGAGGCGGACGGCGATGGAGCATGATATCTGGATCTACATACTGGTCACCGGCCTGGTCAGCTACCTGATCCGGGTGACGCCCCTGGCGCTGATCCGCCGGGAGATCCGAAACCGCCTGGTCCGCTCGTTCCTCTACTATGTGCCCTATGTGACCCTGGCCGTGATGACCTTCCCCGCCATCATGGACTCCACCCAGACCCCCTGGGCGGGGCTGGCGGCCCTGGGGGCGGGCATCTTCGCCGCCTGGCGGGGCCGGAGCCTGTTCCAGGTGGCGGTGTTCTGCTGCGTGACGGTGTTCGCCCTGGAGCTGCTCCTGCTGTGACCGGTCAGACAACAGGCGCCCCGCTCTGGGGAGGCGCGTGAAATAGGACGGCAAGTCATCCTGCCGTCCTATTTTTGTACATATCCCCTGCTGCCGCCGCATAGGATAAGACCAACAAGAGGCGGAGGAGTGTTCGATTTTGAAGGGAAACATCGAGGAGCGAGCCCAGCAGCTTGCGCTGTACATCATCGAGAACCGGACCACGGTCCGCTCAGCCGCTCAAAAATTTGGGATCAGCAAGAGCACGGTCCATAAAGACATCAGCAAGCGGCTCCCGCTGTTCGACCGGAGCCTTTACTTACAGGTCAAAGCGGTGCTGGACGAGAACAAGGCCCAGCGCCATATCCGGGGCGGCGACGCCACCCGCCGGAAATACCAGGGTCAGTGAGCAAGGAGGGTCTGTCCATGTCCAACCAGAACGGCCAGCAGGACCGCAGCCGCCAGGAGCCGAAGGTCACCCGCTACGTCCATCCCATCTGCACCACGCCCCCCTGCGCCGGGGACATGAGCTGGATCCGGGGCACCCTGGCCTGCCATTCCCAGATGCTGACAGAGATCCTGGAGCGGCTGCGGAGCCAGGAGGGCGGATCGTAAGGGCCCTCAGGGCATCTCCGCCAGGCGGCACAGGAACGCCAGGCCCTTTGGCAGCACCAGCTCATCGGGGAAGTGGAAGTCCGGCGCGTGGAGGGCAGGCACGTCCCCCGCGCCCAGGAAGAAGAACACCCCTGGCACCTTCTGCTGATAGAAGGAGAAGTCCTCCGCCGCCAGACTGGGAGCGTCCAGCCGGCGGGGCTCATCCGCGCCCAGATACCGTTCCACTGCCGACAGCAGGGCGATGTCGTTGCGCACCGGCGGATAGCCGGCGGAGACGGTCAGGCGGCAGCTGCACCCGGTCTCCCGGCCCACCTCCCCGGCGATCCGGGCAAGGCCCTCCTTCATGGCGGCAAAGGTCCCCTCATCGAAGGAGCGCAGGCTGCCCAGCAGCTCGGTGTGGCCGCTGATGGCGTTGCGGACCGTGCCGCTCTCCATCCGTCCGAACCGGAGGATGTGGTTCTCGTGGGCGGCGGACAGGGCGTAGGCCCGGTGGAGGAACATACCTCCGGCCCAAAGGGCGTCCCGCCCCTCCGCCGCCCTGGAGATATGGACGCTCTTGCCATCGGCAAAGAAGGAGATCTCGCTGCTCCGGGCCATCAGGGGCCCCGGACGGGTCCAGACCTCCCCCTCCGGCAGGCCGGGCCAGATATGCAGGCCAAAGACCCGGCGCACCCGGTGGGCCTCAAAGACGCCCGCCTGGCAGATATCCTCCGCCCCGCCGGTGGTCTCCTCCGCCGGCTGGAAGATGAGCAGCAGGTCGTGGGGCAGGTCCCGGTCCGCCGCCCACTCCGCCAGGGCCAGGGCCATGGCGGTATGGCCATCGTGGCCGCAGGCGTGCATCCGCCCCGGGTGGCGGGAGGCGTAGATGGCGCGGGTGGTCTCCGTCACCGGCAGGGCGTCCATATCCGCCCGAAAGGCCACGGCGTCCCCC
Organism: uncultured Clostridia bacterium; assembly: GCA_947173485.1. Taxonomy (GTDB): domain Bacteria; phylum Bacillota; class Clostridia; order Oscillospirales; family Oscillospiraceae; genus CAMWFH01. Next base: position 15,553 of record CAMWFH010000015.1, on the reverse strand, counting down.
CGGCCCTTGTCGAAAAAGGCGCAGACGGCCCCTGGGACCGGCTCGGACAGCTGACAGGGCAGCTTTTGCAGGACGGCTTTGACATAGGCGGTGGTCTCCGGCAGGTCCCGGTCCAGCTCCGGGATCTGGTGCAGGTCCCGGCGGTAAGTGATGACTGACATAGCATATGTCCTCCCCTGTCTGTGATATGCCCGGCAGGTGAGCGGGGCAAGACCAGTATACACCCAAACACACCCATTTGAAAAGCCATTTCAAGGAGATCCTGGAAGATCTGCCCAAAAGCGCAAAAAAGCGTTGAAAGAGGGCCATCCTGCTGGTATAATAGACGAGACAGATCGACCGGTGGCGAAGACCGCCGGAAGGAGGGACAGGATGACTAGCAAGAAAGCGTATCAGCAGCTGCTGCGCAACGGGTGGCTCCCGAATCAGGATTTCGTGTTCGTCAGCTACTCCAGCCGGAACTGGGAGCAGGTATATCCCTGTGTGGCGGCGCTGCGGGCCAGAGGGATCAACGTCTATATCGACATCGAGTTCATGGAGAACCAGTCCGCCGGCTGGCTGGAGAACTTCCAGAGCAAGCTGTTCACCGGCAGCGGCTGCCGGGGCATCGTGGCGTTTTTGAGCATGGACTATATGCGCAGCTACGCCTGCCTGATGGAGCAGCTGGCCAACCGTACCTACCGGATGCGCAAGCGGATGGGGAAGCCCCTGCCAGTGTTCTATGTGGCCCTGGATCCGGCCCTGTGTACCGTCCAGCAGATGCTCGCCCATATCCACGAGGACTCCGTGCGCCAGGAGAGCGTCCGGGAGCGGGTGGAGATGGCCCCGCCGGAGTGCCAGGTGCTGAAGGACCTCATCCTAGACAGCCGTTTCCCCCGCTACACCAGCGAGAGCGCGGTCCAGAAGCTGCTGGACGATATCCGGGACAAGCATGACGTGGTGACCACCATGTATGAGCTGATCTTCGAGGACGCCCGGGATATGCCCGGGATCTTGGCCTTCGAGGGAGCGGAGGAGTGCGCCCAGCTGCTGGCGGACAATTTCATCAACGACAAGAACACCTCCATCAAAATGCAGGCCCTGGAGGAGCTGAAGCGGGCCTATCAGGACGCCGCGCCGGAGGAGCCGCCCGCAGGACCGCCGGCGGAGGGACCTAGGCAGGAGGCGGCCCCCGCGGCGGAAAGGCCGATAGAGACAGAGCCTGCGGAACAGGATCCCCCCCTCCAGCAGCTGTTGGACCAGAACGAGGCGGCGGAACGGGGCGATGCGGACGCCCAGTTCACCCTAGGCACCTATCACCTCATGCAGGAGGGCGGGGATCGAGACCCGGAGCAGGCCGTGCGCTGGTTCCGCCAGGCGGCGGAACAGGGACACGCCGATGCCCAGTATCTGCTGGCCCACTGCTATCTCAGCGGCGACGGCGTGGGGCGCGACCCGGAACAGGCCGTCCACTGGTTCACGCTGGCAGCGCAGCAGGGCCACGCCGACGCCCAGTTCGCCTTGGGCACCCGCTATCTCAGCGGCGAGGGCGTGGAGCGGAGCCCGGAGCAGGCCGCCCACTGGTACGCCCTGGCGGCGGAGCAAGGACACGATGCCGCCCAGTATGACCTGGCCTTCTGCTATGTCAAGGGGATCGGCGTGGAGCAGAACTTGGAGCAAGCCGCCCATTGGTTCGCCCAGGCAGCCGGCCAGGGATACACCAACGCACGATTTGACCTGGGGAATTGCTATCGCCTTGGCCAAGGCGTGGAGCAGGACATGGAGCAGGCGGTCCGCTGGTACACCCTGGCGGCGGAGCAGGGACACGCCGGCGCGCAAAACAACCTGGGCAACTGCTATCTCAAGGGCGACGGTGTGGAGAAGTCGGAGGAGGCGGCGGTCCGCCTGTTCCGGCAGGCGGCAGACCAGGGACACGCCGGCGCCCAGTATAACCTGGCTCTCTGCTATGCCAGAGGAGACGGCGTGGCGCAGGACATGGAGCAGGCCGTCCATTGGTACCAGCAGGCAGCACAGCAGGGGCACGCCAGTGCCCAGTATAACCTGGCTCTTTGCTATGCCAGAGGGACCGGCGTCGAGCGGAGCCCGGAGCAGGCCGCTCACTTGTACGCCCAGGCGGCGGACCAGGGACACGCCGGCGCGCAAAACAACCTGGGCAACTGCTATCTCAGGGGCGCCGGTGTGGAGAAGTCAGAGGAGGAGGCGGTCCGCCTGTTCCGGCAGGCGGCAGACCAGGGCTACGCACGGGCCCAAAATAATCTGGGCACCTGCTACCGCAAGGGCACCGGCGTGGCCTGGAGCATAGAGCAGGCCATCCACTGGTACACCTTGGCGGCGGACCAGGACGATATGATCGCCCTATATAACCTGGGGCGGCTGTATGACACCGGCGATGGCGTGGCCCAGGATTCGATCCAGGCAGCCAGACTGTACCGCCAGTCGGCGGAACTGGGCTACACCATCGCCCAGCGGAAGCTGGCGGAGTGCTACGAGCAGGGCCGGGGCGTGGTCCAAGACCTGGCGGAGGCCGAGCGCTGGCGGGCCCAGGCCGGCCAGCGGGGCGGCCGGGAGGACGGATGAGCGGCACAAAAAGCGGGGGCGTCCCAGATGATGAGGTTCCGTAACGATGGTTTCAAAGAATGTGGCAGAGACAGTCGGTCGGTGTATTGCAGAAAATTTGAACAAATGGGGAATCTGCAATGAAGTCATTATTTGAAGAACTGGGCGGCACCTATCATCAGAAAGGTGATTATTTCCTACCCGACTTAGTACCACCCAAAAACATCCCTGTTGGCATTTGGGGTCAACGGCGTAGACACTATCTGAGGACACGGCGGGAGCCACTCTACAATGCTCTGCTTCTCAGTGGCAAGTTAGACGACCATTTAGCGGAGATCGACACCCAAGCAGAAGATATGTTTTTTCAGTTGGTCAAACAACTGGCAGAACAAGCGGGCATTACAGAACAGCTTAAAGCCGAAAATCAAATGGAATGGGTCAGGCGGACGAATAACATTTCTGAGCAAGCAACAGAGATGGTTGATACTGAATTGATTTATTGTTAGAATATAGAAAGAGCGGTGGCAAGTATACATTTGCCATCGCTCTTTACTGTGTTGTTATTGTGCATAAAGACTTAAAATATCCAACCTTCCGCTTCACAAAGTTGGGTCACATTAACTGAATTGATACCATATTTCTTACATATTTGAGGAATCTTTTTGGGGCTATCTCGATTTTCTTCTGTGATGACAGTCAAACCGTATTTCATTGCCGTTGCAATTAAAAACGCATCTCCAGATGATGTCCCACTTTTCCCTGTGAATTCAATCATTTTAGGGTTTTCAGTTACAATTTTTTGACATTTTCCTGTACAATGTCATCAATTTCAAGTATTGTACACTGATGGATTGCAAGCCATTTCTGAATATCTGCATCTCCTATTTCTTCTTTTACTTCTGAGCAGGTTACAATGATATTTTCTCTTATAAAGCTTTCAATTTTATTCCATTTACTCTTATAGACCAGGCGATTGTGTGGCTCTCCAGGCTTTTGGGATAAGATAGAGGAAGTGTCCATTATATATTTATAGGGCAATTCAAATAATGTCATCTGATCCATTTCGACACCTCCATCAAAAACTTATCAATATGTTTTTGATCGATACTAAGGTGGCGAGCAACATCTTGCTTGCTATATACTTCCTCGCTAAAGCCGTGATATAGCATCTTGCTAACAGATGGGCTGGTTCTATCTATTGCGTCTCGACTGATGCTTTGGGGAATTCCAATTTTAATGCCTTGTTTACGGGCTATTTGTTGTCTCTCCCGTTCTTGCTCAAGTTCTTGATTGAACAGGTCTGTATATGTATCATACTCTATATTGCTGATTTTCCCTATACTGAGTAATCGTCTGATAATTACCTCCCGGCTTACGGAAAACCTGTTCGCTATTTTTTGTATATCACTTACAGAGTAGGGGGCTGTAAATTGTTTATCTCTCAATATAATTTTTAAGGCTTTTGTCGGAACAAGTAATTCTCCGGCAACTGCATTACAGAATACTTCTTCTCCTGTTATTGTTGCCATGTGTGTCATGTCATTACAGAGTGAAGACTCCCTTTTAAGCAAATGTACCAATTCATGTATCAAGGTAAATGATTTGGCGGGCGGGCGATCTTCATCGTTTATTCCGATAATTGGGAGAGGGTCTTCATAGATGGCAAGCCCGCGAGCAGTTTCAACCGGGACATCTACAAAGCAATGCACAAAAACCCCGCCGTTTTCGATGCAATTACGAAGATACAAATAAAATTGTCTTGGTGATGGACACCGATACTGTGTTCCTAAATCAATGGAAAACTGTGTTCTGATAGCTTGAGCCCATTTAATTGGATCGTCTTCACTTGGCATATTGGGGGCAAATGTGGGAACAAGTTGACCAAACTCTTTATTTGCATTGGTCAGAAAATCACGTTCAAGTAGAATATCGACAATAGCAATATTTAGGGCACTATCATCAGGGACAGATGTTCCTTGCATCGTTCGCAAATTTTTAATATTTGGAATCCGCTTAAGCGGTATATCGACCGGATTCATATAAAGTCCAGCAAAAGGTATGTGTAGACAAGTCGCCAGCACTTTTGCTTGCTTTATGGTAGGAAGTGAAGGATTGGCAGCATCTAACCACAACGGCACCTTGGCGGCATTAAGTTTTGTTTTCTTTATGATAAAATCGGTAGAAACCCTTTTGTTGCTGCAAATGTGTAATAAAGTTTCTTTATTTATCGTCGCATATACTAATGCCATGATTTCCACCTTCTAACTTTTGTCAGCTTATGTAAATGCCTTGCTTATTTTAGAATTCTATGTGCTTATTGAGAAAAGCAAGGTTTGCCATTTAACCCTTTGGAAATAACTCAGTGAGCATTGGAATAAATGGAGCAAAGATAGTCATATGATTGGCAACAGACTGGATAAATGCGTTGTATTTTTCCACAAAAGACTTCTTTCCAGCACATTTTTCCATATCGCTAATTCGCTCTTTGATTTCTTCCTTGTTTTCAAGGGGCTCCGCTTTTTCACGGAGTGCATCAAATAAAATTGTGGAATCCGAAACATCACCTAATACCATTACGCCATTAGTGTTGTTGAACGTATAATTATTTGTTATCCGACTTTGTGCCTGGAGTACCCGCTCATATTCAGCTAATTGTTCATGATAAGTTCGAGCAGAATTCTTGATTTGGATATGATAGGGAACATTATCGCCCCAAAAAACTTTTATGTAGCCATTTTCCACTAAGTCTCCTATCATTCCACGAAGCTCATCATCTTCACGATCAGAACAGACCTCAAAACGGTTTTGTAACATTTCCACTGGGTTGTCAGCAGCTAAAATATCATCAAGCAGCTTCTGGGAGTTGCTGGGCAACTTCTGAAACATATAATCTTCCTTACTTCCTAATTCTGACTGTATTATTTCAGCAAGTTCATCTTCGATGCTCTGCATAATGTCATCTACATCAAAATCAAACGAAAATCTTGCCATTACTTACCCTCCACTAACTTTTGATATATCCTCATCAGCTCCGCCACGCAGCTCGTTTCGGTGGTGGTGGCCACGTCGAACCCATACGCCTGCATGACGGCCCTATCGTTCTGCTGATGGGCTTTCCGCAGCTCCGGGGGCATGGCAATCTCATCGTAGAGGTCGGCAAGGGAGCAGTCCGGGTAGAAGGCCCGGGCGTCCAGGATGGCCTGGGCGGTCTGCTCGATTTTGGCTTTCTGGGCATCGGTGGGGGTGGGCCAGGGGAATGGATTGTAAACCAGTTCTTTTGAATAGCGGTGATCGCTTTTTAGCCGTCCGCATACCGCCCGCATCCATGCCATATGCACATTAGAGGTCAAAACCCCAAAATGATATAAGGTAGCATTGGGAACAATTTGTACTGCGTCAGATGAAATCACAATGGCATCCATAAAGCCAATCGGAGCATATCTCCGTCGTTCAGACGAGACCCGTGGCACAATTAAATAGTTTACGTTATCTGGCTGCGTGATCTGGGCAAACAAGTGCGGCACTTTGGCGTAACCGTTCGTTGTTTTGGCTTTAGACGCCAAACGAAATTCCCGGACTGCTTCCACTTTTTCATATATCGTTTTGCTTTTTTTAACTTCAGCGGGAGAGATTCCTTTTAGCCACAGGCACCAACGCTCCTTGCCATTGATAAATTCTTCTGCACCTATATATGGGTGCAGCCATTTTTCCAGGGCTGGCTCCTTCTTCAAAAGCTCGGCCCGTTCATCCGAAGATATGACAAAATGCCCACCGTCACGGGGCTGATTACCAAAACTCATTTTTGGAACATCACATAGTGCAATTTTTTGCGCTGTTACAAAATAATCGCCGCTTTCAACCAGATAAGGGCCGATATTCTCTACCTTTTTCCCTACGCCCTGAGAAAATAGTGTTTTAACTTTTCTGTCAATGCAGGAAAACCCAATAATAACACAATGAACAGCCGCTTTATTTGCACTTTCGCTATTCCACTTAAAGGTTCGATGCGCAAAGTTGATATGGACATGGTATTTGTTCAGGAGAACATTCCAAAGAATCGGAACTTGAGCCCCCTGGCTAACAGAATTTGTCGATACAAAAGCAGTTTCAATTTCTGTACCAACCATCATTTGCGCCGCAATTTTATACCAACAGGTCACATAATCCAAATCTTGAACGTCTTTTATATTACCAAAGATATCTTGCACTTCGCATTTTTGCTGGCTACCCTGTGCCATCATCCGAGCGCCAACAAATGGCGGATTTGCGAGTGTTAGCAACGGACTAAAAATTTTTGGCTTTCCTGACTGACCGTTGGCACTGCCAGTCAGGAGCCAATATCAGGTTTTTCCTCTGCCGTTTCGCCGTCCAGGAGCGTTTGGAGCGACTGCATGAACGGGTCACTGAACTTGTAGACGATCTCGACCCTCATGCCGGAGTATACGTTCACCCGCTCGATAAATTGGAGCAGCATCTGGTTTGTCACATTCCCCGCTCCAAGGAACAAGTCCGCCGCCACTGCGGTCTCATGGAGTTCGGGGGAGGATGCCGCCGTCAGGTCGGCAAGCCGTTTTTCCAGGCTGACCCGCTGTTCCTCCAGTGCCGCGTTTTCTGCCATGAGCCTGTCCTTCTCCCGGATAAAACTCTCACGGGTGATCTCGCCCTCAGAATACCGCTCATATGCCGCCATCTTATCCGCGGCATTTTTCTTCATCTGCTGTTCCATTTTACCGATGGAAAGCCGGATGTTTTCCGCAGTCCCTTTTGTGCTGGCCGCCACTTTCCGCAAACGCTTGTCCTCATCGAGGACTGTCTGCAAGATCTGAGAAAGCGATGCAGTTACCAGCCGCTCCAGTTCCGCCTCATAGAAGCGTTCCCCGATGGGGCAGGACGTACCTTGAACACTTGCGGACTTGTCGCATTTGTAAAACCGTCCTCTTTTCTTATCCCCCCTTGCCCTCGACATGATCCGCCCACAGCAGCCGCAGCGGACAAGGGAGCGGAGCGGATAGTCCAGCGCCTCCCGTTTATATTTCCCTTTACCAAGTATCGCCGCCTGTGCCTGCTCATAAGTTTCTCTGGATACGATGGCCTCATGGCAGCCAGGGACGATGATCCACTCGTCCGGGTCGTTCTGGACTGTGTGGCGGTTGTCGATCCGTTTCCAGTTCTTCCTATGGCTCACCGCCGCGCCGGTGTATTCCTCCCGCTTCAAAATCTTGATGACGCTGTTCCAGTCCCAGCCCTTTTGCTCGGATACCCGTTTCCTGAACTTTTCCGATTCCGGGAACAGCCGGTGGAAATGCTGGGCGGGGGTCTCCACATGGCCGGCGTTCAGAGCCTTTGCGATCTCACCCGTGGTATGACCGCTCACCGCCATGGAAAATATCCGCTGGATGACCTTGGCGGCTACCGGGTCGGCAATCAGATGGTTCTTGTCCTCCGGGTCTTTCAGGAAGCCATAGGGAGCGTAGGCGCCAATGAACTTTCCTTTTCTCGCTTTAGCTTCAAGGACTGTCCGTACCTTTTGCGAAAGGTCGCGGCTGTAAAAGCTGTAGACGATGCACTTCATCACCACATCCAGCCCTGCCGTTGTGCCTTTGTAATCATCGGAGTCATAGCCGTCATTCACGGCCAGAAGCCGCACACCCAACGTAGGGAACACCCGCTCCAGGTACTCGCCGATCTCCACATAATCCCGGAAAAAACGGGACAGGTCCTTGCAGAGGATGAGTTTGGAGCCACGGTCACGGACGAAGCTGATCATCCGCTCAAAGGCGGGGCGGTCCCCGTTCGTTCCCGAAAATCCATCGTCTACGAACTCGACCGGCTCATAGCCGGAAAACTCCGGGCGGGAAGCCAGATACTGCGTCAGCAAGGCCCTCTGGTTGGAAACGCTGTCGCTCTCGGCTTTGAGCCGGATGTCATCATCGGCGCTGGAAAGCCGGATATAAAAGCATACCGTCATCAGTCAGTCCCTCCTTCCAGTTCCTCGCGGGCGGACTCCAAGAGCGCCGCGTCTTCCCTGTACTTGTATTCGATCTCCAGACGAAGGCCACCGTCCCCATCCTGATAGATGGTGAGCCGGTCAATCAGCGCCGTCACAAGCTCCATAGTGACCTCTGTTTTCCCCTCCAGCATCCCCATGGACTTCAGCCACGGGTTGCCGCTGGAGAAGGACTTTTTCAGCCGGATCATCCTTGCCTGCACCTCATTGGCCTTTGCGCTCAGCTCCTGGTATTCGTCATCGTATTTTTTCTTGACCGCCATATACTCCTCCGGGGAGAGGATGCCGTCCGTAAAGTCCTCATACAGCCGCTCCCGTTTTGCCCTGCGGCTGTTTATCTGTACGGACAGGCTTTGAAGCTCTTTCCGGCACTCCTCAAGCTGGCCGGAACCGCCCTTATTTTGCAGGAGTTCCGGTATCTTCCGGTACTCGCAGTAGAGGAGCATCTGGTCCTGCATGGACTGCCACACGATCTTTTTCATCTTTTCCTGGGAGATGGTATGCCGTCCGGCGCACCGCCCGTAATCATACGCGCCGCAGTAATAGCTGCCGTGGATTTTTCCGTCATGGTAGCACCGGGAGTAGCGCATCTGTGAGCCGCAGTCCCCGCAGAACAGGATGCCCCGGAACAGCGGTATGTCGGCGGCGCGGCGCTCCGCACCCTTCGCCAGCCGTTCCTCCCATGCTTTCCGCCCCCGCTCCGCCATGGCCCCGGCCTTGTCGAAAACCTCCCGCGTCACCAGCGGTTCGTGCATCCCCTTCAGGATGCGCCATTTGCTCTCGTCAAACTCTGACTGGTACTTGGGTTTCCCCAGATATAGGGCGGTGGGCATCCGGCCAAACACCAGGTTTCCCAGATAGGTGGGGTTGCGGAGTATCTGCTTGACCAGCTGCGCCGACCATCTGCTGTCCGCATACCGCTTATCGGTGGTCGTGCCGCGCAAATACCGCAGTTTGCCGGGAGAGGGGATGCCTTCCGCCTGGAGGGTCCCCGCGATCCGATTCAGCGGCACACCATCTATCCGCATCTGGAATATCCTCGCTACCACATCCCGTGTCTCCGGGTCAGGCTCAAAGCGGTATTCCTGTGTCCTGGACTTGATATACCCGTAAGGGATCATGCTGGGGATGTAGGCCGCCGCCAACTGTCTCGCCTGGATCGCCGTGGCAACCTTCCGGGAGATGTCGATAGAATAGTAGCTGTTGATCAGGTTCTTCAGCGGGATCAGCAGGCTCTCCGAGGAGCCGTCCGTCTCGAAGCTGTCATAGCGGTCTGCAACGGAGATGAACCGCACACCCAGGCATGGGAACACATTTTCCAGCAGGTTGCCCGCCTCGATGTAATCGCGGGAGAATCTGGAAAAATCCTTGATGACCAGCGCCTTTACCTTTCCTTTCTCAATGTCTCCCAAAAGCCGCTGGAACGCGGGGCGGTCGGTATTGGTGCCGGTCCAGCCGTTGTCGATATATGTGTCATAAAGGTGCAGATAGGGATGTTCCTCTATGTAGTCCCGGCAAAGTTCCGTCTGCCCCTCAATGGATTCCCCCTTATCATCCTTGCCGCTGTTCTCCACCGAGAGGCGGGCATAGATGGCGGCCGGCCATTCCTGCAGCTCTCCAGCACATACGGGCTGCTGTACACCCTGTTCCAGTTCCGTATAAGTCTTTCTGCGTCTGCGTCCCATAGCTCACGCCTCCTCTTTCATGCCGTCCATGCGGCGGATATATTGCAGCGCCTTTTCAAATTTATCCTGGTAGCGGAAGAATACCTCAACGTGCTGTGCGTCATAGATGACGATCTTCTCCACCAGGTTGACCAGCACATGGCGGTGCAGCTCGGTGATGTTCTCATACTGGCGGAACAGGCGTATCCAGGGGATGTCCTCCTCGTTGTCCCTGACCGCCTGCGTCCGCTCCTCCTCCAAAAGGCGGAGGCTCTGCTGGCGTTCCGCTATCTTGCGGTCATACCCAGCCCGGAACTCCGTATATTCCTCTTTGCTGATGATGCCGTCCGCCATGTCGCCGTATAGGTTCAGTTTCAGATCCTGGTACTTCCTGATTTCCCCGTTCAGTCGCTCAATCTGTGCGTCATAGTTGAATATCTCCCTCCGGCTCTCTGGGAGGGACGCGATATACGCCAGCGTCCTGCCCACCTCACAGATCTGCCCGATATGGTCATGGAGCAGGGTGAACACGATCTTCTCCAGCTTCTTCTCGCTGAAGCTGTGGGCGGAGCAGCCCTGCCCTGCCTTGTGGGTGGAGCAGACAAGGTAGTGGTAGGTTCTGCCTTTGGACGGGACCGTCTTACGCACCATGCAGTGGCCGCACCCGCCGCAGTAGACAAAGCCGGAAAAGAGATACAGCTCCTCCCTTGACGGGGCAAGCCGCACATCCCGTTTCAGCAGGGACTGCACAGTGTCGAAGTCAGTCTGCTCGATGATGGGCTGGTGGCTGTTGGGGATGATGATCCAGTCGGACTCATCATACTGGATCTCTTTCCTGACCTTGTAATTCGGCGTCCCGCGCTTATGCTGGATGAGAGTGCCGACATAGACCTCGTTTGTCAGCACCCTGCGTATGGCTACCGCCGTCCAACCGGCCTGCCCCGCAACGCGGAAGCCGGAACGGTAGTTCATCCCCTTGCCCGCTTTGTATGCGGACGGGCTGGGGATGCCCATGCTGTTGAGCCGTGCGGCGATGCTGGAGTTGGTCATGCCCTGGATACGCAGGCGGAAGATCATCTCCACCACCCTGGCGGCCTCCTCGTCCACCACAAGCCGGTTCTTGTTCTCCGGGGACTTCCGGTAGCCGTAGGTACAGAACGCGCCGATGAAGTCGCCGGTCTTGCGCTTGATGTCCAGCTGGCTGCGAATCTTCATGGAAATGTCCTTGCAGTATGCATCGTTCAGGATGCCCTTGAACGGCACGATCAGCGCATCCGACTGCGAACGTGCGCCGCTGGAATCATAGTTGTCGTTGATGGATACGAACCGTACCCCCATGCTGGGGAATATCTTTTCCAGATACCTTCCGCTGTCGATGTAGTTCCTCGCAAACCTGGAAAAATCCTTGACCACGATGCAGTCGATCCTTTTCGCTTCCAGGTCTTTCAGGAGCCGCTGGAAACCGGGGCGGTCGAAGCTCACCCCAGAAAAACCGTCGTCCACATACTCCCGTACCACCACCATATCTTCCCGTTTCAGGATAAAGTCGCGGATCATGTCCCGCTGGCTGCCGATACTGTTGGATTCTTCTTTGTCCCCGTCCTCACGGGAAAGGCGCATATAGGCGGCCACATTCCAAATCCGTCCTGCCATTTTGTTCCCTCCTGTCTGAGTATTCGTGGGTGTGTCCCACCACCGCCAGAATAGCGCCGTTCCACTGGTAAAGTCGAGGATGTCGCCGCGCCGCCCTATCCGGCGTTCCTGACGGCGGCGCAGATGCAGTCCTCAATGGTGACATCCGACCGGGAGAAGCGGCTCAGAACCACCACGCCGTCAATGACCATGCAGTCCGGGTGGTAGTTGGTCTGGCGGCAGAACTCGCGGATTCGTTCCTCCCGCTCCATGCCCTTGTCAATGTGAATCTGGCTGCGGTCAGCCAGCTGAGAGCGGTCAATACTGCGGATGTCTGCGTCCTGGAAACTGAAACCTGTCTGTTTTATCATGCTGTCTGCCCTCCTTTTTGTGTCACTGGACGTTCCTATAAAAGAAAGAGGAGCGTCCGTCCCGGAGGGCAGACGCTTCTCTCAGATTTTCAAAACTTCCTCAGCAAGGCATCTTATCCATCCCCGCCCAGCTTCTTCACCGGCTCATAGTCCGCAAAATGCTCCACGGTACGGAAAATCCTCTTGTTGTTCACCCACCGTTGGAGATACCGGGTGATGGGCGGCGCTGTGGGCCGCTCATAGACCATGACATAGGGGTCATACCCCATGCGGCGCAGGGTGTCCACCCGGTAGAGGTCCTGCTCATGGGTGCTGTTGTAGTTCGTCAGCACATAGACCCGTTTGCGCCGGAAGTCCCTTATTTTTGACAGCTCCGAGAACCGCTGGAAACAGCCGGTCAGGTCAACATTGGGGTTATCCCACGCGAAATGGATGGTTTTCGTGCGGACTCTGTTCAGGAGCGCCGCATTGTCCGGCGTGATGAGGCGGATGTCCAGCCCCTGGGAGAAGTCCACCAGGGCGCGGCTGTCGGCAAGCTGCCCGATCAGCCGCTCATGGTCGGGGCAGGCCAGCAGGTTGGCGTCCATCAGTTTGATCTCCTTCTGCCCGTCCCAGAACTCGGAGAGGTCGGCCACATGGACGCTCTCTGCGCCCTCCTTCCCGGACACCACGCAGAAGCCGCAGCGGTTCGGGCAGCCCCTTGTCAAAAAGCCGTAAGCCGTGTCCGGGAACTGCGGATAGAGGCCGTAGTCAGGGCGGGTATGCTCCACGGCGTCCGGCAAATTTGGCCCCGGACCGTAGCCGGTGCCGCCGCAGACCAGCTTGTCGGCATTGGTGACGGTGATCCTGTCCTTGGAGTAGGTGTCCGTGAACACCCGGCTCTTATAAACGAGGTCATACCGTCCCTCCGGCGTCCACCACTCCACATCGTCTCCCTGGGCCTTGTGGCAGGCGGACAGCTTCATCAGGCACAGGTTCGGCCACCGATGGCTGTCCACATCAATAAGCCCGATCTTCAAAAGCCCACCTCCTTGTGGAATAGCAGGGAGCGCCCGCCCCGGAGGGCAGACGCTCCCGTCAACTGTCTCAGAACTTCATGGGCAGGGCGGTCTTTGCGCTGGAGCCGTTGTAGATGCGGTACACCTGGTAGAGATACCGCTTGTACCCCGGCAGGCTCGTCATGGCCCGGCCCTCCCGGAAGATCACCACCGGGTCCATCTGGCGCAGCCGCGTCACCAGCCGTTTGCGGCTGTACTCCCCACGGTAGAGGTCCACGAACTCCACCACGCCCTGCACCGTCTCCGCCCGGAGGGAGTCCGGGTCTCCCTTCCAGGCGTCCACGATGGACTGCATCGCCTCCCGGTACACCACATCCCCGACCTTTTGGAACAGGCCGAAGGCGGTGCTGATGCAGGCCAGCCGCTTCGCGCCCCTGGTCTGCTTATAGTCCACGCAGAGACCCACGTCCTCCGTTGCTTTCAGGAACGCCATAGCGTTCTCATCCCCGCCGAAAATGAGCGCCCGGAACCTCGCCCCGGCGGTCAGGCTGGCGGAGGCCCCCGTCTGCTGGGCGAACAGCAGCGCCTCATCGCTCTCGGTCAGGCCGTAGAACACCTTGCAGCGGATGGGCAGGTCCTTCCCGCCGTTCAGGAACTTCCGGGCGGCGATGGTGTGCTGGCCGTCAAAGACATAGTAGCGCCCGCCCCGGCTGCTGACCTTCGGCTCGTTGGCGATGCGCTCATCGAACTCGGCGGCGATCCTGCGGACCCGATCCTCGTTCAAAGTGCGCTGGTAAGTAGTGCGGGGGATCACCAGCTCCCGGCTGTCCAGCACGACTTCCCGGCAAAAGAGATTTTTCGTGTTCATTCTGTGTATCCTCCCTCGATCTTTGAGATATACTGTTTCATTGTCTGCATGATACGGATGACCTCCTGCTTATAGCAGGCATCCGATAAGAGCCTTGGGTACTCCTGGAAGAAGTGGTCACATAGCTCGGTGAACGAGACAACCTCCGCCTCTATGGAATGGAGCAGGGACTCCTCCGTGGCCGGCGCTTTCGGGCGCTCCATTTCAGCGGAAATCTCCGCGATCTTCTCCATGTCCGCTTTTCGGGCGGAGACCTTTGGCGTGTGGTACTGGGTCTCAGCAGAGGGCTTTTTTCTGCCACTACCTGTTTTTGTATCGCTTGTCCGCAATGCGGCGGCAAGCTGGGGGCGTTCCTCCGGATCAGCCTTTGCGACAGCGGTTACCGCTGTTTCTGTGGGCTTGATTGTTCCTGTGAGTATTTCCTGCTTGATGCCGGGAAGGGCTTCTTCGGCGGCATCGACACCTTTGGCATAGCCCGCTGCATTTTGAACAAATCCTTCACTGACTTTGGCTTCTTGTGCAATAGAAGCGCGAGTTTGGTGTGAGGAAATCAACGGACAAATTTTGTCCGTTGATTTGCCGGCGCTTTTTCGGTCTCCTCCATGAGCCTGCTTCTCCGCCTCATACCGTTGCCCGATCAGATATTTCTTCTGCTGGGGCGTCAGGTTCCGCCTGCCAAGCTGATGTTTGCAAATCCAGGATATAGCCTCATACCGATTATCAAAATCAAGCTTTTGGACAGCATAGGTCAGCTCCGGGTGCTTCTGGATGATCTCATAGCGGTTGTGGCCGTCCAGTATCGTGCCGTCCCAGACGATGAGCGGCGAAAAGACCGCCCCGTCCGACAGGATGTTCTCCTCCAGCAGGGTGAACTCGTCCTCCGTCAGCGGCGGTATCTTGTCCCGGAACTCCGGGTCGATGATGAGCCTGTCCATCAGGGCGCCTCCAGTTCCGTGGGGAGGAAGGCGTCCTCGTCCAAGTGGAGGCTGACCCGCAGGGCGGCGTCGATCTGCTCCATCTGCTCCTCGGTGAGCCTGCCCACATAGCTCCGCACCCGCCGCTTGTCGATAGTGCGGATGACCTCCAGCATGAATAGTGACGGCTCCAGCCCCTCCGCATCGTCCAGCACTACATGGGTCGGCTGGGAGGGCTTCTTGAAGGTCCTGCGGGTCGCCGCCGTGACAATCAGCGTGGGGGAATAGTAGTTGCCCACATCATTCTGGAGTACCAGCACCGGGCGGGTCCCGCCCTGCTCATGCCCGAACACGGGGTCCAGGTCGGCGTAGTAAAGCTCGCCCCGGTGGAAATCGTGAAATCTTTGTTCCATATGGTATCTGCCTCCTTCTTCTGGTATGTAAAAGGAGCGGCCCAGCGCGGCAAATGCCGTCTCCAGATCGCCCCCATATTGTTTCATAAAGCGTGTTGTTGGCTCCTATTTGTCCCCGACATCCCGGAAC
>CAMWFH010000014.1 GCA_947173485.1 uncultured Clostridia bacterium | reverse complement strand
CTTAATATACCAAACATCTTTACCTTTGTCAACCCTTTTTTCAAAAGTTTTTCGAGAAATTTTAGAAATCCTTCTCCCCCCTTTATTATTTACTATATATGTGTTATACTTCTCTTCGATGACACTACTTATCGTATGGGACTACTTTTGAGATAAGCGAGGACTATGCCGTGAAGATCCGCCGTATGACGGCCACCTTTGGCAAACTGGACCGCCGCACCCTGCCCCTGTCCGGCGGCCTGAACATCCTATACGCCCCCAACGAGTCCGGCAAGACCACATGGAGCGTCTTTCTCCGCACCATGCTCTATGGGCTGGACACCCGGGAGCGGGGGCCTCTTGCGGACAAAAACCGGTATCTCTCCTGGTCCGGCACCGCTATGGAGGGCCTGATGGATCTGGAGATCCAGAACCGCCGGATCACTCTGACCCGCCACACAGGCCGTGCCCCCCTGAGCGAGGCCCAGGCGGTCTATACCGGTACCGCCGAGCCGGTCCCTGAGCTGGCCGCCGGCAGCTGGGGCGAAGCCCTTTTAGGCATTCCCCGGGAAGTATTCGAGCGTACCGCCTTCATTGGCCAGGCCGGCCTGGGCGTCAGCCAGACCCCCTCCCTGGAGCGGCGGATCACCACTCTGGCCACTGCCGGCGAGGAGGGCATCTCCTTTACAGAGGCCCAGACCACTCTAAAAAAGCAGCTGTCCCGCCGCACAGGCCGGACCGGCACGCTCCCCGCTCTGGAGGCGGAGCTATCCGAGACCGCCTCCCTCCTCCGCCAGGCGGAGACCCAGCAGGAGGAGCAGGCCCGGCTCCAGCGGGAGATCGACCGTCTGGAGGAGCAGGAGGCCTATCACATCCAGGAGATGCACCGTCATGCCAGTCCCCAGCTCCGCCAGCAGGAGGAAGCTCGCGCCGCTCTGCGCCAACAGGAGAAGGAGGTCGCCGCTCTCCCAGGCAAGACCAACCTCTTAGCTCTGCGCGCCGCCGCCTTCAGCACGGCTGCCAACCAGACCGGCAAGAACCGTCTGACGGAGCAGCTGCGTCTCCGCTCAGAGGAATCCGCCGCCGCCAAGGCTCCTTTGGAGGGTTTCCCCCTCTTTCAGGGCCTCACCGGTCAGGAGGCCATCGACCGGGCCGGTACCGACGCCGGCCGCTGGCAAAGTCTACAGGAGAGAGCGCTCCTGGGCAAGCGCCTTACGATCGCCGCCCTTCCCCTGGCCGTCCTGGCAGCTATCCTGCTGTTCCTTCTCCCCCCTTGGCCCACGGCCCTGCTGTTCCTCCTGCCTATTGCCCTTCTGGCCACCGGTCAGAGCTTCCGTTCCGCCCAGCAGCAGGCAGAGGAGCTGGCTGCCGCCTATCCCGACGGCTTTTCCGAGCACGCCGCCCAATATGACGCCCTCTATCAGCACTGGGAGGACACCCTCCAAGCGGAAGCGGAGAGCCGGACCCGGCTCCAGGAGCTGGTCAGCTCCACCGATGCCGCCGTGGACCAGGTCCTCACCAATGTCCGCATCTTCGCGCCGGAGGCGGACAGCCTGCCGGCTGCCGTGACCGCCATAGACGATGCCATCGAGCAGCTGGACCGCTTGGATGCGGCCCGGACCGCCTACGACCAGCTCTGCGCCGCCCCCTCCCTGGACGATTCCCCCCATACCACCGCCCTGGCAGAGACCCGGACCGCTCTGGCCGGCTGCCGCCAGCGGCTGGCCCAGCTCCAGACAGACCCCTCCCAGCTCTCCGCCCGCCTGGAGACCCTGACGGCCCAAAAGCAGGAAGTCCTGATGGAGTGTGAGGCCCTCTCCCTGGCTCTGGCCACCCTGGAGAATGCCAACGCCTCCATCCAGGCCAAGTTCTCCCCGGCCCTCGGTGCGGAGACCACCCAGCTCTTCTCCCGCCTCACCGGCGGCCGCTATCGAAAGGTCCTGCTGGACCGGGACTTGACCGCCCAGGCGGAGGCTGTCAGCGATATGCTCCCCCACGCCGCCTCCCTTCTCAGCCGGGGCGCAGCGGACCAGCTCTATCTGGCCCTCCGGCTGGCACTCTGCCGTCTGGTGCTGCCTGCGCCGGCTCCGCTGATCTTGGACGATGCCCTCTCCAGCTTTGACGACGACCGGCTGACCTTGGCGCTGGAGGTCCTCTTTGAGGAGGCTAAGAACCGGCAGATCCTGCTGTTCACCTGCCAGTCCCGGGAGGTCCGCTGGGCCAGGAACCATGTCAACGTCCATATCGCTACTCTATAAATAATAACGGCCATATCGATTCGTTGTCCCGAGGGACAAGGAGTGCTCCCTCTTTCCCCTACATATACTATACTTCAAATACATGATAAGGAGTTGTTACCATGAGCGAATGTACCCACGATTGCAGCACCTGCGGCGAGGACTGCGCCTCCCGCGAACCGGAGTCCTTTCTGAAGCCCCACAACCCCCACGCCAGGATCGGTAAGGTCTACGGCGTCGTCTCCGGCAAGGGCGGTGTCGGGAAATCCATGATCGCCAGCCAGCTGGCCGTCCTGACCGCCCGGCAGGGCTACAAGGTCGGCATCATGGACGCCGACATCACCGGCCCCTCGATTCCCCGTTCCTTTGGCGTCCACCAGCGGGCCATGGCCGATGAGCGGGGGATGCTCCCGGTCTCCACCGCCGGCGGCATCCAGCTGATGAGCGTCAATCTGCTGCTGGAGGACGAGACGGACCCGGTGATCTGGCGCGGCCCGGTGATCGGCGGTGTCGTGACCCAGTTCTGGACCGATGTGATCTGGGACGTGGACTACCTTTTCATCGATATGCCCCCGGGCACCGGCGATGTGTCCCTCTCCGTGTTCCAGTCCATCCCTCTGGATGGTATCATCATCGTTGCCAGCCCCCAGGAGCTGGTGGGCATGGTGGTGGAGAAGGCCGTCAAAATGGCGGAGATGATGGATGTCCCCATCATCGGCGTGGTAGAGAACATGGGCTATGTGACCTGCCCCGACTGCGGCAAGAAGATCCCTCTCTTCGGCGAGGGCAAAACAGAGGCCGCTGCCGCCCGTCACGGCCTGGAGGTCCTGGCCAAGCTGCCCATCGACCCGGCTCTGGCCGCTCTGACCGACGCCGGAAAGATCGAGACGTTCCAAGGGGACTGGCTGGACGGACTGGCCAGCCGGCTGTGGTCCCATGACTGACCGGTATCTTGCAGACTGGTGCGAGGCCCACCGGGCGGAACAGCTGGCCCTTTTGAAGGAGCTGGCCGCGATCCCCGCCCCCTCCCACCAGGAGGAACGCCGGGTGGTCTTCATCCGGGACTGGCTGACCCAGGCCGGAGCGAAGGATGTGCAGGTGGACACCGCCCAGAACGTCCTTCTTCCCTTTGGCTGTGAGGGCCGGGATGGTATCACCGTCTATATGGCCCATACCGACGTGGTCTTTCCCGACACTACCCCGCTCCCCGTCCGGGAGGAGAATGGCAGGCTCTGCGCCCCTGGCGTAGGGGACGATACCGCCAATGTCGTTGCCCTCCTTCTCTGTGCCAAATTCCTGCTCACCCGCCAGGCCGTCCCCAAGGAGCCTATCCTGCTGGTGTTCAACAGCTGTGAGGAGGGTCTGGGCAATTTGAAGGGGATCCGCCGGCTGATGGAGGACTACGCTGGCCGTATCCGGGAGGTCGTCTCCTTCGATGGCGAGCGCGATACCCTAGTAGACCGGGCCGTGGGCTCCGAGCGCTGGCAGGTCCGGGTCAGGACCTGCGGCGGCCACTCCTACTCTGCTTTTGGCCGCCCCAATGCCATCGCCCACCTGGCGGGCCTGATCGATAGACTGTACCATCAGCCCCTTCCCGCCGTCCCAGACAGCAAGACGACTTATAATGTAGGCGTCATCCAGGGCGGTACCTCTGTCAACACCATCGCCCAGGACGCGGAGATGCTCTACGAGTACCGCTCCGATGACAAGACCTGCCTGTCCCAGATGCGCGCCCAGTTCCAGGACCTTGTGGCAGCGGCCAACGGCCCGAAGGCCCAATTCGAGACGGTCCTTTTAGGGGAGCGCCCCTGCGGCGGCGATGTGCCCCAGGAGGCAGAGGAACGCCTTCTCGCCCGATGCGCCCAGGCCATCACTGCGGTGATCGGCCAGACGCCCCGCCGCCGCTCCGCCTCCACGGACGCCAATATCCCCTTCTCTCTGGGAATCCCCGCGACAGCCTTCAGCCTCTATCAAGGGGCCGGGGCCCATACCCGGGAGGAATATGTAGAGATAGACACCCTCTGTCCCGGTCTTCAGACCGCGCTCACTCTGCTGGCCCCCTCCTTTGCCTTCCCGGAACACTGAAAAAGCTCTCATACGATGAAAAGGCCGCCGGAAAGCGTCTATGCGCTCCGGCGGCCTTCTATCCTTTATTTTTGTACGTCCTGATCGGTCCCGCTGTCTTGGCTGTCCTCCAGCTGGGCGTCCAGCCATTCCACATACGCGTCATAGAACTGCCGCAGATCGATCTTCGCCTTCAGCTCCTCGTTCCACTGGATACCGGCAGTCTCCTGCCGCTCCATCATCAGGTTCTGGAGGTAGTCCACCTTGACGAACTCCCGCAGGGGCTTGCGTAGGATCAGGTGATACCCGTGTTCGCTCTCCACGATATCACTGATCTCATACTCCTCCAAAGCGTAGGCCGCCTCCTCGAAGGGCGCCACCATCTGGCCCCGCCCAAAAGCATATCCATCGGTGTAGTAGGCCCGACCTGGGTCCTCGCTGTTCTGATCAGCCAGCTCCGCGAATTTCGCTACAGGGTCCTCGGCCTCTTCGATGGTCTTTTTCATCTCCTCCATCCGCTCCCGGAGGGCCTTATCCGCCTCCCTATCCCCGCTGGTCTTGAGAAGGATATGGTCCGCCATGATGGTCTCCTCGGTGAAGGCCGCGCCGCTCATGTCGTGATAGCCGTACAGCACATCGTCCGGGATATACAGCCCGCTCCCCTCTTTGACGCACAGCTCCAGCAGGCCCATGTAATAGTAGTAGCTCTCCGCCAGCCGCTGGTTGTCCTCCCAGGTCAGTCCATTGCGGCCCAGAGTCTCTCGATAGGCGTCCTCGCCGCCCACGTCCTGGACGAAGGACTGCAAGCTCTCCTCCAGGTCGGCCTTATCCGCCTCTGTCAGCTCCACGCCGTTCTCCTTGGCCATGTTCTCTACGATCGCGTAGGCCAAAGTGTTCCCCTCCGTGGCCTCCGCCAGGAAGTCGGTCACTGTATAGCCCGTGTCCAGCTCCTGGTCCCACAGGAACTCCCCGTTCTCGTCCGTGCAGTAATATCCGTAGTTCTGTCTTACATACTCACAGCTGTATAAGAACTGATAGAGATAGATCCCTACCGACAGCTCGTTCCCATCGATGGACAGCAGCGTTTCCTCCGGCTCCACCTGTAGGATTTCCCGCACGGCGTTGACCACCGGCGTTTCCTCCTCCTGCTGCTGCTTGCAGGCCGCTAAAGAGATGACCGCCGTCAGCGCCAGCAGCAGGGCTATGATCTTTTTCATATGAACCTCCAAAACAAAAATACGCGGCCAGTCTGGCCGCTCCCCATTATAACACCGCCCCGCCCCCCTGGCAAGACGAACGATCGCACTGTCACCATCCTTTTTTACGGAAAGATCGTCCTATGTCAAAGCCTTTTGATAGACATTTCCCCGCCGTTCGGGTATCATCTACCCAGAAGGAGGCGATCTCATGCAGATCAGCAGCAGGCTCAAGGAGGCCCGCTTATCCCAGGGCCTGACTCAGGAGGCCCTGGCGGAGCGGCTCCACGTCAGCCGCCAGACCATCTCGAATTGGGAGAACGACCGCTCTTACCCCGACATCTCCAGCGTGATCGCCCTGAGCGACCTATACGCCATCAGCCTGGACGAACTATTGAAGGAGGACAAAAACATGATCGCCCATCTGGAAGAAAGCACCGATATCGTCACCAGCCGCAAAAAGCTCTCCAAGCTGCTCCTGATCGCTGTGTATCTGCTAATCTGGACCCTATCCATCCTCTTTTTCTGGCTGGGCGGCGGGCAGGACGCTATGGGCTACTCCCTGGTGATCCTCTATCTGATCCTGCCGGTGGCCACCTTGGTCAGCGCTTTCTTCATTGGCCGGGACGATGCCTGGACCGACCAGAAGTGGCTCATGCTGCTGTTCTTCGGCGCGCTGTATATGCTGGCCCCTTACGCTACCTTCTCCGTAGCCAACATGACCTCCACCGGTATCCTCCGCTTCCCGGAGCTGACCGCCATGCTCCCCGGCATCCTCTGCGCCGCCGCCGGCATGGCGGCAGGCTCCCTAACCCGGCGTCTCCACCGCTCTAAAAATTGAACGATGGGCAGTCCTGATAGGGCGGCGGCAGGGGCTGGTCAAATTCGATCCATCCCAAGTCCTCCACCAGCCTGGAGGGCTCCTCCGGGAAGATTCATCGGTTCAGATACTCGATGAAGTCCCCCTCGTTGTAGCAGACCACCCGGCCGTTCCGGTACCGGGCCGCCTCCGGGCTCTCCCACAGCCACTTATCGCAGAAGTCCATGCAGTATCTCTCCAAGTCCTCTGCCACGGCGTCCGGCACCAGGTAGACCATCCGGTCCCCGTCTGCGCTCAATACCACATATTTCATATCTGACCTCTCACTTTCCCACGCAGAACCGCTCGAAGATCCTGGCTACCAGGTCCTCCCGCAGCGTCTTTCCTGTCAGCTCCCCCAGGGCATGGAGGCCGCTCTCCACATCGGTCAGCACCGCGTCCGGCGTCATGCCCCCCTCCAGCGCCTCCCAGGCCGCGGATACCGCCGCCAGCGCCCGCTCGATAGCCTCCGCCTGTCTTGGATTGGTCAAGATCTGCCCAGCGGTCCCGGCGGGGAAGAGCCTGGCGACAGCCTGCTCCAGCTCCTCGATACCTTCCCCGGTCACCGAGGAGACGGACACCGCGGCATCCGGCTGGATATCATCACCCAGCATCCCCAGGTCCACCGCCCGGAGGCCGGTCAGATCTCTCTTGGACAGGATACAGATCCACGGCTTTCCCGTCTCCGCCGCCTGCCGGATGATCGTCCGGTCCTCCTGCGCCTGCTCTATCACCACCAGCAGCAGCTCCGCCTGCTCCATAGCCTGGCGGCTCCGCTCCACGCCCAGCCGCTCTACCTGGTCCTCTGTCTCCCGGATCCCGGCGGTGTCCATTAGCCGCAGCAGCACGCCGCCCACTACCGCTTTCTCCTCCACAGTGTCCCGAGTCGTCCCCGGCACATCGGTGACGATCGCCCGGTCGAACCCCACTAGAGCGTTCAGCAGGGAGCTCTTCCCCACATTGGGCCGGCCCAAGATCGCCGTGGGCACACCGCTCTTCAGCACCTTCCCTCTTCGATAGGTAGCCAATAGCGCCACCAGTTCCCCCTTTGCCTGCTGGAGGACTGCCTCGATCTGTCCCCGCTCCAGCTCCTCGATATCCTCGTCTGGGTAATCCACGATGGCATAGAACCGGCTGGCCATCTCCAGCAGCTGGTCATAGACCCCCTCGATCTGCCGCCGCAGACTGCCCCCCAGCTGCTCCACTGCGTTCCTGGCCCCCTGGGCGGTCTCCGCTTCGATCAGGTCGATGACCGCCTCCGCTTGGGTCAGGTCCAGCCGCCCATGGAGGAAGGCCCGCTTGGTGAACTCACCGCCCGCCGCCTGCCGCGCTCCGGCAGCCAGCAGCGCTTCCAGTCCTTCCTGTAGGACCACCGGCGAGCCGTGGCAGTGGAACTCTACGCTGTCCTCTCCGGTGTAGCTGTGCCCAGCGGCGAAGGCCACCGCCAGACACCGGTCGATAGCCCTCCCCTCCCGGTCCAGCAGCATCCCAAGGACCATCTGCCGCCGGGGCGCCTCCGACAGCCGCCTCCCGTCCGCCGGACGAAAGACCTTGTCTGCCACCGGCAGCGCCTCCTCCCCGGAGATCCGCAGGATCCCGATAGCGGACACCCCGGCGGCGGTAGAGATCGCAGCGATCGTATCCATCCATACCCCTCCTTTTGAAAGCCCGGGTCCTAGCGGATAGGACCCGGGCTGGTCATTTTACTTATACTTCTGGCTCTCCGCTACGGCCATCTCATCGCACCGCTCGTTGTTGGGGTCGCTGGCATGGCCCTTGACCCAATGGAGATGGACCGTATGCTTCTCGCACAGCTCCAGCAGCCGCTCCCAGAGGTCTGGATTGAGGGCCGGCTTCTTGTCCCCCTTGATCCAGCCCTTGGCCCGCCAGCTCTTGGCCCAGCCCTTCTCCAGAGCGTCGATCACATATTTGGAGTCGGAATACAGCTCCACCTGACAGGTCTCCTTCAGCGCCTCCAGCGCCCGGATGACCCCGGTCAGCTCCATGCGGTTATTGGTGGTGCGCGCCTCCCCGCCGGACAGCTCCCGGCGATGT
This sequence comes from uncultured Clostridia bacterium, assembly GCA_947173485.1. GTDB lineage: Bacteria > Bacillota > Clostridia > Oscillospirales > Oscillospiraceae > CAMWFH01. Next base: position 55,156 of record CAMWFH010000014.1, on the reverse strand, counting down.
TCCCCATAGAGCAGGATCGCCCCCCAGCCGCCGGGCCCCGGATTGCCGGAGCAGGCCCCATCGGTATAGATCGTAACGATTTTCATGTTGCTTATCCTTCAAAAAACAGTATCCGCATATAGTCTGTGCGTCCATCCAAAATACGCGTTACGATGATCTTATCATTTTGGATTCGATAAAAAATAAATTGGTTCCCACAGATCAGATACCGCAGGTCTGTATCTTTGCCAAATTTTCCTGCTACTCCTATCCCCATGTATGGCTGCTTTTTCAAATAGGAGCAGTCCTTGAGGATCCTTTCGATGATATGATCTGCGGCGATCGGGTTATGAAGTGTATTTGATATATATCGCTTGATCTGATATAGATCGGAACGAGCTTCTGGCGAATAAGAGATTTTCATAGGGATAGCCCAAATTCTCTAAAGATATCTTCTTCTGGAATCAGATCCTCTTCCAGTTGACAAGAACGATCTCCCTTTTCCAGCTCTTCCATAAGCTTGGATATAGCCTGCTCTCGTGCCGTTTTCTCACTGCTCTGCGGTATAATGAATGGAAGTCCCTGTACATCGATGGATCGTTGGATAAATGCATTGATAGCTTCTGCCAAAGTCATTCCACAGTTCGCATAAAGATCCTCAACATATTTTTTGATATCAGGATTGATCTTCAGCTGGAACACGCTCGTCTTAGGAGCTAAAGCAACATTCAAGTTTTCTTTCATGATCAGCTCTCCCCTTCATGATCTACAGTTCTCTTAGGATCTCCTGCCGCTTCTCCCGATACTCCTGCTCGGAGATCAGACCGGCCTCTTTCAGGCTCTCCAGCTGCTCCAGCCGCTTTTTGGCATCCAGCCCGGAGGACGGTACATAGCCGCCGTCCTCCGGCTCCTGTTCCATATCTGTTTCTATCCGGTAAGAGCGGCCTATCAGACCGTTCTTGCCAAGAGCGATCAGCGTCCCATTGACAGCGAAAAAGACGCCTGCTGCCAGGAAGAGCAGACCGATCAGCCCGGCGGACGGGATGATCGTCGTTATGGCGACTAGGGCGAACACCGTCCCAAAAACGGCGTGGAACACGCCGATCGCCCGCATCATCCCCCTGGCCGCCCCCGTAGGCTCATACCGCACCGTATACTTCTTCTGCTTTCTCATATCTATCGTATCTCTTTCCGGCCGGTATCATTCCGCCGTCTCTGGCGTCTCGTCCTGCTCACCGGCGTCCTCCCGTTCGGCCCGGGCGATGGAGATCACCTTATCGCCCTCCTCCTTGAACCGCATGACGATGACGCCCTGGGTGGCCCGGCCTGTCAGCCGGATGTCCTCCACTCTGGTCCGCAGGATGATGCCGCTCTGGGTCACCACCAGCAGATCCTCGCTGCCGTCTACCACCTTGACCCCTACGATCGGCCCGGTCTTTTCCGTGACCATATAGTTCTTGATCCCCAGGCCGCCCCGGTTGGTGACCCGGTACTCCTCCACCGCTGTCCGCTTGCCGAAGCCCTTCTCCGTGATGGACAGCACCGTCCGTCCCTCGATGGCCCGGGCGGCGCCTACCACATAGTCGCCCTCCCGCAGCCGGATCCCCCGGACGCCGACAGCCTCTCTTCCCATGGTCCGCACATCGTTCTCGTCAAAGCAGACGGCCATACCGTCATGGGTCGCGATCAAGATCTTCTTGGTCCCATCGGTCTCCCGCACGCTCACCAGCTCGTCTCCCTCGTCCAGCCGCAGGGCGCGCATCCCGTTGTTGCGCAGGTTCTTCAGCGCCTGCACCGGCAGCCGCTTCACGGTCCCCTGGCGGGTGACCATAAAGAGATACAGCTCCTTATCGCTGGCCTCCCGGTAGTGGAGCATCACCTGGACCCGCTCCCCCTGCTCCACCTGTAGGATATTGACGATATTGGTCCCCTTAGCGGTCTTGCCGCTCTCCGGGATCTGATAGCCCTTCTTGCGATAGACTTTCCCAGTATTCGTAAAGAAAAGGATATAGTCATGGGTGGAGGCGGTGAACACGTCTACGACGTAGTCCTCCTCCCGGGTGGTGATGCCCCGCTTGCCCATTCCCCCCTTGGACTGGGCCGCATACTCGCTCACCGGCGTCCGCTTGATATAACCGGCGTGGGTAAGGGTGAACACGCACTGCTCCTCCGCGATCAGGTCCTCGATATCGATCTCGTCCTCCACGTCCTGGATCTCCGTCACCCGGTCATCGCCGTACTTGTCCCGGATGGCCGTCAGCTCCTCCTTGAGGACGCCCCGGAGCATGGCCTCGCTGGTCAGCAGCTGGTTGAAGTAGGCGATCCTCTCCTCCAGCTCCTTATACTCCGCCTCCAGCTTCTCCCGGTTCAGTCCCTGGAGGGCGATCAGGCGCATCTCGCAGATGGCCTGGGCCTGCACATCGTCTAAGGAGAACCGCTCCATCAGCCGCTCCTTGGCGTCGTTATAGCTGGTGCGGATGATCTTGATGACCTCGTCGATGTTGTCCTGGGCGATCAGCAGTCCCTCCAGCAGGTGGGCCCGCTCCTGGGCCTTCCGCAGGTCATACTTGGTCCGGCGGATGATGACCTGCTCCTGGTAGGCGATGTACTCATCCAGTATATGCCTTAGAGACAGGATCCTTGGCTGGAGCTTGCCGTTGACCTCCACCAGAGCCAGCATATTGATAGCGAAGGTGGTCTGGAGCTGGGTCTGGGCGAAGAGGCGGTTCAGCACCACCTGGGGATTAGCGTCCCGCTTCAGCTCGATCACGATGCGCATACCGTTCCGATCCGTTTCGTCCCGGATATCGGAGATGCCCTCCAGCCGCTTGTCCTCCACCTGGTCGGCCATGTTCTTGATGAGCATCCGCTTATTGACCTGGTAGGGGATCTCATGGATCACGATCCTGGTCCGGTCCTTATTGAACTCCTCGAACTCATGCCGGGCCCGGATGGTCACCCGCCCACGGCCGGTGGCATAGGCCGCCCGGATCCCGGCCCGGCCCATGATGATGCCCTTGGTAGGGAAATCCGGCCCCTTGATATGCTCCATCAGGTCCGCCAAGGTGGCCTCCGGGTCGTCCAGCACGCAGATCACCGCGTTGATGACCTCCCGCATATTGTGGGGCGGGATATTGGTGGCCATACCCACGGCGATGCCGGAGGAGCCGTTGACCAGCAGGTTGGGGAACCGGGAGGGCAGGGTCTTAGGCTCCTTCCGAGTCTCGTCAAAGTTGGGGTCCCAGTCTACTGTCTCCTTGTCGATGTCCCGGAGCATCTCATCGGATAGCTTGGACATCCTCGCCTCGGTGTACCGGTAGGCCGCGGGGGGGTCGCCATCGATGGAACCAAAGTTGCCGTGACCGTCCACCAGCACATAGCGCATAGAGAAGTCCTGGGCCAGCCGGACCAGGGCGTCATAGACGGATTGATCCCCGTGGGGGTGATACCGGCCCAGCACGTCGCCCACACAGGTGGCCGACTTTTTGAAGGGCTTGTCCGCTGTCAGGTTGTCCTCATACATGGCGTATAGGATCCGCCGGTGGACCGGCTTCAGGCCGTCCCGGACATCCGGCAGGGCCCGGCCCACGATGACCGACATAGCGTATTCGATATAGGAGTTCTCCATCTCCGGCACCAGAGAAGAGCTGACGATCTTCTGGTCCGGGTAGCGGATCTCCTCCGGGTCATATTGAGGTTTCTTGCTCATATATCTTGTTTCTCCTTGTCAGAGGTCCTTACTTGCTCCTCTGTCTTTCAGACGGTCCTCAGTAGTCCAGGTTCACCGCGTACTTGGCATTCCGCTCGATGAACTCCTTCCGGGGCTCTACCTTCTCGCCCATCAGGATGGTGAAGGTCTCGTCGGCCCGGACGGCGTCGTCCAGCTCGATTCGCCGGAGGGTCCGCTTCTCCGGGTCCATGGTGGTCTCCCACAGCTCGTGGGGGTCCATCTCGCCTAGGCCCTTGAACCGGGAGATGTCCACCTTGGCGTTGGGGTTGTCCCCCCGAAGCTCAGCGGAGATCTTATCCCGCTCCTCCTCGGAGAAGGCCAGCCGGGTCACCTTGCCCCTGGTCAGCTTGAAGAGAGGGGGCACCGCGGAATAGACGTAGCCATGCTCGATCAAAGGCCGCATGAAGCGGAAGAAGAAGGTCAGCAGCAGGGTACGGATATGGGCGCCGTCTACATCGGCATCGGCCATGATGATGACCTTATGATAACGCAGCTTATTGAGGTCGAAGTCGTCTCCGATGCCGGCTCCCAGAGCGGTTATGACCGGCGTCAGCTTGTCGTTGCCGTAGACCTTGTCCGCCCGGGCCTTCTCCACGTTGAGCATCTTGCCCCACAGGGGCAGGATCGCTTGGAACCGGCTGTCCCGTCCCTGGGTGGCCGAGCCGCCGGCGCTGTCGCCCTCGACGATATAGATCTCCGTCAGCTCCGGGTCGGCCTCGTTGCAATCCCGCAGCTTGTCCGGCATGGCGGCCCCACCCAAAGCAGTCTTGCGCCGGATAGATTCCCTGGCCTTCCGGGCGGCCTCCCTGGCCCGGCTGGCGGTGAGGGCTTTGTCCAGGATCGCACGGCCCACTGCCGGGTTCTCCTCCAGGAACTGCTCCAGCTTGTCCGTCACCACGGCATTGACCATGGTACGGATCTCGCTGTTGCCCAGCTTGGCTTTGGTCTGGCCCTCGAACTGGGCGTCCGTCAGCTTGACGGAGATCACGCAGCAGAGTCCCTCCCGGCAGTCATCGCCGGAGACCTTGTCGTCGTTCTTCAGCAGATTGATCTTCTTACCGTAGGCGTTCAGCACCGTGGTCAGGGCCCGCTTGAACCCTTCCTCGTGCATACCACCTTCCGGGGTATGGACGTTATTGGCAAAGGAGAGGATCGTCTCGTTGTAGCTGTCGTTGTACTGCATGGCGATCTCCACCATGCTGTCCTCCCGCTGGCCGGCCATATAGACCACCTGCTCATGGAGAGCCGTTTTGGACCGGTTCAGCCAGGTGACGAACTCCCGGATGCCCCCCTCATAGTGCATCGTGTCGGACCGCTCCTCCTCGCCCCGCCGGTCGAAGGTGCGGATCCGCAGGCCGGCATTCAGGAAGGCCTCCTCCCGCATACGGGTGTGGATGGTCTCATAGTTATAGGTAGTCACCTCGAACATGGTGGGGTCCGGCTTGAAGGTGACCACGGTCCCAGTCCGATCTGTATCCCCTACGATGGTCATAGGCTGGGTGATATCTCCCCGGGAGAAGCGCATCTCATAGATCTTCCCGTTCTTATGGACCTGGACATTGAGCCACTCGCTGAGGGCGTTGACCACGCTGGCGCCCACGCCATGGAGTCCGCCGGACACCTTATAGCCCCCGCCGCCGAACTTGCCTCCGGCGTGGAGGACCGTGAACACCACTTCCAGCGCCGGCTTGCCGGTCTGGGGCTGGATATCCACCGGGATGCCCCGGCCGTCGTCAGAGACAGTGATGATGTCTCCCGGTTCGATGGAGACGGTGATCTCCGTGCAGTACCCTGCCAGAGCCTCATCGATGGAGTTGTCTACGATCTCGTAGACCAGATGGTGCAGGCCGGATTCCGAGGTGGAGCCGATATACATCCCTGGCCGCTTCCTGACGGCCTCCAGCCCTTCCAGCACCTGTATCTCAGAGCCGCCGTACTCGTGCTCTACCTGATCGATCTTCATTTCTTCAGACATGCAAAACCTCCCGAACGATGGAAATACGAAAATAAGCTATCCGTTCCCCAGTGGTCCCTGCTCCACCCGCCGCAGCAGGGCAGCCGGCGACAGAGGGGACAGATAGACCCTCTGCCAGCTCCCCGCCGGACAGCAGACCACCATCGATCTCGGCAGCTCCTCCCCAGCGGCGATGACCATGCCCTCCTCCTCCGCCTGCTGGAGGAAGCGGCGGGTGATCGCCGATGTGGAGGCGTTGTCCAAGTCGAAGATGCCCACGATCTCACGGTATGGGACCGCTACGGACCGGCCAAGATGCAGATACAATCGAAACGCTCCTTTACTGGAGCAGCCCGCCGCCATGGATATGGAAAGCCGCTCCCTTCTCCACGCCGGCCAGCTTCTCCTCCTCACAGCAGGTGATGAACACCTGCCCGCCCCGGATCCGGTTGAGCACAAAGGCCTGCCGCCGGCTGTCCAGCTCACTGAGGACGTCGTCCAGCAGCAACACCGGGTACTCCCCCGTCTCCTGGAAAAAGATCTCCCTGGCCGCCAGCTTGACCGATAGGGCCGCTGTCCGGGTCTGTCCCTGGGAGCTGTAGGTCTTGGCGGCTCTTCCGTCTATGTCCACCAGCAGGTCGTCCTTGTGGGGCCCGCTGAGGCAGGTGCGGCTGGCGATCTCCGCCTGCCGGTGGCTGGCCTGGTGGGACAGCAGCTGGTCGAAGAGGACCCTGGGCGGCGCTTTTGGGTCTGTCACCGTGGAGACCGTCTCATAGTCCAGGGACAAGGTCTCCCGGTCGCCGGAGAAGTCCTGGTGGATCGCCGGGGCAGTCTCCTCCAGACGGCGGATAAAGTGGGCCCGGTAGTGGATCACCACGGCTCCTGCCCGAGCCATCCCATAGGAGAAGGCATCCAGGGTATCCAGCAGGGAGGGCTTTTCGATGCTGTCCCGCAGGATCCTGGTCTTATGCTCATGGAGCCGTTTATATTCTGTCAGCGCCGCGGCGTACCTGGGCCGCAGTTGGCAGATGCACTCATCCAGGAACCGCCGCCGGGTCGCCGCGCCCTCCCGAATCAGATATAGGTCCTCCGGCCGGAAAAGGACGGTGTTCAGCACCTGTCCCAGCTCGGCCATGGCTTTCAGCTTGACGCCGTTGCTGGAAAGCTGCCGGCGCTGTCCCTGCTGGAGGATGGCCTCCAGATCGAACTGCCGGCCTCGCCCGGAGACAGTGGCCTTCAAGCGGGCTCTGCTGGTATCGAACCGAATCAGCTCCCGGTCATACCTGGCCCGGGCGCTGACGCCGGAGAGGTAGGCCATGGCCTCCAGCAGGTTGGTCTTTCCCTGGGCGTTCTCGCCGTAGATCACATTGACCGATGGATGGAAGGCGGCATCGAACAGCCGGTAGTTGCGAAAGTCCTCAAGGTGCAGCGTGTCGATTCGCATAAGCCACGGTGTATCCCTTTCCCTGACAGACAGCTGTGTCTCCCGGGCGGAGCTTTTTGCCCCGTTCCAGGCAGACCTGACCGTTGACGGTCACCTCTCCGGCTTGGATCATCTGTTTGGCTGCACCGCCGGTCCCTGCCGCCCCTGCCAGCTTCAGCAGGTCCTGTAGCTTGATATATTCTGTGGTTATGGTCATTATTTCCATGATCCCACCGTTTTAATTCCCTTTCAGCCGGACCGGCAGCACCATATAGAGGAATCGCTCTTCCCCCTCCTCAGGGACGATGATCGCTGGAGAGATACTGGTGTTCAGTTCCATCTTCACCTTGTCGGCGGGAGCATAGCGCAAGGCTTCTGTGAGGTAGCGGTTATTGAAGCCGATCTCCAGGCCGCTGCCGTCACCGGAGATGCGGCACAAATCGTAGGCGGTGCCAGTGCCGGTCTTAGCGGTGAGACGGATCACGTCCTCCTCGAAGATGCACCGGACAGGGCTCTTCATCTTATCGCTGATCACAACAGAGACCCGGTTGATGGATTCGATCAGGGACTTGGTATCTACGGTGACGCTGATCGGGTTCTTTCGGGGGATCGCGCTCCTGTAATCCAGGAACTCGCCCTCTAGTCGGCGGCAGATCAGCTGGGTCGTACCGGTCTCGAAGAGGATGTGGCGGCTGCCCAGAGTGATATGGGCCAGGTCCTCACTGTCGGCGCAGATCTTCTCGACCTCGCTTAGGGCCGCGCCGGGGGTGACGAATTGGAAAGGGGTGCCTTCTGCTTTGGTGAGTTCTTCCCGCCGCATCGCCAGGCGGAAACCGTCTACGGCCACTATGGTCAATTCTTTTTCATCGACCTCAAAGAGGGCGCCGGTGTGGACGGGGCGGGCTTCATTGGTGGAGACGGCAAAGGCTGTTTCACCGATCATTTGTTTCAGTGTATGTTGCTGGATGTCTAAGTTGTACTGGTCCTCTACTTGGGGCAGCTCCGGGTAGTCCTCGGCGGAGAGGGCGATGATGTTGTTGAAGTTGGCATCGCCGCATTGTAGATGGACGTTCAAGTTCTCGCAGGAGAAGGTCAGTACATCGTCTGGTAGCTGGCGGAGCATATCGTTAAAGAATCGGGCGTTCAGGACCAGGGAACCGGTCTCTTGGATGTCGGCGGAGACAGTGGTGCGGATCCCGGTCTGTAGGTTATAGCCAGAGATCGTTAAAACGTCGGTGGCTTGGAGTAGCAGTCCTTCCAGGGAGGGGATGGAGCTTTTAACGGCAACGGCGCGGGAAGCGGTGGTCGCGGCTGCCTGCAATAGCGATCTCTCACAGGAAAAGCGCATAAGAGGGACTCCTTTCAGGTCAGAAAAAAATTTTCGTTAGAAGGTGGTATATTTCGAATTAGAGCAGCATAGAATGATTCTTTTAGTAGTAGTCGTAGTAGAGGGGCGGAAATTGTGGAAAAAGGCGGATAAGTGCTGGCAGCGCGGGAATCGGTGTCGTGGAAAGATCGTGGAGGATCGGGGGGTATTTTCGGGAAGGATCGGGGAAAGATCTTTTTCACATTTCATCGACGTGGAATCGACTGGGGGATGTGGAAAAGTCATCTGTGTTCGTTGATGTTGGCGGTGATGTCCCGCACGGTCTCTGCCAGTCCCTCGTCCTCTGCGATGAACTTCTCCATCTGATTGATGGCGTAGCTCACGGTGGCATGGTCCCGGTCGCCGAATTCCTTTCCGATGTTCTTCAGCTGGACGTTGCCGATCTTCCGAATCAGGTACATGGCCAGCTGGCGGCTGCGGACGGTGTTCCGGTCCCGCTGTTTGCCCCGGATGGCCTTTTCGTCTGTCCGGTAGTACCGGCAGACCTCGGCGATGATGATGTCCGGCGATGGGACGTACTCCTTCTCCTTGCGCATCATATCCCGGATGGCCCGGTCGATGCTGTCCTGTCCCCGGTCCTTTTCCATATCCCAGATGGCTTTGACCTTTTTGACCGCTCCCTCCAGCTGCCGGACGTTGGCGGTGATGTTCTTGGCGATGTAGTTGATCGTGCCGTCATCCAGGACGAAGCCTAGCTGGGCGGCCTTGTTTTTGATGATGGCGATACGAGTCTCCAGCTCCGGCGGCTGTACGTCTACCATCAGGCCCCACTCGAACCGGCTCTGCAACCGCTCCTCCAGCTGGCTCATCTCCCGGGGAGGCCGGTCGGAGGTGAGGACGATCTGCCGCTTGCTCTCGTAGAGGGTATTGAAGGTATGGAAGAACTCGTCCTGGGTCTGCTTCCGTCCGGCGATGAACTGTACGTCGTCCATCAGCAGCAGGTCGGCCTGCCGGTACTTTTCCCGGAACTCCGCGTTGGTCCGGTCCTGGATGGACTGTATCAGCTCATTTGTAAAGCTGTCTCCTTTGACGTAGACGATCTTAGCGCCGGGATTTTGCAGCCGGACCTCCCGGGCGATGGCGTAGATCAGGTGGGTCTTTCCCAGGCCGGAGGCTCCGTAGATGAAAAGAGGATTGTAGTGGGCCCCTGGTTCCGCGGCTACGGCCTTGGCCGCGCCAAAGGCTAGGTCGTTGGAGGGGCCGATGACGAAGTTCTCAAAGGTGAACTCGTCGCTCTCCAGCATACTGGTGGGCCGTTTCTTTTTCTCCCCGCCGTTCAGATGGGCCTGGTACTCCTCGTTCGTCATGAACCGGATCGTGAAGTCTACAGAGAAGATGTCCTTTAGGCACCTGGCGATGTTTTCAGAGAAACGGTCCTCCACCGTGCCCCGTTTGAAATCATTGGGGCAGTAGAGGACCAGTGTATTCCCCTCCAGCGTCACCGGCACGATCTCATCGAACCAGGTATTGATGGTGGTCTCATACAGCTCCTCTCGCAGCCGCTTCAGTATCATCTCCCAGATATCAGTGATGGAATTCAATCCCCCCAACGCTCCCTTCCGCTATACAGCTTACACTTATTTATATACTATATCACTAATATCCTAGTATAGCAGATATCGCGCTCCAACGCAAGAAAAAAATCGGCCGCCGGGGCGGTCCGGCGGAAAAGAAACGCTAAATTTATGTTGACATGGGGGAGAAATTTTTGTATAATCGATTTGTTGTCCGTGAAAACGGCAGATATGGCAGCTGCGGCGGCAGATCTGACTGCCGCCGTCGAGTAAGCGCGGTGTCCGCGGATGCCGCGCGGTAAAAATAAGCAGGAGGTGTACGGTTATGTTTCGTACCTATCAGCCCAAGAAGCGTCAGCGCTCCAAGGAGCATGGGTTCCGCAAGCGGATGCGCACGTCCAATGGCCGCAAGGTGCTTGCTCGCCGCCGGGCCAAGGGCCGCGCTCGTCTGACCCATTGAGCATCCAGGACATATCCAGGGACGGCTCGGCGGCAGCGCCGTCCGTCCCTAAGATGCTATGGGCCAAGATCGGGAGGCGGGCATGAGGGCGACCTTGAAGCAGAACCGGGATTTTAAGCGGCTCTATGCCAAGGGCAGGAGCGCCGTCTCCCCTGTAGTGGTGGTCTACTGCCGCCGGAGCCCCACCGGCACGGGCCGGGTGGGCTTCACGGTGTCCACCAAGCTGGGGGGCGCCGTGCGGCGCAACCGGATCCGGCGCCGCCTGCGGGAGGTCTACCGGCTGGCGCTCCCTCGTCTGTCCCCTGGCTGGGATATGATCTTAGTCGCCCGGGGCCGGACCTGTGCCGCCCCCTTCCCCGCCCTCCAGAGCGCCTTCCAGCGCTGCTGCCGGGAGCTGGGGCTTTGGAGGGACGAGCCTTGAAGAAGCTCTTTCTAATGCTGATCTGTTTCTATCAGAGGAACATCTCTCCCAGCCTGCCCCCTCGCTGCCGCTATATCCCCACCTGCTCCCAGTATGCCCGGGAGGCGGTGGAGCGCTACGGCGCGGTCAAGGGCGGCTGGCTGGCACTGCGGCGGCTCCTGCGCTGCCACCCCTTTTCCAAGCACGATCTTTATGATCCGGTGCCTTGAGCCGCCCCATGACGCGACAGGCGGCGCTGCATAAACATATCGAAGGAGATTCTGAATGGGCAATCTGATCGTCACCCCATTTGCCGCTGTGTTCCGCTGGCTCTACCAGGTCAGCGGATCTTACGGCATAGCGGTGATCCTCTTCGGGATCATCGTGAAGCTGGTCCTCCTGCCGTTCTCCATCAAGAGCAAGAAGAGCATGGTGCGGATGGGCCGGCTGAGCAGCAAGCAGCAGGAGCTGCAAAAGAAGTATGAGAAGAACCAGCAGAAGTACAATGAGGAGCTGCAAAAGCTCTATATGGATGAGGGGATCAATCCCATGGGCGGCTGCCTCTGGTCTTTTCTCCCTCTATTCATCCTGCTGCCTCTGTATTCCATCATCCGCAAGCCCATCACCTCCATGATGCTGCTGGGCGAGGATGTCCTCGAATCCCTGCTCACCGCCGCCCAGAGCTTAGGGTATCAGCCGGATGCGCGGGCCGTCAACCCTGAGATCGGTCTGGCCCGTTTTATCTCCGATAACTGGTCCAGCTTCGAGGGGACTCAGCCGGGCCTGATTCGGGTGGATTACAACTTTTTGGGCCTGGACCTGAGCGAGATGCCCCAGGCCATCTTTTCAAATTTTCAGATGGACTGGCAGACCATCGGCCTTTTCTTGATTCCGGTGATCTCCGCGCTGCTGAGCTTTTTGATGAATAAGATCACCCTGATGAGCAACGGCCAGCAGGCTGCTGCCGGGCAGAACATGATGATGAACATCATGCTGCCTCTGACGAGCCTCTGGATCGGCTTCACCCTGCCGGCGGCTCTGGGCATCTACTGGATCATCAACAGTATCACTGCTATGGTCCAGGAGTTCCTGCTGGGCAAGTTCTATATGAAGAAGCTCAACGCGGAGGAGGACGCCCGGGAAGCGGCCCGGGAGGCAGACCGGCAGCGCCGCATGGAGGAGGCCCGCAGGCGGGCCCAGGAGATGCGGGAGGAAGAGGCCAGGCATCCCAAGCCCAAAAAGGTCGAAAAGCCCAAGAGCAGCCGCCCCCCTACCAATGAGGCGGGACGGGTAGGCGACCGGCCCTACGCCCGGGGCCGCAGCTATGTGCCAGATCGTTATGAATGATGAAGTGAGGACGACAAGAATATGGCTATGCAGTATATCGATGTGACAGGTGCCACAGATGCCGAGGCCATCGCGAAGGCATTGAGCGAGCTGGGCCTGGAGCGGGACGATGTATCGGTGGAGATCCTGGAGCGGGCCAAGAAGGGAATCTTCGGCATCGGTGCCAGTCCGGCCAAGGTCCGGGTGACCTATGAGGTACCGGACGCCCCCCCGGCTCCTCCGGTGGAGCCGCCTAAGAAGGCCTGTCCTGTGGAGAAGGCACCCCAACAGGAGAAGCAAGAGAAACAACAGGAAAAGCAGGAGCGTCCCCCCCGCCGGGAGAAGCGGCGGCAGCAGCCCCGTCAGGAGCGGCCAGTCCAGGAGACAGCCGAGGGGACCGAGAAGAGCCCAGAGAAGGCAGAAAAGGCCCCAGAGAAGCCCCTGGAGCTGGGCGAGGAAGTCTTTGATGAGAAGAGCCAGCAGATTCGGGCCTTCTTGGATGGCCTGATGGCCCATATGGACAGCGATGCCAAAGCCAAGGTCTACCAGCCGGAGAAGGGCCGCTACAAGGTCATCCTGGAGGGCAGCCGCATGGGTGCGCTGATTGGCCGCCGGGGCGAGACCTTGGATGCGATCCAGCAGCTGACCAACTACTCCATGAACCGGGGCAGTGACCGGCAGCGGGTCCGGGTCCAGGTGGACGCCGAGGGCTACCGGGAGAAGCGGGAGGAGAGCTTGCAGCGCCTGGCCGCTAAGACGGCGGCCAAGGTGATCAAGTACCGCCGGAACGTGACCCTGGAGCCCATGAACGCCTATGAGCGCCATGTGATCCACACCGCCCTTCAGGACACCGAGGGCGTGACCACCTTCTCCACCGGCACAGATCCCAACCGCCGGGTGGTGGTGGCCTACGACCGGGACCGTCACTGATAAGACCTATGATACACAAAAGACCATCCCAGGCCGGCAGCCTGGGATGGTCTTTTTATATCAGGAGGACCGCAGCAGGCCGGTCACATACCGCTTGCCGTAGATCGCGTCCCGCAGCAGGATGGACAGCAGCTCCAGCCCCTCCTCCCCCTCCGGGGCATCCTCCTGGAGAACGCCGTCCCGACTGATGTGGAGGCCCACCGTATCGAGCAGGCGGTGCTGCCGGAGCTGGCTGATCAGTCTCCAGTAGGCCGGCTCTTCCACGCCGGCGATATCCAGCAGAATTGCGCCCAGATAGTTGCAGCTGGTATCCTGCCGACTGCCGGGCTCTCCCGGCAGATAGGCGGGGTCGTTGGACCAGATCAGATAGTCAGCGGAGTAGAGCGCGGCCCGCTCCTCCAGGGACCAGTCCCCCGAGGCTGGTGCGATGCCCAGCTCGGAGTAGACGCTGCCGCCGCCGCTGAGGCCCAGACCGGGCTTGTGGTCCCCGAAAAAGACGATGACCACCGGTTCTTGGCAGTCCCGGAAGTAGTCTGTCAGCCGCCCCAGGGCCTTGCTGGCATTGGAGATCCCCTGGGAGGTGTAGAGCAGTCCCTCTGCCGCCTCCCCGGTCAGTGCCGACTGGGGCTGGACCGTCAGCTCCTCCGGGCCGTACTTCCCATCGGCGTGGGGCCCGTGGTTCTCCATAGAGATTCCATACAGAAAGACCGGTCCCTCCGGCGACAGCTGCTCATACCAGGAGCAGAGCAGGTCCGTGAGGAAGTCGTCGCTGTAGCATCCGCCGGAGATCTTCTGGGACATCCACTCCCAATAGGCGCTCTCCTCCAGCCCCGCCAGCGGCGGATAGATCGCTCCGAAGTCGCCGCTAAAGTAGAGGTCTTCAAAGCCCAGAGAGGGGAAGAAGAGGCCCCGGCTGTAGATCGAGTCGTTGAACATATGGAGCATACCGGTCCGGTAGCCGTTCTCCCCCAGCAGATAGGGGACTGACGGGATCTGGGATAGAAGGGTGGTGTCGAAGTTGAACAGGTCCTCCCCCGCCAGCAGGCCGGTGTTCAAGCCGGTGAGGATCTCCAGCTCGATGTTGCAGGTGCCGTAGCCCAGGGAGCGGGTATAGAAGGTGCCGGATACGCTCTCCTGTTGGAGGGCGTGGAAGTCCGCTATCGGGTCCTCCGGGTAGGTGACCCCCTCCAGGGTGGTGATATCGAAGAAGGACTCCGACAGCAGCAGGATGATATGGGGCTTTTTCCGCTCTGCCGGACTGCTCTCGCCGCCATAGGCTGCCGCTCTCTGTAGGATCTCCTCCATATATGCCTTAGAGTAGTCCTTCCCCAGGCGGGCGGTCTGCTGCTGCCGCCAATAGAAGGAGCGCCACAGGCCCAGGGGCATCCCGCAGGCCTCGTTGACGGTGGCCTGGGACAGGGTCTTGGCCGTGTCTGCCCCCAGAGGGAGATAGACCGCTCTGTTGGCCCCCGCCCAGAACACCAGGAAGAAGGTCAACGCCCCAACGGCGGCACCCGGCAGGCTCTGCCGCCAGGGCAGGCGCAGGGGCTTGGAGAAGAGCAGGGCGATCAGCAGCCAGACCAGCGCCCCTACCAGCGCCAGCCACCCGTTGCGCCCTAAGACCAGGGACTCCTTGTTCAGAGAGGCGATATCCCCCACCTTCCCCACCAGGGACAGATCTCCGATGGACAGCGGAGTGGAGGTGATGGACACCTTAAAGTAGTTGATAAAGGACAGCACCACCCCCGGCAGTCCCACCGCCAGGTTCCCCAGGAAAAGACTGCGGGTCAGAAGGGCCGCCGGCAGGAGGGTCAGCAGGAAGAAGAGGGCGGTCAGCCAGAAGGATAGGGTGGTCAGACTGGCCAATGTGCCATGGATGCTGTGCAGCTCGATGAACCGGGCCAGCCCGGCCCAGACCAGGCCGGACAAGGGATACAGGACGGCCCTCCACCTCCAGGGCCGCCGTTCGATGGGGCCCTGGAGGCGTTTGACAGCAGAGGAAAGTGGGCCCATTTAGAACGCGACCCGCTCTAGGATATAGCTGCGGACCTGGTCCAAGGGGATGCGGACCTGCTCCATGGTATCCCGGCTGCGGATGGTCACGGCGTTGTCCGCCGGGGTGCCCTTCTCCGGGTCGCCAACCGTCTCAAAGTCGATGGTGATGCAGAAGGGGGTACCGATCTCGTCCTGCCGGCGGTAGCGCTTGCCGATGGAGCCGGTCTCGTCATAGTCCACCATAAAGTCCTTGGACAGCTCCTGGTACAGCTTCTGGGCCGGTCCGGCCAGGACCTCCTTCTTGCTCAGGGGCAGCACCGCGCACTTGAAGGGGGCCAGGGCAGGATGGAGCCGGAGGACAGTACGGATATCGTCGTTGCCCTTCTTGTCCTGTCCTACGACCTCTTCATCGTAGGCGTCGCACAGCACCGCCAGCACGGACCGCTCCACCCCCAGGGAAGGCTCGATGACGTAGGGGATATAGTGTTCGTCTTTTTCCTGGTCGTAATAGGTCAGGTCCTTGTTGGAGGTATCCTGGTGCTGCTTCAGGTCGTAGTCGGTCCGGTCTGCCACGCCCCAGAGCTCGCCCCAGCCGAAGGGGAACAGGAACTCGAAGTCGGTGGTGGCCTTGGAGTAGAAGCACAGCTCCTCAGGGCTGTGGTCCCGGAGCCGCAGGTTCTCGTCCTTCAGGCCGATGCTGAGCAGCCACTGGTGGCAGAACTCCCGCCAATAGTTGAACCACTCCAGGTCCGTCCCCGGCTGGCAGAAGAACTCCAGCTCCATCTGCTCGAACTCCCGGACCCGGAAGATGAAGTTGCCCGGAGTGATCTCGTTTCGGAAGCTCTTGCCGATCTGGCCGATGCCGAAGGGCAGCTTCCGCCGGGTGGTCCGCTGGACGTTGACGAAGTTGGTGAAGATGCCCTGGGCGGTCTCCGGCCGGAGGTAGACGGTGTTCTTGGCGTCCTCAGTGACCCCCTGGAAGGTCTTGAACATCAGGTTGAACTGCCGGATATCGGTCCAGTCATGCTTGCCGCAGGTGGGACAGGGGATATCATGCTCCTCCACGAAGTCCTTCATCTCCTGCTGAGTGAAGGCGTCGATGGGCTTGGGCAGGGTGAAGCTCTGTCCGGCGCACCAGTCCTCGATCAGCTTGTCGGCCCGGAACCGTTCATGGCACTCCCGGCAGTCCATCAGGGGATCGGAGAACCCGGCCAGGTGGCCGCTGGCCACCCAGGTCTGGGGGTTCATGAGGATGGCCGCGTCCAGTCCCACGTTGTAGGGGTTCTCCTGGACGAACTTCTTCCACCAGGCCCGCTTGATGTTGTTCTTCAGCTCCACCCCCAGGGGACCGTAGTCCCAGGTGTTGGCCAGTCCGCCGTAGATCTCGCTGCCGGCGAAGATGAAGCCCCGGCCCTTGCAGAGGGCCACGATCTTGTCCATGGTCTTGTCGGTGTTTTTCATGTTGATACACTCCTTTTTCTGATGGACGGACCGCCGAAAGCGGCGGACCTTATCCGTAATGTCCTTTACAGGAGACGATGATCACAGCAGTCTCTTCGATAATATAGACGAGCCGGTTTTCTTCGTCAATGCGGCGGCTCCAGGAACCGCTGAGATTTTCTTTCAAGGCTTCCGGCTTGCCAATACCGTCAAAGGGATCACGCATAATATCACGAATCAAAAGATTGATATGTTTCAAAACTGCTTTGTCTATGCGTTGCCACTGGCAATAATCTTCCCATGCGTAGTAGTTCCACTGTAACCGGCGCATAGCCCTGTCACTCCTCGATCAGATCATGCTCGACCAATTTCATGCGGCCGGCCCGGTAATCTTCCAGCTGCTGTTCTAAATAACGGATATTACTTTGATCGTAGAATGGGTCACTAGCCTCGGCAGTGACCTCAAAGGGAATCTTCCGCTCCTGCTCCACCTTGCGGCAAAAGATGGTCAGAGCGGTGGTGAGGCTCATGCCCATTTTTTGGCAGATCTCCTCCACGTTTTTCTTGAGTTGCTCATCCATCCGGAAATTTACGCTGGTCTGTGCCATAGATGATTCCTCCTTCAACAATAGAGACCTCTGATCAAATCGGGATTCGCAATTTTGGACCGTGAAATTTTAGGGCTTTTTCCCTGCCGGAGACGGGGTTCGGTCAGAGGTTTTATCTATTATTATATGTATAAAATTAAGTTTGTAAAGCAAATTCTTTATAAATTTTATAATATACTTTACAATACTGAAAGGACGGGCAGCTACAGGCCGTCCCTATTGGGGATCAATGGTGCGGAAAATACTTTTCAGCCCGCCATTTTCATACAAGAACTCCAGTTGCAAACACAGATAGGTCAATTCCCCGCCGGAGGTCAGCTCATAGTCCACGGCGAACCCGCTGCCGTCCTTATACTCGAAAAACATCACTTCATGGTGATACTCGTATTGGGGCTTGAAGTTACAGGGGACGCCGTACTCGTCGAACACGTCGAAGTCGTTCATGTCCAGGGTGCCCTGGATGCACTCCCGGATCTCCTCCGTGTCGTCCCACTCCATCTTGTCCACGCAGGCGGGCAAGTCCTCATACCGCTTTTCATGGAGGACATGGCAAATATTCTTGACCACCTGGATGGCCTGTTCCTTGTGCTGTTCCGTCATTCTGCTCTCTCCTTTCTCTCCCGGACCTCCGCAAAAAAGGAAGCGTTATACGCTGCCGTCCAGGAGGCGATCTTTTGAAATAGCTCCCCCATCGAAGCTGGTGGCCTCTCCTCCAGCCGCAGGATGATATGGGTATTTTCCACCGTAGCTCTGGGGCGCTCCGCCCGAAATTCGGCGCTGTTGATATAAGACAAGTACCCCTCGATCTTGTCCAGCAGGAGATCTTGTGTCTCCGGCGAGTCGTCCAGGGGCCCGGAAGAGACGATCAGCAGGTCTGCCCCGCCGTCCTTTCGGAAACCGATGGCGTCAATGGAACAGGGGTCATCGATCATAGGAATGATCCTCCTAAAAACCAAAAATGCCCTGAGCCATCCACTGGCTCAGGGCGAACAGATCTGTCCGTGGTCCCACCTGAATTTCCCCCTGTCGGGGGACGCTCTCACCCGGTAACGGCGGGGACCGGCGGGATATTTCCCTCCCGCGGCTCAGGGACGCCTTCTCCCCCCTCCCGGCAAGGGCTCGCACCATCCGCCCTCTCTCTTGGCCCGGTCCTGGGGATACTCCTTCCCGTCACAGCCTTTTGCTATCGTGGACACTCTATCATCTTTTCCTCCCTCTGTCAAGGATATTCTGCTATTCTTTTATGATCCCCGCCCCACTGGCCTTACAGGAACGAGTTGAAGGAGCTATCTTTTTATGGTATGATCGAAGCGGCAGAGCGGGACCTTTATTTATAGGGAGGACAAACGAGCATGACAACATTTTATTTTATAAGACACGGCGAGGTCGATCTTTCCGAGGCGAATACAAAGATCTATCAGGGACACGGTCATCATATGCTCACCCTATCCCCCAAGGGGATCGGTCAGATCATAGAGGCCGCCCGTTCGCCCATCCTGAAAGACGCGGAGCTGATTCTCACATCGCCCTATGGCCGGGCCTTACATTCAGCCGCTATCTTGTCACGGGAGCTGCGTTTGGATATAAAAGTGGAGACAGATCTCCATGAATGGCTGGCGGACGGCCAGACCTTTGCCTATCTCTCAGATGAAGAGGCTGAAAAGCGCTACAGCGAACTGAACAGGAACCATGGCGTACACCCCCAAGATCAGAACTGCCTGTGGGAGACAGCGGAGCAGATGAAGCGGAGGGTCTATGCGGTCTTGGAGCGGTACAGGCAGTATACCGCCGTGATCGTAGTTTGTCATGGTACGCTGATGCAATATGTATTGGATATCCCGCATCCTAAAAACGGCGAGATCGCGGCGCTGGTCCTGTAGGACAGCTGCCCACCTGTATTTTTTCAGACGTTTTAGCAAAGAAGTTGAATAGCGGCCTATATGCGTGCGTCCTTATCCCCTTTGTTCCTGGACATAGCTGTCACTTTTCCACATCCGGGTCCCTTGATGTGGAAAACTGTCCCACAAAATACCTGTAAAAATCCTTCTTTACGAATACGTTTTTTTCGTGTACAATAGGGAAAAAGCTGATCTTTGATAGGAGGAGCCTATGCCCGCTTACACGCTCCAAGTGCCGACAGAGGATAACCTGGTCATATCAGGCGCGGTGGCCCGCCGGCTGCTCTCCGCCGGGGACGGCGACGCCGCCCTGCTCTATCTGGCCCTGCTCCAGCGAAAGGGCGGCGCCGCGCCGGAGGAGCTGCAAAAGGACCTGGGCTGGCCGGCGGACCGGCTCCAGCGGGCGGAAGGCGTGCTGCTGTCCGTCGGCCTTCTGGGCCGTCCCGCTGTCCCTGCGGAGCTGGAGCCCCCTGCCCGGGAGCGGCCGGAGTACACAAGGGACGATGTGACCACCATCCTGGAGCGGGACGACCGGTTCGCCGGCTTGACTGCCGAGGTGGACAAGAAGCTGGGCAAAAAGCTGAACACCTCCGATCTGCAGATCTTGGTCGGCCTCTACGACTATGTGGGCCTGCCTGCCGAGGTGATCTTCCTCCTGGTCTGCCACTGCGCCGAGCGGATCACCGCCGCCTACGGCCCTGGCCGCCGGCCCACCCTCCGGCAGATCGAGAAGGAGGGCTACCGCTGGGCCAAGCTGGGCCTGCTGGACCTGGACAGGGCCAGCGCCTATCTGAAGCAGTACGCCGCCCGCCAGGGCCAGATCCCCCGGCTGATGGAGCTGCTGGGCCTGGGGGACCGCCGCCCTTCCCCCTCTGAGGAGCGGTATCTTTTGAACTGGCTGGAGATGGGGTTCCCGCCGGAGACCATCGAGCTGGCCTATGACAAGACGGTGCTGAAATGCCGGGAACTGAAGTGGAGCTACCTGAACGGGATCCTTCGCCATTGGCATGAGAAAAACCTCCACACCCTCCAGGAGGTCCAGTCGGAGGAGGCCCCCAAGGGCCAGACTGGCGGCGGTCAGGACGGCGATCTCTCTTGGATGAAGCAATATCTGTGAACGTATCTGGCGGCAGGGCCTGCTCTTTGCTCTGCCCCTTGAAAGGAGGTCCCCATTTATGGCATACGACAGCCGGATCATGCGCGCCGCCCTGGAGCAGTACCAGGCGGACCTCACCGCCCGGAAGGCGGAGCGGCAGCGAAGGATCGACGCGCTCTGCCAGCAGGTGCCCCGCCTGGCGGAGATCCAGCGGGAGCTGCGGGGGACCGCCGGACGGGCCGTAGCGGCCGCTTTCCGCAAGGGCGTGGACCCGGTGCCGGCCATCCAGGCCCTCTCCCGTCAGAACCTGGCCCTCCAGCGGGAGCGGGCGGAGCTGCTGGTGGAGGCCGGCGCTCCCTACGATCTGATGAACAGCGAGCCTGCCTGCCCGAGCTGCCGGGATACCGGCTTCACCCAGGAGGGCCCCTGCGCCTGCCTGATGGCCTACTACACCAAGGAGCAGAACCGGGAACTCTCCAAGATGCTGGACCTGGGCAGCCAGAGCTTCGATACTTTCCAATTCTCCTACTATGACGATGCCCCATGGCGGGAGCTGGGGATCAGTCCCCGGCAGGCTATGGAGAAGATCTACGACGAGTGCCGGGATTACGCCATGGAGTTCGGTCCCCACAGCGGCAATCTCCTCTTCTCCGGCGCGCCGGGACTGGGCAAGACCTTCCTCTCCGCCTGTATCGCCCGGGAGGTCAGCGGGGCCGGCTTCTCCGTGGTCTATGATACCGCCGGGCATATCTTCGCCCAGTTCGAGCGGGAGAAGTTCGGCCGGGAGGCCCCCTATGAGGAGGACGCTGGCACGGAGGTCAACCGCTATCTCAACTGCGACCTGCTGATCTTAGACGACCTGGGTAGTGAGATGACCACGATCTTTGTCCAGAGCGTCCTCTATCAGATCGTCAATGGCCGGCTGCTGGCAGGCCGGCAGACCATCATCAGCACCAACCTTCGGCCCCAGGAGATCGGGGAGCGCTACTCTCCGGCGATCCTCTCCCGGATACAGGGCAGCTATCAGATCAAGGTTTTCTTTGGGAGAGATATCCGCGGCAGGCGCTGACCCCCTTACCGGTCGGAGTGGCCGGCCGGATGTAAAATTTACAGCGATGGGAGATCGTTTATGTTAGATCGAAGCATCTACTTTTCCAGAGATCCTGCGTATAAGACCCCCTTTGGGGCCGTGACCCTGGGGCAGACCGTCTCCATGACCCTCCGTCCCCGCCGGGAGGAGGGCTTTACCCGGGGCGTTCTGGTAGCGGTCCACGAGTTCTCCGGCCTCCGGCAGGAGTTCCCCATCACCAGGCGGGGCCGGGAGGGGGACCGGCAGGTCTTTACCGCCTCCTTCTCCGCTCCCATGGAGCCGGAGCTGATCTGGTACTACTTCGTCTTTTACCTGGCCAATGGGGGCTCCAAGTGCCTTGGGAAGAACGGCTACTGCGACAGCCACGAGGTGGACTGCTGGCAGCTGACGGTCTATGACGGCTCCCACAAGACCCCCGCCTGGTTCGGGGAGGGCGTCACCTATCAGATCTTCCCGGACCGGTTCCGCCGGACCTATACCCCGGATCCCGCCGGCATGATCGGCGACCGCTGGGTCCACCATGTCTGGGATGAACTGATGGAGTACCGCCCCAACGAACGGGGCGAGATCCTCAACCGGGACTTCTTCGGGGGCAATATCCCCGGCATCATCGAGAAGCTGCCCTATCTGAAGAGCCTGGGGGTCTCCACCATCTACCTCTGTCCGATCTTCGAGGCCTCCAGCAACCACCGCTACAACACCGGCGACTACCGGAAACTGGACCCCATGCTGGGCACGGACAAGGATCTCCAGGTGCTCTGCGAGCGGGCCCATGAGATGGGCATCCGCATCATGCTGGACGGCGTGTTCAACCACAACGGCAGCGACAGCCGCTACTTCAACGCCCGGGGCTACTACCCCACCGTAGGCGCGGCCCAGAGTCAGCGCAGCCCCTACTACGGCTGGTTCAACTTCCGGGTCTGGCCCTGGCAGTACGACAGCTGGTGGGGCATCAGCACCCTCCCCTCCGTCAACGAGGGCCACCCGGATTACGTCAAGTTCATCATCGAGGACGACGATTCCGTTATCCGTCACTGGCTGCGGATGGGTGCCGACGCCTGGCGGCTGGACGTGGCCGACGAGCTGCCCGACTGGTTCATCGAGAAGATCCGGGCCGTTATGGAGGAGGAGAAGCCGGACTCCTTCCTGCTGGGGGAGGTCTGGGAGGACGGCAGCAATAAGATCGCCTACAGCCAGCGCCGCCGCTATCTCCTGGGCCGGGAGACCCACGGCCTGATGAACTATCCTTTCCGCTCCGCGGCTTTGGCCTATCTCCAGGGGGGACCGGCGGCTGATTTCATGGAGCAGATGGAGACCTTGCGGGAGAATTATCCCCACGACGCCTATTACAGCACGATGAATATGCTGGGGACCCATGACAACCCCCGGATCCTCACCCTGCTGGGGGCCGCTCCCCCCTATCCCTTGGAGAGCCGTGACCAGCGGGCCCACTACCGGATGAGCGCGGAGGAGTACCGCCGGGGCACCCGCCGGCTGATGCTGGGGGGCATCCTGCTCTACGCCTTCCCCGGCTCCCCCATGCTCTACTATGGAGATGAGGCCGGCATGGAGGGCTTTGAGGATCCCTTTAATCGGGGGACCTTCCCCTGGGGCCGGGAGAACACCGCCCTGCAAGCCCATTTCCGCACCCTGGGCCGTCTCCGCCAGAGCCGCCCCTCCCTCCGCAAGGGCGATATCCGCTATCTCCATACCCAGGGGCAGGTCCTGGTCTTTTCCCGGACCTGGGAGGAGGAGACGACGGTGGCCGTCCTGAACGCCGGCTTTGAACCGGTCTCCCTGGAGCTGGACTGGTCCGGTTCCCTGGCGGAGGATGCCATCACAGGGCAAAAATTCCTGGTACAGAACGGCAAGCTCCGCCTGGTGGTCCCGCCGGAGGAGGGCCTGTTGCTGATCTGACCGGCCCCTATCTCTCCGGGCAGATCGTTTCACATGAAACATTTTTTTGCCGCACCCGTGACCATTTGGTCATGGGTGCATGATTTATCCATCGATGTACATTTTTTACCAGGTTTTTGCGCATTTTTTGCTAGCAGGCGCAAAAAAATTTCTGAAATTTTCTCCAGACCAGTTGCAAAATGGGGAAACCATGGTATACTATTATACTATGGGTTAGTAGAGAGTCGGGAGGTGCTATCGTGGGAAAAGTGATAGCGATCGTCAACCAGAAGGGCGGTGTCGGCAAGACCACGACCTGCGTCAATCTGACCGCCGCCCTGGCGGAGCGTGGAAAAAAAGTCCTGCTTTGCGATTTCGATCCCCAGGCCAACGCCACCTCCGGCATGGGACTGGATAAGCGGTCATCCCATGGGGTCTATGACGTGTTGATCAACAGTCTGTCCCCCCAGAAGGTGGTGGTCACCACCCGCTATGGGGACGTGCTGCCCTCCAACAAGGCGCTGGCCGGCGGCGGTGTGGAGCTGATCGGGATGCCGGAGCGGGAGTTCCTTCTTAAAAAGGGACTGGAGGTCCTGTCTCCCTCCTATGATTACATCCTGATCGACTGCCCCCCCTCCCTGGAGCTGCTGACTCTGAACGGGCTCTGCGCGGCGGACACGGTCCTGGTGCCGGTCCAGGCGGAGTATTTCGCCCTGGAGGGGCTGAGCGACCTGATGGGGACGATCCGCCTGGTGAAGCGCTCCTTGAATAAGGGACTGGACCTGGAAGGGGTGCTGATCACCATGTACGATGGCCGGACCAATCTGGCCCTACAGGTGACCGAGGAGGTCAAGCGGTATTTCCCCGGTCAGGTGTTCTCCACGGTGATCCCCAGGAACATCCGGCTGTCGGAGGCGCCCAGCCACGGAAAGCCGATCTTTGCCTATGACCGCACCTCCCGGGGCGCGGAGGCCTATGGCAAGCTGGCGGACGAATTTTTGAAGAAGCAGTCGGATGGCTGACGATATATCGATCCTATCTGGAGAAGGAGAGTTCTATGGCTGGAAAGACGATGGGTCTGGGCCGCGGTCTGGGCGCGCTGCTGGATGACGGCTTTGGCAGTGACAGCGCCACCACTACCCTCCCCCTTTCTCAGGTGGAGTGCTTTCAAGGCCAGCCCCGTAAATATTTTGACGAGAAGGCCCTGGAGGAGCTGGCGGACAGCATCCGGGAGCATGGCATCATCCAGCCCCTGACGGTCCGAAAGCTGAGTTCTGGATACTATCAGATCATCGCCGGTGAGCGCCGCTGGCGGGCCGCCCGTCTAGCGGGCTTGACAGAGGTGCCGGTGGTGGTGATCGAGGCCGACGACCGGAAGGCGCTGGAGCTGGCGATGATCGAGAATCTCCAGCGGGAGGATCTGAACCCGATGGAGGAGGCGGAGGGCTTTCGGGCCCTGATGGACCGCTATGAGCTGACCCAGGAGCAGGCCGCCGCCCGGGTGGGCAAGTCCCGGAGCGCCGTGGCCAATGCCCTCCGGCTGCTGCACCTCTCCCCCGCCCTTCGGACCATGGTGGAGGAGCAGAAGCTCAGCGCCGGTCACGCCCGGGCCCTGCTGCCCCTGGAGCAAAAAGTCCAGGAGCAGGCGGCAAAAACGGTGATCGACAACGGCCTCAACGTCCGGCAGACGGAGCAGCTGGTCAAGCGGCTCCAGACGGAGAAGAAGGAGAAGCCCCAGACGCCGGCGCCCGTGGTGGACTATGTGGCCGAGGCGGAGCGGGACCTGACGGACAAGCTGGGCCGGGCCTGCCATATCGTCCACGGCCCCCGGAAGGGCCGGGTGGAGCTGGAATACTACGGCGTGGAGGATCTGAACGACCTGCTGGAGGCCCTCTCCGCCATTCGGGGCAAGTCCTAAATGTTTCACATGAAACATCGATACACGACTACACATACACGACATACACGCCCGCGCGGTCAAAGACGCGGACAGTGAGGAGGAATCCATCATGTTAGATATAAAGCTCATCCGGGATGACCCGGAGCTGGTACGGGAGAACCTGCGGAAGAAGTTCCAGGAGGAGAAGCTGCCCCTAGTGGACCAGGCCCTGGCCCTGGACGCGGAGAACCGGGCGGCGATCAGCGAGGCCAGCGACCTGCGCTCCAAGCGCAACAGCCTGAGCAAGCAGATCGGCGTATTGATGGGCCAGGCCAAGAAGGACCCCTCCAAGCGGGAGGAAGCTGAGGCGCTGAAGGAGCAGGTCAAGGCCCAGGCGGACCGTTTGGCGGAGCTGGAGGTCCAGGAGCGGGAGCTGGAGGCCAAGCTGCGGGAGGTCATGCTGGTCCTGCCCAATATCATCGACCCCTCTGTGCCCATCGGCCCGGACGACAGCTGCAACGTGGAGCTGGAGCGGTTCGGCGAGCCGGTGGTGCCGGACTTTGAGATCCCCTACCACACGGAGATCATGGAGCGCTTCGAGGGCATCGACTTAGATTCCGCCGCCCGGGTGGCCGGCAACGGGTTCTACTACCTGCTGGGCGATATCGCTCGCCTCCATGAGGCAGTGCTGGCCTATGCCCGGGACTTTATGATCGGCAAGGGCTTCACCTACTGCATCCCGCCCTTTATGATCCGGTCCGCCGTGGCCACCGGCGTTATGTCCTTTGCGGAGATGGATGCCATGATGTATAAGGTAGAGGGCGAGGACCTGTATCTGATCGGCACCAGCGAACACTCCATGATCGGACGCTTCATCGACCAGCTCCTGCCGGAGGAGCGGTTGCCCCAGACCCTCACCTCCTACTCCCCCTGCTTCCGCAAGGAGAAGGGGGCCCACGGCATCGAGGAGCGGGGCGTCTACCGGATCCACCAGTTCGAGAAGCAGGAGATGATCGTGATCTGCCGCCCTGAGGAGAGCATGGACTGGTATGAGAAGATGTGGCGCTGCAGCGTGGAGCTGTTCCGCTCGATGGATATCCCGGTCCGGCAGCTGGAGTGCTGCTCCGGCGACCTGGCGGACTTGAAGGTGAAGTCCTGTGATATCGAGGCCTGGTCCCCCCGGCAGAAGAAGTATTTCGAGGTCTGCTCCTGCTCCAACCTGGGGGATGCCCAGGCCCGCCGGCTGAAGATCCGGGTAAAGGGTGAAAAAGGGACCTACCTCCCCCATACATTGAATAATACGGTGGCCGCGCCGCCCCGTATGCTGATCGCGCTGCTGGAGAACAACCTGCTGCCGGATGGCAGCGTGAAGGTGCCGGCGGTCCTTCAGCCCTATATGGGCGGCACGGAGATCCTGACACCGAAGAAATAAAGGAGAAGAGAAAAAGGAGGCGGACATGAAAAAGTTTCTCAACGAGTTCAAGAACTTTGCCATGCGGGGCAATGTGATGGACCTGGCAGTAGGCGTCATCATCGGCGGTGCCTTCGGTTCCATCACCACTTCTCTGATCAACGACATCCTGAACCCGATCCTAGGCATCTTTGCCGGCGGCAACGACGCGCTGGCCGGACTGGCGATCCATCTGCCCAACGGCGGGGATATCATGGTGGGGAACTTCATCAACGCCGTGCTGAACTTCATCATCATGGCCTTCGTGGTGTTCTGCCTGGTCAAGACCATGAACAAGCTGACCCACAAGAAGGAGGCCGCCCCTCCCCCGCCCCCCGCGCCCAGCAAGGAGGAGCTGCTGCTGACGGAGATCCGGGACCTGCTGCGGGAGAAGAGCAATGGATGAGGAGAAGCGGGTCCCGGAAGAGCGTCCTCCTACACCGCTTTGGAAGCGGATCTTGGCCCTGCTGGCGGCGCTCTTCGTCCTGTACCTGACCTTTGCCTTCACCTGGTCTCTGGCCACCGGGAAGATGTTTTGGATATAGCGCTATGACGGAGATCATCCAACAGGGCCTGGCGGCGTTTGGCTTAGATCCCGCTGCCGCGCCTGTCCTGGCCCGTTACGGCCAGCTGCTCCTGGAGAAGAACCAGGTCATGAACCTGACGGCGATCACCGAGCCGGCCCAGGTGGCCACCCTCCATATGCTGGACTGCGCCGCCCTGGCCAGCCACTGGGACCTGACGGGCAAGCGTCTGATCGACGTCGGCACCGGCGCCGGTTTCCCCGGCGTGGTGCTGCGGGTGCTGGTCCCCTCCCTGCGGGTGACGCTGCTGGACAGCCTGCAAAAGCGCCTCACCTGGCTGGAGGAGCTGTCCGAGGCGCTGGAGCTGTCAGAGATCCATACCCTCCACGGCCGGGCCGAGGAGCCGGGAGCGCTGCGGGAGCGTTTCGACATCGCCACGGCTCGGGCCGTCGCCGATCTGTCTGTACTATGTGAGCTGTGCCTGCCCTATGTAGCGGCAGGTGGGCTGTTCCTGGCCATGAAGGGCGTAGACAGTGAGGCGGAGATCAGCCGGGCGAAGAACGCTATCCGTCTGCTGGGCGGACGGATCGAGAGCGTATGGGACTACGATATCCCCGGGACGAAGGTGGCCCACCGGGTGGTGGCGATTCGCAAGACCTCCTCTACCCCGCCGAAGTACCCCCGTCGTTTTGCCCAGATCAAAAAGCAGCCCTTATAAAAAAGGTGCGGCCTATAGGACCGTGCCGCCGCAGTTGGTCTGTAACTTCTAAAGAGCGCAGCAAAAAGGAAGGGAGAGGCCCATGGGAGTGGCTATCGCCGTCGTGTCTGGAAAGGGAGGCACGGGAAAAACATCCTTCGTTGCCAACGTGGGCCTATCTTTGGCCGGTATGGGGTATCGGGTGCTGTGCCTGGACTGCGATATCGGCCTGCGGAACCTGGACCTGGCCCTGGGTCTCAGTGACCGGGCCGTGATGGACTTCACCGATGTGATCTTTGGGAACTGTACATTGGAGGAGGCCATCGCCCCCCACCCGGATCGGACCGGGGCATACCTGCTGACCGCGCCGGTGCGGATGACCACCGGCCTGACCGATGAGGATTTTGGCCGCCTATTGAAAGAGGTCCGGGAAAACTTTGACTACTGCCTGATGGACTCCTCCGCCGGGATCGGGGAGGCGTTCCGGCTGACCACGGCCCAGGCGGACCGGGCCATCGTAGTGACCACCACCGACTCCACCAGCCTGCGGGACGCCCAGCGGACCGTTATGGAGCTGGGCCACATCGAGACTGTACACATGGTGGTGAACCGCTGCCGGGGCAAGCTGCTCCGGGCGCTGCGGCAGACCCTGGACGACGCCATCGACGCCGCGGGACTGCCCCTGCTGGGGGTGGTGCCCGAGGACCAGGAGCTGCCGCTGGCCCTGGGCCGGGGCGTGCCCCTGGTGCTGACGAGGAATCGCCGGGCCTCCACGGCCTATGGGAACATCGCCCGGCGCCTGACCGGGCAGCGGGTGCCGATCATGCGGCTCCGGTAGCCGCCTCCCTTCCGACTTTTACGCCAAAGGCTGCCTATGCGGCCAGAAAGGAGTGAATGATGTATATCGCATTGATGTCACATGATAATAAAAAGGAGCTGATGGTCCAGTTCTGCTCCGCCTACGCGGGGGTGTTGAGCCGGCACAATCTGTGCGCCACCAATACCACGGGCAAGATGGTCAGCGAGGCCACGGGCCTCCATGTCCACCTGTTCCTCTCCTGCCAGCATGGCGGCAGCCAGCAGATCGGCGCCCGGATCGCCTATAATGAGATGGATATGGTCCTCTTCTTCGTCGATCCCAACGATGACGATATGGAGGAGGAGCTGCTGTATATCACCCGTCTGTGCGACCAGAACAACATCCCCTTTGCCAGCAACGTGGCCACCGCGGAGATGCTGGTGCTGGGCATGGACCGGGGCGACCTGGATTGGCGGGAGATCGTCAACCCGAAGCACAAGTACAAGCAGCAGCGCTGACGGCTGTGCGGCCTGTATTTATATAAGGAAGAGTTTTCTCCGCGGGACTTGCGTTTTGCTTCTATGCCAGGGGGTACTGATGCCAGTTGCCCCCGGACATGGGAGCAAAGCGCTGGTTTCGCGATCATAAAGGAGAGATATCGAGATATGGCGATCATGAAGCCCCGGACCCTGTCCGGTTTTATGGAGCTGCTCCCCGCCCCCGCCCGGCAGATGGAGCGGATGATGGAGATCCTGCGGGAGAGCTATGCCCTCTATGGGTTCACCCCTCTGGACACACCGGTGATCGAGGCCAGCGAGATCCTGCTGGCCAAGGCCGGCGGCGAGACGGAGAAGCAGATCTACCGCTTCACCAAGGGGGACACCGACCTGTCCCTCCGGTTCGACCTGACGGTGCCCCTGGCGAAATATGTGGCCCTCCACTATAATGAGCTGACCTTCCCCTTCCGGCGGTATCAGATCGGCAAGGTCTACCGGGGCGAGCGGGCCCAGCGGGGCCGGTTCCGGGAGTTCTATCAGGCGGATATCGACATCATCGGCGACGGCCAGCTGGATATCCTGAACGAGGCGGAGATCCCGTCGATCATCTACCGCACCTTCACCGCCCTGGGGCTGGAGCGCTTTCGGATCTGTGTCAACGACCGGAAGATCCTCAACGGGTTCTATGCCATGGAGGGCCTGACAGAGAAGTCCGGCGATATCATGCGCACGGTGGACAAGCTGGCCAAGATCGGGCCGGAGAAGGTCCGGCAGATCTTACAGGAGGACCTGGGCCTGACAGCGGCCCAGGCGGAGGAGATCCTGACCTTCATCTCCATCACCGGCAGCAGCCAGGCGGTCCTGGCCGCCCTGGAGGGCTATCGGGGCCGGAACGAGCTGTTTGACGAGGGCTTGACGGAGCTGTCCGTGGTGGTGAACTACCTGAGCGCCTTCGGCGTGCCGGAGGAGAACTTCGCCGTGGACCTGACCATCGCCCGGGGCCTGGACTACTATACCGGCACCGTTTATGAGACGGTCCTGCTGGATCACCCGGAGATCGGCTCTATCTGCTCCGGCGGGCGGTACGATAACTTGGCGGAGTACTATACGGAGAAAAAACTTCCCGGCGTGGGGATCTCCATCGGTCTGACCCGCCTGTTCTATGTCCTCAGCGAGCAGGGCCTGCTCAGTGAGGCCCCCGCCCCGGCCGATGCCCTGGTCCTGCCCATGACGGCGGACCTCTCCCCTGCCATCAGCGCGGCCACCGCCCTCCGGGCGGCGGGGATCCGGGCCCAGGTCTATGCTGAGCAGAAGAAGTTCAAGCAGAAGATGGCCTATGCCGACAAGCAGGACATCCCCTTTGTGCTGCTGCTGGGAGAGGACGAGATCGGGGCGGGAAAAGTGTCCTTAAAGGATATGCGCACCGGCCAGCAGGAGCTGCTGGCTCTGGGCGAGGCCACCGGACGGATCCTACAGGCCATAGGGCAGGCGGAGGCCGTCCCGCCCATCCGTAATTAGGCTGATTTTGTTACAGTCCCATTATATATAACATTCTGTAATGGAAAAGAGGCACAGATATGACACAAAATCGTACACATACCTGCAACGAGCTTCGGCTGGAGCATATCGGGCAGCAGGTCAAGCTCTGCGGCTGGATGGAGAACATCCGGGAGGTGGGCAATAACTTCGCCTTCGTCGTCCTCCGGGACTTTTACGGCACCACCCAGGTAGTGGTGGAGACGGAGGAGATGATGGAGATCCTCCGCCCCCTGAACAAGGAGACGGTGATCTCTGTGGAGGGCACGGTCCGGGAGCGGAGCAGCAAGAACCCCAAGCTGCCCACCGGTGAGATCGAGGTGGTCCCGGCGAAGATCGACATCCTGGGCCGCTGCCGCTACAACGAGCTGCCCTTCCAGATCAACCGCAGCCGGGAGGCCGATGAGACCGCCCGTCTGAAGTACCGTTTCCTAGACCTGCGCAACCCGGAGGTCAAGAGCAACATCATCCTCCGGTGCAACGTGGTCGCCGCCCTCCGGGCCGCCATGACGGACCACGGCTTCCTGGAGATCACCACCCCGATCCTCACCGCCTCCTCCCCCGAGGGTGCTCGGGACTATCTGGTCCCCTCACGGAAGCATCCTGGCAAGTTCTATGCCTTGCCACAGGCGCCCCAGCAATTCAAGCAGCTGCTGATGACCTCCGGCTTTGACCGCTACTTCCAGATCGCCCCCTGCTTCCGGGATGAGGACGCCCGGGGCGACCGGTCCCCCGGCGAGTTCTACCAGCTGGATATGGAGATGGCCTTTGCCACCCAGGACGACGTGTTTGCGGTGCTGGAGGACGTGCTGCCTCCCATCTTCGCCAAGTACGGCAAATATAACATCGCCTCCCCCGCCCCCTTCCGGCGCATCCCCTACCTGGAGGCCCTGGAGACCTACGGCACCGACAAGCCGGACCTGCGGATCGACCTGACCGTGGAGGACGTGACAAAGCTGCTGTCCGGCTGCGGCTTCGGTCCCTTCGAGGGCCAGACGGTGAAGGCGGTGGTGGTGTCCGGTTTCGAGGGCACCCGGAAACAGATCGACAAACTGTGCGCCGACGTGGAGGTCAAGACGGGGAACAAGGTCTACTGGTTCCGCTATGACGAAAAGGGCGAGATCGTAGGCGGCATCGCCAAGTTCATCCAGCCCATCAAGGACCTGGTGGTGGAGGCCCTGACCCTCGCCCCCGGCTGCCTGGTGGGATTGTCCGCGGGAGCGCTGTCCGTGGCGCAAAAGACCGCCGGGGCGTTCATCAAGACCGTGGCGCCCCTCTGCCCCGCCCACTTTAGCAAGGAGCGCTACGAGTTCTGCTGGATCGTGGACTTCCCCATGTATGAGATCGGCGAGGAGAGCGGCTCCCTGGAGTTCTGCCACAACCCCTTCTCCATGCCCTCCGGCGGGCTGGCAGTGCTGCAAAAGGCCGCCGCCGGGGAGATCGACCCCCTGACGATCACCGCCGACCAGTACGACCTGGTGTGCAACGGTGTGGAGCTCAGCTCCGGCGCGGTGCGCAACCACGACCCGGAGATCATGATCGAGGCCTTCCAGCTGGTGGGCCTGGGTGAGGAGGACGTGAAGAGCAAGTTCCCCGCCATGTACAATGCCTTCTGCTACGGCGCGCCCCCCCATGCCGGCATCGCCCCCGGCGTGGACCGGATGGTGATGCTCCTCTCCGGCGAGGAGAGCATCCGGGAGATCATCCCCTTCCCCATGAACAAGAACGCCCAGGACCTGATGATGGGCGCTCCCGGCACGGTGGAACAGAAGCAGCTGGACGAGCTGCATATCGCCATCACGGCCACAGAGGAATAAAAAGCGAAGGGGGCCGGGAACGGCCCCCTTTTTGCGCGATCAACGGCGAAAAATGAGGAAAATGACCATGAAAACAGGACTGCTGTCCCTCCTTTTGCTCCTATCCATCCTGCTCGCCGCCTGCGGCGGTCCCCCGGACTATGAGCATCAGATCCCTCCTGCTGTGGAGCGGGGAGAAGATCTTCAGCGGAGCGAGGTCCGTCTGCCGACGCGGCGGGAGAAGCGGGTCGAGGACCTGCTGGCCGGTATGACCACGGAAGAGAAGGTGGGGCAGATGTTCTTCGTCCGGGTCCCGGAGGAGGGGGCGGCAGGAGACGTGTCCGCCTACCACCTGGGGGGCTATATCCTTTTTGGACGGGACACCAAGGACCAGACGGCTGGCAGCCTCCGGCAAAAGATCCAGAGCTGGCAGGACGCGGCGGCCATCCCCCTGCTGATCGGCGTGGACGAGGAAGGGGGCACGGTAGTCCGGGTCAGCTCCAACCCCCAGCTTCGTGAGACCAAGTTCCGTTCTCCCCAGAAGCTCTTTGCCGCCGGCGGACTGGAGGCCATCCGGGCGGACGCCCGAGAGAAACGCGCCCTTCTGGCCTCCCTAGGCATCAATGTCAACTTGGCCCCGGTGGTGGATGTGTCCACTGGCCCGGAGGATTTCATCTACGACCGCTCCTTTGGCCAGGATGCCGCCGCCACGGCGGACTATGCGGCGGCAGTGGTGGCAGAGATGGAGGGGGTCGGCTCGGTCCTGAAGCATTTCCCCGGCTATGGGGACAACACGGACACTCATACAGGCGTTGCCAACGACCAGCGCCCCTATGAGCAGTTCCTCACCTCCGACTTCCTCCCCTTCCGGGCGGGCATCGAGGCCGGCGCCGGCGGCGTGCTGGTCTGCCACAATATCGTGGCCTGCATGGACCCGGACCTGCCCGCCTCCCTGTCGCCGGAGGTCCACCGGATCCTGCGGGAGGAGCTGGGCTTCACCGGTGTGGCGATGACCGACGATCTGGCCATGGACGCGGTCAAGGCCTATGCCGAGGAGGGCTCGGCGGCGGTGCTGGCGGTGCTGGCCGGCAACGACCTGGTCGTAGCTGGGGACTACCGGGAGCAGATCCCCCAGGTCATCGCTGCTGTGACGGACGGCAGGATCCCCCTGGAGACGGTGGACACCGCTGTCCGCCGGGTGCTGGGCTGGAAGTATGATCTTGGGCTGTTGGGGGAGTAGAGAGATGGAGAATTTTTTGGTATCGGTCCGCTGTATCACCCCTGTCCTGCTGACCATGTGCCTGGGGATCTGGATCCGCTCCTGGAAGCTGGTCCCGGATGAGGCCTTCCGGCAGCTGAGTACAGTCTGTTTTCACGGCCTTCTCCCTATCCAGCTGTTCTATAACACCTGCCACGCGGAGCTGACGGGGACCTTCTCCCCCAAGCCTCTGCTGTTTCTGATGACCGCGACGCTGCTCTGGTTCCTCTTCAGCTATGTCCTCTTCACCCTTCGGGAGCCGGACCGCCGGCTCCGGGGGACCTACATCCAAAATGCCATACGGAGCAACATCGCGATCGTTGGGATCTCCCTGGCCCAGATCATGATGGGGCCGGAGGGCGTGACGCTGATGACCATCGCCGTGGCGGTCATGGTGCCTACATACAATGTGCTGGCCGTCATCACCCTGGAAAGCTGCCGGGGCGGCCATGTCAGCGCCAAGGAGACGGTGGGGATGGTCCTGAAAAATCCCCTGATCCGCGGCTGCGCCCTGGGCGCGCTCCTGCTCCTGCTGGGGATCCGGCTGCCCCAGAGCGTGGACCAGGCGGTCAAAAATATCGGCAGTGCCGGCAGTACCATGACCCTGGTGGCCCTGGGGGCCTCCCTACAGCTGGGCGGGATGTGGGCGAACGCCCGGAAGATCCTTTTCTGCAACATCTACCGCCTGCTCCTGACCCCCTTGGTGTTCGTGTTGGCGGCGATCGCGCTGGGCTTCCGGGGCGACAGCTTAGGCGTTATCCTGCTCTGCGCCGGTGCGCCGATCGCTACATCCTCCTACCCGATGGCCATTGCCTGCGACAGCGACCATGAGCTGACGGCCCAAGTAGTCGTGACGACTTCCCTGTTCTTCTGCCTCAGTATGCTGTTCTGGATCTTCATCCTGCGGCAGCTGGCGTTCCTATTAAAGGCATATGTTCAGGGATGCTCCGGGCTGGAAGTATGATCTTGGGCTGTTGGGGGAATGAGTTCCCGCTCCCCGGCAGGCAGGAAAAAGTCCCGCGGCTCTACGCAGTCCCCGCGGTTTTCTAGGTAGCGCCGCACGATCTGCCGCACATATCCAGGGATCGTTCTATAAGTCATGCTTGCTAGGGTTTTCAGCTCTTCATGGAGTTCTTGCGGAAAAGTGATGGAAACGCACCGGGACTCCTTTTTCATAATGCTCACCTCGCAGACATTTTACTGCAATATGCGGTAAAATGCAATACCGCATTTCGCAGTAGGTATAATGGGGGTCGAGGTGAATGCCATGTATCCCCGTATACGCGAATTGCGTGAGGACAGAGACTGGACGCAGAAATATGTTTCCAGCTATCTCAACTGCTCCCAACAGGTCTACAGTAACTATGAGCTGGGCCAGCGGGATGTCCCGACTGCTGTACTGATCGCATTATCCGTGCTATATAACACGAGTGTGGACTATCTGCTTGGCCTGACAAAGAAGCGGATAGCATATCCACGGGATTAGGGCAGATTTTCAAAGAAATTGGCAGTTTTGGCCCCAATAAGAAAGATAAAGGTGACACGATGACAGAAAAACTTTACTACCAGGACTCCTTCATGACAGAATTTACGGCGACGGTGCTGGCCTGCGAGGCAGCCGGGAAGGCCTGGGCGGTGGTGCTGGACCGCACGGCCTTCTATCCCGAGGGGGGCGGCCAGCCGGCGGACCACGGGATGCTGGACGGCGTGGCGGTGACAGACACCAGGGACAGGGACGGCGAAGTGGTCCACACCTGCGTCCAGCCCCTGGAGGTGGGCAAGACCATCACGGGCCGGATCAACTTTGCCCGCCGGTTCGACTTTATGCAGCAGCACAGCGGCGAGCATATCGTCAGCGGCATCATCTGCGGCAAGTACGAGTGCGACAACGTGGGCTTCCACATCGGCAAGGACCTGGTGACCATCGACTTCAACGCCGATATCCCCCCGGAGGACCTGCCCCTCCTGGAGCGGACCGCCAACGACTACATCTGGCAGGACCTGGCCCCGGAGATCGAGGTCCTGAACGGGGAGGCCCTGGAGCAGGCGGTGTACCGGAGCAAGAAGTTCATCCCCGGCGATGTGCGCCTGGTGCGCTTCCCTGGGGCGGACCGCTGCGCCTGCTGCGGCACCCACGTCAAGCGGGCGGGCCAGGTGGGGCTGGTGAAGCTGCTGAGCTGCCAGAAGTTCCGGGAGGGCGTGCGCATCGAGATGGCCGCCGGGGGCCGGGCGGTGTCCTGGTGCTCGGCGATCCTGACCCAGAACACCATGATCTCCCGTGCTCTCTCAGCCAAGGCCATCGAGACCGCCGCCGCGGTGGAGCGGACGCTCCGGGAGGTCTACACCCTCCGGGGCCGGGTCATGGCCCTGGAGGAGGCCGACTTCGCCCAGAAGGCCGCCGCCCTGTCCGGGAAAGGCGATGTGGTGCTGTTCGAGGGGGAGATGAGCGCGGAGTCCGTCCGCAAGCTGGCCTCCGCGGTACTGGAGACCTGCGGCGGCCGGTGCCTGGTCTTTGCCGGCGGTGACGAGACGGGCTATAAGTACGCCGCCGGCCTCCAAAACGGGGACCTGCGGAGCTTCGTCAAGGAGCTGAACACAGCCCTCTCTGGCCGGGGCGGCGGCAAGCCGTCCTTTGCCCAGGGGACCGTGGGAGCGGACCGGGCCTCGATCGAGGCGTTCCTAAAGGACCGGTAAAAAAAGACGAAGGCGGGCCTGCGGGCCCGCCCTCATTGTTCAGATAGACTGCGTTACTGGTCGGGGCCGAAGTCGGCCTTGTAGGCCGCGGCCAGCCGCTCGGGCCAGTCGCCCACCGGCTCCAGCACGCCGGTGAAGAACCGCAGCGTCTTGGGCTCGTGGACGAACCGCAGGCCGCCCACCAGATCCCGGTGGTCGTAGAGCCACTTGACCCGGTCGATGACGTACTCCGTCTGGGACAGGGTGAACACCCGCCGGGGGAAGGCCAGCCGGACCAGCTCCATAGAGGCCATCCGCTCGCTGCCATCGGCGTTGCGCTCCTCGGAGAGGGTGCCCCGCTCCATGCCCCGGATGCCGCCGCAGATATACAGGGCGCAGACCAGGGCCCCGGCGGGGTACTGTTCCTGGGGGATGTGCTTGACGAACTTGCTGGCATCCAAATGGGCCCCCAGGCCGCCGCCGGGGGTGATGACGGGGACGCCGTAGTCATCCAGGGCCTTGACGCAGTAGCCCACGAACTGGGGCCCCTGGGAGATGACGTTCATATCCATGCTCTCCTCGAAGCCCACGGTCATGGCCTCGATCTCCCGGACGGACATACCGCCGTAGGTCAAAAAGCCCTCGAACATGGGGATCAGGTCCTCCATGGAGTAGTAGAGGTCCCGGTCCCGGACCAGGATGGCGCCGCCTCGGGCGAAGCCGAACTTCCGGGCAGAGAAGTAGATCATATCGAAGAGGTCCGCCACCATCCGGGTGATCTCCCGGATGCTCTTGTCTGCCATCCCCGCTTCCCTGGTCTTCATGAAGTACAGGTTGTCCTGGAGCAGGGAGGCGTCCAGCACGGTGAGGATCTTATACTTCTTGCAGATATCCGTGGCCGCCTTCATATTCTCATAGGAGATGGGCTGGCCGCCGATCAGGTTAGTGCCGGCCTCCAGACGGACGAAGGGGATGTTCTCCGGGGTCTCCTTCAGGATGCAGGCCTCCAGCTTCTCCAGGTCGATGTTGCCCTTGAAGGGCAGGTCGCTCTTGCTGACCAGGCCCTCGTCCTTCACCAGCTCCTCCACATGGCCCCCCATCCGGGTGATATGGGCCTTGGCGGTGGTGAAGTGATAGTTCATGATGACGCAGTTGCCGGGCTTCACGAACCGGGTGGCCAAAATGTTCTCGCAGGCCCGGCCCTGGTGGGCCGGCAGGCAGTATTGGATGCCGAACAGCTCCTGGAGCTTGCGCTCCATGCGGAAGTAGCTCTCGCTGCCGGCGTAGGCGTCGTCAGCCCGGAGCATGGCGGACTCCATGTCGTCGCTCATGGCGTTGACGCCGGAGTCGGTGAGCATATCCAGGAAGATGTCACTGTTGTGGAGCTGGAAGGTGTTGTAGCCGGAGTCCTTCACCTTCTGGAGCCGCTGGTCGGTGGGCAGCAGGGTCAGCTTCTGGACGATGCGCACCTTGTGCATCTCCAGGGGGATCGGGTCGTGCTTGTAAAAGGTGATCTGGGCCATCGTTCGATATCTCCTCTATCTGTTTATTCTCTGATCGGTAGTATGACCAGTGTATCCGTGATCCCTCCAAGAGGGACATAGTATGATATGTAACTTTAACACTTTATAGGTCAAAAGTAAATATGCGGAACGACTATACTGCTCTTCTATAGTCTAAATGCGATCGTGCAAACTGCCAGATCTGGCGGCCCGGAGAGAAAAAAGCGGCCCAGGGGGTTGACAAAGGATGGAGAATGTATTATTGTACTAATCACCTAATACAACAACACAAGGAAAGGAGCGGCGTATGCACATACTGAGGAGCGCATCCCTCTGGATCTTGGCTCTGGTGCTTCTGGCGGTGGGCGAGGCGCTGTATCGCAGCCAAGCCCCCAGGGGCGGCGGAAAGGAGAAGATATGGACTGGAAATTCGACGACACCCGCCCTATCTGGCTCCAACTGACCGAAGGGCTGACCCTGTCCATCGTGGCGGGGACCTATCCGCCGGGGAGCCGGCTGCCCTCGGTGCGGGAGCTGGCGGCGGAGGCGGGGGTCAACCCCAACACCATGCAGCGGGCCCTGGCCCAGCTGGAGGCGGACGGCTTGGCCCTGGGGGGCCGGACCGCCGGCCGGACCGTGACCACCGACACCGCTGCCATCGAAGCCGTCCGCCGGCGGCTGGCCAGAGAGAACGGCGACGCCTACCTGGCCGCCATGGCCCGTTTAGGCTATGGCCGGCAAGCGGCGATCCAACTGCTGAAGGAGGAAAATGACAATGATCGATCTGATCACCTGCCGGGGCCTCAGTAAGACCTACGGCGCCCGGCCCGCCCTCTACGGGGTGGAGCTCCATATCGGTCCGGGGAAGATCGTGGGGCTGCTGGGCCCCAACGGCAGCGGCAAGACCACCCTGATCAAGCTGCTCTGCGGCCTTTTGCAGCCCACCGCCGGGATGCTGGCGGTGGACGGCCAGCCGGTCGGCCCCTATACCAAGTCGGTCATCAGCTACCTGCCGGACCGGATGTACTTTGCCGATTGGATGAACGTGCAGGACCTGCTGGACCTGTTCCAGAGCTTCTATGCCGACTTTGACGGCCAGAAGGCCGCCGCCATGTGCCACGCCCTGGGCATCGCGCCCCGGGACCGGCTGAAGGCTATGAGCAAGGGCACCAAGGAGAAGGTGCAGCTGGTGGTGGTGATGGCCCGCCGGGCCAAGCTCTACCTGCTGGATGAGCCCATCGCCGGGGTGGACCCCGCCGCCCGGGACTATATCCTCAGCACCATCCTGACCAACTACAACGAGGAGGGCACCGTGCTGATCTCCACCCACCTGATCGGCGATATCGAGCGGGTGCTGGACGAGGCGGTGTTCCTTAAAGAGGGCCAGGTGGTCCTCCATGACAGCGTGGACGCCATCCGGGAGCGGGAGGGCAAGAGCGTGGACGCGCTGTTCCGTGAGATCTTTCGGACGATCCCCTTGGAAGGAGGCGGTTTCTGATGTTGGGAAGACTGCTGCGCTATGACCTGCGCTCCATGTATAAGAAGTTCGCTATCCTGTGGCCGGCGGTGCTGATCGTGGCCTTTTTGAACCAGATGGTGGTCTGGGGGGCGGAGAAGGCGTCCTTTTTCCTGGAGCTGGGAGGGCTGGAGTTCCTCTTTGAGCTGGCCCCGGCTGTGGTCTACTTCGGGCTGATGGTGGCCCTGGTGGTGGTGTCCATGTTCTATGTGGTCCTGCGGTTCTACCAGGGCCTGCTGGGGGACGAGGGATATCTGATGCACACCCTGCCGGTAAGGCCCTGGCAGCTGGTGGCCTCCAAGCTGCTCACCGCCACCATGACCGTGATCGTCAGCGGCCTGGTGGGGATCCTCTCCATCGCCATCCTGGTGGAGGATGGGAACATCTTCCGGGCTGTCGGCGATCTGCTGCCCCGGTTCAGGGGGTTCACAGACTTTATCGCCTTCCTGGAGTTCTTCGCCCTGATGGTCTTTATGCTCTGGGGCAGCATCACCAAGATCTATGCCGCCTGCGCCATCGGCCAGCTGAGCAATAAGAACCGGGCTCTGTGCAGTGTGGGGGCCTATATCGGGTTGAATACGATCCAGTCCGTTCTGACCATCGGCGGCTTCTTCTTCCTGGGCCACCTGGACCGGGCCACCGGCTTCCTCCAGCGCGGACTGCGGGTGCTGGAGAGGGTCCTGGAGGCGATGCTGCGCTCCCCCATGGGCCAGGCCATCATCGGCGACGGCGCGGCCCTCGTTTTCCACGGCGTCATGGGCTGCTTCTGCCTGTTCTACCTGGTCAAGACGGCGATCCTCTTCTTCATCACGACCTATATCCTACAGCGGAAGCTGAATCTACAGTAAGTAAGGAGGCGTTCACTATGAGAAGATGGACCTGTCTGCTGCTGGCGGTGTTGGCCGTCCTCTTCTGCACCGCCTGCGGCGGAGCGGCAGCTAACGGGGCCAAGAGCGTCCAGATCGAGAAGCGGCTGGCGGAGGACGGCACGGTCCTCTATACCCTGACGGACCCAGAGACGATCGAGGCGCTGCGGGACAGCCTGTCTGTCGAGTACGAGGAGAAGGATATCGTCCCTCTGCCGGAGGACGCGGCGGCGCTGTATATCTACACGATCAGCCAGACTGAGACCCTGAAGCTGGGACAGAAGGCGGAGGACCTGAAGATGGTGCCCATCCTGCGCTACACCATCTACAAGGACGCCGACCTGCTGACAGAGGAGATCCTGCCGGGGGAGATGGAAGGCGTCCCCCTAATGGAGGACCTGCTGCGGTGCACCTTTCAGGTGAAGGCGGAAACGGCGCAGTTTTTACGAGAATATGCTCCCTGAGCGCACGGCGGACCTCCCTGTACCGGAGGCCCGCCATTTTTTTGCAAAAAAGAGGAAATACTGGTTGACAAATAGGCGGCGCTGTGCTACTATCCCTATAAACATACTGAATAAATAGGTTTATCTCGCTAAGGGCCGCCGCCGGACCTTCTCCCCTGCGTCCGCAGGATCTTGATGAAAAGAGGTACATACCATGAGCAGCTATAGATTTGAGACCTTACAGCTCCACGTCGGCCAGGAGCGCCCGGACCCCGCCACGGATGCCCGTGCCGTGCCCATCTACCAGACCACCTCCTATGTGTTCCGGGACTGCGCCCAGGCCGCCGCCCGCTTTGGCCTCACCGATGCCGGCAACATCTATGGCCGGCTGACCAACTCCACCCAGGACGTGCTGGAGCGGCGGGTGGCCGCTCTGGAGGGGGGCGTGGCGGCCCTGGCCACCGCCTCCGGGGCCGCCGCCGTCACCTATGCCCTCCAGGCCCTGGCCCAGGCCGGGGACCATATCGTGGCCCAAAAGACCATCTACGGCGGCAGCTACGCCCTCCTGGCCCACACCCTGCCCCTCTCCGGCGTCACTACCTCCTTTGTGGATATCCACGACCTGACCGAGGTGGAGGGGGCCATCCGGCCCGATACCAAGGCTGTCTACATCGAGACCCTGGGCAACCCCAACAGCGATATCCCCGATATCGACGCTGTTGCCGCCATCGCCCACCGCCACGGCATCCCCCTGGTGATCGACAACACCTTCGGCACCCCCTACCTCATCCGTCCCATCGAGCACGGGGCGGACATCGTGGTCCACTCCGCCACGAAATTCCTGGGCGGCCACGGCACCACCCTGGGGGGCATCATCGTGGACAGCGGCAAGTTCGACTGGAAGGCCAGTGGCCGGTACGCCCCCATCGCCGCCCCCAACCCCAGCTATCACGGCGTCTCCTTCGTAGACGCCGCCGGCGCCGCGGCCTATGTGACCTATATCCGGGCCGTCCTCCTCCGGGACACCGGCGCAGCCATCTCCCCCTTCAACGCCTTTCTCCTCCTCCAGGGCATCGAGACCCTCTCCCTCCGTCTGGAGCGCCACGCAGAGAACACGAAAAAGGTGGTGGACTTCCTGGCCCATCATCCCCAGGTGGCTAAGGTCAGCCATCCCAGCCTGCCGGACCACCCCCAGCACGATCTCTATGAGAAATACTTCCCCCACGGCGGCGGCTCCATCTTCACCTTTACGATCCGGGGCGGCCGGGACGCGGCCTACCGGTTCATCGACCATCTGGAGCTCTTCTCCCTCCTGGCCAACGTGGCGGACGTGAAGAGCCTGGTGATCCACCCCGCCACCACCACTCACTCCCAGCTCTCCGATGCCGAGCTGGCCAGCCAGGGCATCACCCAAGGCACCATCCGCCTCTCCATCGGCACCGAGCATATCGACGATATCTTGGCTGACCTGGAGAAGGGCTTCGCCGCCCTGTAAAATTTCCCCGCTCCACTTGCGTCTTGCCCCCATTTCGTGCATAATGGGGGCAAGACTTTTTTTGTGCCAAGGAGGGGGACGCTATGTACAAGAAGAGGGTGCGCCAGATGACGGCAGCCCTGACCCGGCGGCTGCTGACCAAGCCCGCCGCCAGCTATCTGGGGCTGGACCGGGCCGGTGTGACCGAGCTGCTCCAGCGCCGGAGCGGCGGGCGCTTCGAGGCGCTGCTGTCTGGTGAGGGACGAATCTCCTGTCAGAGGACCATAGAGGTATGGGAGGAGGTGCTGTCGGAGCTGAGCCCGGTGCCGGAGGAGGGCTGGCTGGCGTACACCTACCGCTTCGCCTGCGACCTGGTCTTCCCCAGGGCCCAGTTCGACCGCCGCCGCCACGGCGCCGGGGCCTGCTTCCTGCTAGCCCTGCTCCAGGTCCTCTTTGACGATGAGCTGCGCCGCCTCCCCTTCGATCCCCTGCTGGATGTGGGCCTTCTCTCCCCGGAGGAGTACGCCGGGGAGGACCATGCCGCCAGCTATGAGCGCTTCCTCCGCAGCTGCCGCCGGGAGTTCGTCTATGAGATGATGCGCATGGGGCTGGAGGCCACCCCCTTCCGGGCCATGGAGCATATCGCCGGGGTCCATCATGTGGCCCTCTCTGTGGCACGGGACCTGAAGAAGGCAGGTTTCCCCGTGGACCTGGCCCTGGTGTCCGGGGCGGCCTACGGCCACGATATCGGCAAATTCGGCTGCCGCCCCGGGGAGCGGGTGCCCTACCTCCACTACTACTACACGGACCAGTGGTTCGAGCGCCGGGGCCTGGACGATATCGGCTACATCGCCTCCAACCACTCCGTCTGGGACTTAGAGCTGGACAACCTCTCCGCCGAGAGCCTGCTGCTGATCTACGCCGACTTCCGGGTGAAGCAGGAGCGGGACGCCCAGGGCCGGGAGATCACCACCATCTACACCCTGGCGGACTCCTTTGACGTGATCCTCAGCAAGCTGGACAACGTGGACGAGGCCAAGCGGACCCGCTATACCTACGTCTACGCCAAGCTCCGGGACTTTGAGCGCTATATGATCTCCCTGGGGGTGGACACCACCGTCTCCGGCCAGCCCCTGGCCCTCCTCCCCCAGAAGGACATCGCCCTGATGAGCTGCGCCGAGGCCACCGACGCCCTGGCCCTCCTGGGGGTGGAGCACAACCTGCGCCTGATGCACCAGCTCAGCGACCAGCGCCAGTTCGCCGCCATCCTAGAGCAGGCCCGGAGCGAGACCGACTGGAAGCGGCTGCGGGCCTATCTGAACATCTTCTCCTCCTACTCCGTCTATCTCCGCCGGGAGCAGAAGGTCCAGGCGCTGAACTTCCTCTACGAGCTGCTGATGCACAAGGAGGGGGACATCCGCCGGCAGGCGGCCTCCCTAATGGGGGACATCATCGCCCGGTTCCACGCCGGCTACGAGAAAGAGGTCCCGAAGGACTATGTGCCGGACCCCAACGCCAACACCGCCCTGCGGCAGTGGAAGATCTACCTGGACCGGATCATCTACCCCGACCACAAGCTGATGCCCCAGTACAAGCGGTGGATCCACTACACCCTGAAGATGGTGGCGGGGGCCCTGCTGGAGCGGTGCCGTCCCCAGAGCCGTGAGCGCTTTTTAGACGCCCTGCTCCACTACTACCTCCGCCCCAACGAGCTGGACGACACCACCGCCTTCACCCTGCTGGAGACGGCGGCGGCCCTGCCCCTGGAGGGCTGCACTGCCGGCCAGCTGGAGGGCCTGGTGTCCTTCGCCATCGCCCTCAGCAGCCGGGAGATGCTGACCGTCCGGGCGGCGGCCCTGCTGCTGCTGCGCCGGCTCTATCCCCTGACCCATGCCGCCGCCGCGATCGAGACCGCTGCGGAGAGCCTCAACGCCCTGGGCAGCGCCTCCCTGTCCCTGCTGCGGCGGCAGGCCCTGGCCCAGTGGCGGGGGGAGGCCCCGGTGGTGGCCGGGCTGACGGACGAGGCCATCTCCGATATCTTCCTGGAGAACCTAAAGACCGCCACCCCCTGGATCGTCAAGGAGATCAACATCCGCCTGCTGACGGACTTCGCCTCCCAGGGGGGCGGCTACCACCTGCTCCACATCGCCACCCATCTGAGCAATCTGGTGATGGTCAGCGAGCAGATCACCGTCCGCCACGCCGCCGGCACCGCCCTCCTGGCCATCGCCCCCATCCTCACCGGCGACCAGCGCAACGAGGTCAGCGTAGAGCTGACCCGGGGGCTGGAGATGGACCAGCAGGAATTCTCCAAGTATATCCCCGGCTATCTGGGCCAGTTCTTCCTCTGGCTGCCGCCGGCCCAGCTGGAGGAGGGCATCGCGGATCTACAGGTCCTGCTGAGCAGCTCCAACGACCGGGTGGTCTCCGCTGCCCTGAGTACCGTGGGCGTGGTCTATGAGCACTACGAGAACTACCGCAGCCGCTTCCCGGAGCCGGACGAGGTCTTTCGTGAGCGGCGGGAGCGGCTGCTGGGGATGCTGCTGAAGGGCCTGGCGGGCTTCCGCAGCGAGGTACGCCAGGAGGCCCTGCGGGTGCTGGGGGACAACGTGTACGGCTCCCCGGTCATCAGCTCCCATGAGAAGCGCCGGGCTTTCACCCTCTCGGCGAAGAAGCTGCTGTTCCTCATCCACGAGGACCCCAGC
Organism: uncultured Clostridia bacterium; assembly: GCA_947173485.1. Taxonomy (GTDB): domain Bacteria; phylum Bacillota; class Clostridia; order Oscillospirales; family Oscillospiraceae; genus CAMWFH01. The sequence continues at coordinate 10,415 of CAMWFH010000014.1, read as the reverse complement.
GGCGGCGACCTGACCTTCTTCTACCGCTCCGCTGCCCTGATCCACATCTACCGCTTCATCACCGACCAGATCCTCAGCAAGGGGGGCTTCCGGTTCGCGGAGCGGTCCAAGGTGGCCTTCTTCCCCGGCACCTTCGACCCCTTCACTCTGAGCCACAAGGGCATCGCCCAGAGCATCCGGGACCAGGGCTTCGAGGTGATGCTGGCCATCGACGAGTTCAGCTGGTCCAAAAAGACCCAGCCCCACCGGATCCGGCGGCAGCTGGCCTCCATCGCCGTGGCGGACGAGTTCCACGTCCACATCTTCCCCGAGGATTTCCCGGTGAATATCGCCAACCCGGAGAACCTCCAGCGGCTGCGGGAGGCGTTCCCAGGCCGGGACGTGTATATCGTGGTGGGCTCCGACGTGGTGAAGGGGGCCTCCGCCTATAAGGCGCCCCCCGCGCCCCACTCCATCCACACCTTCGACCATGTGATCTTCCGCCGCTCCGCCCGGCTCGATCCCCACGACTACGACCCCATCCAGGGCCGGGTGGTGGAGCTGCGGCTGCCGCCCCACCTGGAGGACATCTCCTCCACCCGGATCCGGGACGCCATCGACGCCAACCGGGACATCTCCTCCCTGATGGACCCGGTGGCCCAGGAGTATATCTACCTCCGCAACCTCTACCTGCGGGAGCCCCTGGACAAGCCCGTCCTCCGGGAGGGGGACTACCGCTTCACCCGCTACGACACCCTCACCGATGAGAGCGCGGAGATCCTGCTGGGGACGGGGCTGGCCACGCCGGAGCTGTGCCGCCAGCTGCGCCAGGCGGGGGACACGGTCCTCATCCTCCGCCGGTCCCGGCCGGAGACGGTGCTGGGCTTTGCCGCCGGCCGGTTCTTAGACTCCCACCAGCTCTTTGCCCGCCTGGGCAGCAGCGCCCTCTCCTCCTATATCCGGGCCCACGCCGCTGGCAGGACGCTGCTGATCAGCGGCATCTGGCTGGCCGGACGCCTCGACCCCCAGGAGATCTGCCAGCAGCTTTTGACTGAGATCCTGGCCTATGGCCTCCACAAGGAATATCCCTTCGCCCTGTTCTGCCCATTAGAGGGTGGGGACCACCCGATCGTGGAGGAGACCCTGGGCCTCCAGGGCTTCATCCCCTTCGGCAGCGGGAACTGGCGGATGGTGGACATGGGGGACCCTATCGTCCTGACCCGGAACCTGGCCACCACCATCAAGGAGCCCCTGGCCCGGGACCACCAGGTCCTGGCCGCCATCACCGCCGCCCACCGGCGCTTGCAGCGGACCCTGGCGGACCTGTACCCCGGCACCTTGATCCTCTCCCTCTCCGCTGCCACCATGTACCACCGGCTGCTCCACAAGATCACCAAGTATAACGGCGTGCCCGCCGTGCCCACGGAGCCCAGGGTGCTGGGGGAGAACATCTGCGTCCCCTTCGGGAAGATCCTCCGGGGGGTGGTGGTGCCCAACACCGTCACCAAGACCCTCCACACCGACAAGGTCTACGATGCCGACCTCTCCTCTTTCCGAATCGAGGCCTACCCCGGCTACTCCAGCTTAGCCTGCCAGGCCAAGACCATCCGGGCCTTCGACCGGCCTGTCCTCCTGGTGGACGATCTGCTCCACGACGGCAAGCGGATCCGCCGGGTGGCCCCTCTCCTGGCCCAGGAGGGGGCGGAGATCCGGCAGGTGCTGGTGGGGTATCTCACCGGCTTGGGCCGGGACGTGATGACGGAGCTGGGCTACCCGGTGGAGGGGGTCTACTACCTGCCCAACCTGCGCCTGCGCTTCGTGGAGAGCACCCTCTACCCCTTTATCGGCGGCGACACCATCCAGCGGGACAGCCCCCTCAGCGGCGGTTTGCAGCCCTCGGTGAACCGGATCTACCCTTACGCCTCCCCGGACATCCCCGACAGCGCCTTCTCCGACGCGGCCTACCGGTTCAGCCGCTGCTGCCTGGAGAACGCCCGGGACATCCTCCTGGTGCTGGAGGCGGCCTACCGCTCCCTCTTCGCCCGGAACCTGACCCTCAGCCGCCTGAGCGAGGCGGTGATCCTGCCCCTGTGCCCCGACAAGGGGGACTGCATGAACTACGACCTGAGCCGGGCGGCGTCCACCTATCTGGAGAACGACCTCCAGATGCTGACCCGCATGGCGGCCAAATAAAGGAGGACTATGTTTACATTTTCGATCCCCTGCCTCTTCGGCCTGGAGGGGCTGGTGGGCAACGAGGTCCGGCGGCTGGGCCTGGAGCAGGTCCAGGTGGACAACGGCCGGGTGACCTGTCAGGGGGACGGCGGGCAGATCGCCCGCCTGAACCTGGGCCTGCGCTGCGGGGAGCGGGTGCTGCTCCAGCTGGCCCGGTTCCCCGCCAGGGCCTTCGAGCAGGTCTATCAGGGGGCGCTGGCGGTGCCCTGGGAGGACTATATCCCCAAGGAGGGGCGCTTCCCGGTGAAGGGCTCCTCGCTCAACTCCCAGCTCCACGCCGTCCCGGCCCTCCAGAGCGTCATCCAGAAGGCGGCGGCGGTGCGTCTGGGGGAAAAGTACGGCCTGACCACCCTGCCGGAGACCGGGGCCAAGTACCAGATCCAGTTCGCCCTGATGAACGATATCTGCACCCTCTACCTGGATACCTCCGGGCCGGGGCTCCATAAGCGGGGCTACCGGGCCGTGGGGGTGACGGCGCCCCTGCGGGAGACCCTGGCGGCGGGCCTGGTCCTCCTGAGCCGGTTCAACGGCAGGGACCCCTTCCGGGACCCCTTCTGCGGCAGCGGGACCATCCCCATCGAGGCGGCGCTGATCGCCAAGAACCGGGCCCCCGGCCTGGACCGGCGCTTTGATGCCCAAAAATGGCCCTGGCTCCCCAGCCGGGTCTGGCTGGACGCCGCTGGGGAGGCCATGGACCAGGAGTTTGACGGCAGCTACGACATCTGGGGCGGCGATATCGACCCTCGGGCCGTGGCCATCGCTCAGAGCAACGCGGAGAAGGCCGGGGTGGCGGACCTGGTCCGGTTCGATGTGGCGGACGTGTCCACCCTCACCTGCCAGGGGGACTATGGGCAGATCGTCACCAATCCCCCCTACGGCGAGCGCCTGCTGGAGAAGAAGGAGGCGGAGGAGCTGTATAGGGCCCTGGGCAAGGTGCCTGTGCCCCCCAAGTGGCGGACGGTGGTCATCACCAGTGACGCTGATTTTGAGCGGCACTTTGGCCGCAGGGCCGGGAAAAAGCGGAAGCTCTACAACGGGATGCTCCTCTGCGCGGCGTATATGTACCCATAAAGACAGCGGCCCCCTCCGGCAAGGAGGGGGCCGTTTACGATGCTTTGTTTGTTACCAGCTCACACGGATCGCGCCTGAACTTGCGTAGGTATCGGCGGAGACCCACATCCTGTACGACCCGGTATAAAGTACGTCAAAGGTTATCGTTTCGTTTTCATTGAGCGTCATAGCCCGGTCGGACTGCGTACCGCCCACCTTTTCCAGGCGGATCCACAGTGTGGAGTAGACAGGAGTCCAAAAGCCCGACACGGTCACCGTTTGGCCAGCCCGCAGTGTAACAGTGGGGGTCAAAAGACTGTACTGGTTAGTGCCCGGTACATCGAAAGAATACTCTTGAACCATTCGCGGAGAGCCATCAGCACTATCGCAAGTGTAAGGCTCGTGGGCGGTCAGTGATTCTGGGAGAGTATCTGCGGCAGTGGCAGGCACTACAGCCATGGGGAGAACGAGACAGAAGACAGCCAGCAGACAGATCAAACGTTTCATGGAACAGCACCTCCAACAAATTTTCAGAGCGTTTAACTCTGTGCTCTTATTTATACCACAGAGGACAAAAAAGTCAATAGAAAATTTGAAAAAATACAATATTATGAAAATATTTGAAGTCGCTAATAGCAAGGGTACTGAATAGCATTTTTCTCCCCCGGTGGACATATCCTGTTACCACAAAAGGGAGGGATACGCTTGAAAAAGATCTTATCATTTCTCTGCTGCGCCGCGCTGCTGCTCCCGACGGCCTACGCCGCGGGGCCGGAGGTGGAGGCCAAGGCCTATCTGCTGATGGAGAAGGAGACCGGTGAGGTCCTCCATGCCTACAACGAGCACCAGGCTCTGGAGCCGGCCAGCGTCACCAAGGTCATGACCATCCTGCTGATCATGGAGGCCATCGATGCCGGCGCGCTGTCCTATGACGATATGATCACCGCCAGCACCCGGGCCTCCTCCATGGGGGGCAGCCAGATCTGGCTGAAGGAGAACGAGCGGCTCAGCGTCCGGGATATGCTGAAGGCCATCTGCGTGGTGTCCGCCAATGACTGCTGTGTGGCCATGGCGGAGCATCTGGCCGGGACGGAGGAGACCTTCGTGGAGCGGATGAACGCCCGGGCCAAGGAACTGGGCATGGCTGACACCACCTTCGTCAACTGCACCGGCCTCCCCGCCGCCGGCCACGCCACCAGCGCCTATGACATCGCCCTCATGTCCCGGGAGCTGATCCTGCGCCACCCGGATATCCGCCAATTCACCACCATCTGGATGGACACCCTCCGGGACGGGGCCTCGGGCCTGACCAACACCAACCGGCTCATCCGCTTCTATGAGGGGGCCACCGGCCTCAAGACCGGCAGCACCAGCACCGCCAAGTTCTGCCTCTCCGCCACGGCGGAGCGGGACGGCATGGAGCTGATCGCCGTGGTCCTGGGCTCCCCCACTGGGGATATCCGTTTTGAGGCCGCCAAATCCCTGCTCAATTATGGATTTTCCAGCTATGCCCTGGTGGATGTCCGCCCCTCGGGCGTCCTGCCGCCGGTGGCGGTGACCATGGGCGAGCGCCAGAGCTTCCAGCCGGTGTTGGGGGAGCGGGGCAAGCTGCTGCTGGAGAAGGGGAAGGCGAACAGCCTGGAGACGGCTATCGACCTGCCGGAGGTCCTGCCCGCGCCCATCGCCCAGGGCCAGCAGGTGGGCACTCTGACTGTCACCGCCGGCGGTGAGACCGTCGCCCAGGTGCCGGTCCTGGCCGGGGAGAGCGTGGCCCGGCTGACCTACGGGCAGATCCTGACGGCGTGCCTCCAGCGGGCCTTCCTGATGGTCTAGCGCCGGCTTTAGAGGGACGAAAGTCCCCTTGTCCGAAAAAAACAGGATCGACAAAATTACCAGTATGTGCTATACTACCTTTGTAACGATCGCACAGTACCAGAGCCGTTCAAATATTTTACGCGCAAAGGAGAAAATGCACTATGATCCAGGTCGATTACAGCAGATCCGGCAAGTCCGTAGCATCCTTCGCCCCCGCCCTGGCCCAGGCCCACACCTGGCTCCAGGAGGCCACCGGCCGCGGCAACGATTTCGTCGGCTGGGTGAACCTGCCCCGGGACTATGACAAGGAGGAGTATGCCCGCATCCAGGCCGCCGCCAAGAAGATCCAGAGCGACAGCAAAGCGCTGGTGGTCATCGGCATCGGCGGCAGCTACCTGGGGGCCCGGGGCGTCATCGAGTTCCTCCGCTCCCCCAACTACAACCTGAAGAAAAAGGATACCCCCAATATCTACTTTGCCGGCAACGGCCTCTCCGCCGACTACCTCCAGGAGATCATGGACCTGATCGGCGACGACGACTTCTCCGTCAACGTCATCTCCAAGTCCGGCACCACCACCGAGCCCGCCGTGGCCTTCCGGTTCTTCCGGGCGGCGCTGGAGAAGAAGTACGGGAAGGCCGGGGCCGCCAAGCGGATCTACGCCACCACCGACAAGGCCCGGGGCGCTCTGAAGGCCCTGTCCACTGCCGAGGGCTATGAGACCTTCGTGGTCCCCGACAACGTGGGCGGCCGCTACAGCGTCCTCACCGCCGTGGGCCTGCTGCCCATCGCCGTCTCCGGCATCGATCTGGACCAGCTGATGGCCGGCGCTGCCAGCATGATGGAGACCTGCCGCCGGGCCGACTTGGACGTGAACCCGGCCTGGCAGTATGCCGCCGCCCGGAATACCCTCTACCGGGACGGCCTCAAGATCGAGATCTTAGGGGCCTATGAGCCGGCCTTCCGGTTCATGACCGAGTGGTGGAAGCAGCTCTACGGCGAGAGCGAGGGCAAGGAGCATAAGGGCATCTTCCCCGCCAGCGTGGAGTTCACCGCCGACCTCCACTCCATGGGCCAGTATATCCAGGACGGCGAGCGGCAGATGTTCGAGACCATCGTCCGCTTCGGCCCCTCCGCCGCCGACCTGCGGGTCCCCCTGGACGAGAGCGACGGCGACGGCCTGAACTTCCTGGCCGGCAAGGATATGGACTATATCGCCACCCAGGCCATGGACGGCACCCTGCTGGCCCATGTGGAGGGCGGCGTGCCCAACCTGGTGGTCCGCGCCGGGGAGAAGAACGCCTACACTCTGGGGGAGATCATCTACTTCTTTGAGTATTCCTGCGGACTGAGCGGCTACCTCCTGGGGGTCAACCCCTTCGACCAGCCCGGCGTGGAGGCGTACAAGAAGAATATGTTCGCCCTCCTGGGCAAGCCCGGCTACGAGGAGATGGGCGCCGCGCTGCGGGCCAAGCTGGAGAAGTGATCCCAAAATTTTTGTGGACTTGCTTTTTCACATTGCCTTTTACCGGCGGATATGATATGATGGGGACACTCGTATCAGTCTGCCTATAAAGTGAAAAGGAGTGATCTCATATGGTTAGACTTATCATGGGACCCAAGGGCGAGGGCAAGACGAAGCAGCTGGTGACGCTGATGCACGAGGCGGCAGAGACCTCCAGCGGCTGCATGGTCTGCATCGAGTCCAGCCGGAACCTGAGCTTCAATCTTCGCCACCAGACCCGTATGGTCGATGCCGCCGAGTACCAGCTCACCAGCTACGAGGCCCTGCGGGGCTTCATCAGCGGCCTCTACGCGGGCAACTATGATATTTCTCATATCTTCGTGGACAACCTGCGGAAGATCGTCAAGGACGAGAGCATCCCCGACCTGGAGGGCTTCCTGAACTGGCTGGACAAATTCACCAGCGCCAGAGACATGAAGTGCATCCTCACCCTCAGCGGCGATCCCGACAGCGCCACCGATATCATGCGTAAATTCCTGTGACCCGTTACCTCAGAGCCCCCGCCTGCGGAGATGGCAGGCGGGGGCTCTCCGTATATCTTCCCGCCAAGTGGACATATTGTCAATTTATCATATCATAAAAGATATATAAAAATCCTGCCTGATAATGTAACAACTGCAAATATCAGGCATAATGAACGATATGTCGAGGTGGTGGGGCAAATGGTAGGAGAGCGCATCAAGGAGATTCGGGAGAAGAACGGACTGACCCAGTCCTCTCTGGCGAAGAAACTGAACATCTCGCGTTCCGCTGTGAACGCCTGGGAGATGGGGGTCAGCATCCCCTCCGCCCAGTATCTGATCGAGCTGTCCAGGCTGTTCAAGGTGTCGGTGGACTATCTGCTGGAGCTGGACCGGGCGGAGCGGGTCGATATCTCTTTCTTGAGCGAGGAGGAGAAGAAAATGCTCTATTCCCTCCTAAATTACTTCAAAAAATATGGAGATACTGTGCGCGATATCACTAGACAGACGGAAGAGGACTATGATATAATAAGACAGGCAGCAGAGGACCATGGGGAACCTGCCGTAAAGAACATTTTGGAAAGGCTCCTGTCGATCGCAGAGCTTTTTGAATGACCTGGGAGCATCGTATGTCCTGCTACGGCATCCCTATGGATAGACCATCAGATATGGAGGAATATTGACCATGAGAGAGTACGTCCTGCTAACGGACAGCTGCTGCGATCTGGGCCCGGAGGTGGCGAAACGGCTGGGACTCTATGTCCTGCCGCTGACCTTTTCCATCGAGGGCCGGGAGTATTACAACTATTTGGACGGCCGGGACATGGAGCCCCAGGCCTTCTATGAGAAGATTCGGGCCGGCCGGCTGGGGACTACCTCCGCCATCAGCGTAGGAGTCTTTGGCGCCGCTATGGAGCAGGGGCGCACCATCGAGGAGGTGGCGGCCTATGTGGAGGAGACCCGGGACCACCTGTGCCACTGGTTCACCGTGGACGATCTCCATCACCTCAAGCGGGGCGGCCGGGTGTCCGCCGCGGCGGCCTTCCTGGGGACCATGATCCAGATGAAGCCGGTGCTCCATGTGGACGACGAGGGGCGGCTGATTCCTGTCTCCAAGGTCCGGGGCCGGCGGGCCAGCCTCCGGGCGCTGCTGAACAAGATGTCGGAGCTGGCGACCAATGTGGACACGGTGTACATCAGCCACGGCGACTGCCTGGAGGAGGCGGAGGACCTGGCGGCGGCGGTCAAGGAGCGATTTGGCGCCAAGGAGGTCTATATCAACTTCGTGGGGCCGGTGATCGGCAACCACTCCGGCCCCGGCACCATGGCGCTGTTCTTCCTGGGGAAAAAGAAGTGAGCGGGAAGGCGCGGCCCCTGTTTTGACCTGGCTGCCGGAGCTTTTTCGATGCGCTAAGGGGCGGACCTCCGCCCCTTTTTTGCCGTGGATAACTGGAAAGAGAGGGAGAGCCTATGAAATGGATGGAGGTACACATCGACACCTCCCCCGCCGGCCTGGACCGGGTCAGCGGGCTGCTGGAGGAGCTGGGCATCGAGGGGCTGATGATTGAGGACGAGGGGGACTTTCGGAGCTTTCTGGAGAACAACCAGCAGTATTGGGACTATGTGGACGAGGCGCTGGATGAGTCCATGCGGGGGAAGTGCCGGGTGACCTTCTATCTGGAGGAGAACGAGGCGGGCTACACCGTCCTGGCCCAGGCCCGGATCGCCATCAGCGCCCTGAAGAAGGAGGACCCGTCCTGCGGTCCCCTGCTGATGACCCTGGAGAACGTGGCGGACTCCGACTGGGAGAACGGCTGGAGGGCCTACTATAAGCCCATGGAGATCGGCCGGCGGCTGCTGGTGGTCCCCGACTGGGAGCAGGCGGACGCCGGGGACCGGGTGGCCCTGCGCCTAGATCCGGGCCTGGCCTTCGGCACCGGGAGCCACGCCACCACCCGGCTGTGCCTGGAGGTCCTAGAGCGCCGGGTCCGGCCGGGGGACCGGGTGCTGGACCTGGGGTGCGGCAGCGGGATCTTGTCCATCGCGGCCCTGCTGCTGGGGGCGGGGTATGCCTTTGCCTGCGATATCGATGAAAAAGCCGTAGGTGTGGCCTACAGCAACGCGGCGCTGAACCAGATCGACAAGGAGCGCTACACGGTCCGCGCCGGCGACGTGCTGGGGGATGCGGGCCTCCAGCGGGAGATGGGCGCCGGCTACGACCTGGTGATCGCCAACATCGTAGCGGACGTGATCCTGGCCCTGGCCCCGGCGGTCCAGACCCTGATGAAGGAGGAGGGGGCCTTCCTCTGCTCCGGCATCATCGACACCCGGACGGCGGAGGTCCGCGCGGGCCTGCTCTCCAGCGGCCTCACCATTTTGGAGGAGCGGCAGGACCAGGGGTGGAGCTGCTTCCTGTGTCAGAAAGAAACGGCAAAATAGGGGTTGCTAGAACAGGAGTTCTGTGATAAAATAGGCGGAGACGCTCCGCCGGCAAGGAGGGGTACAGAGTGGGCGAGCATGACGGACACCGGGCTCGTTTGCGCAAGCGTTTTTTGGACCATGGACTGGAGAACTTCGCGGACCATGAGGTATTGGAGCTGCTGCTGTGCTTCTGCATCCCGCGGGTGGATGTGAACCCCCTGGCCCACCGGCTGATCGACCAGTTCGGCGGCCTGGAGGAGGTCCTGTGCGCCCCGGCGGAGGAGCTCGGCCAGGTGAAGGGCGTGGGAGAGCAGGCGGTGACGCTGCTGCGGCTGATCTATCCCGCCTACCACAAGGCCCGTTTCTCCGGCAACAGCCGGCCCCAGATCCTGAACAGCACTGCCAAGGCGGGGAACTACCTGCTGTCGCTGTTCGCCGGGGTCCGGGAGGAGCGGATGTACCAGCTCTGTCTGGACGCCAAGGGGAAGCTGCTGCAATGCCGCCTTCTGAGCGCGGTGGTGCTGAGCCACAACCACCCCAGCGGCGTGGCCCTGCCCTCCCGGGAGGACATGACCACCACCCGGCTGGCGGCGGACGCCCTGCGGACCGTGGACGTGCAGCTGATCGACCATATCATCGTAGCCGATGAGGATTTCGTCTCCATGCGGGAGAGCGGGATCGAGTGGTAGCGCCGGCGGGTCGCCGGGATCGCCTATATGCCAAAGGAAAGAGAGTGCTATGCCGCGATTTGAAGTAAGATCTGGATACACCCCCTCGGGGGATCAGCCCCAGGCGATCGAGAAACTGGCCCAGGGGATCGATGGCGGCCTCCGGGAGCAGGTGCTGCTGGGGGTCACGGGGTCCGGCAAGACCTATACCATGGCCAAGGTGATCGAGGCCGTCCAGCGGCCCACCCTGGTGCTGGCCCACA
>CAMWFH010000013.1 GCA_947173485.1 uncultured Clostridia bacterium | reverse complement strand
GGGATACAGGACTTTTGACTTGGTAGACATTTTGGTAGACCGGGATGGTAGACGGTCGCGCAACGGCGGCGATAGACCGGTGGGAGGTGGGAGGAAAGTCCATATCCATCCATGCCCCGATATGCAGTATGGCCTCGCCTGAACCCTACAAAAGCAGACTGACCAAATGGACGCCGATGCACAGTCCCATCCCCACGAGCGTAGGCAGCAGGATAGCCAGCAGGGTCCATTTTATACTTTTCGTCTCCCGATAGATCGTCAAGCAGGTCGTGCCGCAGGGGAAGTGGAACAACGAAAACAGCATCGCGCAGAGGGCTGTCACCCAGGTCCAGCCATGCTGTACCAACAGCGTCCGCAGCTCTGTCAGACCAGCATAGTCTGTCAAAGATCCAGAGGAGAGGTACCCCATCAGAAGGACCGGGATAACGATCTCATTCGCAGGCAGGCCCAGCAAAAAGGCCAACAAGATGAACCCATCCAGACCCATCAGACGTCCCAGTGGGTCCAGTGCCCCAGCACAACCATTCAGCAGGCTGGTCTCTCCGATCATTATGTTCCCCATCAGCCAGATGAGCAATCCAGCTGGGGCGGCGATCATCACAGCGCGGGCCAGGACGAAGAGCGTGCGGTCCAGCACCGAGCGGAGGAGCACCTGTCTGATCTGAGGCCGCCGGTAGGGCGGCAGTTCCAGAGAGAAGGAGGAGGGGACCCCCTTCAATACCGTGCAGGACAGCAGCCTTGACATCCACAGTGTCATCATCACCGCCAGCACGATCGCCGCCAGCAGCAGCAGCGCGGCGGACAGCTGGCCATAAACACCGCTGCCCAAGGTGAAGAACATGGTGATCAGCGCGATCAGTGTGGGAAAGCGGCCATTACAAGGTACGAAATTATTAGTCAAGATCGCGATCAGCCGCTCCCGAGGGCTGTCGATGATCCGGCAGCCCATCACGCCGCAGGCGTTACATCCGAATCCCATACACATCGTCAAACTTTGCCGACCATGAGCCCCCGCCTTTCTAAAGTGGTGGTCCAGGTTGAAGGCCACCCTTGGCAGATACCCGGCGTCCTCCAGCAGTGTGAACAGGGGGAAGAAGATCGCCATAGGCGGCAGCATCACGGACACCACCCAGGCCAGCGTCCGGTAGACCCCATCCACCAGGGCGCTTTGCAGCGATACCGGCAGGAAGGCGAGGAGCCTTCGCAGAGGCTCCTGTAGTCCCATCAGCCCGTCACTGAGCAGCTGGGAGGGCAGGTTCGCCCCGGCGATGGTCAGCCAGAGCACGGCGGCCAGCAGGACCAGCATCGCCGGGATTCCGGTCGCCTTAGAGGTCAGCAGCCGGTCCAATCGCCGGTCCCGTTGGTGAGCGTCCGCAGGGGAGCGGACGGCCCGGCGGGCCAGCTCCTCCGCCCGGTCCATCAGGGCGGCCACCCGCACGTCCTGCCAGGCGTCCTCCGTCAGCGCCTCCATGGCGGGGTAGCGGACCGGCTCCTTAGGCCGGGGCGGCGGGTCGGCAGCCGTCTCTAGCAGGACCTGTTGTAAGGTCTCCATCCCGTCTCCCCGGCCAGCGGAGCAGCCTACGACCGGGATGCCCAGGTCCTCCCGCAGCGCGTCCAGGTCCACCTGAATCCCCTTCTTCCGGGCCTCGTCCATCAGGTTGACGCAGAGCACCACCGGATGGGCGATCTCCATCACCTGGAGCAGCAGGTTCAAATTGCGCTCCAGGCAGGTGGCGTCCACCACCACCAGGGTCACGTCCGCCGCGCCGGAGCGCAGGTAGTCCCGGGCGATCTCCTCCTCTACACTGCTGGCAAAGAGGGAATAGGTGCCTGGCAGGTCCACCAGCAAAAATCCCCGGCCCCCATATGTAAAAGTGCCCCGGGCGGTGGCCACGGTCTTGCCGGGCCAATTCCCTGTATGCTGGTGCAGATGGGTCAAATGGTTGAATACGGTCGATTTCCCCACGTTCGGGTTGCCCGCCAGAGCCACCACTACCGTTTCGTCCATGCTATGCCTCCCTTTCTGTGATCTTGATCGCGGCGGCGTCCTCCTGCCGGAGGGCGATGACCGCGCCGCGGATGCCGTAGGCCACCGGGTCGCCCCAGGGGCTGGCCTGCAAGGCGGTGACGGCGGCGCCGGGCACGAAGCCCAGATCCAGCAGGCGGCGGCGCTGCATACCGGCGGCGTCCAGCCGGCAGACGCGGGCGCCGCGGCCCACAGGCAGAGCGTCCAGTGTGTTGGGAAACTCCATTGACGTTCCCCCTCCTTTCTTTGGTAGGCGTACACACCAGACTATGCCGGCAGGGGAGAGGTGGTGCGGTGTACCGGCCGGCATAAAAAGACCGCCCCCTGGGGTAGGGGGCGGGATGGTGACCTAGTCACGGTGCCGGCTGAAAAAAGAGGCTATACTGGCGCTATCAAAGACCGGATAGGAGAGGCAGAAAGGGAGGACTGGTACGATGGGGACCACATCACGGCGGCTGCGGAAGGCGCGGGTAGACCAGGGCAGCTGTGTTGCCTGCGGGTGCTGCGTCAAGGTCTGTCCGCGGGAGGCCATCCAGATCGTAAAGGGGATCGCGGCGCGGGTGGACCTGGACAAGTGCGTAGGCTGCGGCCGGTGCGCCAAGGAGTGTCCCGCGACTGTTATCACGATGGAGGAGGCGGCGGTATGAAGGGGAAGAAACGGTGGTATGACTATCTGTGGATCGCGTCGCTGGCGTATCTGCTCCTGGGCTTCTGCAACATCCTGTTTGCCTGGCTGGGGCTGCTCTGCTTCTTCCTGCCGCTGCTCATCGCCATCGCGGGCGGGAGCAAGGCCTACTGCAACCGCTACTGCGGCCGGGGACAGCTCTTCAGCCTGCTGGGCGGGCGGTTCGGACTGTCCCGAAAAAGGGATATCCCCCGGTGGATGAAGAGCAAGGGGTTCCGCTATGGCTTCCTGCTCTTCTTCTTCGCCATGTTTTTTCAGATGCTCTGGAACACCTATCTGGTCTTTGCCGGCGTGCAGGACCTGCGGCAGGTGGTGACTCTCCTGTGGACCTTCCGGCTGCCCTGGCACTGGGCCTATCATGGGACCCTGGTCCATCCGGGCGTGGCGCAGTTCGCCTTCGGCTTTTACAGCGTCATGCTGACCTCCACCGTGCTGGGCCTGGTGACCATGGTGCTGTTCAAGCCCCGGAGCTGGTGCGTCTACTGCCCCATGGGGACCATGACCCAGCTGATCTGCAAGGCGCGCTGCGGTTCCACCAAAGGACTGTGAAAGGACCATAAAAAGAGAACAAGAAAAGGAGATACAAAAGATGTCTGTCGTAACGATCACCAAGGAGAACTTCCGCCAGGAGGTGCTCCAGAGCCGGCAGCCGGTCCTGCTGGACTTCTGGGCGGACTGGTGCGCCCCCTGCCGGAGGGTCGGCCCTGTAGTGGATGAGATCGCCGGGGAGCGCCCGGATATCAAGGTGGGCAAGGTCGATGTGACCGGGCAGCGGGAGCTGGCGGCGGCTTTCCAGGTGGCCAGCATCCCCATGCTGGTGGTGCTGGAGGGCGGCCGGGTGGTCTGCCAGACAGTGGGGGCCCAGCCGAAGGAGGCGATCCTCTCCCTGCTCCCGTCAGTCCGGCAGCGCTAACTGGGCCAGCCTTTTGGGGGCGGTCAGCTCCACGCAGCCCCGGGAGAGCTTCACCAGTCCCTCGCTTTGGAAGTACCGGAGCATCCGGGTGACCACCTCTCTGGCGGTGCCCAGGTGGAGGGCGATCCGCTCGTGGGTGATGGACAGGGCAGGGGACTCCTCCAGGGCGCTCTCCTGGAGGAGGAACTCCGCCAGGCGCTTGTCGAAGCTCCGCCAGAGGATCTGCTCCAGCAGCCACATGACCTCCGAGAAGCGGCTGGCCAGCAGCTCGCTGGTGTAATTGGCGGCGATGACGGACTCCTCCGTCAGCTCGCGGTAGACCTCCGGCGGGATGACCCATACCTGGGTGTCCTTCTCGGCCTCGATGGAGACCTCGAACTGGATATCGCGCAGGACGCAGGCGGCGGAGAAGAGGCAGACATCCCCGTCGATCAGGCGGTAGATGGTGATCTCCCGTCCGTCGCCGGAGAGGATATAGGCCCGCAGCTGCCCGGACTGGACCAGCAGCAGGCCGGTACAGTCCAGGCTGCCTCTGTGGATCGTGGTCCCCTTGGGGAGATGCCGGTCCACTGCCGCCGCGGAGAGCCGCTGCTGCTGGGTGGGGGTCAGCTCCTTCCATATGGGGAGGCAGGATGTGAGTTCCATTGGGACGACTCCTTACTATGTACGATACTTTATATTGAAATGCTCCATCAGGACGATCAGCAGGATAATGACCGGCGCGGCATGATGCCGCGCCGGTCTTGCTGTGCGCCCTCTTCTGTGGTACCCTTACAGGGGACCGCCCTCTTACAGGCCCTGGGCGATCATGGCCTGGGAGATCTTCTTGAAGGCGGCGATATCGTTGCCGGCGATCAGGTCGTAGCCCAGGCCGTACTCCTCGGCGGCTGCCGCGGAGGCGTCGTAGATGCTGCTCATGATCGTCCGCAGCTTCTCGTCCACCTCCTGGCGGGACCAGCTGTAGCGGATGGCGTTCTGGGCCATCTCCAGGGCGGACACGGCCACGCCGCCGCTGCCGGCGGCCTTAGCTCCGGCGGTGAGGACCTTGGGGCTGAGGCGCAGCAGCTTCAGCGCCTCGGCGGTGGCGGGCATATTGGCCGCCTCCACATAGTAGCGCACACCGTTGGCCAGGATCAGCACCGCGTCCTCCACGCCGATCTCGTTCTGGGTGGCGCAGGGGATGACGATGTCCACCGGCACCTCCCAGGGCTTCTTGCCGGGGTGGAACTCCACGCCGAATTTCTGGGCGTAGCTGGATACCCGGTCCAGGCCGCTGGCGCGCATCTGGAGCATGAAGTCCAGCTTCTCCGGGGTGTCCACGCCGTCGCCGTCGAAGATATAGCCATCAGGGCCGGAGAGGGTGACCACCTTGCCCCCCAGCTCCGCTGCCTTCTTGCACACGCCCCAGCTCATGTTGCCGAAGCCGGAGATGGCGATCCTCTTGCCCTCCAGGGTCTCGCCCTGGTGCTCCAGCATACGGGCCAGGAAGTAGACGGTGCCGAAGCCGGCGGCCTCCTGGCGGACCTTGCTGCCACCGTAGGTCAGGCCCTTGCCGGTAAGGGCGGAGCTCTCCGCCCGGCCGGTGACCCGCTTGTAGGCCCCGTAGAGGTAACCGATCTCCCGGGCGCCTACGCCGATGTCGCCGGCGGGGACATCGGTGTCCGCGCCGATGTAGCGGTAGAGGGAGTACATGAAAGCCTGGCAGAACCGCATGATCTCCCGGCTGCTCCGGCCCCGGGGGTCGAAGTCCGCGCCGCCGGCGGCGCCGCCGATGGGCAGGCCGGTGAGGGCGTTCTTATAGGTCTGCTCGAAGCCCAAAAACTTCACCACCGAGGGCGTCACCGAAGGGTGGAACCGCAGGCCCCCCTTGTAGGGGCCGATGGCGGAGCTGAACTGGACCCGGTAGCCGTGGTTGGTGTGGATGGTCCCCTCATCGTCCTGCCAGGGGACCAGGAAGGAGAACATCCGCTCCGGCTCCACCATGCGGGTGAGCAGGTCCAGCTTCTCATAGCGGGGGTCGTCCACCGCCGGGGCGATCATCTCCAGCCAGGCGCTGACGGATTGGAGATACTCCGGTTCATTGGGGTACTGCCGCCGCAGCTTTTCCGATACCCGGGCGATATATTCGTTCATTGCCATTGCACTGCCTCCTCAAGATCAAACGACACCATAGGCCAGCATGGAATCGGCGACCTTCAAAAATCCGGCGATGTTGGCCCCGGCCACCAGGTCGCCGGGCTTGCCGTACTGGGCGGCGGCAGCGGCGGCGTTGTGGTAGAGGTCGGTCATGATGCGGTGGAGATGGGCGTCCACCTCCTCGAAGGACCAGTAGAAGCGCATGGAGTTCTGGCTCATCTCCAGGGCGGAGGTGGCCACGCCGCCGGCGTTGGCCGCCTTGGCGGGAGCGAAGAGCAGGCCCGCGCCCTGGAGGGCGTCCACCGCCTCGGGGGTGCAGGGCATGTTGGCCCCCTCGGCCACGGCGAAGCAGTCGTTCTGGATGAGGGCCTTGGCGGCGTCCTCGTTCAGCTCGTTCTGGGTGGCGCAGGGCAGGGCGATGTGGCAGGGGATGGTCCAGATGCCGGCGCAGCCGGGGTGGTACTCCGCCTGGGGGTGGGTGTCGGCATAGGCGCTGATGCGCTTGCGCTCCACCTCCTTCAGCTGCTTGATGCAGGCCAGGTCGATGCCGTTCTTGTCGTAGATATAGCCGCCAGAGTCGCTCATGGCCACCACCTTGGCCCCGAACTGAGTGGCCTTCTCGCAGGCGTAGATGGCCACGTTGCCGGACCCGGAGATCACCACCGTGGCCCCCTCGAAGCTCTTGCCGGCCTCCTTCAGCATATTGTCGGCGAAGTAGCACAGGCCGTAGCCCGTGGCCTCGGTCCGGGCCAGGGAGCCGCCGTAGGTCAGGCCCTTGCCGGTGAGGACGCCGGTGAACTCATTGCGCAACCGCTTATACTGACCGAAGAGATATCCGATCTCCCGGCCGCCCACGCCGATATCCCCGGCGGGCACGTCGGTGTCCGGGCCGATATACTTGAACAGCTCCGTCATGAAGCTCTGGCAGAAGCGCATGACCTCGGCATCGCTCTTGCCCTTGGGGTCGAAGTCGCTGCCGCCCTTGCCGCCGCCGATGGGCAGGCCGGTGAGGCTGTTCTTGAAGATCTGCTCGAAGCCCAGGAACTTGATGATGCCCTCATAGACGCTGGGGTGGAACCGCAGGCCCCCCTTGTAGGGGCCGATGGCGCTGGAGAACTGGACCCGGAAGCCCCGGTTCACATGGATGTTCCCTTTATCGTCCTCCCAGGGGACCCGGAACTTGATGGTCCGCTCCGGCTCTACCAGGCAGTCCATCACGCCCTCCTTGATGTACTCCGGGTGGGCGTCTACCACGGGGGAGAGAGAGGTCAGCACCTCCCGCACCGCCTGGTGGAACTCCGGCTCCGCCGGGTTGCGGGCGATGACCCGCTCCATCAGTCCCCGGAGATATTCGTTTTGGATGCTCATATCATATGCCTCCCAAAATGGAATTTTGGCGTAGCCGCCGGGGGACGTTCCTGCCGCCGGCGGGACTTTGACCACTTCGATCCTACCACGCCAGTTTGCCCCCGTCAACGTTTTTTCATCCATTTTTTGAAATTTTGTCCGTTTACACAAAACATTTGTCCATGACAGAAATTCTTCCGCCATTTTGACAGCTACAAATTTGTGCGCTATCCACAAAAAATTTTTGGATGCAACCATTTTCCGCCCTGCGCGGTATTCTCCATAGAAAGGGGGAGAGACCCATGAACGAACAGATCGTGGAGCGATATGGAGACCTGGTGTGGCGCCTGGCGCTGGCCCACACCGGGCGCTTCCACGACGCCGAGGACGTGTTCCAGGAGGTCTTTCTGCGCTATGTGCGCAGCCAGGACAAACTGAAGAGCGCCGAACACGTCCGGGCGTGGCTCATCCGCTGTACCATCAACTGTGCCAAGACCCTGCACGCCTCCGCCTGGCGGCGGAGGACGGTCCCATTGGAGGATATCCCCACCGAGGGGATGGACGAGGAGGCCCGGGAGGTCTATGCCGCTGTTCTCGCTCTCCCGCCTATCTACCGCACGGCCATCCACCTCCACTACTTCGAGGGACTGAGCGTGGCAGAGATCGCCAAGGCTGCCGGCTGCCGGGAGGGGACGGTCAAGTCCCGCCTGTCCCGGGGCCGGGAGCTTCTGAAAGGAGTGCTGAACGATGTTTGACGCATATAAGCGGGCCAATCTGGCCCTGCACCCGCCTCTGGCCCTGCGGGAGGCGACGGTCGCCGGGATGGACGCCCGCCGCCGGCCCAAGGCCCGCCGGCGCTGGCCTGCGTATGTATCCGCCGCGGCGGCGGTGCTGGCGGTGGTCCTGCTGGTGAGCCTGATGCCCCGGCCTGGCCGGAACAATAAGGGCCAGACCCGGGCCCTCCGGGCCTACGCTCTCAGTGAGCCCCGTTACCCCGACTACCCCACCCGAATCAACAATATGGGGGTCGAGCGGGAGGGGTTCTTCCAGGAGTTCCAGCGGTACTGGTCCCAACTGCCCAACGAGGTGGACGAGGACTTTGCCCGGCAGGCGGCGGGATTTTCCAAAGTCTCCTCCCGGCTGGTGCTGGCAGGGGCAACGGAGAACCGGATCTATTCCCCTGTGGACCTGTGGATGGCCCTGGCTATGCTGGCGGAGACCGCCGGCGGGACCTCCCGGCAGCAGATCCTAGACGCTCTGGGGGTGGACAGCCTGGAGACCCTCCGGCAGCAGACACGGGCCATGTGGCTGCGAAGCTATGTGGACGACGGCACGGTGGCCACCGTTCCCGCCGGTTCCATCTGGCTGAACAAGGGGCTCTCTTATAACAAGGACACCCTGGACAGTCTGGCGGAATACTACTTTGCCGGGTCCTATGCCGTGGAGATGGGCACGGAGAAGGCCAACAAGGCCATCGCCCAGTGGCTGGACGCCCAGACCGGCGGCCTTCTCCAGGACAGCACCGGCAATATCCAGACCAGCCCCCTGGACGTGATGCGGCTCTACGCCACCCTGTACTACTACGGCAGATGGAGCCAGCCCTTCCACCCCGGCAACAACACCCAGGACACCTTCACCCGTGCCGATGGCCAGGAGGTCACGGCGGAGTTCATGCACACCAAGCGGGACAGCAACGTCCTCTTCGGAGAGACCTTCACCGCCGCCCCCCTCCACACCAAGAACACCTCCGTCTACTTCGTCCTTCCCGACGAGGGGCGCTCGGTGGACGAGGTCCTGCAGGATGACGGCCTCTGGGCGGGGCTGGCCCACGAGGAGGATGCGGAGGGCATCCAGTGGGGCTTCTACAAGACGGAGTGGTCCCTGCCTAAGTTCGATATCGCCTCCGACGTGGACCTGGACGAGACCATCCGGGCGCTGGGGATCACGGACGTGTTTTCGGAGGCCGCCGACTTCTCCGCCCTGACGGCGGGTACCGACCTGCCCATCGAACTTTCCGGGGCCCACCAGGCCGCCCGGATCCAGGTGGACGAGGAGGGCATCCGGGGGGTGGCCTACACGGAGCTGCCCGCCGCCGGCGCCCCGCCGCCCCCGGATGATATCGTGATCATGGACCTAGACCGGCCCTTCCTGCTGGTCGTCACCTCCCCGGTGGAGGGCGTGCCCCTCTTCGTAGGGGTGGTCAACGACCCGACTGCCACACTGTCATAGCGCTGACAGTTCCGGCGGACGAAATAGCGCGATCATATAGAAGAGGGCATCCTTGCCGGGGTGCCCTCTTTTTTTGCATCAGCCCCTTGACAAAGCGGGAGACTGTGATATACTTTGACGGTCAAATATTTTGATTATCAAACTATCCAACATAAAGGAGCGCGAACTGCCATGGTACGCATCATCACCGACAGCACCAGCGATATGGACCCGGTCCGGGCCCGGGAGCTGGGGATAGAGATCATCCCTCTCCGGGTCTTTTTCGGGGAGGAGAGCTTTTTGGACGGCATAGAGATCACGAAGGAGGCGTTCTTCGCCCGCTTGGCCGCCGCGGAGGAGCTGCCCACCACCTCCCAGCTGACCCCGGAGGACTTCCTGACGGTCTTTGAGAAAGATCCGGCGGACCCGATCGTAGGGATCTTCCTCTCCTCCCAGCTCTCCGGCACCTTCCAGTCCGCCGTCATCGCCAAGGAGATGCTGGGGGACCGGGAGATCTATGTAGTGGATTCCCACATGGCCACCTTTGGCATCGCCCTGCTGGTGGAGGCCGCCGTGGCGCTGCGGGACGAGGGCCGCTCCGCCCAGGAGATCGCCCAGGCCGTGGAGGAGCTGACCCGCCGGGTCCGGCTGCTGGCGGTGGTGGACACCCTGACCTACCTCAAAAAGGGGGGCCGGATCTCCGCCGCCACCGCCGCCGTGGGGGGCTTGCTGGGGATCAAGCCCATCGTGGGCATCGACAGCCGGGGCACGGTGGAGGCCGTCGGCAAGGCCCGCAGCATGAACGCCGGCTTCCGGTGGATCGCCGAGCGCATCGCGAAGGAGGCCCCGGCGGACCTGCGCTATCCGGTCATCTACGGCAACGCCAACGCTCCCGAGGCCATGGGGGCCTGCCAGGAGGTCCTGGCGCCGGTGCTGGAGACGGGCCGTCCGGCGCTGCACGCCTCCATCGGCGCGGTGATCGGCACCCATGTGGGCCCCGGCGCGGCGGGGCTGGCGTACATCGCCGCCGGGGACCAGGGATGAGCGGGGAGCACGTCCAGGCCCTGAACGGCTTTCTGGTCCGGGTGTTCAACGATATCCTAAAGACCGAGGAGGTCCACGCCACCGACGGCTTCCCGGACCTGACCCTCCGGGAGCTGCACCTGCTGGTGGAGATCTGCGCCGCGGTGGACGCCGGCCGGGACAACCGGGCCTCCGCCATCGCCGCCGCCCAGCGGGTGACGGCGGGCACCCTGACCCAGGCGGTCAGCCAGCTGGAGCGCAAGGGCTATGTGGAGCGGGTCCGGGACCGGACAGACAAGCGCTCTGTCCGGCTCTATCCCACGGAGCGGGGCCGGGACGCCGATCGCCGCCACGCCGCCTTCCACCAGGAGATGATCGAGGAGGTGGTGGCGGAGCTGCCCCAGGAGGAGCAGCTGGTCCTGCTGCGGGCGCTGGACAGGATCTCGAAATTCTTTCAAGAAAAATATGTCAAATAGCCTATGAGCGGCCTGCCAGGAAATATTTTCGTCCGATCGGTCCGGCATAGTTTCCGCCTCCGGTGACAGACTACGGGAAACCGCAAAAAGGAGGTATCTGCAATGCTTTTGGATCGTATCGCACTGATCCTGGCCATCATCGGCGGCCTGAACTGGGGCGCCATCGGCCTGTTCGGCTTTGACCTGGTGGCCTTCCTCTTCGGCGGCCAGCTGGCCGTTATGAGCCGGATCGTCTATATCGTAGTGGCGCTGGCGGCGCTGTGGTGCGTCTCCCTGCTCTTCCGGGAGAACGCCGAGGGTCGTTCCGCCGCGATGTGACAGGGATATCGAGGGAGCTTGCGGTCCTGCCGGGCCTATCCGGCGGGACCGCAAAATTTTTCCTAAATTTTTTCCGGCGTGGTGAAACATTTTTGCCCTTTCCGGTGTACATAGAGTGAAAGGACCTTTCAAGACCCTATCCTGAGCCCTGTCCCAAGTCCCTGCAAGGAGGTGTGACGATGGACCCCATCGAGCTGGAGCAGATCGTCCGGCGCTACGGCGACAGCATCTACCGCTTGGCGCTGCAATATACCCGTGTCCCCGCCGACGCGGAGGATGTCCTCCAGGAGGTGCTGCTGGAGCGGTGCAGCCGGCGGCAGCCCTTCCAGTCGGAGGAACACCAGCGGCGCTGGCTGCTACGGGTGGCCGTCAATAAGAGCAAGAACCTGCTGCGGGGCCGGCGGTGGTGGCGGCAGGTCCCTCTGAGCGAGGCGGCGGAGCTGTCCGCGCCTGCCGCGCCGGGGGACCGGGCGCTGTATGACGCGGTCTGCGCCCTGCCCCGGAACTGGCGGATGGCCGTGGACCTGTTCTACTACGAGGGCTATGCCACCGGGGAGATCGCGGCCATCCTGGGGACACGGGAGGCCACGGTCCGCACCTGGCTCCACCGGGCCAGGCAGAAGCTGAAGGAGCTGTTGAAGGAGGAAATGAACGATGATGGATAGAGAGCGCTACCAGGCCGCCTTCGCCCAGGTCAAGGCCCCGGCGGACGCCGCCCAGCGGGCCCTGGACGCCCTGCCGGTCCGGCAGGCTGCCCGCCGCCGGCGTCTCCAAAAGACCCTGGCCCTGGCGGTGACCGCGGTGCTGCTGATGGGCACCGCTGCCGCCGAGCTGGACAACGGCGGCGTCAGCAACCTGCTGGCCCCTGTCTTTGGCGGGGCCCAGACCGAGCTGATCGATGCTATCGGTTACCCCATCGGCGCGTCCTGCTCGGCGGACGGCTACACCGTCACCGCCGACGCAGTCGCCGGCGACCGGTACAATATGTATATCGCCTACACCATCACCCGGGACGATGGACAGCCGCTCCCGGAGGGGGTGTACTTTGAAGAGCTGGAGAATTCCGCCTACCGCGGCAGCGGCGGCGGGTATCGGGGCCCCCGGTCTGGGGAGGATGGCGAGGTACGGTATGTGGAGCAGTGGTCCAGCGAGGGCCCGGTGATCGGCCGCAATGCGGAGGTCACGATGGAGGGCCTGTCGGTCTATGACAAGGAGACCGATACCCACACCCTCCTGGCCCAGGGGCCCTGGACATTGAAATTCACCCTGCGCTATAAAGACACCACGCGGAACGTCCCGGTGGCGGAGAAGAGCGTCACCGACAGGGACGGCAATACCTACGAGATCCAGAAGGTCCAGCTCTCCGCCCTGTCGGTCCGGGTGGATATGCGGGCCCCCGCGGTGGAGGGGGGGAGCTACCCGGACGGGTTCTCTGTCGCGCTCCTTTTGAAGGACGGCTCGACTGTATCCCCCTATGAACACAGCGGCGGCGCCCACGGCGGCAAAGAGGACACGGTCCGCGAGTCCTACTGCATAGGCCGCTTTGAGACGCCTGTCCTGCTGGAGGAGGTCCAGGCGGTCCTGATCTGCGGCACGGCGTTCCCTATAAATTGACCGATCTGACGATGCCCCATGGCCCGATCTGACTGGGCCATGGGGCATTTTTGCGGTCGCGGCTGGTTGGATGTTTCTATGAAAGATCATTCTTGAAAAGTAGATAAGAACTGGTATAATTAAAGAACAGTATACCAAGGAAGATAATGGAAGTGAGCGGAGCATCTATGCCAACTAAGATCGTATCAAAAGATGTAACAAGTGAATATTTGCGTGCTGCCACGCCGGGACAAGGTGCGATCACATATGATACTGGATATGATATGGGCTTACATTCGGCGGAAGTCAGCTTTTCCCAATGGCTCCATGACACGTTTGGTGGAGACATAAAGCTGTTGAATGAGGTCAATGCCCAGATGGTAAAAACGGCTGACTATCTTTGGAAGAATAGATTGTGGGATTTGAAAACAGTAACGATGGAAAAGGCGGCAAATGCGGCGATACGGCGCGGACTTCAGCAGATCAGGGATGACCCCGGAGGTATTTTCTTGGATTACAGGGGCGTAAACATTGATCTGGGTATATTGGCTTCTGTCATTGAAAAAAGATTGCAGTGGCGTAAAGATACATCTGTGATAGATATCATGATCATTTTGGACGATGATATTCGGGTGTGGAGATATTAAAAGAGGCGCCCCCCCACCGAGTATAGCGGAGGTTCGCCTCTTTGCAAGAGCCGGCGCACTGCCGCGCCTCCATTACGGGAGAAACATCGGCAACGATCAGCTCTATCTTTAGTATACACGAGCATCGCCGGTTTTGCAAGGGGAAATTTCAAATCGACTACATCTGATCTATTCTGCTTTGTGCTTGTTTTTCTGCCATTCTGTTTCCTGCCCTCCCAGGGGCACGGAGGCCACTTTATGCGGCAGGTGGATGATGGGCGAAGCAAACGATTGACAGCGGGGCGGAAAATGGGTATACTGTTCAAACAGGCTATTTTCATCATCAGGAGGCGCCTATGCCAAAGATCTCCGTTATCGTCCCCGTCTACAAGGCGGAAGCCTTTTTGGAGAAATGTGTCAACAGCATCCTGGAACAGCGGTTTGAAAATCTGGAGCTGCTGCTGATCGACGACGGTTCCCCCGACGGCAGCGGCGCTCTCTGCGACCGCTTCGCCGCCAGCGACAGCCGGGTCCGGGTGTTCCACAAGCCCAACGGCGGCGTCAGCTCCGCCCGGAACCTGGGGCTCCAGGAGGCCAGGGGCGAGTTCATCGCCTTTGCCGATGCTGATGACTGGCTGGTCCCCGAAGCCCTGGAGACCTTCTACTACGCCGTCACCGCCGCCGGGGCCGACAGCGCCGGCTCCCCCCATCTCCATGTGCTGCCCCAGGGGAAGAGCTGGGTGGAGGAGAACGCCCTGCCCCCCGGCACCTATGGACCGGAGGAGATCCAAAGCGCCATCGTGGACCGCCTGCTGGGGGACCGGTTGGGACCCGCCCCCCTCAACGGCTTCATCTGGCGGTTCCTGTTCTCCCGGTCCATCATCCAGGAGGCGCATATCACCTTCGAGGGGGCCTATCTGGAGGACGAGCTGTTCCTGATGGAATATTTCTGCCACGCCAAGAAGCTGGTGATCGTGGAGAAGCCCCTCTACTGCTACCTGGACAACCCCGCCTCTGTGACCCACCGGTACATGAAGGACTATATGGAGGTCTACCGGGGCTTTTTCCGGCGGAAGGAGGAGCTGGTCCGGCGGTTCGATCTGGAGGGCCGCCGGCCCGACTGGCGGGAGCAGACCCTCTGGGCCGGATTGCTGATCGCGGTGGGCAACGAGTACGCCGCCGGCAACCCCGCCTCCGCCGCCGAGAAAAAGCGGCGGGTCCAGGCCATCGCGGAGAGCGCCGATATGGCCCAGGCCGTGGCCTCTTTCGCGCCCCAGGGCCTCAGCCGCAACCGGCAGATCGCCGCCGCCCTCCTTCGGAAGAAGCGGTACGGCCTGCTGACCCTTCTGTACCTCATCAAAAATCTCGGACGATCGTAAGGAAGCGCGCTATGGTCAATGATACCCTCTTTTCCCGCAGTTACCTCTGCCATCTCTTCACCACCTCCGCCTTTGCCCGGCTGCTGGCTGCCCTGGAGGACAGGCTGACTGCCTGGTGGTCCGGCGTAGGCCCCCGGCTCCTGGCTCTTTGGCAGGGGAGCGCCGCCGGGCGGCTGATGGCCTGGCTCTTTTCCGCCTGCGCCCGCCTCTGGGCCGGGTGCGGCCTGGCGGCCTTCTTCTACCGGGAGGGCTGGTTCGCCCGGCGCTGGCGGGAGAGCGGCCTCTGCGCCCTGGTGAGCTGGGTGGCCAATATCCCCGCCGCGCTGCTCCATCTGCTCTATCGGGCCAAGCCGGCGCTGTGGGAGGGCTCCGCCTTCGCCCAACTGGGCTATGCCATGGGGGATGCCGTGCCCTTCTGGGCCGGATTGGGGCTGTTCGCCATCCTCTGCGTCCCCTATGAGCTGTGGGACAACGCCTGCTCCCTGCTGCTGGCGCTGGCGCTGCTCCTGCTGTTCTACGCCGCCGGGATGCGCCGGCGGGAGGCCCGGCTGGACGCCGCCGCCATGGGGCCCTATGCCTTCCTGTACTGGGGGGCGGTGCTGGTCTCGGTGGTGTTCTCCAATTACCGCAGCCTCTCCCTCCGGTTCCTGCTCTATCACATCCCCTGCTTCCTGCTGGTGTTCGTCATCGTCAGCGCCGTTCGCAGCAGCCGCCAGCTGGTGCAGATGGCATTGGGCCTTGGCGGCGGGGTGCTGGTCTCCTCCCTCTACGCCTTCTACCAGCGGCTGGTGCTCCATATCACCGTCAACCCCTCCTATGTGGATATGTCCATCAACGCCGGGATGCCCGGCCGGGTCTACTCCTTCTTTGAGAACCCCAACTCCTACGCGGAGCTGCTCCTGCTGCTGCTGCCCCTGCTCGTGGCCCTGTTCTTCATCTTCCGGCGGCTCTCCGCCAAGATAGCGGCCCTGCTGGTCTTTGGCATCGGGGCCGCGGCCATCGTCATGACCTACTCCCGGGCCAGCTGGGTGGGCCTGGTGGTGGCTGCCTTGGTCTACATCTTCCTGTGGGACCGCCGGTTCCTGCCCCTGTGCCTGGTGGTGGGGCTGTGCGCCGTCCCTCTGCTGCCCTCCACGGTCCTGAACCGTATCCTCACCATCACCAACACCTCCGACAGCTCCACCAGCAGCCGCTTCCCCCTGTACAACGCCGGGGCGCGGATGATCGCCCGCCAGCCTCTGATGGGGGTGGGCCTGGGCATCGACGCGGTGCAGGCCAGGGTGACGGAGCTGAACTACTATGACGCCGCGATCCCCTTCGTCCACACCCACAACACCTTCCTCCAGGTCTGGCTGGAGACGGGCCTCTTGGGTCTCGTCTCCCTCCTGGGCCATGTCCTATGGACCGTCAAGTCCGCCGCCCGGGCCGTCAGGACCAGCACGGACACCGCCGCCCGCCATATCGCCATCGGCGGCGCCTCCGCCCTCTGCGGCGCCATGGTCTGCGGTCTGGCGGACTACCTGTGGAACTATCCCCGGGTCATGTTCATCTTCTGGGCGGTGGCCGGCATGACCGTGGCCGCGGTCAAGCTCTGCCTCACCGGGACGGATGGATGAGGAGCCGGGAGCGATAGGAGGCTCGTATGGACCAGGATGTTTTTGAAACGATATGCCAGCTGGCAGATAGGTATGCTGCGGCCTTAAGAGAGCAGGTAGATCTGCGGGAACAAGAGATGAAAGAGGATGATACTTCCCACTATCTTTTGTATCGTGTCCTGGGTGTGACCAATGAGGAAGGACGGTCGATCGACCTCTACCAGAATAAGGGCCGGTTCCTTTATAAATACGCAGGCGCGTTTTTAGAGAGAGCCGCTGTCATCTGTATCCAGCATAGATATCCGGGGGCCTCCAGGGTGAGGATACCCAACACCCAGGGGACGCGTCCTAAAACATTTGAGATCGACTGCTTGGTCGGAAGTGCTGCACATGAGATCAAATGGAGAGATGCGACAACGGACGGCGACCATATCACAAAGGAACACGCACGGGTGAAGGCCATCCAAGAAAGAGGTTATACACCGGTCAGAGTGATGTTTTACTACCCCCAGCGTGTCCAAGCGATAAGGGTCCAAGAGACCCTGGAGACCTTGTATCAAGGAATAGGCGGGAAGTATTTTTATGGGGATACCGCATGGCGGTATATCCATGAGTTGACTGGGATCGATCTGCTTGCGATCCTTGAAAGGATCGCGCTTTCTAGGGGGAAGTGAACGTGATATGCTGATCCATGACGATTGCCTGCGGGGCATGAGAGCTTTGGAAAAAGAAACGGTGGATATGATCTACTTAGATCCACCATTCTTTACCCAGAGGCAGCAAGCTGCCCGGGATTCTAAAGGGAACATCTATAGCTTTTCAGATGTTTGGGATTCCCGGCAGGCCTATCTGTCATTCCTCAAGGAGCGGCTTTTGGAGATGCACCGCGTTTTGAAAAGTACAGGCTCTGTCTTCCTGCATTGCGATACCTCGTCGTCTCATTACATCAGGATGCTATTGGATGAGGTGTTTGGGGAGGACCATTTTAGAAGTGAGATCATCTGGACATATAAGCGCTGGTCAAATTCAAAAAAAGGATTGTTAGCGGCGCATCAGACCATTTTTTTCTATTCCAAGTCAAAAGATCTCAAATTTCATACCATCTATGGCGCATACTCGCCGACTACGAATCTGGACCAGATCTTGCAGGAACGAGCGCGGAACGAGATGGGCAAGGCCAGCTATAAGCGAGATGAGAGCGGTGCTGTCGTTATGGCGAAGGAGAAGCGGGGCGTGCCTTTGACGGATGTATGGGATATCCCTTTTTTGAATCCAAAAGCGAAAGAGCGCGTTGGCTATCCAACACAAAAGCCCATCGAGCTCCTGCAAAGGATCCTTCGCATAAGCACCGATGAAGGCGATCTGGTCTTGGACCCTTTTTGCGGCAGCGGTACTGCGCTGGTCGCCGCAAAACTGATGAAGCGTGATTTTATCGGAATCGATACGAGCGCGGATGCCATCAAATTGTGTCAGGAGCGACTCTCTGATCCGATCAAAACAGAATCCACCTTGCTGAGGGTCGGGACGGCCCCCTATCAAACGAAGACACCCGCCGAGCTGGCGATCTTGAACCAGTTTGAATGTGATATCGTCCAGAGAAATAGAGGGATAGACGCCTTCTTGAAGAAATACTATTTAGGCGCTCCGGTCGCGATCAAAATACAGAAGGAGACAGAGACGCTTCAAGAAGCCATATCTCTTTTGTATATGGCAGGGATGAAAAAGCGGTGCAGCTTTACCGTCCTCATCAGGCAAAATGCGGAGATGTCGCTGGCGGATGCAGCCGTCCCGGCGAATATGATCGTGATCGACAGCAACCGGCTCGAAGTAGAGGAAAATTTGGAGAGCCGCTCACTTGTATCGCACAAGAGCAGGACACTTGAAGCGCAGCGGCCGTTTACACGCTGAAAACGCCGCCGGCGGGCACATGGAGCTGCCCGCCGGCGGTCTTTTACGGCTTTTTTACCAAATTTTCACGGATCTGTCTCCGGCCTGCAACCGGCCTGTAACGAATTTTTCCGTTCGTTCTGCTATACTGGCGCCAAGGGAGCTGGAAAGAAGTGGTCTCTTGCACCGGCCCTCCCCGGCTTCCGAATATTATAAGAAGGAATGGAGGATCTGTATGAAACGAAAAGCTTGGGTGAGCCTGCTGGCGGCGCTGCTGGCAGTGCTGACCGCCTGCAGCGCCAGCAGGGGGGACCTGTATGACAACATCATTGGCGATGCGAGCATGGACATGGCCCCCTCGAACCAGACCCAGGGAGCGCCCTCCTTCGGGGAGCCGCCGGGCATCGACTGGAACACGGAGGAGTACGGCTATCTCCAGGAGAACCGGTTCCTGACCACTGTGGCCAACCCCCTGTCCACCTTCGCCGCCGATGTGGACACCGCCTCCTACGCCAACCTCCGCCGGATGCTGCTGGCGGGGCAGGAGGTCCCTGCCGACGCGGTGCGGATCGAGGAGATGATCAACTACTTCCGCTATGACTACCCCGCTCCGGCGGAGGGGGAGCCCTTCTCCGTGACCACGGAGGTCTCGCCCTGCCCCTGGAATCAGGAGACCCTGCTGCTGAAGGTGGGCCTCCAAGCCTCCCAGCTGGACTGGGAGGCCCTGCCGCCGTCGAACCTGGTCTTTTTGATCGATGTCTCCGGCTCTATGGGCGAGCCAAATAAGCTGCCCTTGGTCCAGAAGGCCTTCCTGCTGCTGACGGAGAACCTACGAGAGGAGGATACGATCTCCATCGTCACCTACGCCTCCAGCGATGCGGTGGTGCTGGAGGGGAGCCATGACCGCGCCGCCGTCCAGAGCGCCATCGAGGGCCTGATGGCCGGCGGCGGCACCAACGGCTCCCAGGGCATCCAGACCGCCTACGCCCTGGCGGAGCGCTACTTCATCCCCAGCGGCAACAACCGGGTCATCCTGGCCACCGATGGCGACCTGAACATCGGCCTCACCAGCGAGGGGGAGCTGACCCGGCTGATCGAGCAGAAGAAGGAGAGCGGCGTCTTTCTCTCGGTGATGGGCTTTGGCACGGGAAATTTGAAGGATAACAAGATGGAGGCTCTGGCGGACCACGGCAACGGGAACTACGCCTATATCGACTCCGCCCTGGAGGCCAAGCGGGTCCTGGTGGAGGAGATGGGCGGCACCCTCTTTACCGTAGCCAAGGACGTGAAGCTCCAGGTGGAGTTCGACCCCGCCAGGGTGGCGGCCTACCGGCTGATCGGCTATGAGGACCGCCTGCTGGCGGCGGAGGACTTCAGCGACGATACCAAGGACGGCGGCGAGATCGGCGCGGGCCACCGGGTCACGGCGCTCTATGAGCTGGTGCCCCCCGGCGCGGACGTCGATCTCCCGGAGGTGTCGCTGAAATATCAAGAAAATACCCCCACCGGCAGCGGCGACTACCTGACGGTCAGTATCCGCTATAAGGAGCCGGCGGGGGAGGAGAGCAAGCTGCTGGCCTATCCGGTGGATGACAGCCACTGGCGGGAGGCGCCCTCTGCGGACACGGCCTTCGCCGCCTGCGTGGCCCAGTTCGGGATGCTCCTGCGGGAGTCGGACTACGCCGGGACCGCCTCCTATGCCGCCATCCTGGAGACCCTGCGGCAGCTGCCCGGCACAGAGGAGGACCCCTATCGGGCGGAGCTGTGCTATCTGGTCCAGCAGGCGGCCCGGATGGGGTGACCGGTCAGCCCGGCACCAGCTCCCGGCGGGCCGCCTTGGCGTAGGCCACCCGGCGGACGAACAGGAAGAAGATGCAGTGGAACAGGGCGGTCAGGACCCAGGAGATGGGGTAGGAGATATAGAGCGCCTCCGGCGTGCGGTGGGTCTGGAAGATGGTGGCCACCCACAGCAGCCGGAAGCCGCAGGCGCCCACCAGGGAGGCGATCATCGGCACCACCGAGTGGCCCAGGCCCCGAAGGACGCCGACGAAGGTGTCCATGATGCCGCAGATGAAGTAGGGGGCGGCGATGCAGGCTAAGCGCCGGACGGCGAAGTCGATCACATCTTCCTCCCCAGGGGCGTAGACCGCCGCCAGGGGCCGGCCAAAGACGTAGGCTAAGTTGCCCAGCACCAGGCCGGTGACGGTGGAGAAGCCGATGCAGTAGAGCAGCACCTTGTCCACCCGCTTGCACTCCCCCGCGCCGTAGTTCTGGCCGGTGAAGGTGAGGGCGGTCTGGTAGAAGGCGTTCATGGCGGCGTAGACGAAACCCTCGATGTTGGAAGAGGTGGAGGACCCGGCCACCAGGGCGGCGCTGTCGAAGGAGTTGATGGAGGACTGGATGACCACGTTGGACAGGGAGAACACGATGCCCTGGAACCCGGCGGGCAGGCCCACCCGCAAGATCCGCTTGATGACCGTCCCCTCCAGCCGCAGCTCCTTGATGGACAGCCGCAGGGGCCCCTCCTCGCCCATCAGACAGTAGAGGACCAGGATGGCGGAGATATACTGGGAGATGATGGTGGCCAGGCCCACGCCGGCCACGTCCAGATGGCAGACGATGACGAAGAAGAGGTTCAGCACCACGTTGGCCACGCCAGCGATGGTGAGGAAGTAGAGGGGCCGGCGGGTGTCGCCCTTGGCCCGGAGGATGGCCGCGCCGAAGTTGTAGAGCATATTGGCGGGCATCCCGCAGAAGTAGATTCGCAGGTAGACCGAGGCTAAGTCGATCACGTCGGCGGGGGAGCGCATCAGCTCCAGCAGCTGCCGCACCATCACCACGCCGAAGACCATCAGCCCCAGGCCGCTGGCCAGGGCCAGGGCCACCGTGGTGCAGACGCTGCGGTGGGCCTCCTCCTGGCGGCCCGCCCCCAGGTCCCGGGCGATGACCACGTTGGCACCCACGCTGAGGCCCACGAAGAGGTTGACCATCAGGTTGATCAGGGAGGTGTTGGACCCGACGGCGGCCAGGGCCTCCTTGCCGGCAAAGCGGCCCACCACCACCACGTCCGCCGCGTTGAAGAGCAGCTGGAGCAGGCTGGAGGCCATCAGGGGCAGGGCGAACAGCAGGATCTTGTCCGCCAGGGAGCCGCTGCACATATCGATGTCATACTGCCTTTTCTTCATCAGGAGTCTCCTTATTATACATGATACATATATGATAACAACAAAATACCGCCCAGGGGCCAGGCCCCTTGGGCGCCTATTCGATCGAGCAGATCCGCAGCTGCTCCCCGGCCACCTGGAAGCGGACCTGCCGTCCGGCGAAGGACAGGCCGTAGACCCTCGTCTCGTCCTGCTGATAGGCGGGGCGGGGGTCCTCCGCCAGAACGCCCAGGAGCGCCTCCCGCTGGGACGGGGGGACCCGCTCCAGAAGCTCCGGGGGACAGTCCACCGCCAAGCGGCGGCGGGCGCGCTGGTCGGTGAAACCGCCGGTGGCCTGGGGGAGGCAGTCGGCGTAGGGGAGGTAGGGCTTGATGTCGAAAACGGGGGTGCCGTCTAAAAGGTCCGCTCCGGCGATATGGAGCACCGGGCCCCGGTCCGGGCAGAGCTCCACCCCCTCCAGCCGGACGGCGGAGAGGCCGATGCTGTTGGGACGGAAGGGGGAGCGGGTGGCGAACACGCCCACCCGGGCGTTGCCCCCCAGCCTGGGGGGCCGCACCGTGGGGGACCACTTGTCCCGAAGGGCGCGGTGGAACTGCCAGATCAGCCAGATATGGCTGAACGCCTCCAGCCCCCGGACGGCTTCCGCCGACCGGTAGGGGGGCATAAAGACCACGGTGGCCTGTAGGGCCTCCACCAGGCCGCTCTGCCGGGGGATGCCGAATTTTTCTGTGAAGTCGCTGTGGACGTGGGCAATAGCCTCCATAGTGTCCCCTCCCCGTATACATCCACCTATCCTACATCAAAGAACGGTCCTTGTCAATCGGTGTTTTGGCAGGGCTGCTCCATGGCCCGGATGCGTCCCATCTCCCGGAGCAGGAGGACGGCGGCCAGCACGATGGCCACACCGTCGGCGATCGGTCCGGCGAACATCACGCCGTCGATGCCGAAGAGGCGGGAGAAGAGGAAGATCAGGGGCAGGAGGAAGAGGATCTGCCGGGTGAGGGAGAGGAGCATCCCCCGCTTGGCCTTGCCGATGGAGGTGAAGAAGCTGCTGGTCAGGGGGTGGATCGGGGTCATGAAGGCCATGGCCATATAGATGCGGAAGTACCGGGTCCCGAACTGGAAGAACAGCTCGCTGCCGTTCCGGTCGAAGATCGTTAGGATCTGCCGGGGGAACAGCTGGAAGCAGAGAAAGAAGGTACAGGAGATCATAAGGCTGGCAGTGAGGGCCCGGCGGAAGGTCTCCCGGACCCGGGGGTACAGCTCCGCGCCGTAGTTGAAGCCGATGATGGGCTGGCAGCCCTGGCCGATGCCGATCAGGAAGGCCATCATGACCACGTTGACCTTGGTGATGATGCCCACGCAGGCGATGGGGATATCGCTGCCGTAGGCGGAGAGGGCGCCATAGGAGCGGAGGGTGTTGTTCATGGCGATCTGCACCAGCATCATCGCCACTTGGTTGAAGAAGGAGGCCGCCCCCAGGCCGGCGATGGCGGACAGCAGGGACAGGCGGGGCCGCAGGATCTCCCGGCGGAACAGGGTGGGTTTGTAGCGGAGGAAGTAGAACAGCTGGAGGAGGGCGGAGGCCACCTGGCCGGCCACCGTGGCCCAGGCCGCGCCGGCGATGCCCATCTGGCAGCCGAAGATCAGCAGGGGGTCCAGGATCAGGTTCATCACCGCGCCGGTGGTGATGCTGGCCATGGCCCACTTGGGGCTGCCATTGGCCCGGATCAGATGGCTGCCGGCGGTGGCGAAGATGTGGAAGGGCATCCCGTAGGCGGTGATGCCGGTGTAGGTCAGGGCCAGGGGCAGGGCGGCCTCCGTGGCACCGAAGGCGACGAGCAGGGGCTTTAGGAAGAGCCGCACCGTCACGCCCACCGTCAGGCCGAAGAGGATCAGAAAGCCCAGGGTGGCGCCGTAGATCTGCTCCGCCTTCTCCGTCTCGCCCCGGCCCATGGCCAGGCTGAAGTTGGAGGCGCCGCCGATGCCCAGCAGCAGGGAGATCGCCAGGCAGAGGGTGACCAGGGGGAAGGCCACGTTGGTGGCGGCGTTGCCCAGCAGGCTCTCGCTGCGGCCGATGAAGATCTGGTCCACGATGTTGTACAGGGCGCTGATCAGGTTGCTGATGATGGCGGGGATGGCGAATTTCAAGAGCAACCCGCCTACGGGCTGGGTAGCCAGGGGTGAGGAGCGGGGCGAGGCGTCCATAGCGAGGTCCTCCTTTTGAGAAAACTCATATTTGCTCTATTCTATACCATTGTCCTCCGCCTTTCCAGCCACATTTTCGCCAAAAAAGCTGAAAAGATCCGTTCATTTCGTACACGGCCTGATGGAGCGCCCGCCGGCCCCGACCCGGAGAGGGGAGGGGCCTGTTCGACAGGGAGCGGGAAAAGTTTGTGAAAATTTTGTTAACGCTCTTGCTTTGCGGCGAGATCTGTGGTAAGCTAGAGCCGTCACAAGGATAGCCTGGTCCTCTGCCGTCTCCCGGCGGCGGTATCTCAGGCCGGCCGCGCCCATTCGAGCGGGCTGGATATTGGAAAAGGAGGATCTATCATGAAATACGGGAAGAGGATCGTGCCGCTCCTGCTGGCCTTGGCCATGCTGGCCGGCTGCGCGCCCGCCGCAGGCAAGGACGGCGGGGATGAGGTGGTCTATGTAGACCGGGTGGTCATGGAGGAGGTCCGTCTGGAGGACGAGGCCGTGGCCCTGGCCGCCGCCCCCGCGCCCCTGAACGACCTGCTGCTGCCGGAGGCCTCCGGCGTGGACGTGAAAAAGAACGACAAAGCCCAGATCGACTACTCCAACGTGAAGGACGGCTATGTGATGGTCAACTTCACCGGCACCACCACCAAGCGCCTGAAGGTCCAGGTCAAGGGCCCCACCACCACCTATACCTACGACCTCCCCGCCGGCGCCTGGACCACTTTCCCCCTGTCCGATGGGAACGGCGACTATAAGGTCACCGTGTTCGAGAACACCACCGGCTCCAAGTACGCCACCGTGCTGTCCCAGTCGGTGAAGGTCACCCTGACCGACGAGTTCGCCCCCTTCCTGCGGCCCAACCAGTATGTGGACTACGGCATCGCCGCCGAGACCATCAAGAAGGCGGAGGCCGAGGCCGGCAAGGAGACCGACACCTTTAAGAAGGTGGAGAAGATCTACAACTTCGTGGTCAAGAACCTGACCTACGACAAGGAGAAGGCGGCCACGGTCAAGAGCGGCTACCTGCCGGTGCTGGACACCGTCCTGTCCACCAAGAAGGGCATCTGCTTCGATTACGCCGCCCTGATGGCCGGTATGCTCCGCAGCCAGGGCGTGCCCTGCAAGCTGGTGGTGGGCTACGCCGGCACCGCCTACCACGCCTGGGTCAGCGTCTGGTCCGAGGACACCGGCTGGGTGGAGGGCGTCGTCTACTTCGACGGCACCGCCTGGCAGCGGATGGACCCCACCTTCGCCTCCTCCAGCAACAGCAGCGCCGCCATCATGAAGTATATCGGCGACGGCAGCAACTATACGACGAAATATCTGTACTGAGCCGGAAAATCGTGGGCAGATCTCGATCTCCCTCTTTACGAAACCGGATATTTAGTATAAAATGGGCCTGCGGACCGTTCGCAGGTCCATTTCTATGAGCGATAGGAGAGTTCCCAATATGATGAAAAAGATCGTTTCCAGTGAAGAGATCTCGTCCCTGTGCCTAGAGTTGTCCCTGCTGCTCCACGCCGGTGTGGGCGTGGGCGACGGCCTGGCGCTGCTGGTGGAGGAGAGCGACCCGGCCTACCAGGAGCTGCTGCGGGAGATGTCCCGGCAGGTGGACGAGGGCGACAGCCTCTCCACGGCCCTCCGGGAGACCGGGCGGTTCCCCGCCTATGTCTGCGGCCTGGTGGAGGTAGGGGAGCGGACCGGCCGGACGGAGCAGGCCCTGGGGGCCTTGTCCCGCTACTATGAGAGCCGGACCCGCCTGGACCGGCGGGTGCGCAGCGCCCTGCTCTATCCGGCGGTGATGCTGGCGCTGATGCTGGTGGTCATCGCGGTGCTGCTGGTGAAGGTGCTGCCGATCTTCAACGATGTCTACGCCTCCCTGGG
Source organism: uncultured Clostridia bacterium (assembly GCA_947173485.1). Taxonomy (GTDB): domain Bacteria; phylum Bacillota; class Clostridia; order Oscillospirales; family Oscillospiraceae; genus CAMWFH01. Next base: position 38,105 of record CAMWFH010000013.1, on the reverse strand, counting down.
CGGACAGCTCACCGGCCTGGCCGGGGGCCTGCTGACATTGGGGAGATGGCTGGACGCGGCCATGCCGGTGCTGTGGGTGCTGCTGGCGGCGCTGGCGGTGTTCCTGGCGGCCTTTGCCGGGGTAGAGGGCTTCCGGGCGAAGCTGCTGGAGATGTGGCGGGGGAGCCACGGGGATAAGGGCGTGGCCCGGAAGATGAACACGGCCCAGCTGGCCCAGGCCCTGGCCATGGGCATGGCCAGCGGCCTGCCCATCGAGGAGGCCGTAGGGCTGACGGCCAGCCTGATGGAGGATGTGCCCCCGGCCAAGGCCCGGTGCTTAGACTGCGCCGGGCGGCTGGAGAAGGGCGAGACCACCAGTACCGCCATGCGGGAGAGCGGCCTGCTGCCCGTGGCCTCCTGCCGGCTGCTGGAGCTGGGCCAGCGGGGCGGCGCGGGGGATGCCTCCATGGAGAAGATCGCCCAGGACCTGTCGGAGGACAGCGAGGCCTCCCTGGAGGAGCTGGTGAGCCGGGTGGAGCCGGCGCTGGTGCTGGTCTGCTCGGTGCTGGTGGGGCTGATCCTGCTGTCGGTCATGCTGCCGCTGATGCACATCATGACGGCGATCGGGTGATGAGCGTATGAGAAGGAAGAAGGGCGTATGGCTGGGCCTTCTGCGGGGGCTGCTGCTGCCGGCCGCGGCGGCGGCGGTGCTGCTGTTCTTCGCCGCCGCGCTGAACAGCCTGGAGAGCGGGCAGGCGGAGGAGGACCAGCGCCAGCTGGAGTCGGCGCTGCGCCGGGGCTGCGTGGCCTGCTACGCCGCCGAGGGCGTCTATCCCCCGGACCTGGCCTACTTACAGGAGCACTACGGCGTGCAGATCAACGAGGAGCGCTACACGGTCTACTACGATGTGTTCGCCAAGAACCTGATGCCGGATATCACTGTGCTGGAGAATGAGCCATGAAGAGATCCCAGATCAAACACCATATAGACGGCCTGCTGGCCCTGCTGGTCTTTGGCGTGTTCGCCGCCTGCGTGCTGGCGGTGCTGCTGACCGGGGCCCGGGCCTACCGCCGCCTCACCGACCGGGACCAGGCGGCCTATGACGAACGGACCTGTATGCAGTATGTGGCGGCCAGGATCCGGCAGGCGGACAGCCTGGAGGGGGTCGCCATCGAGGAGTTCGGGGACGTCACCGCCCTGGTCTTAGGGGACGGCGGGGACTATGTGACCCGGGTCTACTGCTGCGATGGGTACCTGATGGAGCTGTACAGCGATGCCCTCTCTGAGTTCACCCCGGCGGACGGGGAGCGGGTCATGGAGGCGGAGGAGATGGACCTCTCCCTCTCCGAGCGGCTGCTGACCGTGACCGTGACCGGTAAGGAGGGGGCGAGCAGCACCCTCCAGCTGTGCCTGCGCAGCGGGGAGCGCGTAGAGAAGGAGGCGGCGGCATGAGGAGCAGAGCGCCCTTGGCGCTGATGGAGCAGATGGTGATGATCCTGGTCTTCGCCCTGGCGGCTGCCCTGTGCTTGCAGGCCTTCGTGAAGTCCGACGAGATGAGCCGCCGGGGGGAGGCCCGGGACCAGGCGGTGCTGCTGTGCCAGACGGCGGCGGAGACCATCCGGGCCCAGGGCGGCTCGCCGGAGGAGGCACTGGCCGCCGCCGCCGGGGCGCTGGGCACGGTGTACGGCGCCTATGACGGCGCGCCCCTGGAGCTGCACTACAGCGAGGACTGGTCCCCCTGTGAGGACCGGACATATACCTACTGCCTCCAGGCGGAGCCGGTGGACACGGACGTGCCGGGCCTTGCCAAGGTGTCGGTGCGGCTGGAGGAGAGCGGGAGCGAGCTGTTCGCGATCGAGGTGGCGTGGCAGGAGGTGCTTTCATGACGGGACAGAAACGGGAGAGCTTCGCCCCGCCGGCGGTGGGGGGCGTCTCCCTGCTGGTGGTGTTCGCCGTGCTGTGCCTGACGGTGTTCGCCCTGCTGAGCCTGTCCACCGTCCGGGCAGACACCCGGCTGGGGGACGCCTCGGCCCAGGCCGTGGCGGACTACTACGCCGCCGACTGCGCCGCCCAGGAGATCCTGGCCCAGATCCGGGCCGGGGAGCCCCTGCCGGCGGACCTGGACCTCTATACGAGCATCGACCCGGACCGGATGGAGTGGACCTATGCCTACACCTGCCCCATCTCCGATACCCAGGCCCTGGAGGTGGAGGTGCTGTTCGACGGTGAGACCTATACGATCCTGCGCTGGCAGGCGGCGCCTGTAGGCGACTGGGAGTTCAACGACGATTTGAATTTGTGGGACGGCGAGCTGTTCTGAGGCCGGGCCCAGCGAGGAGGACGACCCCATGGATAAAGTGCTGGAATATTTGAAGCGGGCGGTGGAGGACAAGGCCTCGGACCTCTTTATCGTGGCCGGCGGGCCGGTGTGTATGAAGCTGGAGAAGCGGATGCGGCCCATCAGCGAGGAGCGGGTGTTCCCCCAGGAGACCCAGGAGCTGATCACGGGGATCTATGCCCTGGCGGACCGGGGGATGGAGCCCTTCCTCCAGCGGGGGGACGATGATTTCTCCTTCTCCGTGCCGGGGCTGGCCCGCTTCCGGGTCAACGCCTACCGGCAGAGGGGCTCCCTGGCGGCGGTGGTCCGGGTGGTGGCTTTCAGCATCCCCGACTGGTCCGGCCTCCATATCCCGGAGGCGGTGATGGAGCTGTCCAACGTGACCCACGGCATGGTCCTGGTCACCGGGACCGCAGGCAGCGGCAAGTCCACCACCCAGGCGTGCATCATAGACCGGATCAACAACACCCGAGACTGCCATATCATCACCCTAGAGGACCCCATCGAGTACCTCCACCGGGATAAGAAGAGCATCATCAGCCAGCGGGAGATCGCCATCGATACGGAGGACTATCTCTCCGCCCTCCGGGCCTGCCTGCGGCAGGCGCCGGACGTCATCCTGCTGGGGGAGATGCGGGACCAGGAGACCATCCGCACCGCCATGACGGCGGCGGAGACCGGGCACCTGCTGATCGCCACCCTCCACACCAAGGGGGCGGTGAACACCATCGACCGCATCGTGGACACCTTCCCCGCGGGCCAGCAGGACCAGATCCGGGTCCAGCTGGGCATGGTGCTCCACACCGTGGTGAGCCAGCAGTTGCTGCCGGATGTAGACGGCGGGCTGGTGCCGGCCTATGAGATCATGCACATGAACCCCGCCATCCGCAACCTGATCCGGGAGCGCAAGAGCGAGCAGATCGGCAACGTCATCGCTGCCGGTGAGAAGGAGGGGACGGGGATGATGAGCATGGACCAGTCCATCATGGCGCTGTATAAGAACGGGCGCATCACCGCGGAGACAGTGCTCCACTTCGCCGACAATCCAGAGCAGCTGAAGCGGCGCTTAGGCTGAGAAGAGAGGGACCTCGGGAGGCCGGGGCCCTCTTTTTTACGGAAAATATGGATCTGACAGAAAAAGCCCTTGACTTTTCGCGGACAATCAGGTATCATAAATGGGTCTTGTAAAGCCTATCCACTTTACACAGGAGGGGGCGGCCGTGAAAAATCAGACCTACCGCATGACGCTGCTGTTCGATTTTTACGGGGAGCTCCTGACAGAGCGGCAGCGGGAGTTCTTTGACCTGTTCTATAACGAGGACCTCTCCCTGTCAGAGATCGCAGAGAATGCCGGGATCTCCCGCCAGGGCGTCCGGGACGCCATCGTCCGGGGGGAGCGGTATATGCAGGAGATCGAGGACAAGACCCATATCATCCGCCGGTTCCTCCAGATGGGGGAGCGGCTGGAGACCATCCAGCAGGCGGCGGAGAACATCAAGACCATCAACTACCGCCAGTACGAGAGCCCCCTGATCGACAGCTGTGTCGGCCAGATCCTCCGGGCGGTGGAGGCATTGAAGGAGTAGCCTATGGCATTCGAGGGCCTTTCTGAAAAGCTGAGCGCCACATTCAAACGCCTGCGGGGCAAGGGCCGCCTGACCGAGGCCGACGTGAAGGAGGCTATGCGGGAGGTCCGCCTGGCCCTGCTGGAGGCCGATGTCAGCTTCAAGGTAGTCAAGGAGTTCGTGGCCAGTATCACGGAGCGGGCCGTGGGCGCGGACGTGCTGGAGAGCCTGACCCCGGCCCAGCAGATCGTGAAGATCGTCAACGAGGAGCTGACAAAGCTCATGGGCGGGACGGAGACCAGGATCTCCTTCGCCCCCCATCCCCCCACGGTGATCATGATGGTGGGCCTCCAGGGCGCCGGCAAGACCACCAACGGCGCCAAGCTGGCGGGATATCTGAAGCGGGAGAAGGGCAAGCGGCCGCTGCTGGTGGCCTGCGATGTCTACCGCCCCGCGGCCATCACCCAGCTCCAGGTGGTGGGGGAGCAGCTGGACATCCCGGTGTTCGCCCTGGGCCAGGTCAACCCGGTCCAGATCGCCCAGCACGCGGTGCGCCACGCCCGGGACAACGGCTTCGACACGGTGCTGCTGGACACCGCCGGACGGCTCCACATCGACGAGCAGCTGATGGAGGAGCTGAAGAAGATCAAGGCGGCGGTCTCGCCCAACGAGATCCTGCTGGTGGTGGACGCCATGACCGGTCAGGACGCGGTCAGCGCGGCCACGGCCTTCGACGAGGCCCTGGGCGTGGACGGCGTGGTCCTCACCAAGCTGGACGGCGACGCCCGAGGCGGCGCGGCGCTGTCCATCAAGGCGGCCACCGGCAAGCCCATCAAGTTCGTGGGCACCGGTGAGAAGCTGGATATGATCGAGCCCTTCCATCCCGACCGGATGGCCAGCCGGATCTTGGGGATGGGCGATATGCTCTCCCTGATCGAGAAGGCGGAGAAGAGCTTCGATGAGAAGCAGGCCGCCAAGATGGAGGAGAAGCTGCGGAAGAACCGGTTCACCCTGTCGGACTTCCTGGAGCAGATGCAGCAGCTGAAGAAGATGGGCGACCTGAACCAGCTGGCCGGGATGATGCCGGGGCAGCTGGGCCGGCAGATGCAGAACGCCCAGATCGACGAGCGGCAGCTGGCCCGGACGGAGGCGATCATCCTCTCCATGACGCCCAGGGAGCGGGAGGACCCCAGGATCCTAGGGGCCAGCCGGAAGCGGCGGATCGCCGCCGGCTGCGGCCTGGAGGTGGCGGACGTGAACCGTCTGCTGAAACAGTTCGAGGCCATGCAGCAGATGTTCAAGCAGTTCTCCAAGGGGAAGATGCCGGCGGGCCTGGGCGGAGGCCGGATGAGCGCGATGCACGGCTTCGGCCGGAAGAAGCGGTTCAAGTAGACCGGGTATACAAAGATCTACGCACGGCCCTCAGGTCCGGCGCGGACTTGTAGATACACTATCTTACACATTTCAACATTTGGGAGGAAAACAGACCATGGTAAAGATCAGACTGCGTCGGATGGGCGCGAAGAAGGCTCCTTTCTACCGCGTGGTGGTGGCGGACAGCCGCTATCCCCGGGATGGCCGGTTCATCGAGGAGATCGGGACCTATAACCCCTGCGTGTCTCCCGCGGAGATCAAGATCGACGCCGACCGGGCCAAGGAGTGGATCAAGACCGGCGCTCAGCCCACCGACACGGTCCGTGAGCTGCTGAAGAAGGCCGGCGCGCTGTAAGCGGGGCGTCAAACATGAAGGACTTGCTGCTCTATATCGCCCAGAACCTGGTGTCCGACCCCGAGGCCGTCACGGTGACGGAGGTCCAGGGGGAGGACGAGCTGACGCTGGAGCTGCGGGTGGCCCCTGACGACATGGGCAAGGTGATCGGCCGGCAGGGCCGCATCGCCAAGGAGATCAGGACTCTGATCCGTTCCTGCGCCCAGCGCACCGGCCAGCGGGTCTCTGTGGACATCGTAGATCAATAAAAAGCTCGCGGGGCACACCTACCGGTGTGCCCCGCGGTCTTTTATCGTTTTCCGATCTTGGCGAAGAAGGGGAAGGTGGCGGGCCAGATGCCGCCAACGGCCAGCACCACGAGGAAATAGCGGATGGCGTGGGCAGCCGGATGGCCGTCCATCGCCGCCGCCAGGGCGATCTTCAGCCCCTCCTTGACGCCCAGGGCCAGCGCCGCGCCCAGGACCAGCTTCAGGACCTGCCCCAACAGGGGGGCCCGGGTGTCGAACCGGAGGATGCGGTCATCCAGCCAGCAGACCGCCAGCACGCCGGCGGAGGCCCCCAGCAGGGTGTAGGCATTCTTGACGCCGGAGGCGTAGTTGGCCGGGTCGATGTCCGCCGGGAAGGGCCAAAAGGACACATAGGCCGTGTAGGCGGCGGCCAGGACCAGCAGCGCCAGGAAGATGCCGTAGGGCTGGCGGGAGGCGCTCCAATACTTCTGGAACAGGGGCCACAGGACCAGGAGCAGCAATAGACTGGACACAGCGGCCACCCCCACGTCCCAGAGGGTGTGGACCCCCAGGTAGAGCCGGGAGATGGGGATCAGGACCGCCAGTGCCAGGGCGGCATAGCGGGGCCAGCCTCCCCGGCTGCGGGCCACGCCGCCATAGACCCCCACTGCCGTCTGGGTATGGCCGCTGGGGAAGCTGTAGCCCGTGGCCTCGGCCCGGGCGGCCTCCACGATGGTGAAGCCGGGGTCCCGGACCCAGGGCCGGGGGATGCGGAAGGCCAGCTTGAGGAACTGGTTGAGGATGGTCCCGCCGAAGCCGACCGCCATCAGGTAGTAGCCCTGCCGCTTATCGACGCACCAGAAGATGAGCAGTGCCAGCACCAGGAAGAAGGTCTCCTCCCCCAGGTGGGTGATCAGGGAGAAGAAGGTGTCCAGCGCCGGCGTGCGGATGGATTCGAACCAGTAGAGAATAGCCATGGGGACCTCCTGTATGTGTAGTTAGATCGAGGGTAGTATACCACATTTTTCCGCGAAAGTCACCCCTATTTAAGAATTTGAGCGATATCTGATATGATATATGAATGTGCCCGCCGCCTGGAGCATCCAGACGGCGGGCTTTGATAACAGAGCGTATATTCTGGTTACTTGATAGCCAAACTCTTGACCTCGTCCCCCAGCAGCTTGGCGAAGTCCGCCAGGGACATGGCCCCCAGGTCCTCGCCGGACCGGTGGCGCACGGAGACGGTGCCGTTCTCCACGTCCCGGTCGCCCACCACCAGCATATAGGGGATCTTCTCCAGGGTGGCCTCCCGGATCTTCTTGCCGATCTTCTCGTTGCGGCCGTCCACCTCCACCCGGAAGCCCTGGGCGTCCAGCTGGGCGGAGACTTTGGCGGCGTACTCCGCCGCCCGGTCGGTGACGGGCAGGAGCTTCACCTGGACGGGGGCCAGCCAGGCGGGGAAGGCCCCGGCGAAGTGCTCGGTGATCACGCCGATGAACCGCTCGATGGAGCCCAGGAGGGCCCGGTGGATCATGATGGGGCGGTGCTTCTGGCCGTCCTCGCCCACATACTCCAGTTCGAACCGCTCCGGCATCTGCATATCCAGCTGGATGGTGCCGCACTGCCAGGTCCGGCCCAGACTGTCGGCCAGGTGGAAGTCCAGCTTGGGACCGTAGAAGGCACCGTCGCCGGGGTTGATCTGGAAGTCCTTGCCCAGCTCAGTGATGGCGGCCTGGAGGGTGTCCTCGGCGAAGTGCCAGACGGCCTCGTCGCCCATGTGGTCCTCCGGCATGGTGGAGAGCTCGATCTGGTAGGTCAGGCCAAAGGTGGAATAGATCTCGTCAAAGAGCTTCACCACGTTCTTGATCTCGTCCTTCATCTGGTCCGGGGTCATAAAGATGTGGGCGTCGTCCTGGGTGAAGCAGCGGACCCGGAAGAGGCCGTGGAGGGCGCCGGACATCTCGTGCCGGTGGACCAGGCCCAGCTCCGCCGCCCGGAGGGGCAGATCCCGGTAGGAGTGGGGCTCGTTCTTATAGACCAGCATCCCGCCAGGGCAGTTCATGGGCTTGACGGCGTAGTCCTCCCCATCGATGACGGTGGTGTACATATTGTCCTTGTAGTGGTCCCAATGGCCGGACTGGTGCCACAGGTGCTGGTTGAGGATCACGGGGGTGGCGATCTCCACATAGCCGTAGCGCTTGTGGCAGGCCCGCCAGTAGTCCAGCAGGGTGTTCTTCAGCACCATGCCCTTGGGGAGGAAGAAGGGGAAGCCCGGGCCCTCGTCGCTCATCATGAAGAGGCCCAGCTCCCGGCCCAGCTTCCGGTGGTCCCGGCGCTTGGCCTCCTCGATCCGCTGGAGGTAGGCGTCCAGCTCGTCCTTCTTGGGGAAGGCCACGCCGTAGATCCGCTGGAGGGTCTGGCGGCTGCTGTCGCCCCGCCAGTAGGCGGCGTTGCAGGCGGTGAGCTTGATGGCGTTGCCCTTGACCCGGCCGGTGGAGTCCACATGGGGGCCGGCGCAGAGGTCGGTGAACTCGCCCTGCTTATAGAAGGAGATCACGGCGTCCTCAGGCAGGTCGTGGATCAGCTCCACCTTGTAGGGCTCGCCCCGCTCCTCCATAAAGCGGATGGCCTCCTCCCGGGGCAGCTCGAACCGCTCCAGCTTCAGCTTCTCCTTGCAGATCTTCCGCATCTCTGCCTCCAGCTCCTCCAACTGGGTCTCGGAGAAGGGTTCGGGGGTGTCGAAGTCGTAGTAGAAGCCGTTGTCGATGGAGGGGCCGATGGCCAGCTTCACCTCCGGGTGGAGCCGCTTCATGGCCTGGGCCAGGATGTGGGAGCAGGTGTGCCAGTAGGTCCGGCGGTAGGTCTCATTTTCAAAGGTGTACAGGTTCTCTTCAGCCATAGCTAGGTCGTCCTCCTTGTATCTTGGGGGGAAACAAAAAATGCTCCGCCCCTGCAAAAAACGTCAGGGGTGAAGCATCGCTCCACGGTCCCACCCTGCTTGCGCTCCAAGAGCGCCGCTCGTGTCCTCTGTAACGGGAGGGCCCGGCCCGGTCGTCCCGGGCGGCTCGGGAGTGGTACCGTCCGCCGCCTTTGCGCAGGGCCCTTCCAGCCAAGGGGCCCCTCTCTGTGCGCCGCGCGGCAGTCTCGTCTCCGTCATGGCCATTTTCAACGTGGGATAGTGTAGCACAAGGGGCGGGAGATGTCAAGAGGCCAGCGGACCCAGAATCGCGGCGGCCGGACCGTCAAGAAAATTGGGAAAACCCTCTTTCCTTTTTCGCCCATTTGCGGTATGCTGTAGGAACAAACAGAAACAAAGGAGGGCGTTATGGCAAAGTACATCATGGCCCTGGACGCCGGTACCACCAGCAGCCGCTGCATCCTCTTTGATAAGAGCGGCCGGGTGTGTTCCGCCGCCCAGAAGGAGTTCACCCAGATCTACCCCCAGCCCGGCTGGGTGGAGCATGACCCCAGCGAGATATGGGCCACCCAGCTGGGGGTGGCGGTGGAAGCCATGGGCAAGGCCAAGGCTACCGCCGCCGATATCGCCGCCATCGGCATCACCAACCAGCGGGAGACCACCATCGTCTGGGATAAGTGCACCGGGGAGCCGGTGTACAACGCCATCGTCTGGCAGTGCCGCCGGACGGCCCCCTACTGCGACAGTCTGAAGGAGCGGGGCCTCACCGGTCCCTTCCAGGCCAAGACTGGCCTGGTGATCGACGCCTACTTCTCCGGCACCAAGCTGCGGTGGATCCTGGAGAACGTGCCTGGGGCCCGGGACCGGGCGGAGCGGGGGGAGCTGCTCTTCGGCACCGTGGAGACCTGGCTCATCTGGAAGCTCACCGGGGGCCGGGTCCACGTCACCGACTGCTCCAACGCCAGCCGGACCATGCTCTTCAATATCAACACCCTGGCGTGGGACCAGGATATCCTCCGGGAGCTGGACATCCCCGCCTGTATGCTGCCGGAGGTCAGGCCCTCCAGCGGCGTCTACGGAGAGACGGAGAGCGGCTTTTTTGGCGGGCCTATCCCGGTCTCCGGGGCCGCCGGGGACCAGCAGGCCGCCCTCTTCGGCCAGACCTGCTTCGACCAGGGCCAGGCCAAGAACACCTACGGCACCGGGTGTTTTCTCCTGATGAACACCGGGGAGAAGCCCGTCTTTTCCCGGAACGGACTGGTGACCACCATCGCCTGGGACCTGGGGGACCATGTCACCTACGCACTGGAGGGGTCCATCTTCGTGGCGGGGGCGGTGGTCCAGTGGCTCCGGGACGAGCTGCGCCTCATCGACTCCGCCGCCGACAGCGAGTATATCGCCGGCAAGGTCCCGGACTCCAACGGCTGCTATGTGGTCCCCGCCTTCACCGGTCTGGGGGCGCCCCACTGGGACCAGTACGCCCGGGGGGCCATCGTGGGGCTGACCCGGGGGGTCAACAAGAGCCACATCGTCCGGGCGGCCCTGGAGAGCATCGCCTACCAGACCAACGACGTCTTACAGGCCATGTACCTAGACTCCGGCATCCACCAGTCCGCCCTCCGGGTGGACGGCGGGGCCAGCGCCAACGACCTCCTCATGCAGCTCCAGGCGGACATCCTCCAGACCCCGGTCCACCGCCCTGCCTGCGTGGAGACCACCGCCATGGGTGCGGCTTATCTGGCGGGCCTGGCGGTGGGCTATTGGCGGGACCAGGCCGAGATCCGGGCCAACTGGGCCATGGACCGGGCGTTCCAGCCCGCCATCGACCCGGACCGCCGGGAGGGGATGCTGGTCGGCTGGCGGCGGGCCGTGGAGCGGGCCAAGGGGTGGGCTTAGCCCCTTAGACCACCCCCAGGGCCTCCACCGCCTGCCGCATGGCCCGCCACTGCTCCAGCAGGGCGGCGTAGCGGGCCTGCCCCGCCTCGGTGATGCGGTAGTACTTCCGGGCGGGCCCCGCCGAGACCTGGCCCTCGTACTTCTCCGTCAGTCCCTCCTTGCACAGCCCCCGGAGGGCGGCGTAGATCACGCTCTCCCGGGTGTCCGGGAAGATGTCGTGGAGCCGGGTCAGCATCTCGTAGCCGTACTGGTCCCCCTGGGAGAGGAGGTGGAGCAGGCACAGCTCCAGTATGTCTTTTTTCAGCATAGGGCCGCCCCCGTGGCCCCCAGGCCCACCAGCGCCGTCGGGACCATGCGGACCATGCAGTAGCGCCACAGGCCCTCTATGGTCACCGGCGCGCTCACGTCCATGCTGCCCATGACGGCCAGCAGGATGCTGGTCACAGCCAGCACCGTCAGCCCCAGTACATACACCGCCCGCCACCGCCGGTCCTCCACCCGCGTCAGCACCAAGCCGGCCAGCCCCAGCAGCCCCGCCAGCAGGCTGATGAGCTGGAGCAGGGCGTGCAGCAGGGGACCGACGTTGCCCAAGGGGAGAAGAGTGTCCATGTGGAAGCAGAAGAAGGCGAACAGGCCGAACACCGCCCCCAGCAGTGCCGCCTGGACCACCAGCAGCGCCCAGAGGCCCCTGCCCAACTGCCGCTCCTCCTCTTTTTTCCCTAGGGACAGGGCCAGCGCCGCCCCGGCAGCCGCCAGGACCAGGCTCAGCACCTGGTGATAGGCGAACCACATCGTGTTCCAGAGCAGGGGCAGGGCCAAACACCCGGCCATCCCCCAGAACCGGGCCAGCCACAGGCCGTACTCCGTGGGCCGGCCAAAGTCTGCCGCCACCTGCCGGACATCCTCCGGGGGCCTGCCGGAGAGCAGCTCCCGGTAGTCGTCCAGGATCTCATCCGCCTCCTGGGGACTGAAGCGCCAGCGCACCGTCCAGGTCAGGCGGTCCCAAGGGGAGAATTTCATCGTGTACCACATCCTCTACTGTTATTTTGTCTACTGACAAAAATATAGTACCACAGCAGGGGAGACTTGTCAAGCCCATGATCACAAAAAGGAGGGTCACTTTATGTCACCTATCGAAACGTTGCAGGCGTGGATCGACGAGAGCAGCCGGATCGTCTTTTTCGGCGGGGCCGGCGTGTCCACGGAGAGCGGGATCCCGGATTTCCGCAGCGTGGACGGCCTCTACCACCAGCAGTACGACTACCCGCCGGAGACCATCCTGAGCCACACCTTCTTCCAGCACGCCCCGGCGGAGTTCTACCGGTTCTACCGGGCCAAGATGCTGGCCCTGGACGCCAAGCCCAACGCGGCCCATCTGAAGCTGGCGGAGCTGGAGCGGGCAGGGAAGCTCGCCGCCGTGGTGACCCAGAACATCGATGGCCTCCACCAGGCTGCCGGCAGTAAGCGGGTCTATGAGCTCCACGGGACGGTCCACCGGAACATCTGCCAGAAGTGCGGCAAAGTCTACGATGCCCAGTTCGTCCTGGAGAACACCGAGAGCGTGCCCCACTGCGCCTGCGGCGGGATGCTGAAGCCGGACGTGGTCCTCTACGAGGAGGCCCTGGACCAGGAGGTCATCAACGGAGCGGTCCACGCCATCCGCCAGGCGGACCTGCTCATCGTGGGGGGGACCAGCCTGGCGGTCTACCCCGCCGCGGGGCTGATCGACTACTATAGAGGGAGCCGTCTGGTCCTGATGAACAAGACCCCCACCGCCCGGGACACCCAGGCCAGCCTGCTCATCACCGAGCCCATCGGCGCGGCCCTGGCCCAGATCAAGGTGAGTAAATGAAAAAGACGATCGGTATCCTGGGCGGTATGGGGCCCATGGCCACGGCGGATCTGTTCCGTAAGATCGTGTCCCTGACCGATGCCAAGAGCGACAGCGACCACATCCGTATCTACATCGACAACAACGCCGCCATCCCGGACCGGACCACCGCCATCCTCCACGGCGGGGCGGACCCCCTGCCGGCCATGACGGAGTCGCTGCACAAGCTCCTGGCCTGCGGCGCGGACTGCCTCCTGATCCCCTGCAACACCGCCCACTACTTCCTGCCTCCCCTCCAGGCCCAGACCCAGGTCCCCTTCCTGGATATCACCCAGGTCTCCGCCCAGGCCTGCCGGGACCGGTTCCCCGGACAGACTGCCGCCGTGCTGGCCACCACCGGCACGCTGTCGGTGGGACTGTACCAGCACGCCCTGACAGAGGCCGGCGTCCCCTTCCTGCTGCCTGACGAGAGGGAGCAGAAAATGCTGATGGAGGTCATCTACGACGGGGTGAAGGCGGGCCGTCCGCCGGAGGTCTATGAAGAGGGGATGCGCGCCGTCTTGACTGGACTCACCAGCCGGGGCGCGGACTACTTCATCCTGGCCTGCACCGAGCTGCCTCTGGCGGCGGAGGCTCTGGCGCTGGCAGAGCCCACGATTGACCCCACGGAGGAACTGGCAAGGGCCGCCATCCGCTTCTGCGGCTATCGGGTAAAATAATTGCATCACAGATCGGCTGGATGGCCGGGGCGCACGGGCTAAAAACTGCCTGTCCGCCCCGGCTGTTCATGATTTATCCATATTTCTGCTGGAAGGCCTTTACAGACCGGCAGATGTGTGGTACAATATATCCAACGCGGGCGGAAGGAGACCGCGCTGTATTTGTCAAAACGACAAATGGACCCTTATGTGTCCCTACCAACCACAGTGTGTGAATTGTTGAGGTGCGTACATGAACAAGAAAAAGGTAAGTCTACCCCTGCAGATCGGTATCGCTCTGGTGCTGGGCATCTTGGTCGGGTTCGCCTGCGGCGCTATGGGCGACACGGGCAAGAGCTTTACTGCCGCCTATCTGAAGCCCTTCGGCGATATCTTCGTCAACCTGCTGAAATTCATCGTGGTGCCGGTGGTGCTGCTGAGCATGATCGACGGCATCCTCTCCATGGGCGATATGAAGAAGGTGGGCTCCGTCGGCATCAAGACCGTGGGCTACTTCCTCGTCACCACCGCCATCGCCTGCATCATCGGTCTGGTGTTCGCCAACATCTTCGCCGGCGCGGGCTTCTTCCCCGACCTGTCCCAGGAGCTGGGCGCCGCGGAATACACCCCCAAGGAGTTCAAGGGCTTCATGTCCGTGCTGGTGGACATCTTCCCCAGCAATATGTGGAGCTCCTTCGTGAACGCCAATATGCTCCAGGTCATCGTGGTCTCCCTGTTCTTCGGCGGGTCCATCATGGTGGCCGGTGAGCGGGGCAAGCTCTGCCGTGACATCGTCTCCTCCTTCTACGCGGTCATCGAGAAGCTGATGGAGTTCGTCATCTCCCTGTCCCCCATCGGCGTGTTCACTTACATGGCCTGGGTCACCGCCACCCAGGGCGCGGAGATCCTAGGGTCGCTGGCATTGGTCATCGGCTGCGCCTACCTGGGCTACATCGTCCACGCGGTCGTCGTCTACTCCCTCTCCGCCCAGGTCTTTGCCGGCATGAACCCCATCAAGTTCTTCAAGAGCGCCTTTGCCGCTATGATGTTCGCCTTCACCTCCACCTCCTCCGCCGCCACCCTGCCAGTCTCCAAGGAGTGTGCCCGTGAGCTGGGGGCGAAGGACGATATCGCCGCCTTCGTCCTGCCCCTGGGGTCCACCATCAACATGGATGGTACCGCCATCTACCAGTGCGTGGCCACCGTGTTCATCGCCTCCTGCGCCAATATCCACCTGACCATCGGCCAGATGGTCATCGTGGTGGTCACTGCCACCCTGGCCTCCATCGGCACCGCCGGCGTCTCCGGCGCGGGCATGATCATGCTGGCCATGGTCCTGGAGACCCTGGGCATCCCTGTGGCCTACATCGGTCTGATCGTGGCGGTGGACCGTATCTTCGATATGGGCCGTACCTGCCTGAACGTCACCGGCGATATCGCCTGCTCCCTGTGCGTGAGCAAGTGGGAGGGCAAGAAGGTGCGGAGCTGAAAACAGCGCGTGTGTGTTTTGAGGAGCCGCGCCGTCCGAGTGGTTCGGGCGGCGCGGCCTTTTGCCATATCCTGCCCTCTATAGTCCCCTTACAGGTGACGAAAACACCCATCCCTATCAACATAGCGCAGACGGCGGATCGGCTCGATACTTTTCTTGCGCCTATCTCTTGACGGGAGAGCGGAAAGGCACTATAATCGTACTATAACAGCTCAGATGGGGGATCGTCATCCCGCAGCGGCCCGCGCCTTGCCCCGTGCCAGGCATTTGAGCCAGGTAAGTGAGGGATGTGCGTCATGTTTTGCGGCATAAAGCGGGGACTGGACAGCCTCCTTGACCACTATGCGGCGGCCTGCATCGCCCTCGCGCTGTTCATCCTGTCCCTGGTGGGCGTGGGGGATATGGTCACGGTGAGCCTGCTGGGCCTCCTGCTGTGCATGGTGGGGCTGACCCGGCGGTCCGCCCGGGTGGACCTGTGGATCCTGGTCCCCCTCTTGGTCTATGACCTGTTCTGTCTGGTCTCCTCCTATGCCGCCTATGGGAACATCGCGGACGGCTACGGCGTGACCCACGCCATCTTCCCCCTGCTGTGCCTGCTGACGGCCTGCTTGGACCAGGGGGAGCGGCGTCTGCTGGGGCGGCTCTGTGTCCTCTGGGTGAGCGTTGCGGCGGGAGCGGGGATCGCGGGGTTCGTGTTCCAGGCCGTGACCCAGGGCCGCGTAGGGCGGATGGGGGGCCTGTTGGGCAACCCCAACGCCATGGGGATCTTCCTGGTGCTGGGCTGGGCCATCGCCCTGGACAGCGGGTCCTTCCTGGAGCCGCTGCTGCTGATCGGGGCGGCGATGACCCTCTCCATGGGCAGCTTCGTGGCGATGGCGGCGGGGATCCTGGTCCTCCTGGCGGACAAAAAGCGGACCGCCTCCTGGGGGGAGACGGTCCGGTATGGCTGCCAACTGCTGGCGAAGGCCAGCCTGGGCGTGGGGACGGGGCTGCTGCTCTATCTTTCGGCGGCCCGGACCAGGGTGCCCTGGGTCTGCCTGCTGCTGGCGGCCTACGCCGGGGCGGTGCTGGTCCTCTGGAAGGATCTTGGGCGTTTTTTGGAGGCCAAGCCCAGAATGGCGGCGCTGATCGCCGCTCTGGGGGTGCTGGTGGCGCTGGCGGCGGTGCTGATTCGGCCCAGCGCTGTGGCCACCTTCGCGGAGCGGCTGGAGATGATGGCCAGCGGCCTGCACTACCTCACGGCGGACCCCCTGGTGGGGGTGGGTCCCTTCCAATGGCGGTTGCTGGATCTGCATGATGGCGGCAAGTATTTCAACACCTGGCATATCCACAACGTCCCCCTCCATGTGGGGGTGGAGACGGGCTGGATCGCCATGGCGGCGCTTTGTCTGGCGGGCCTCCGGGCCCTGGACCGGCGGAATCCCCTGCGGGCCATGACCGCGGCTTTTCTGGTCCATAACTTACTGGACACCAGCTTCTTCTATCTGGGGGTCACGGCCCTGGTCCTGACGGCGGCGGGCTGCGCCCAGGAGGAGGGGCATACCTTGGGCGGCGGCGGGACGAAGGTCCTGTTCGCCCTGCTGGCGGGGCTGTTCGCCTATGGCCTCTACTATACGGTGACAGCGGGGTAGGGGGGATGGATACGAAGAGAGATGCGTTCCGCCGGGTATGGCTGGTGCTGGCCGGGTTCTGCGCCGCCGCCGGGCTGGTGCTGGTGCTGTGCGTCACCGCCCGGTCCCAGATACCGGATACGGTAGGCCGCCTGCTGACGGCGGAGGAGACGGCCCAGGTCGTTGCGCGCAACAGCCCCATGACGGCTTATGTCTACCTGTCGCCCAACGCGGACTTCCCACGGGGGGACACGATACAGAAGGTGACAGTCCACCACATGGCGGGAGACCTGGCCCTGGAGGCGGTGGGGGCCTCCTTCGCCCAGCGGGACCGGCGGGCCTCCGCCAACTACGGCATCGACAGCAGCGGCCGGGTGGCCCTCTATGTGGAGGAGCGGGACCGGGCGTGGAGCTCCGGCAGCGTGGAGAACGACAGCCAGGCGGTGACCATCGAGGTGGCCAACGACGAGGTGGGCGGGGCGTGGCATGTGAGCGACGCGGCCTATGAGACGCTCATCGAGCTGTGTGCCGACATCTGCCGCCGCAACGGAATCGAGGAGCTGCGCTACACCGGGGACGAGACCGGGACCCTTACGATCCACAGTATGTTCTCCAGCGAGACCGAGTGCCCAGGGCCCTACCTCACGGGCCGGATGGCCGAGCTGGCCGCGGCGGTGAACAGCCGCCTGGAAGAAACTTGAAAATGCACGCAGAGATGCGTTTGATATAGAGCGTCCTGGGGTAGCCCCAGGACTGCTGTCTCCAAAGGAGACAGCAATACTTACTGTTCAGAAGGGAGCATGGATGATGAAAGTCCCCGAAAAACGTAACCGCATAGTTGGCGCGTGTATCCTCCTTTTAACAGTGGTGCTGGCTCTGTCTACGGCGGTGCTGGCGGCGGATGGGCAGGCTAGGAGCGGATCCTATAGCCTGACCATTGAGAAGAAGTTTGCCGAAGGTACACCGGCGGAAGCTGCTGGTCAGGAATTTATCTTCCGGGTGGAGGCGCAGGTCAAAAAGTCGGGTTCTGATGAGTATGATCCCGTTGAGAAGATCGTTACGATCACGGGAACGGGCTCGGAAACGATCGATATGGGCGGGCCTTTCAAAATCAGCGTCATTGAGCAGACCAATGGCGATGGGTTCCAGGTTGCTGGTGATAGCAGAGAGTGGAACGTGATTAAAAACGAATGTGTGAGTTCCATGCATGTGGGGGCTTCCCAGGCTACCGTGAATATCAGCAAGGACGGCGGCAGTATTGAGGTCACGCGGCCGGCGGATGTGCCGGATGTGACTTTCCGGCTCACCGGAAAGCCCCTCCATGGTTCGCAGGAGGAGTTTGACGCAGAACTCGCAAAGCTCAACATCCAAGATGTCACCGTTAAAGCCAGGCAAACAGTGACGTTGGGCGCCAATCTGCCCCAGGGGGAATATACCATCACCAAGCTCCGCTCGGCGGACGGGTTCAGCGTCCTGGTGGGATCCCGTGAGTTTGATGTCCCGGCAGGCGAAGAGGGCAAGGTGCATATCAACGGCAATGACAGCAAAATTACGATTATCGCGCCTTCCGCAGATGCCAATGGTCCGGCGAGGACCCACTACTACACGATTTCTGGGGGAACTCCCTATGTAACTAGAAAGATCGAGGTAAAGTCTGGGGAAATAGGCGTTGTGGAACACCTGACTGAGGGCGACTATACCATTAAGGTATCCGAGACCTATGACGGGACAAAGGGCTATACTGTGACTTACCCAAAGACGACTGTGAACAAACAGTCGGGTGTTGTTGTAGGAACAGCATTGACTTATACTGATAGCCGACAATATGGTTCTTTCAAAGTAGATGAAAACACAGCTTATGTAGAGTTTTATGGATATGGTCCTTTATATGATGTGTCTGGCAAAGAAATAAGTGGAAAAGTTACATATCAAGCAAATTATGGCGTAAAAGGTGATGATAATAAGATAGCTCGAAATTATTCAGCAAAAAACGCAAGAGAAGGAAATCAAACATATACACTGAATACCCCCAAGCAGCTTGCACCATCTTTTGATCATAGACTGTGGGTTTCGATTTCAGGAATATCAAATGAGAGAGTGAAAAAAGTTAAAGTGTGGTGGCGAGAATATATCGAGACAGAACCTACAAAAGCGATTGAAAGCCCCAAGGCGAATGGCGATTTAGTGGCGGTCGATGGGCGTGGCTGGATCACTATCAGTAAGCCGAAAGATGACGACCCGCGTGGTGGCGAGGTAAAGTATTACTATACAATTACCAATTCTAACGGAAATCCAATCACCTACTCTACAATTACAGATACGGACGGAAATGTGATCACTGAACTCACCGACAAAGAGGGCACAACCGTGATGCTTCATGCGGGAGAGAGTGTGACCATCAGCGGTTTGCGCGGTAATGGGAACTACCGCATCATAGAGACTGTTGAAGAAGCGCCAAAGATGGGATTTCACGTTAAACTGGAGGACACTATCAAGTCCACCACCACCCCCGGTAGCACCATCAATATCGAGACCCTGGACGCACGCACGGTGGAGATCAGCAGGCCGGGCAGTCCAGCGGATGACAACAACCGGGTGTATACCTATAACATTTACAAAGGGTGGGACAGTGAGCCCATTAAGACGGTCACCCTAAAGTCTGGAGAAAAAACGACCGTGGCGGCGGCGACAGGTTCGATGTTGCCTGCGGGCGAGTATCGCATCGTGGCGGCGGACGATCAGATCATAGGCTTTGATGTGCGCTACACCGACAGCAGCAGTCTGACCTCGGACTATATCGGAAGTGCAGCGGTGACCTTTACCAATACGTTCAACCCGGTAGAGGCCTCTTACCATGTGATTCACGAGTATTACCTCAAAAAATCGGACGGCAGTTATAGTTTTGAGGGTGCTTCCCCGGTGTTTACAAAGAACTGCGATGGAAAATCACATGATGACGATGGGGGACATACCTCTAAGGATGTCCATCTGTTGGATGTGTACAAAGGAAACACCTACACCCACTTCTCGGACGCTTATGGCAAGGTGGTCTCCTGGCCGAAGGGCGGTGAAGAAAAGGAAGTACAACTAGGGGAAGCGGATAGCGTCACAACTGAATTTATCAATCCATGGAGGGGTAGCAACGGCAGCGGTACTGCGGAGGACCCAGGCACGAGAGATTATGCCTATAAGCCTCTGGATAACTTGACCCATGCCATAGCAACTAAGCATGGTGAAGACGGCTCTCACGAGGGCGGTGCCCAGATCATCATCCTGCGCTACTTCCGGGAAGAGACAGTAGAGGAGCAGGGAAAGTACAATGTGATTCACGTCTATTACCAGCGGACCAGCAGCGGCGACAAGTGGGAGGGCAACAGTGAGCTGGAGACCATCAATATCGGTCACTTGACCAATGAAAATCGCTACACGACCTATGATGCCAGCACGGTGGAGCAGATACTGCGCTTTACGCCTAAAAAGACTGATACAGAGTATTCCTACACCTATGATGGCGCGGCCTATGGACGCCTGGTCAAAGTTGATAACGATGGCGAAGAATATGAAGGCGATGGCACTGCCGGCGAGGGCTGGGAGTATCGTAAGGACGACACCATGACCAGCGTCAAGGCCACAGCGGAGGGCGACCAGATCATCATCCTGCGCTACTACCGTTCCGGCGGCTACAACGTGGTCCATGAGTACTACTACCGGGAGAAGGCCAACGATGCAGAGGACTCCGGCGATGTAGAGGAAGGCCCTGATGAGGATACCGGTGGGGAAGGAACGTCAGAGGGGCAGGGCATATCTCTCCAGGCTCGGGATGGGGAGAGCAGCTTTAATGGCACCCTGTCGGATTCCGATGGATACACCTACACCTTCGAGGGGAGCAGCGCGATCGTCCCCTACTCTGATAAGTTGGAGGCTTGGCATGATGCCAGCGAGGTGGACCGGGTGCCCCAGTTCCGGCCTAATGGTGATCGGCAGCATACATACACGTCCAAGGATGCGGTCTACGGCTATATGGAGGGCAAGGACGCCTATCATCTCGCACCCTATAAGACCGGCGTGACCGCTACTGCCCAGGGCGATGAGATCATCATCCTCCGCTACTACCGGGAGGATGAGCCGGACACCCCGCCGCCCCATGTGCCGGATGACCCGGACGATCCAGATCCCACCTACGCCTACCGGGTGGTCCACGAGTATTACCTAGAGGACGAGAACGGGAACAGGACCCTGGAGGGCAAGACCAGTGTCAGCCGGGTATCGTCCGACAAGGCCCAGGACTATGACGAGGGCGATGTGACCAAGAAGCTCGACTACAACAACAAGACCTACACCTATACCGAGGCGGCCTACGGCCCCTGGTCCAGCGGCCAGAACTACACGGCCAATGACGGCTGGACCCACGTCACCGCCGATGAGCGCGGCAGTGAGATCATCATCCTGCGCTACGTCAGGAAGCTCCACAAGGGGGCCTATAAGGTGGTCCATGAGTACTACCTGCGTGACGGGGAGCGGGGCGACATCCTGGAGGGCGTCACCGAGATCGAGACCGTGGATGGCCGCCCCCTGGATAAGACCCAGTATACCGCCGATGGGGTGACCAAGCGGCCCGTCTATGACCAGCGGACCTATACCTACACCGAGGCGGCCTACGGCGCCTGGTCCAGCGGCCAGAGCTACGGAGCCAAGGACGGCCAGACCTACGTCACCGCCACCGAGGACGGTAGCGAGATCATCATCCTGCGCTACGTCAGGGAACGCAAGGGCACCTATCAGGTGGTCCATGAGTACTACCACCGCACTGCGGAGGGCGATATCCTGGAGGGCGTCACCGAGGTGGAGACCATCGGCGGCCTCCCCCTGGATCAGACCCAGTATACCGCCAACGGGGTGACCAAGCGGCCCGCCTATGAAGGCAGGGAGTACACCTACACTGAAGCCGCCTACGGCAAGTCCGGTGCCGAGGGCTACCAGGCGGACCCCGCCATGGCCTATGTGAGCGCCACCGAGGACGGTCAGGAGATCATCATCCTGCGCTACATCCGGCAGGATACGCCCCAAAAGCCCGAGCTGCCCGACCCCAGCGACCCGGACAGCCCGGATGAGATCACCATCGACGAGGATGGTGTGCCCAAGACCTACCGGAAGGTATGGGACCCCGAGACAGAGGAGTGGGTCTATATCGAGGACGAGGACGTCCCCCTGACCGGCGACACCAGCCGGACCGCCCTCTGGGCGGTGCTGGCCCTGGCGTCCCTGGCGGGCGTGGTCCTGCTGGTCCGGACGCCCAGAAAGCGGAAGGACCGCTAAGAGCATGAACAAGATCCCGCGCGGCGGCTGTCAGCCCCTGCGCGGGATCTCTTTTCGTTCTCTTGCGGTCCCCAGGCAGTCACGGGGAGGGCGCGCCCTCCGGCAAGGGCCCTCTGGTCTTATAGGTCTCGCCCCAGACCCGCAGAGCGTCTAGGACCGGCTCCAGGCTGCGCCCCAGCTCCGTCAGGGCGTACTCCACCCGGGGCGGCACCTCTGGATAGACCGTCCTTGTCAGCAGACCGCTCTCCTCCATCTGCCGGAGCTGGGCGGTCAGCACCTTTTGGCTCACGCTGCCGACAGATCTCTTCAGCTCCCCGAACCGCTTCGTCCCCGGCAGCAGGTCCCGGATGATCAGGACCTTCCATTTGTCGCTGATCAGGGTCAGCGTCGTCTCCACGGGGCAGGCGGGCAAAGTCTTGGCGTCCATCATGGGCTCCTCCTGTCACTTAGTTTCTATAGGGGATGTACAGCCTTACTTTACCATACCACCTATGGCGCGGTCAAGTCCGGCCTTTTCTCCCGGCCCCATAGTTACCTGTTGGTGCCTATACCACGATATTGTGCGTACTTCACAGCATCCAAAAGGTCTGCTATGATATAGACGATGAGAGGAGGGAGACCGATGGGATATTTGGAACAGATCCGGCAGCTCAACGCCATGCTCCTGGAGGAGATGCCCGCGTACCGGGCCCAGGCCCGGGCGTTCCCGCCGGATGTGGAGGGCCAGCGGCGGCTGCTCCGCAGTTTGATGAACGTCCGGCCGCCTATGCCGCTGGACCAGGGGTTCCTGGCTCTCCAGGATGCGCTCCTGACCGCCGAGCGGGACCGGCGGGGAATCGTGGAGGGGGACGCGCTGCCGGCTGTCAGTGCCTGGCCCCAGATCGTCCTCTGGAAGGGGGACATCACCCGGCTGCGGGTAGATGCCATCGTGAACGCCGCCAACAGCGCCCTGCTGGGGTGCTTTTGCCCCTGCCACGGCTGTATAGACAACGCCATCCACTCGGCGGCGGGCCTCCAGCTCCGGGACGAGTGCCATCGGCTCATGGAGGCCCAGGGCTGCCCGGAGCCCGCCGGCCGGGCCAAGCTGACCAAGGGATATGCCCTCCCCGCCAAGTATGTCCTCCACACCGTTGGCCCCATCGTCCAGGACCGGCCCACCCAGCAGGACAGGGAGGACCTGGCGTCTTGCTACCGCTCCTGTCTGGAGCTGGCAGCGGCGCGGGGGCTGGAGAGCGTGGCGTTCTGCTGTATCTCCACCGGGGAGTTCCATTTCCCCAACCAGGAGGCCGCCGCGATCGGGGCCGGCACCGTCAGGGAGTTTTTCCGGCAAGAGACTTCTATCAAGAGGGTGATCTTCAATGTTTTCAAGGATATCGACGAACAGATCTACCGCCGCCTTCTCGGCGCAGACGGACCGGCTGCGGCAGGCCCTTGACCGGGCCGGCGCGGTGGTGATCGGCGCGGGGGCGGGGCTGTCCACGGCGGCGGGGATGACCTACTCCGGCGAGCGGTTCCTGGCCCATTTCCGTGACTTTGCCGGCAAGTACGGCATCCAGGATATGTATACCGGGGGGTTCTACCCCTTTCCGTCTCTGGAGGAGCATTGGGCCTGGTGGAGCCGTATGATCATGGTGAACCGCTACCAGCGGGCCCCCTTGCCGGTCTATGACCGCCTGCTGGAGCTGGTGGCGGACAAGGACTATTTCGTGCTGACGACGAACGTGGACCACCAGTTCCAGCTGGCAGGATTCGATAAGGAGTGGCTGTTCTACACCCAAGGGGACTACGGTCTGTGGCAATGCTCCCTGCCCTGCCACCAGGAGACCTACGACAACGAGGCGGCGGTGCGCCGGATGTTCCGGGAGCAGCGGGATATGCGGGTGCCGTCCGGGCTGCTCCCCCGCTGTCCCCGCTGCGGCAGGCCCATGACCATGAACCTCCGAGCGGACGATACCTTCGTGCAGGACGGGGGCTGGTATGCCGCCGCCGGCCGGTATACCGAGTTCCTCCACCGGCACACCGGCGTGCTGTTCCTGGAGCTGGGGGTGGGGCACAATACGCCGGGGATCGTGAAGTACCCCTTCTGGCAGATGACCGCCCGGGACCCCAGTGCGGTCTATGCCTGCGTCAACGCCGGGGAGGCGTTCTGTCCGGCGGAGATCGAGGACCGGTCCATCTGCATCGACGGCGACATAGGGCGGGTGCTGGACGGCCTGCTGGGGCGGTCCGGGGCCGCCGCGGCCCTCAGACCTTGTCCACTGGGGCAGGCGGCAGCAGGCTCGCGGACAGGATCGCCAGCAGCTGGGCGGTAGAGGGCTTTTGGGTCAGGGACCGGCGGGCCAGCCGCTCCAGCAGGGGCCGGTTCTCCCGCCAGATGATGCAGCCCACGGTCCGTATGTTCCGCTCCACCGCTTTCCAGTTGGTGCCGTACTGCTCCGCCACCGCCGGATACAGCCACTTCGTCACCAGCACAAGGCGCTCCGGCTGCTCCATGCACAGGGACACCGCGCAGGCCGTATGGAAGAAGCCGGTGTAATTCGCGGTGACGCCCAGGCGGTACAGCAGCTCATAGATGGCGGTCATAGGCGCGGCCTTTCCGGCGGCAGGCCGGGGCGGGGCGTGTTAGGTAGATCTGGCATATGCAACACCTCCTGTAAAGAACAGGATAGCACGACTGCCAAATTCTGTCAGCCAACTATAATTGGCATTTTGGGGAGATATAGGAACGGGACTGTCCCAGACAGCGGGACAGCCCCGTTTCGTGCGCCGGGGAGACGGGAAAGTGTACATTCCTGTAGGTGTTTTTTTGTTCAAATATATTTTGGATAAACCGTTGAAATGTTGGAAGATCTTTAGTATAATGGAATTGCTGACAACAAGAGGTGTATTTGCAGGAATGTACACTTTTTTGCAGGCAGGGAAGGAGAGGTGTGTAGGGAGAAGATTGCGCGAGACCCTTTCCCCAGGTAAAATTTTGATCAAGGAGGTAGCAAATGAAAAAACGACTTTTGTCAGCGCTCCTGGCGCTGACGATGCTCCTGACCCTGATGCCCACCGCCGCCCTGGCGGTAGAGACAGAGCTGGAGGGAGACGCGGGAGATATTGTCTGGGTCACCCATGAGGGTATCGGCAGTATCGAAGATGTTCTTCCGCTACCGAATACGTTTGGACTTGGAAACCACTCAACGTATAACGGGAGCTATTTCGATCAGCTTGATGATGAGTCCAAGGCTGTCTATGCTGCAATCTATGCAGATGATAGCCCCTTGAAAGCAGGCCCTGTGAAATATGATCAGAACGATGCGAAAACGTATGTTTCGTTCAATGTTGCCTGCACAAGTGAGGCCGAGGCACAGGATATTATACTGGCTGCGATTGCTGCATTACTGTATGATCATCCTGAGCTGTCCTGGCTTGTCAATACACAGTGGTCATACGGCTATAGTCAAACCAACGAAGGGACTATGACTGCCATTACTAGCTTTAAATTAAGCGATGTAGGCTATAAAGAGGCCACTACGGAACCGGAAAAGGTCGGCACGCCTGATGGCGACAATACTATTTATGCCTATGCTGACACCAAAGACCGAGCGGCTATCGAAGCGGCAATCAATGCGGCAAAAGGCGAGATTGGAACTCTTGAGGGAAAGAGCGATTACGAGAAGGTCAAGGCTGTCCACGATTGGATCTGTGGTCATATGAAATACACAGACCAGAAGACTGACAAATTCACGAAAAGTTGGCGTGGTTTCCAGACTGCCTACAGTGCCCTTGTTGAGAAAGATACCGTTTGTGCAGGCTACGCAAAATCCTTTAAGCTGCTCTGTGACGAGTACAAAATTCCCTGTGTGATTGTCACCGGAGATGCTGGGACGGGCGAAAAAGGTCCCCACGCTTGGAACTATGTGCAGCTTGGCGGCGCTTGGTATGCTGTTGACTGCACTTGGGATGACCAAGACGCTGGGATGGTGGATACTTACTTCTTGGTCGGCAAAAATACGCCTGGTTTCAACAATACAACGTTTGATGAGTCCCATAAAAATGGTTCTTTGTACAGCACTTATGCGTTTGCTTATCCTGAGTTGAGTGATGAGGCATACAAGGATCCCACTGCACCAGGATCTATTGAGTTGAGCTATGACCCAGAAGCCGATGGAACAGGGACGATAACTGGGGGCGGAACAGTTCCTGCTTTTACGGTCCCCAGAACAACCAGTCCGCAGACGTCTGAATCTAAAGTAATCACATTCACTGCTACTTTGAAGGACAGTGCTGGCAAAGAGATAACAGACCAAAAAGTAGAGTGGTCTCTTGCTAATGCAAAGGATGGGGTCACATTGGAACCCAGAGGCGATAATGCTGCTGTATTGACCATCCTCAATTCTGCTTTGAGTAACTATGATGATGGCAACGGTCCTGTTGTCACCGTGACCGCAGAATGTTCTACTACCATTGCGGAGCAAATGCTTTTAATTTTTGTTCCTAAAAGAGTTCCTACGTTTGTCCAGATCTTTAAGGATGAAGAGAATGTTGCGACCGACACCACTATCGCCCAAGGCGACTCTGTCACCTACACCGCCAAGGTGTATGACCAGTACGGTCAGGGGATGGAAGGACAGACGGTCAACTGGACTGTCGATTCTGCTGATAAGGGAGTCAGTGTTACGAACGGCAAGGTAACAGTTTCCACTGATGCAACAGCGGGGACCTATACCATCACCGCCAGCGTGGGCAGCGAGACAGCTTCTCCCAGTGCGTCTATAACTGTCACTGTACCGGCCCCACATGAACACCAGTGGGATGAGGGAAAAGTGACTACACCAGCTACTTGCACACAAGATGGTGTGAAGACATTCACCTGCTCTGTGTGCAAGCAGACCAAGACAGAGACAATCAAGGCCTCTGGTCACCAGTACAACACTACCTGGATCAAGGATGAAACGCACCACTGGCACATTTGCTCTAAATGTGCCGCAATCGATAAAAAGGTCGAACATAAGTGGGGCGAGGGTATCCAGACCAAGGATCCAACCTGCACAGTAGATGGAGAGTTGACATTTACATGTTCGGAGTGCAATGGGACTAAAACGGAACCTGTGGTAGCCGGACACAAATGGAACACAGAGGAATGGGACAAGGACAATACCCACCACTGGCACAACTGCACTGCGGCGAACTGCCCCGTTACAGACAACAGCAAGAAGGACGGTTATGCTGCACATACTTGGGATGAAGGCACAGTGACCAAGCCTGCTACCTGTACGGAGGCTGGTGAGAAAAAGCGTACCTGCACTGTGTGTCAGCAGACCAAGACCGAGACCATCCCCGCCACCGGACACAAGTGGTCCACGGAGTGGAAATCGGACGGCACCAATCACTGGCACGTCTGCGAAAATGGCTGCACAGAGATTTCTGGGAAAGATGCGCATACCTGGAACAGTGAGATCACTAAGCAGCCTACTTGTACAGGAGCTGGCGAAAGGACCTTTACCTGTGCGATTTGCGGATTTACCAAAACAGAGGAGATCCAAGCTACTGGCCATAGCTACAGCACCGCATGGGAGAAGGATGCTAATGATCATTGGCACATCTGCACAGTATGTAAGACACCTTCAGAGAAAACTGCTCATCAGTGGAATGCTGGCGTAGTAACGACTCAGCCTACCTATACCGAGACCGGTGTGAAGACCATCACTTGTACGGATTGTGGGCAGACTAAGACCGAGACTGTTGTTAAAAAGGAACACGCATACGCTACGACTTGGAGCAGCAATGAAGTCAGCCACTGGCACGCCTGCACGGATGAGGGCTTTAATAGCCTAAAGAAGGATGAGGCGGAACATACTTGGACTAAGGATGCCGACAAGTCACAAGATGCTACTGCGGATGCAGATGGTAAGAATGTCTATACTTGTGTCTGCGGTAAAGAAAAAGAAGAGACCATCGGCGTAACAGGTCACAACTACAGTACAGATTGGACCACTAGCGAAACCGAGCACTGGCACATCTGCACAGATTCAGGCTGTGATAAGGTTTCCGGGAAAGCGCCTCACGCTTGGACGGTCGAAGAAGGCTCGACCACGGACGCAACTCACGAAGCGGATGGAAGCAGAGAGCTCGTGTGTGCGTGCGGTAAAAAGAAGACAGAGACCCTTCCCAAGCACACAGTTAGTCCTCTGTGGAGCAGTGATGCCGATAAGCACTGGCACGCCTGCACGGTGGACAGCTGCACTGTGAAGGACAGCGAAGGGAATCACGATTGGGGCGAGGGCACGGTCACAACTCCCGCTACACTGACCGCTCCTGGTGTGAAGACTTACACCTGTTCTGTTTGTAACAACACCAAGCAAGAAACGATCGCTCAGTTGGAACACACCTATAGTGACCAGTGGAGCAAGGATAACGACTACCACTGGCACGCCTGCACTGATGAAGGTTATGAGACTCTGTCCAAGGACAAAGCGCCCCACACCTGGGATGCTGGCAGTGTGACCAAAGAACCCACTGAGCAGGCGACTGGCGTCAAGACCTTCACCTGCACTGTGTGTCAGCAGACCAAGACCGAGACCTTGCCCCCGCTGACCCATACCCACACCTGGGCCACCGATTGGAGCAAGGACGAGACTGGACATTGGCACGCCTGCACATCCTCTACCTGCACCGAGAAAAACGATGTTGGCGCCCATGTCTACGATGACGATGCAGACACCACCTGCAACACTTGTGGTTATACCCGCACCGTGACCCCGGCGCCGGGTGGTTTCACCATCACCTTCAACGCCAACGGCGGCACAGTGACCCCGGCCACAGCCAATACCGTTGACGGCAAGCTGACCAGCCTGCCCACGCCCACCCGGAGCGGCTATACCTTTGATGGCTGGTTCACGATGGCTGAGGGCGGCAACCAGGTCACGACTGACACGGTATTCTCTGCCAACGCCACCATCTACGCCCACTGGACCGTCAACTCCAGCGGCGGCAGCTCCGGCGGCGGCAGCAGCAGCTCCACCGTCAAGGTCCCCGTGTCTGGGGATAACAACTCCGTCCAGGTCAGCGCATCCGTGTCCGGCACTACGGCCACGATCAGCGGGCTGGATACGAAGCAGTTGGATACGGTCGCCGGGGAAGGCGGCAAGACCGGCATGGTCGAGGTGGACCTCACCGGTTTGAAGCAGACCATCCGCACCGTGGAGCTCCCCGCCGACACCCTCAAGGAGATCGCCAAGGCCGCCGCCGATGAGAACAACGGCACCCGCGGCCTGACCATCAAGCTGCCCGCCGCGGAGGCGTCCTTCGATGCCGCCGCCCTGGATGAGATCCAGAAGCAGGCCAGCAGCAAGATCGCCCTGACCATCGCCCCGGCCAGCTCCTCCGCTCTCAACGCCCGTCAGAAGGAGACCGTGGGGAACGCCCCGGTGTTCGACCTGACCATGAAGAGCGGCAGCAAGACCATCACCGACTTCGGCGGCGGCTACGCCACCATCTCCGTGCCCTACGAGCTGGCCAAGGGCCAAGACCCGGCTGGCATCGTGGTCTACTACCTGGACAACAGCGGCAACATCCACGCCTGCGAGACCATGTATGACGTGCGGACCGGGCGGGCCATCTTCACCACCGGCCACCTGTCCCTGTACTTCGTGGGCTACGCCCCGGAGAACCTGGTGAACTTCGCCGATGTCGCCTCCGGCGCGTACTACTATGACGCCGTGGTGTGGGCCGTGGCCAACGGCATCACCAAGGGCACCTCCGCCACCGCTTTCAGCCCGGACCTTTCCTGCACCCGGGCCCAGACCGTCACCTTCCTGTGGCGTGCCGCCGGTTCTCCGGCTCCCAAGAGCAGCGCCAACCCCTTCACCGATGTGAAGCCCGGCGCGTACTACTATGACGCCGTCCTGTGGGCGGTGGAGCAGGGCATCACCAAGGGCACCGGCGCTGACACGTTCAGCCCCGATGCCACCGTGACCCGCGGCCAGACCGTGACCTTCCTGTACCGCGCAGCCGGTTCCCCGGCGGTGGATGGCAGCAGCTCCTTCGGGGATGTGGCCTCTGACGCCTACTATTCCAGCGCGGTCCAGTGGGCCGTGGCGAACGGCATCACCAAGGGCACCTCTGCCAGCGCATTCAGCCCGGACAGCGACTGCACACGGGCCCAGATCGTGACGTTCCTGTACCGCTCCCAGAGCAAGTAAAGGGCCGCTCAGCGGCTCGACCCGGCAAAAAGAGGCCGCCTGCCAGTTCCGACTGGCAGGCGGTCTTGCTTTTTTAGATGTCCTTCATGGTCAGGGAGATGCGCTTGCGCTTCTCGTCCACCTCCAGGACTTTCACCTTCACCACGTCTCCCACGGCGGCCACCTCGGAGGGATGGCGGACCCGGCGGTCTGCCGCCTGGGAGATATGGACCAGACCATCCTGGTGGACGCCGATATCCACGAAGATCCCGAAGTCGATCACATTGCGGACGGTCCCGGTCAGCACCATCCCCGGCTTCAAGTCCTTCATCTCCAGCACATCGGTCCGCAGGATGGGGGGCGGCAGCTCGTCCCGGGGGTCCCGCCCCGGCTTCATCAGCTCCTTCACCACGTCCCGCAGGGTGGGCGCGCCTACGCCGCACTGCTCCGCCGCCTGGGCCTCCCCCAGGGCGGCCACCTTCTCCGGCAGGCCCGCCAGCCGGTCCTCCGACACGTCCGCCAGGGTGTAGCCCGTCATCGCCAGGAGCCGCTCCGCCGCGGCGTAGCTCTCCGGGTGGACGCCGGTGTTGTCCAGAACGCTCTTGCTCTCCGGCACCCGCAGGAACCCGGCGCACTGCTCGAAGGCTTTAGGTCCCAGCTTAGGTACCTTCAAGAGCTGCTTGCGGGAGGTGAAAGCGCCGTTCTCCTCCCGGTACTTGACGATGTTCTTGGCGGTGGTAGTGGTGAGCCCCGCCACCTGTGTCAGCAGGGAGGGGGAGGCAGTGTTCACATCCACGCCCACGGCGTTGACGCAGTCCTCCACCACGGCGGAGAGGGCCTCGTCCAGCTGCTTTTGGGGCATATCGTGCTGGTACTGCCCCACGCCGATGGCTTTGGGGTCGATCTTCACCAGCTCCGCCAGGGGGTCCTGGAGCCGCCGGGCGATGGACACCGCCGACCGGAGGTTCACATCGTACTCCGGGAACTCCTCCGCCGCCAGCTTGGAGGCGGAGTACACGCTGGCCCCTGCCTCGTTGACGATCATATAGCTGACGCTGCCGCCAACCTCCCGAATCAGCTCCACCGCCATCTGCTCGGTCTCCCGGCTGGCGGTGCCGTTGCCGATGGCGATATGGGCCACGCCGTGCCGCCGGATGAGCTGGGCCAGCTCGTCGATGCAGGCCCGCTTCTGCCGCTCCCCGTGGGTGGGGTAGACCACGGTGGTATCCAGCACTTTCCCAGTGCCGTCCACCACCGCCACCTTGCAGCCCATCCGGTATCCGGGATCCAGTCCCATGGTCACCTTCCCCTTCACCGGCGGCTGGAGCAGCAGGGGCTTCAGGTTCAGGGCGAACATCCCGATCGCCCCCTCGTTGGCCCGCTCTGTCAGAGCGGCGCGCATCTCCCGCTCCAGGGAGGGCTGGAGCAGGCGGTCGTAGGCGTCGTCCGCCGCGGTGCGGACGATGGCCATAGCCGCCGTGCCCGGCACCACCTGCCGCCGCAGGCACACCAGGGCGGCCTCCCGGTCCATCTGGGCGGACACCCTCAGGAGCCCCTCCTTCTCTCCCCGGTTGATGGCCAGGACCTGGTGGCCCTGGGCCCGGGGGAGGGACACGGAGAAGCTGTAGTACAGCCGGTAGACGCTGTCCTCCGGCTCTTTGTCCGCCGCCTGGGAGGTCAGCTGGCCCCGGCCCCAGTAGAGGGAGCGGAGGACCTTGCGGACCCCGGCGTCGTCGCTGATCCTCTCGGCGATGATGTCGCTGGCCCCCTGGATGGCGTCCTCTGCTGTCTCCACGCCCTTTTCCGGGTCTACGAAGGCCAGCGCCGCCGCGGCCGGGTCGGGGCAGGGCTGGTCATGGGATAGGAAGATATCCGCCAGGGGCTCCAGCCCTTTTTCACGGGCCACAGTGGCCCGGGTCCGCCGCTTCTGCTTATAGGGGCGGTACAGGTCCTCCACCTCTGCCAGGGTAGCGGCGGCATCGATGGCGGCGGCCAGGTCCTCCGTCAGCTTCCCCTGGCTCTCGATGGACCCCTTCACCTCCTCCCGGCGCTGCGCCAGGTTCCGCAGGTATTGCAGCCGCTCCGCCAGGGTGCGGAGGGCGGTATCGTCCATAGAGCCGTGGAGCTCCTTCCGGTAGCGGGCGATGAAGGGGATGGTGTTGCCCTCATCGATCAGGGCGATGACGTTCTCGATATGGGCAGTCTCCCGGCCCAGCTCTCGGGCCAGGATCTCGGTGATGGTCTCCATCATGTCTCCTCCAGGCGGTTCAGAGCGCCCAGCCGCTGGAGGAGGACCAGGGCGTTGAGCAGCTGCTGCTGATAGGTCTCCACATCCGGCCGGGCCAGCCGGGGATAGTTCAAAAAGCCCTCATAGAGGGCCGCGCCCTTCTCCTCGTCCCCGCCGGCGGTCTCGGCGTAGAGCGTGCCAAAGAGGGCCTGAAGAGCGCCGTCGAAGTCCTCCCGGTCCAGGATGGCGCCCAGGGCCTCTTTGGCCCGGGCCTCGTAGGCGGGGAAAGCGGACTTGTCCGCGAAGAGGTCCTCCGCCTCCTGGAGCAGGCCGCCCATGATCATCCAGGGCATCATAGCCTCCAGGGCATCGGCGGGGGGCTCGGCATCGGCCACGGACAGGGGCAGGTCGTCCCGCTGGAAGTTGTAGCGGCCGTCCTGGCTGAGGCAGAGGGTGCGGATACGGCCCAGGCTGTCGGTCTCGATGAAGCACAGGGCCACATATCTCTCCTCGCCCCCCTGGGCCAACAGCAGGCACCGCTTGCCGGGGCCGTAGGCGGTGGGCACGGGCTGGTCCAGGTCCTCGTCCACCCGGAGGATATGGGCGGGGTAGGCGTAGTAGCGGCTCGCCTCGTCCAGGGCCTCCTCCACGTCCTTCAAAAGAGCCACCGTGGCCTCCACCCCCTCCAGGGTGCTGCCGGAGTAGTCGGAGTGGTAGCGGCACTCGCTGTGGAGGGCAGGGCGGAGCCGGTCTGCGCCGCCGTGCTCGAAGAAGTGGCGCAGCAGGGCCAGGTCCTGCTCCTCGCCGAACTCCACGCCGGCCTCATACCGCCCTACGGCGGCATCCGCCGTCAGCTCACAGAGGACGGACACCACGCTCCCCGGCTTCACCAGGTCCCGCTGGTCCTCCGCCACCATGGTGGTGGGGTGGCAGATGGCCAGGTCGCCATAGATAGTCTCCACCAGGATGCGGACGAAAACGGTCATCCGCTCCAGGCCCATATAGGTCTCGCCCACCACGGCGTCCTTCACCACGCCCCGGAGCTGGACGGTGTTGAGGGCCAGCTCGAAGTCGGCATCGGTGATGGGGTCCATCAGGGACACCGTCGCCCGGGCGGACTGGGTGGCCAACAGGTAGCCGCAGGGCACCAGCACGCCGTTGGGGAGGCGGTCTGAGGGGGGCGTGCCGGCGGGAAGGTAGTCCACCCGCACCGCCTGCCCAGACACCCCCAGACGGACCGGCCCCTCGAACTGGGGCAGCACGTCGGCGGCCACCAGCGTCGCGGCGAAAAGGCCCTCCCCGTCGGCGCGGCGGAGAAGGAGGGTGCGGCTGAGGGGGTCGGCCCCTGGGGCCGTCAGGTCCGCCACGGCGGTCAGGTCCCAGAGGGGGGCGCCGGCCAGGGCGATGTCCATACCGCACAGGTCCAGCTCCCCGGTCTCATAGTTCCGGGCGGCCCGGACGCTGAGCCGGGCGTCACCCATGTCGTAGCGGTAGTAGCTGCCGCTGTAGGCCCGGATCTCCCGGCCCTGGTCCGCCGCCAGGGAGGCTAGGCGGAAGGCGTCCTCCGGCTTCGCGGTCAGCTCCTGGAGGGAAAATGTTTCAAATGCTCCTGCCATCAGGTCGTTCTCCTTTTGTCCTGTCCGGCCTCCCCTGGCGGGGCGGCCGGCGATCTTAGTGGGTCAGACGATATAGTCCACACAGGTCCGGTCCTCCCGGATGGCCTTGCACAGGCTGGACACCTTCACATGGCGGGGGTCGCGCTTATAGGCCTCCAGGTCCTCCAGGCTGTCGAAGGCGGACACCAGCACGCCGCTGTAGTTGCCGGCCACACCGCAGTCCAGCCCCACCTCCTGCTCCCGGATCTGGGGGATGACGCCATAGAGGCCCCGGAGGCCCTCGATGAACTGGCGGGCCTGCTCCTCGGTGCCGGGCTTGAACTTCCACATGACGATATGCTTGATCATAACAAAGATCTCCTTTTATCAGTTTGGCTGTCGGGATGGCCCTATTATATGGTATCTACCGGATAAAATCAAGAGCGGCGGCGCAGGGAGGGGGCGCGGGCTTTTTTAGGGGCGAGCGGCATCGAAATGTGAAGAAACACTTGCGCTTCTCCCGTATGCCTGTTATAATCATCCTGCTTTGTCATGTTAGCGCGAACAAAACTATAAAGGCGTATGAGAGAGTTTGCTATGGAAGTCGTAAAAGAGAAGCAGGCGGTCCGTCCCACTCCGAGGACCAAGCGGGGCGCGGGGGTCACGTCCAAGCTGGTATTCGCCACGGTGGTCAGCGCGGTGCTGGCCCTGGGGGTGCTGCTGTCGGTGGTCTATCTCCAGATGTCCAACGCCCTGCTGGAAAAGAGCGAGGACCTGCTGCGGACCACCACCGAGCGGACCATCCAGGAGACCAGGGCCTGGATGAACGACACGCTGACCATGCTGGAGGTCCAGCGGGATACGATCGAGTATGAAAACATGGATATCCCCACTATGCAGGCCTACATACGGCATACGGCGGGCCAGAGCGAGGCATATCCGGCGGGGCTGTATGTGGCGCTGACCGACGGCTCCCTGTACCACGCCTCCTTCGTGCCGGGGCCGGACTTCAACGCCCTGGTGAAGAGCTGGTATCAGGACGGGATCGGCTCCCAGGACTTCATCCTGGGGGACGTGTACTTTGACGAGGACAGCCGTTCCTATGTGGTGGGGGCCTCCGGGGCCCTGAAAGGGCCAGGGGGCCGGGTGCGGGGCGTGGCCGCAGCGGACGTGTATCTGGATTCCATCTCCCAGATCGTCAGCGGTATCCAGATCGAGGACACCGGCGGGATCTTCCTGGTGGACACCCGGACGGATACCATCATCGGCCACCGGGACGCCTCCGTCACCGGCAAGAAGCTCAGCGAGCTGACCAGCGGGATCTATCCATATGCCGCCCAGCAGATCCGGGCGGGGAAGACAGGGCTGTTCCTGGATGGGGGCACCTATATCCAGCTGGCCCAGGTCCCGGGCAGCGACTGGATGGCGGTGGCCCATGTCTCCCAGGGGGAGGTGCTGTCGGAGCTGCGCCAGCTGACGGCCATCATGCTGGCGCTGTCGGTGCTGGCGGTAGCCGCCCTCACCCTCCTGGTGATCATCCAGGTCCGGCGCATCATCGGCCGACCGGTGGCGGAGCTGAGCCAGGCCGCCACCCGCATCGCCGAGGGGGCCCTGGACCAGAGCATCCGGTTCCATTCCAACGACGAGCTGGGGGTGCTGGCGGACGACTTCAACCGGGTCACCCTCCGGCTGCGGGACTATGTGACCTATATCGATGAGATCGCCAGCGTCCTGCGGGAGATCGCGGAGGGCGGACTGGACTTCACCCTGCGGCAGGAGTATACCGGCGAGTTCACAAAGATCCGGGACTCCCTGGACGAGATCTCCCTCCGGCTCAACAGTGTGATGGGCCAGCTCAACAGCGCCTCCCGGGACGTGGCCGCCGGCGCGGAGCAGGTGTCCAGCGGCGCGCTCCAGCTGTCCCAGGGCTCCACGGAGCAGGCCGCCGAGGTGGAGGCGCTGGCCGGTCATATCAGCGCGGTCTCCGAGAGCGTGGGCTATATCGCCCAGGGCGCCCAGCGGGCCAGCCAGATCTCCCAGGAGGTCAAGGGCGGCCTGCTGGCCAGCAGCGGGAAGATGCAGGATATGACGGATACGCTCCAGAAGATCTCTGACCGCTCCACGGAGATCCACCGCATCGTCAAGACCATCGAGGATATCGCCTTCCAGACCAATATCCTGGCGCTGAACGCCGCGGTGGAGGCCGCCCGGGCCGGGGAGGCCGGCAAGGGCTTCGCGGTGGTGGCCGACGAGGTGCGGATGCTGGCGGGCAAGTCCTCCGCGGCAGCGAAGGAGACCACGGCCCTCTTGGGCCAGACGGTGGACTCCATGGCGGAGGGGGCCAGAGCGGCCCAGGACACCTCCGAGTCCATGCTGGCGGTGGTGGCCCAGGCGGACGAGATGAGCAAGCTGGTGGACGGCATCGCGGCCTATACCCAGGAGCAGGCCGCCAATGCCCAGGAGATCACCCAGGGGATCGAGCAGATCTCCCATGTGGTCCAGTCCAACGTGGCCACGGCGGAGACCAGCGCCGCCGCCAGCGAGGAGCTGTCCGGCCAGGCGGCGGTCCTGCGGGAGATGGTGTCCAAGTTCCGGCTGCGGCGGTGAGCGGTCTAAGGGGAACGGTCTGAGGCGAAGAGTTCGATATAGGAGGATAGGACGCTATGAAGAATTGGGTAAAAGAGAAGCTGGCGAGAGGGGAGAAGGTCACCGGCACCTTCTTCATGACCGGCAATGTGCGGATGATGGAGGGCCTGGGCTGCGCGGACCTGGACTATGTGATCATCGACACTGAGCATGGCCCCTTTACGACGGAGACGGTCATGGGCCTGGCCATGGCGGCGGAGAGCCGGCATATGGCCCCCTTTGTCCGCATCGCGGACGTGACCCACCGGGATATCCAGCAGGCGGTGGACGCGGGGGCCTACGGCCTGATCGTCCCCTGCCTGCGGACCATGGAGGAGATGCGCCGGCTGGTCAAGCTGGCCAAGTTCCCGCCGGAGGGCTGCCGGGGCTATGCCCAGGGGCGGCACTGCGGGTTCGGCGCCCAGGACTGGGCCAAGGACCTGGACGAGTTCATCCGGGTGTCCAATGAGGAGCTGCTGGTGCTGCCCCAGTGTGAGACCCTGGAGTGCCTGGAGCAGATCGAGGAGGTGGCGGCGCTGGAGGGCATCGATGGGATCTTCGTTGGCCCCTTCGACCTGTCCATCTCCCTGGGGATCCCCGGCCGGTTCACCGACAGCCGGTTCGAGGCGGCCATCGACCGCATCCTGGCCGCCTGCAAGGCCGCCGGCAAGCCGGCGCTGATCTTCACCAGCGACGCCGCCGGGGCGAAAAAGTACCTGGACCGGGGCTTTGACGGGGTGGCCACCAGCACGGATATCGGCATCTTCATGAGCGGCTGCCAGGCTCTGGCCCGGGAGCTGCGCGCCGCCGCCCAAGGCTGAGAGAGGGACCTGCACTTCCCGGCTCCTGGCGCATATACTGGAAGTGAGGATATGCCAGGAAAGGGGATGTGGGATATGCAGTGCAGGATGGTGGACCTGCGGTGCAAGGAGGTCATCAATATCTGCGATGGCTGCCGGCTGGGCTATGTGGGAGATGTGGAGGTCACCGTGCCGGACGGGAAGGTGGTGGCCCTGATCGTGCCGGGGCCGGCCCGGTTCTTCGGGCTCTTTGGACGGGGGGAGGAGTTCTATGTCCCCTGGGAGTGCATCAAGCAGATCGGGGACGATATCGTCCTGATCGACAAGCCCATCCAGCGCCGGGAGCCCTACCGGGGGGAGCGCCGCCGGCGGAGATTTTAAGAAAGTACGGGAAAATTTGAAAAAGCTCTTGCGATCTGGGAGAAGATGTGCTATCATATTCCAGCATTACGCACGGGCCCGGATGTCCGGTCGGTGCCCCCAGGGGTTGGCCGGGGGGATGAAGGGCCCGGAGGTAAGAAACTGAAATGAACTGGAGGAACAAAACACTATGGCGAATGTCGTATCCATGAAGCAGCTGCTGGAGGCCGGCGTCCACTTCGGCCACCAGACCCGCCGCTGGAACCCCAAGATGGCCCCCTATATCTACACCGAGCGCAACGGCATCTATATCATCGATCTCCAAAAGACGGTGAAGAAGCTGGAGGAGGCCCATAACTTCGTCCGGGAGCTGGCGGAGAGCGGCCAGTCCATCCTCTTCGTGGGCACCAAGAAGCAGGCCCAGGAGGCCATCCACGACGAGGCCCTGCGCTGCAATATGTACTATGTCAACGCCCGCTGGCTGGGCGGCATGATGACCAACTTCAAGACCATGCGCACCCGTGTGGACCGCCTCAACCAGCTCAAGCGGATGCAGGAGGACGGCACCTTCGACATGCTGCCCAAGAAGGAAGTCATCAAGCACATGGGCGAGATCGCCAAGCTGGAGAAGTACCTGGGCGGCGTCACCGAGATGAAGCGCCTGCCCGGCGCCCTGTTCATCGTGGATACCCGCAAGGAGCGCAACGCCATCGCCGAGGCCCACAAGCTGGGCA